>NZ_BAAGVF010000013.1:0-957 GCF_054781015.1 Bordetella muralis | reverse complement strand
GCGCAGACCTTCTTCCATGGCGATCGGAGCCAGCAGCTTGACGGTCATCGACACGTTGTCGCCCGGCAACACCATTTCCTTGTCCTTGGGCAGGTCGATCGAGCCGGTCACGTCCGTCGTACGGAAGTAGAACTGCGGACGATAGCCGTTGAAGAACGGCGTGTGACGGCCACCTTCTTCCTTGGACAGAATGTACACCTCGGCGGTGAACTCGGTGTGCGGCGTGATCGAACCCGGCTTGGCCAGCACTTGGCCACGCTCGACGTCTTCACGCTTGGTGCCGCGCAACAGAATACCCACGTTGTCGCCCGCTTGACCTTGGTCCAGCAGCTTGCGGAACATTTCCACGCCCGTGCACGTCGTCTTGACCGTCGGCTTGATACCCACGATTTCGATTTCTTCGCCGACCTTGACGATACCGCGCTCAACGCGGCCCGTCACCACCGTGCCACGACCCGAGATCGAGAACACGTCTTCCACAGGCATCAGGAACGCACCGTCAACCGCACGCTCAGGCGTCGGGATGTACGTGTCCAGCGCATCGGCCAGCGCCAAAATCGCTTGCTCGCCCAACTCGCCCTTGTCGCCTTCGAGCGCCAACTTGGCCGAACCCTTGATGATCGGGGTGTCGTCGCCGGGGAAGTCGTACTTCGACAGCAACTCGCGAACTTCCATTTCCACCAGCTCGAGCAACTCGGCGTCATCAACCATGTCGGCCTTGTTCAGGAACACGATGATGTACGGCACGCCAACCTGGCGGCTCAGCAGAATGTGCTCACGCGTCTGCGGCATCGGGCCGTCTGCGGCCGAGCACACCAGGATCGCGCCGTCCATCTGCGCAGCACCCGTAATCATGTTCTTGACGTAGTCCGCGTGACCCGGGCAGTCAACGTGCGCATAGTGACGGTTCTGCGTCTCGTATTCCACGTGTGCCGTGTTGATCGTGATACCACGCGC
>NZ_BAAGVF010000012.1:0-5603 GCF_054781015.1 Bordetella muralis | reverse complement strand
CTACTTTCACAAACGAATGTTCACTATCATCGGCGCGAAGGCGTTTCACTGTCCTGTTCGGGATGGGAAGGAGTGGGACCACCTTGCTATGGTCGTCAGGCGTAAAGGGTTGGGCCGGTAGCGTTTTAAGTCTACGGGCCCCAATTTGGAAGAAGCACGACGTGTTGCGCGAGTCAGTCACTGGCCAAGGAGCGTGTCCTATGGGGGTGACGATCGGCGAGCAACAGGGGGTTATGTTTGACGAATTCTTTCACTATAAACGGCACTTGTCGCTACTATCTATCAGGTCATAAAACCCACAGAGTTATAGGATCAAGCCGCACGGGCAATTAGTATCGGTTAGCTCAACACATTACTGTGCTTCCACACCCGACCTATCAACGTTCTGGTCTCGAACGACCCTTCAGGGGGATCTAGTCCCCGGGATACCTAATCTTCAGACGAGTTTCCCGCTTAGATGCCTTCAGCGGTTATCTCTTCCGTACTTAGCTACCCGGCAATGCCATTGGCATGACAACCGGTACACCAGAGGTACGTCCACTCCGGTCCTCTCGTACTAGGAGCAGGCTCCGTCAAGTATCCAACGCCCACGGCAGATAGGGACCAAACTGTCTCACGACGTTTTAAACCCAGCTCACGTACCTCTTTAAATGGCGAACAGCCATACCCTTGGGACCGGCTACAGCCCCAGGATGAGATGAGCCGACATCGAGGTGCCAAACACCGCCGTCGATATGAACTCTTGGGCGGTATCAGCCTGTTATCCCCAGAGTACCTTTTATCCGTTGAGCGATGGCCCTTCCATTCAGAACCACCGGATCACTATGTCCTGCTTTCGCACCTGTTCGACTTGTCAGTCTCACAGTCAAGCACGCTTATGCCATTGCACTATCAGCACGATTTCCGACCGTACCTAGCGTACCTTCGAACTCCTCCGTTACACTTTGGGAGGAGACCGCCCCAGTCAAACTGCCTACCATGCACTGTCCCCGATCCGGATAACGGACCAAGGTTAGAACCGCAAACAAACCAGGGTGGTATTTCAAGGTCGGCTCCACCGAATCTAGCGACTCGGTTTCAGCGCCTCCCACCTATCCTACACAGGCCGGTTCACAGTCCAATGCAAAGCTACAGTAAAGGTTCATGGGGTCTTTCCGTCTAGCCGCGGGGAGATTGCATCATCACAAACACTTCAACTTCGCTGAGTCTCAGGAGGAGACAGTGTGGCCATCGTTACGCCATTCGTGCAGGTCGGAACTTACCCGACAAGGAATTTCGCTACCTTAGGACCGTTATAGTTACGGCCGCCGTTTACCGGGGCTTCGATCAAGAGCTTGCACCCCATCACTTAACCTTCCGGCACCGGGCAGGCGTCACACCCTATACGTCGACTTTCGTCTTGGCAGAGTGCTGTGTTTTTAATAAACAGTCGCAGCCACCGATTCTCTGCGGCCCCTTCATGCTCTGCGCGCAGGCGCATCACACTACCGGGGCATACCTTCTCCCGAAGTTACGGTATCAATTTGCCGAGTTCCTTCTCCTGAGTTCTCTCAAGCGCCTTGGAATATTCATCCCGTCCACCTGTGTCGGTTTGCGGTACGGTCTCGTACAGCTGAAGCTTAGAGGCTTTTCTTGGAACCACTTCCAATCACTTCGGTCCACATGGGACCTCGTGCAACACCCTTGAATCACGCGCCCGGATTTGCCTAAAGCGCCTTCTCTAATGTCGCAACAGGGACTTCCAACACCCTGATGACCTTCCGCGATCCGTCCCCCCATCGCACTGTACGACGGTGCTGGAATATTAACCAGCTTCCCATCAGCTACGCATCTCTGCCTCGCCTTAGGGGCCGACTCACCCTGCGCCGATGAACGTTGCGCAGGAAACCTTGGACTTACGGCGAGGGGGCTTTTCACCCCCTTTATCGCTACTCATGTCAGCATTCGCACTTCTGATACCTCCAGCAGCCTTTACAAGCCACCTTCGCAGGCTTACAGAACGCTCTCCTACCGCGTGTACCAAAGGTACACACCCGCAGCTTCGGTTTATTGCTTAGCCCCGTTACATCTTCCGCGCAGGACGACTCGATCAGTGAGCTATTACGCTTTCTTTAAAGGGTGGCTGCTTCTAAGCCAACCTCCTGACTGTCTATGCCTTCCCACTTCGTTTCCCACTTAGCAATAATTGGGGACCTTAGCTGGCGGTCTGGGTTGTTTCCCTCTTGAGTCCGGACGTTAGCACCCGGTGCTCTGTCTCCCAAGCTGTACTTGCGGGTATTCGGAGTTTGCCATAGTTTGGTAAGTCGCCATGACCCCCTAGCTATAACAGTGCTCTACCCCCCGCAGTAATACTTGAGGCACTACCTAAATAGTTTTCGGAGAGAACCAGCTATTTCCAGATTTGTTTAGCCTTTCACCCCTATCCACAGCTCATCCCCTAATTTTTCAACATTAGTGGGTTCGGTCCTCCAGCACGTGTTACCGTGCCTTCAACCTGGCCATGGGTAGATCATCTGGTTTCGGGTCTACACCCAGCGACTGATTCGCCCTATTCGGACTCGCTTTCGCTACGCCTTCCCTATTCGGTTAAGCTCGCCACTGAATGTAAGTCGCTGACCCATTATACAAAAGGTACGCCGTCACCCCATAAAGAGGCTCCGACTGTTTGTATGCACACGGTTTCAGGATCTATTTCACTCCCCTTCCGGGGTTCTTTTCGCCTTTCCCTCACGGTACTGGTTCACTATCGGTCGATTACGAGTATTTAGCCTTGGAGGATGGTCCCCCCATCTTCAGACAGGATTTCACGTGTCCCGCCCTACTTCTCTTACGCCTAGTTCCACAATCCAGATTTCATCTACAGGGCTATCACCTGCTACGGCCGGACTTTCCATTCCGTTCGATTATCTGAACTGCTAAATCGTAAAGGCTACTCCGATTTCGCTCGCCACTACTTTCGGAATCTCGGTTGATGTCTTTTCCTCGAGTTACTGAGATGTTTCAGTTCACCCGGTTCGCCTTCACTGGCCTATGTATTCAGCCAGGAATACTGCATCGCTGCAGTGGGTTTCCCCATTCGGACATCTGCGGATCAAAGCTTGTTTGCCAGCTCCCCGCAGCTTTTCGCAGGCTACCACGTCCTTCTTCGCCTGTAATCGCCAAGGCATCCACCATGTGCACTTAGTCGCTTGATCCTATAACACTGAAGTCTTATAGGACGCTGATATGTTTCGCGTTTGTGCCGTTCATAAGTTTCAAAGCGACAGATCTCTCGATCCATCTTGAGAACTTGGAACAAAATTAATGCAATCACAACCCGCATTCATATTCGCTGGTAATTAAACCAACTACTTCATGAACGCTTTCGTTGTGCTTCTTCCTAATTGTTAAAGAACAAATGTATAACTCGTTAGGCAAAACCCAACACATAACACTGACTCGCAGCACTATGTGTTGAACTCTACTTCCACACCAATCACTCACAATAAAGTAATGGTGGAGGTGAACGGGATCGAACCGATGACATCCTGCTTGCAAAGCAGGCGCTCTCCCAGCTGAGCTACACCCCCATTTCCCACATGCCAAGTCAATCAACTCAACACACAGCAAACCTGGTGGGTCTGGTTGGATTCGAACCAACGACCCCCGCCTTATCAAGACGGTGCTCTAACCGACTGAGCTACAGACCCATAATCTTCGGATCAGTACTCAGAATCACGGACCTCGGAGAAGAGTCTTCCCCCCTCACCGCAATCAACACCGATCCCAGCTATACATTCAACAAACAACCGATAAGCGTGGACGCTTAATAGCCACAGCTTCGCTCTTAAAGGAGGTGATCCAGCCGCACCTTCCGATACGGCTACCTTGTTACGACTTCACCCCAGTCATGAATCCTACCGTGGTAATCGCCCCCCTTGCGGTTAGGCTAACTACTTCTGGTAAAACCCACTCCCATGGTGTGACGGGCGGTGTGTACAAGACCCGGGAACGTATTCACCGCGACATGCTGATCCGCGATTACTAGCGATTCCGACTTCACGCAGTCGAGTTGCAGACTGCGATCCGGACTACGATCGGGTTTATGAGATTAGCTCCACCTCGCGGCTTGGCAACCCTCTGTCCCGACCATTGTATGACGTGTGAAGCCCTACCCATAAGGGCCATGAGGACTTGACGTCATCCCCACCTTCCTCCGGTTTGTCACCGGCAGTCTCATTAGAGTGCCCTTTCGTAGCAACTAATGACAAGGGTTGCGCTCGTTGCGGGACTTAACCCAACATCTCACGACACGAGCTGACGACAGCCATGCAGCACCTGTGTTCCAGTTCTCTTGCGAGCACTGCCAAATCTCTTCGGCATTCCAGACATGTCAAGGGTAGGTAAGGTTTTTCGCGTTGCATCGAATTAATCCACATCATCCACCGCTTGTGCGGGTCCCCGTCAATTCCTTTGAGTTTTAATCTTGCGACCGTACTCCCCAGGCGGTCAACTTCACGCGTTAGCTGCGCTACCAAGGCCCGAAGGCCCCAACAGCTAGTTGACATCGTTTAGGGCGTGGACTACCAGGGTATCTAATCCTGTTTGCTCCCCACGCTTTCGTGCATGAGCGTCAGTGTTATCCCAGGAGGCTGCCTTCGCCATCGGTGTTCCTCCGCATCTCTACGCATTTCACTGCTACACGCGGAATTCCACCTCCCTCTGACACACTCTAGCCCGGTAGTTAAAAATGCAGTTCCAAAGTTAAGCTCTGGGATTTCACATCTTTCTTTCCGAACCGCCTGCGCACGCTTTACGCCCAGTAATTCCGATTAACGCTTGCACCCTACGTATTACCGCGGCTGCTGGCACGTAGTTAGCCGGTGCTTATTCTGCAGGTACCGTCAGTTGCCTCAGGTATTATCCAAGGCCGTTTCTTTCCTGCCAAAAGTGCTTTACAACCCGAAGGCCTTCATCGCACACGCGGGATGGCTGGATCAGGGTTGCCCCCATTGTCCAAAATTCCCCACTGCTGCCTCCCGTAGGAGTCTGGGCCGTGTCTCAGTCCCAGTGTGGCTGGTCGTCCTCTCAAACCAGCTACGGATCGTCGCCTTGGTGAGCCTTTACCCCACCAACTAGCTAATCCGATATCGGCCGCTCTAATAGTGCGAGGCCCGAAGGTCCCCCGCTTTCCCCCGAAGGGCGTATGCGGTATTAGCTACGCTTTCGCGTAGTTATCCCCCGCTACTAGGCACGTTCCGATACATTACTCACCCGTTCGCCACTCGCCGCCAGACCGAAGTCCGCGCTGCCGTTCGACTTGCATGTGTAAAGCATCCCGCTAGCGTTCAATCTGAGCCAGGATCAAACTCTTCAGTTCAATCTCTGTTTAATTCGCGCACCACGTATAAATACATGGCACTTCACTCAAAGGAAGTGAGGTTCTATGAATATCTTTGACATTCAAGGTACTTCACTTCAAATGTGTGCGCTTGATTTTGTTTAGCTTCAAGCAACTCCGACGAATCAGAGCTGCTCGTGCTGCGCTACCAAGCGCCCACACTTATCGGTTGTTTCGTTGTTAAAGAGCGGGTCCTGCACCTGCGTCGCTTTCGCTTCGCATC
>NZ_BAAGVF010000011.1:0-23433 GCF_054781015.1 Bordetella muralis | reverse complement strand
CCTTCTCTTCCGGCGCTGCATCGATCTGGTCGTAGCCGCGGGCTTCGCCCCCGAACTTCGTCGACAGCACGGTCGTGATCGCCGCCGTCAACGTCGTTTTGCCGTGGTCAACGTGACCAATCGTACCCACGTTCACGTGCGGCTTGGTACGTTCAAACTTGCCTTTTGCCATGATCTCTATCCTTTGACTTTCAAGGAAACTGGGATGATTGCCGCGCCTCGTGAGATAGTCGAGACGCGGCGACGGTATTTACTTTACTTTGCCCGAGCGGCGATGACTTCGTCAGCGACGTTCTTGGGAGCTTCGGAGTAATGCTTGAATTCCATGGTGTACGTGGCACGGCCTTGCGTCAACGAACGCAAGTTCGTGGCGTAACCGAACATCTCGGCCAGAGGAACCTCTGCCTTGATGGTCTTGCCACCGCCAACCATGTCGTCCATGCCTTGGACCATGCCGCGACGCGAGGACAGATCGCCCATCACGGTACCGGCGTAGTCTTCCGGGGTCTCGACTTCAACAGCCATCATGGGCTCGAGCAGCACGGGGCTGGCCTTGCGCATGCCGTCCTTGAAGGCCATCGAACCGGCCATCTTGAACGCGTTTTCGTTCGAGTCAACGTCGTGGTACGAACCGAAGAACAGCGTGACCTTGACGTCCACCACCGGATAACCGGCCAGGATGCCCGAAGGCAGCGTTTCCTGGATGCCCTTGTCAACCGCAGGGATGTATTCGCGAGGAACCACACCGCCCTTGATGGCGTCGACGAATTCGTAGCCACCACCCGGCTCGAGGGGTTCGAGCTTGAGCACCACGTGACCGTACTGACCACGACCGCCCGACTGCTTGACGAACTTGCCTTCGACTTCGTCGCAGGTCTTGCGGATGGTTTCGCGGTAGGCCACCTGGGGTTTGCCCACGTTGGCTTCCACGCCGAACTCACGCTTCATGCGGTCGACCAGAATTTCCAGGTGCAATTCGCCCATACCGGAAATAATGGTCTGGCCGGATTCTTCGTCGCTGCGCACGCGGAACGACGGGTCTTCCTGGGCCAGGCGCGACAGGGCCAAGCCCATCTTTTCCTGGTCAGCCTTGGACTTGGGCTCAACAGCCTGCGAAATCACGGGCTCGGGGAACTCCATGCGCTCGAGCAGAATGTGGGAATCCACATCGCACAGCGTCTCGCCAGTGGTCACGTCTTTCAGACCCACCACAGCGGCGATGTCGCCAGCCAGAACTTCCTTGATTTCTTCGCGGTTGTTGGCGTGCATCTGCAGCAGACGGCCAACGCGCTCTTTCTTGCCCTTGATCGGGTTGTAAACGGTGTCGCCCGACTTCAGGACGCCCGAGTACACACGCACGAAGGTCAATTGACCCACGAACGGATCGCTCATCAGCTTGAATGCCAGCGCCGACAGCTTTTCGCCGTCGTCAGCCTTACGCGAAACAGCATTGCCTTCGTCATCCTGACCATCGACCGGCGGAATGTCGATCGGGGAAGGCAGGTAGTCGATAACAGCGTCCAACATACGTTGCACGCCCTTGTTCTTGAAGGCAGTGCCGCACAGCATGGGCTGGATTTCGCCAGCGATGGTGCGTTGGCGAATGGCGGTGTTGATTTCGGCTTCGTCGAGCGTGCCCGATTCGAGGTACTTGTTCATCAGTTCCTCGGTGGACTCGGCAGCGGCTTCGACCAGCTTTTCACGCCATTCGTTAGCAACGCCTTCGAGTTCAGCCGGAATGTCGACGTAGTCGAACTTCGTGCCTTGGCTGGCTTCGTCCCAAATGATGGCCTTCATCTTGACCAGGTCGATGACGCCCTTGAAGGTGTCTTCGGCACCGATTGGAATCACGATAGGTACAGGATTGGCACGCAGACGCGTCTTCAGTTGGTCGTAGACCTTGAAGAAGTTGGCACCGGTACGGTCCATCTTGTTGACGAAAGCCAGGCGGGGCACGCCGTACTTGTTGGCTTGACGCCACACGGTTTCAGACTGCGGCTGCACGCCACCCACGGCGCAGTACACCATGCAGGCACCGTCGAGCACGCGCATGGAACGTTCGACTTCAATGGTGAAGTCCACGTGTCCCGGGGTGTCGATGATGTTGATGCGGTGCTCGGGGTAGTTGCCGGCCATGCCGCGCCAAAACGCCGTCGTAGCAGCGGACGTGATGGTGATGCCACGCTCTTGTTCTTGCTCCATCCAGTCCATGGTGGCTGCGCCATCATGCACTTCGCCAATTTTGTGGTTGACGCCGGTATAGAACAGGATACGTTCAGTCGTGGTGGTTTTCCCTGCATCGATGTGCGCAGAGATACCAATGTTGCGATAGCGCTCGATCGGGGTTTTGCGGGCCATGGTGGGTTAGTCCTTAAATTACCAGCGGAAATGGCTGAAGGCCTTGTTGGCCTCGGCCATCTTGTGCGTGTCTTCGCGTTTCTTCATTGCGGCGCCGCGGCCTTCCGCAGCGTCGATCAATTCGCCAGCCAAGCGCAGATCCATCGATTTTTCGCCGCGCTTTTTGGCGGCCTCACGCAGCCAACGCATTGCCAAGGCCAGGCGGCGCACGGGGCGCACTTCAACCGGCACTTGGTAGTTGGCACCGCCCACGCGGCGGCTCTTGACTTCGACGATCGGCTTGATGTTGTTGATCGCCAGGCTGAAAACCTCGATCGGCTCTTTGCCGGTCTTGGTTTGGACTTGCTCGAGGGCACCATAGACGATGCGCTCGGCGACGGCCTTCTTGCCGTCCAGCATGACGACGTTCATGAACTTGGCGAGTTCGACGCTGCCGAACTTGGGATCGGGCAGAATCTCGCGTTTGGGTACTTCGCGACGACGGGGCATGTTGCTTCCTTGTGTCTGTTCAGTTGAACCGAGTCTTGTGACACGGCCATGGCCACCCAATAAGGCGGCCCCTTACGTGCCGCGCACCGTCCTGAATTAGAGGTTGGCGCGGTTGCACTGTTTCGGCGGCGCTTGCGCGCAACCGGGGGTACTGCTGAAACTGTGGTGAGTAAGGCTTGATTAGGCCTTTTTCGGGCGCTTGGCGCCGTACTTCGAGCGAGCCTGCTTACGGTCTTTGACGCCTTGCAGGTCGAGCGAACCACGAACGATGTGGTAACGCACACCCGGAAGATCCTTTACACGACCGCCACGCACCAGAACCACCGAGTGTTCCTGCAGGTTGTGGCCTTCACCGCCGATGTACGAGATAACCTCGTAGCCGTTGGTGAGGCGAACCTTTGCGACTTTACGCAAAGCGGAGTTCGGCTTCTTGGGGGTGGTGGTGTACACGCGAGTGCACACGCCGCGACGTTGCGGGCAGTTTTCGAGCGCGGGGCTCTTGCTCTTGATGATGCTGACTTCGCGCGGCTTGCGCACGAGCTGGCTAATGGTAGGCATGACCTTTGAAATCCCTTTTACGTACCACTGGTAAGTACTTGAAGTACTCGTGTCTCTGGCGGATCGCCCCAAGAGGGCCGGCACACCAGTGAGAGGCAGTTCACGCAAAACCGCCTCAAACGTTTCTTACGTAAAAGAGCGGGTCTTGCAGACAAAACGCACAAAGGCCACCAGTCGTGGAATTGGCAAACCTTTATACGCGAATAAAGCAGTAAGCCCGTCAGCATAACCCAGAAGACGGCCCATGTCAAAGACTCCTGTATATCGACATGGAGCCCAATGAAAGGAACGCTAATTTACCGAGTACCGTACGACGGATTGATGACAGCTCACGCTTGCAGAGGTTTTTATCGGCCGGTCGTCCGAAGCGCTCTGGGATAGACGCGGACGCAAGACAGCCAGCCGAGGACGGCGCTTTTTTTATTGATCGGCGAACAGATAGCCGCTGCCATAGACGGTACGAATCGGCAGAATGACCCCTGCCAGCTCGGCTTTGCGCCGTAAACGGCTGACGATGACGTCGATGCTGCGCGAACCGCCGACCCGAGGGGTGGTGCCGGCAGCGCCGTCGAGATGCTTGTTCAACTCGGCCCGTGCGACTGCCTGCCCCGTCGCCTCCAGCAAGGTGCGAACGATATGGCGCTCGTTGGCGGACAGCGAAATGGAGACGCCCGAAGGTGCCATCAACGTCCAGTTCTGGTCGCGCAGTTCCCAGCTTCCGGTGGGATGGTTCGTCGCGACCGGTTCGGCGGTGTTGTCCGTCGCCGCTTGGGTGCGGCCGGGCAGCCGGCGACCAAGCGCCATCAGAACGCCAACGAGCTCACGGATGTCAAACGGGGACACCAGACATGCATCTGCGCCACTTTGCAGGCAGCGCAAACGGTTTTCCACCTGGAGATTGGTGCCCAACGCCACAACCCCCAGCGTAGGGGAAGTGCGTAAACGCGACACCAGGGCGTAACCGATCTCATCGAGCTCGCCAATGTCCAGGACGGCGGCATCGTAACCCCCGGCTCCCAGTTGGCCGAATAACTCGAGAGGCGTAGCGCAGCCGTGGGCGGCGATACCCGCTTGTTGCATGGCCGCAACTGATTTCCCGCAGGCAATCGAGTCGGGCATCATGATTAGGACTTTCAACTGCTTCATAGTGAAATTTCCAGATCCACCCCGGAACTCCTGCCCCCGCAGCCGACCTGCACGTATTGATAAGAATGTCGACAGTGTGGCGCCTTATTGCGCAAAACCTTAGTCAAGATTCGTCAACTTTGCGGTACTTAACATTCACACTGCTCGGCATTAGAGCAATAGTGTATCCCGCGGTATCATTCACGCTGTACGTGGGTTTTCACGTACTCGGAGCGGCAACGCGCCCCGCCGTAGAATTTAATGCAGCCAAGGGCTCCCTCACCTCAAACTCACTATGCAGATTGCCTCGCTGGAAGACGACCTGGACCAGGCCCGGCATATTCAGCAGGTTCTTGTTTCTGCTGGGTATACCTGCCATAGCTATCAGAACGGCCGCGACTTGTTGGCCGCTCTGCGCAGCCAGTCCTTCGACCTTATCTTGCTCGATTGGCAAGTCCCGGACATTGCCGGCGACGAGGTCTTGAGACATATACGCGCCACATTGGGCATGCAGATCCCGGTGATTTTCGTCACCAGCCGCACCCTCGAACAGGATCTGGTCGAAGGCTTGCAAGCTGGCGCCGACGACTATGTGGTCAAACCGCTACGTCCCGCCGAATTGCTGGCGCGCGTAAGCGCGTTGTTACGACGCTCGCAGGCAGCCTTGCCCGTGCCAGGGCCTTTTTCCGTGGCTGACTATCGTATTGACCCGGCGACCCGGTCGATTTCGCTGCGCGATCAAACGGTAACCCTTGCCCCGAAGGAATTCGAATTGGCTCAGCTCTTCTTCCGGAATGTGGGCCGGCTATTGTCACGCGATGTGCTCGCCGAAAGCGTGTGGAACCGTGAAATTCCCGCCACATCCCGGACGTTGGATACCCATTTGTCGAACATACGGCAAAAATTGCGGCTTCACCCGGAAAATGGGGTCCGATTGGTATCGTCATATGCCTTGGGTTATCGCCTGGAATTGATTGACGGCAATACAACAGTGTCCCCGGCCACTATCTAAGTAAGTACAACGGGCCGGGTATGTTCCCGAAAATTGATAAGTATTGCCCGCTTTTCATCGGAGAGTTTTCCACATGATATGGCGCTTTATCCGCCTGCTTGCCACATGGAGCGCGCTCGCTGTCAGCCCATTGGTCATGGCCCAGCCTGCGGGTGCGCTTGGCGATGATTTTGTCTACCGCATCCGGTCCGGCGATACGTTGATTGACTTGGCCAATCTTTACACGCGCAATAGTGCAAACTGGACAATATTGCAAAGCCACAACGCGGTCGGCGATCCCCTGCGCCTGGTGATAGGTTCGGAGTTGCGGATTCCTTTTGCATTGATTCCCGAAATCCCGGCGCCCACCACTGCAATGCACGTTAGCGGCCAGGCACAGGTCGACGGCATTCCCCTGCGTACAGGAATGTCCCTCAACGAAGGCGCCACGGTAACAACGGCTTCCGATGGGTTTGTTACCTTGCAGCTATCGGATGGCACCAAAATCACGCTACCAAGGGGGAGCGCGACGCAATTGGAACGTCTGCGCCAATTCGAAGGGGCCGCGCTGACTGACTCGATCTTGCACGTGGAGCAAGGCGAAGTCGATTCACACGTTGCGCCGTCGGGCCAAGGGGTAGGAAGATTCGAGATCCGCACGCCCGTCGCAGTCATGGGCGTGCGAGGCACCCGTTTTCGAGTACAAACAGCAGGCCAAGGCGCTCGCAGTGAGGTCCTTGAAGGCAGCGTACGCGTGAAGACATCGTCTGCTTCGAGCCAGCCCGTCGCCCTGTCCTCTGGCTATGGTGCGGCCATTGGCGCCAATGGAGCCCTCAATGTCCAACCACTCTTGCCCGCTCCCCAGCTTGGCCCCCCACAACGGGCGGGCTCCGGCCTATGGACGGCGCCCTTTTCTCCCGTACCGGGAGCCGTCGCATATCTGGTGCAGGTGTCTCGTGACCCGGAAGGTCTGGAGCTAACGTCGTCAGAGCAATTTGATAGCGCCGATATCCGCTTTGCAGCGCGCCGCCCCGGGACTCACTACGTGGCCGTACGCGCGATCGACGCAGCCGGCTTGGGCGGACGCGACGCCTATCTGGCATTTGAGGGCGCCAACGCGCTCATGTCCGCCTCGGGCCAGCCGATCATGCTTGGCGACGGTGGTGTGGTCACACTGACCGACTATTGAACGTCTGAGCGCCGCTCGAACCATGCCGATCAATAGAATAGATATCCGGCTCGAGCGCTCATACTTACGCCTGTTGCTCGGCGTCTCATTGGTGGCGTTTACGGCTTTGCTGGGCTGGCTTAATGGACTGGGGCGCCTGGATCAGCTGATCTACGACCGCGCTATTTCGCTGATCAATCGCCCTGCTCCAACCGATGTATTGATCGTCACGATTGACGACAGCGCTATCAATACCTTGGGGCGCTGGCCTTGGCCGCGCTCCTTACATGCCATGTTGCTGGAGCGCCTGCAGACTGCGCGTGCGGTGGGCTTGGATATCGTTTTTTCCGAATCCAACGTCCAGCGCACAGAAGACGACCGACTGTTGGTCAATGCCGTCCAACGGCATGGGCGTGTTGTATTGCCGATTGTCCTGGATAACCTTGACCGTCCTACCCGCGCGGAGCTGCCTCTGGCCTCGCTTGCCCAGGCTGCCGCCGGCTTGGGCTATATCAATGTCGATCCCGACGACGATGGTGTCCTCAGGCGCACGACATGGGCACGCAACACCGGAAATCTGCCATGGCATCAATTTGCGCTGACCATGTTGGAGGTAGGTGGTGATGCCCCGCAGGTGCGCCGCTTCTTGCCGCAATTACCGCCTGACGCCACGACGTTGATTCCGTATGCAGGTCCGCCAGGACATTTTCAATCCGTCTCGTATCTGGCGGTCTTGCGCGGCCAGGTTCCACCAGAAGCGATAAAGGATAAGTACGTCATCGTCGGCGCGTGGGCGACAGGCTTGGGGGATGTCTTTCCTTCACCGGTATCGCACAACACCAGCGGCATACAGGGCGTAGAGGTCATCGCCAACCTGCTGCAAGCGGCCCGCGAAGGGTCCATATTGGTACCGGCTCAGACTTGGCAAACAGCCCTGGCCGGCGCTATTCCCGTATTACTGTTGTGCCTGGCACTGCCCAGGTTGTCGCCTCGTCAGGCAATCCTGTGCAGTGCCGCCCTGCTCGGCGCGATTCTGGTCAGCACAATCGCCATCCTGTTTTTGTGGAACATATGGATCCCGCCCACTGCAGCACTACTCGGCGTCGCCCTCAGCTATCCGATATGGAGCTGGCGCAGCCAGGAAGCCGCACTGCGCTATATGAGCCGGGAAATGAAGCGGCTGCGCGTCGAGTACCCACCTGTACTCGACGAAACGACTCATTCCTTCGAGCACCGTATCGGACGTTCGCTGGATCATCACGTCCATGAGCTCGACCGCACGCTGACTCATGTACGTAACTTGCGCCGTTTTGTCGAGGATGGCCTGGACGGCATGCCCGACGCGACGATGGTGATCGACAAAAAAGGCCGGCTGCAATACAAGAACCGTCCCGCCGATGTGTATTTTGTACAACTCGGGATCCGGCTGCCCCGTATCGGACAGACTATCGCGCCAGCCCTCGAGCAGGCGTTTATCGCCCCTGCAACGCGCCAAACCGTACGCCAGGCACTGCTGCCTCCCGCCGACAACGATCAAGCGACTGACGGAACAAAAGACACCGAAACCGCGGCGGCTCGTACCAGCGTCGAAGTCCGCGATCGCGCAGAACATGATCTATTGATCCGCTGCGCGCCCATCCGCACGGCGCAAGGCGCTTATGCCGGTATGGTTGTCACGCTGAGCGACATCAGTACTGTGCGCCAGGCCGAACGTCAACGTGAGGAAACCCTGCGATTTATTTCTCACGATATGCGGGCCCCTCAAAACTCCATCCTGGCGCTCGTGGAGCTCGCGACAAAACCGCAGCAGACTGCGTCCGGGGCTGCCGATTCCCGCGTTGAGCAGACAGGACAACGCCCAGCCCCCCTGGTGCACGATGGCCAGCAAGGCGCGACAGATCACCCGCCTGCCCAAACGCTAACTCGTATTGCGCATCTGGCCAATCGTACCCTAAGGCTGGTGGACGACTTCATTCAGCTCAATCGTGCTGAATCCATGAGCATCGCCCGCGATCGGCTGGATCTTGTGGCCATGCTGCACGAGATCTCCGATGATTTCTGGGCCGCTGCACAAGCCCGCGCCATGACCCTGGACGTGCACTCATCTGTGCCTGTTGCCCTGGCGTATGGCGACTCGACACTTATCCTGCGCGCGCTCAGCAACCTGATCGACAACGCTCTCAAATATAGCGCCGACAACAGCACGATCCATGTGCGTCTTTCGCCCGATGCGGACACGTGGGCCATTGACATTCAGGACACCGGCCCTGGCATCGCGGTCGAGGATCAGGCACGCTTGTTTGAACCTTTTTTCCGCACGAAAACGGTACAAGACTCCACCACCGAAGGCTCGGGACTCGGCTTGGCTTTTGTGCACGCAGTCGCACAGCGCCATGGCGGCAGTGTTACGTTGAAAAGTGAGCTTGGCGTTGGCTCACGATTTACGTTCCGTTTGCCGGTAGGAACCGTCAGCGAAACAGATGCGTAATCACCGCAGGTTTGCCGGCGGTCACGACGAGTGTCGTGTTGTAGGGCGGCTGTGCGCTGTTGCGTATCGTCACCGCGTATTTACCCGGGCGCAACATGACGGTTTTTAACGGCGGGGTGACGCCGCGTGATACCCCATCAATCACGATCTCTCCCCATGGCCGTACATTAATGCTCACCCGCACGGGAGCCGGTGCCCTGCGCTCGGGTTTTACCGTAGCCGCTACTGGCGCAGTCGGAGTGACGGATGCCGTCGCGGTGGTATTGGGCTCATCGCCCTTATCCCCACTGGACGGTACCAGGAACCTTGGCGTCAAGTCAGGCGCTCGCGCTATCTGCAAACGAGATTCGGCAGACACGCGCTCGCCGCTCTCCATCGACTGCGATCGAGGCGCCGATGTCGGTTGTGTGGCAGACGAGGCGGTTTTTGCATCCGAACCACTTACCGCCAGTTCTGAATGCGTGATGACGGGCTCCGGCCCGCCGGACAAACGTCCCCACCAATACACAGCCACGCCCAGCGTGGCGATACCCAGCAGCACCGCCTGGATCACGGCCCGCAACGACGGTCCACGCGCAGGCCCACTATTACCGGCGTGGACAGACGATGGCAGCGGTGCAACCGTTTCTGCCGCGGGTTCGAATGGTTGCACCAATCTGGGCAAGGCCAGGAGTTCGGCGTAGGCCTGCATGGTCTGCGGCCGATCTGCCGGATTGATCGCCAGCCCGGCATCGATGGCTCGCAGAAAAGTGTCTGAGTACTTGCTGATTCCCAGCGTCTGCAATGGCTGATGTGTGTCCGCAACGCGGCGTTCGGCCGCTGGAGGCGGCTGTTGGCCTGCCACCAGAGAATAAGCGACGGCGCTCAACGCATAGACGTCTGTCCAGGGGCCTCGCGGCCAATCGGCGGATTCGGTATACAGCTCAAACGGGGCATAACCTGGCGTCAGCGTTCGAGGTCTCGACGAAGGTCCGTTCTCTGCCGAGAGGGCCATTAAATGCGCCCGGCCCGACTCGTCCAATCCGACCGAATGAACAGAAATGTCTCCGCAGATTCGGCCGGCCCGGTGCAATGCCTCGAGTTCAGGAATCAGTTCGGCAATAATGCGTTGAATACGTCCTTGGGGAACCCCGCCCGCAATCGTGGCGGCGATCGCGCTCAGCGGTCGATGTGCAAGTGGCGCGGCGCCGGCAAAGGGCCCGCGCGGTGTCGAAAAACCCGCAGAGGAAAGCATGGAAGCACTAAACGAGAAAGACGATCCTGTATAACAACATGTCGTTGCCCCTGTACTTGCCTGCCTATGATACGCGGCAAGCCGAGGGTGTTACGTTTTATAACGCCAATTATCAGTTAAAAGCACTTTTTGTGCATGACAGCACCCGCTATTAACGCATACAGCGGATATTATCCGAGCATCCTCCCGGTAGCGTTTCATAATCGATACGCCCGGAACAGGATGTGACGTTCCTTTTTACACCGGCATAGGCTTAATCGTTCATGAAGACTCGTGCTTTCTTGCCCATTTCGCTTTGCATCCTGGCCCTTCTTGGCGGTTGTGCCGGGATGGGGAAACTCAGCGAAGGCCCTCCTTCGCAGGCCGCACAGGATGCGTTAACGCAGGTTCAACAACAGTACTCCGCAGGCCAATACGGCACCGTCATCCGTACCGTAGCGACTTCCGACGATATTGCGACGGCGCCTAAATCGCTACGCATTGAGGCCTACAAATTGCAGGCTTTCAGTTATTGCGTACGCAATTATGCCCAACTTTGCGAAGAAACTTTCGTACGAATTTTGCAAATAGATTCAGATTTCACGCTGGCTCCCAATGAAGCCGGTCATCCGCAGTGGGGCCCCGTCTTTACGTCCGCCCAAGCCCGGTTCAATAAGTAATGTGACCGCGTAAAAGCAAAAACGGCCGCTGATTATTCAGCGGCCGTTTTTGCTTGAGCGCCGGCAGGTATTTAACCTGTCGACGCTCGTTGGCACCAAATTCGCCGTTAGACGGCAGAATTCTCGTCACCAGCACCTGACTGCGGTGCATCGGAAGCATCGCCCGACGCGCCCACCTCAGCGGCAACCGGCGCATCCTCGAAGGGATTCGCCTGCTGCCGTGCGGCTTCGCGCTCGGCGGCTTCGAGAGCTTCCTTGTCCTTGCGGGCAATGTGGTACGCCAGACCCGTACCTGCGGGGATCAGACGGCCAACAATGACGTTTTCCTTCAGACCACGCAGATCGTCGCGCTTGCCCATGATGGCGGCTTCGGTCAGGACACGCGTGGTTTCCTGGAACGATGCAGCCGAAATGAACGAATCCGTCGACAGCGAGGCCTTGGTGATACCCAACAGCACGTTGTCATACGTGGCTGGACGCTTGTCTTCGGCGGTGACGCGATCGTTCTCGTTCAACAACTCGGAACGCTCGACTTGCTCGCCCGGGATGAACTCGGTGTCGCCGGCATCGACGATGTTCACACGGCGCAGCATCTGACGAACAATCACTTCGATGTGCTTGTCGTTGATCTTCACGCCCTGCAGACGGTAAACGTCCTGCACTTCGTCGACGATGTAGGTCGCGAGCTTTTCGATACCCTGCAGACGCAGGATGTCGTGCGGATCGGCCGGGCCGTCAACAATCATTTCGCCCTTGTTCACCACCTGACCGTCGTGCACCAGCACCTGTTTTTCCTTGGGAATCAGGAACTCGTGGCTGACGCCTTCCAGGTCGGTAATGACCAGACGCTGCTTGCCCTTGGTGTCTTTACCGAACGACACGGTACCCGTGACGTCGGCCAACATACCGGCATCCTTGGGTGAACGGGCTTCGAAGAGCTCGGCCACACGCGGCAGACCGCCGGTAATGTCGCGAGTCTTTTGCGATTCCTGAGGAATACGCGCCAGCACTTCACCCACGGCAACCTGCTGCCCGTCACGCACGGTGATCAGCGCACCCACCGGGAACGAAATGTTCACCGAGTGATCGGTACCCGCGATCTTGACGTCTTCGCCATTGTCGTTGACCAGTTTGATCTGCGGACGCATGACGACTTTGCCGCCGCGCGTCCTGGGCGTGATCACAACCAGCGTGGACAGACCAGTGATTTCGTCGACCTGCTTGGCAACGGTAACGCCTTCTTCGATGTTCTCGAAGCGCACGGCGCCGCCGTACTCGGACACGATCGGGCGCGTCAGCGGATCCCACGTCGCCAGACGGGTACCTGCCTTGACGGCTTCGCCATCACCAACTAATACGGTTGCACCGTACGGGATCTTGTGACGTTCGCGCTCGCGGCCGTTGTCGTCGTAAATCGCCAATTCGCCCGAACGCGAGATCGCCACACGCTCGCCCTTGGCGTTGGTGACGTAACGCATGGTGCTGGCAAAACCGACTTTACCGTTGGACTTGGTTTCGACGGCGCTGGCCAGGGCCGAACGCGATGCCGCACCACCGATGTGGAACGTACGCATCGTGAGCTGCGTGCCCGGTTCACCGATGGACTGAGCAGCGATAACACCCACTGCCTCACCCACGTTGACGTGCGAACCACGGCCCAGATCGCGGCCATAGCAGTGCGCGCACAGACCATGACGCGTTTCGCAGGTCAGCGGCGTGCGGACCTTGACTTCGTCCACACCGATACGATCGATCAGATCGACCAGATCTTCGTCCAACAGCGTGCCTGCGGTGATCGCGGTTTCCTGCGTGTCAGGATTGACCACGTCAATCGCGGCAACACGGCCCAGGATACGATCGCGCAGCGGTTCGATGACTTCACCGCCCTCGACCAACGCCTTCATGGAGTAGCCTTGGCTGGTGCCGCAATCGTCTTCGGTGATCACCAAGTCTTGCGTCACGTCGACCAGACGGCGAGTCAGGTAACCCGAGTTTGCCGTCTTCAGTGCGGTATCGGCCAAGCCTTTACGTGCACCGTGAGTCGAGATGAAGTACTGCAGAACGTTCAGACCTTCGCGGAAGTTCGCAGTAATCGGCGTTTCGATAATCGAACCGTCCGGCTTGGCCATCAGGCCGCGCATCCCTGCCAACTGACGAATCTGGGCTGCGGAACCACGAGCGCCCGAGTCGGCCATCATGTAGATCGAGTTGAAGGATTCCTGGCGGACTTCTTCGCCGTGACGGTTGGTCACGGGCTCGGTCGCCAGTTGCTCCATCATCGCCTTGCCGACCTTGTCGCTGGCCTTGCCCCAGATGTCCACAACGTTGTTGTAGCGCTCTTGAGACGTCACCAGACCCGACGAGTACTGCTTGTCGATTTCTTTGACTTCGCGGCTGGCTTCGGCCAGGATGCCTTCCTTGGCTTTCGGGATCAGCATGTCGCCCATGGCGATGGAAATACCACCACGCGTGGCCAGGCGGAAACCCGATTGCATCAGCTTATCGGCAAAGATCACCGTGTCGCGCAAACCGCAACGGCGGAACGACTGGTTGATCAGGCGCGAGATTTCTTTCTTCTTCAGTGCCTTGTTCAGCACCGTGAAGGGCAGGCCCTTGGGCAGGATTTCCGACAGCAGCGCACGGCCGACCGTCGTTTCGTGACGGCGCAGAACCGGTTGGAATTGACCTTGGTCATCGCGCTCGTGCTCGACCAGACGCACAGTGATGCGCGTCTGCAGCTCGACTTCGCCGTTATCGTAGGCACGCTGGACTTCGGCCACGTCGGTAAAGAAGATGCCTTCGCCCTTGCCGTTGATACGCTCGCGAGTCGTGTAATACAGACCCAACACGATATCCTGCGACGGCACGATTGACGGTTCGCCGTTGGCCGGGAACAGCACGTTGTTCGATGCCAGCATCAGCGTACGGGCTTCGAGCTGGGCTTCCAGCGACAGCGGCACGTGAACAGCCATCTGGTCACCGTCGAAGTCGGCGTTGAATGCCGCGCAAACCAACGGGTGCAGCTGGATGGCCTTGCCTTCGATCAGCACCGGCTCGAACGCCTGGATACCCAAACGGTGCAGCGTGGGCGCACGGTTGAGCATCACCGGGTGTTCGCGAATGACTTCTTCGAGGATGTCCCACACCACGGGCTCTTGGCTTTCGACCAATTTCTTGGCAGCCTTGATGGTCGTGGCCAGACCCATCATCTCCAGACGATTGAAGATAAAGGGTTTGAACAGTTCCAACGCCATCAGCTTGGGCAGACCGCACTGATGCAGCTTGAGCTGCGGACCCACCACGATGACCGAACGGCCCGAGTAGTCGACGCGCTTGCCCAACAGGTTTTGACGGAAACGACCGCTCTTACCCTTGATCATGTCGGCCAGCGACTTCAGCTGGCGCTTGTTGGCGCCAGTCATGGCCTTGCCGCGGCGACCGTTATCGAGCAGCGAGTCGACGGCCTCTTGCAGCATGCGCTTTTCGTTGCGCAGGATGATTTCGGGAGCCTTCAGCTCGAGCAGACGCTTCAGACGGTTGTTGCGGTTGATGACGCGGCGGTACAGATCGTTCAGATCCGAGGTCGCGAAACGGCCGCCGTCCAGCGGCACCAGCGGGCGCAGATCCGGCGGCAGCACCGGCAAGACTTCCATGACCATCCATTCGGCTTTGATGCCGGACTTCTGGAAGCCCTCGAGGACTTTCAGACGCTTGGAGATCTTTTTGATCTTGGCTTCGGAGCTGGTGGCCTTCAGTTCGCCGCGCAGTGTTTCGACTTCGCGATCGATATCGATGGTGCGCAGCAATTCGCGCACGGCTTCGGCACCCATCAGGGCGCTGAAGTCGTCACCGTATTCTTCGGTCTTTGCCAGGAAGTCATCGTCCGACATGATCTGGCCGCGCTTGAGCGGCGTCATGCCAGGTTCAATCACGCACCAGGCTTCGAAATACAGCACGCGCTCGATGTCGCGCAGCGTCATGTCGAGCACCATACCCAGGCGCGACGGCAGGCTCTTCAGGAACCAGATGTGCGCGACCGGGCTGGCCAGCTCGATGTGGCCCATGCGCTCACGGCGCACCTTGGCTACGGTGACTTCGACGCCGCACTTTTCGCAGATGACG
The DNA here is from genome assembly GCF_054781015.1 of Bordetella muralis. Classification (NCBI taxonomy): domain Bacteria; kingdom Pseudomonadati; phylum Pseudomonadota; class Betaproteobacteria; order Burkholderiales; family Alcaligenaceae; genus Bordetella; species Bordetella muralis. The sequence continues at coordinate 8,241 of NZ_BAAGVF010000011.1, read as the reverse complement.
CCGCGATGCTTCAGACGCTTGTACTTGCCGCACAAGCATTCGTAGTCTTTGATCGGGCCAAAGATCTTGGAGCAGAACAGGCCATCGCGTTCGGGCTTGAACGTACGATAGTTGATCGTTTCGGGCTTACGGACTTCACCGTAAGACCACGAACGGATTTTCTCGGGCGACGCGATGCCGATCTTGATGGCATCAAACTGCTCGTCTTGCGAGACTTGCTTGAATAGGTCGAGTAGCGCTTTCATTAGTTACGCTCCAAATCCATGTCCAGGGCCAACGAGCGGATTTCCTTGACCAGCACGTTGAACGATTCCGGCATACCGGCATCGATGACGTGATCGCCCTTGACGATGTTTTCGTATACCTTGGTGCGGCCCGTGATGTCGTCGGACTTCACCGTCAGCATTTCTTGCAGGGTGTAGGCGGCGCCGTATGCTTCCAGCGCCCACACTTCCATTTCCCCGAAACGCTGGCCACCGAACTGCGCCTTACCACCCAGCGGCTGCTGAGTCACCAGCGAGTACGGGCCGGTCGAACGCGCGTGCATCTTGTCGTCGACCAAGTGGTGCAGCTTCAGGTAGTGCATGTAGCCCACAGTCACCGGACGCTCGAATTGCTCGCCGGTACGGCCGTCGAACAGCCATGCCTGAGTGCGCGAATCCGTCAGCTTCATGCGTTTGGCAACCTCATCGGGGTACGCCAATTCCAGCATCGTGGTGATTTCTTCCTCGGTGGCGCCGTCAAACACCGGCGTCGCGAACGGCACGCCGTTCTTGAGGTTGCGCGCCAACTCCATGACTTCGTCATCGGTCAGGGTGTCGAGGTGTGCGCTGGTACCAGTGGTGTTGTACACCTTGTCCAGGTATTCACGCACGTTCTGCACCTGCGCCGTACGCTCATCACGCAGCATGTCGGCGATGCGATGACCCACGCCCTTGGCAGCCCAGCCCAAGTGAACCTCGAGCACCTGCCCGACGTTCATCCGGGACGGCACGCCCAGCGGGTTCAGCACGATGTCGGCAGGCGTACCGTCGGCCATGTGCGGCATGTCTTCGACCGGGGTAATACGCGAGACCACACCCTTGTTGCCGTGACGGCCGGCCATCTTGTCGCCAGGCTGCAAACGACGCTTGACAGCCAGGTAGACCTTGATCATCTTGAGCACGCCCGGGGGCAGCTCGTCGCCTTGCGTGAGTTTCTTGCGCTTTTCTTCGAAAGCCAGATCGAATTGATGGCGCTTTTGCTCGAGCGATTCTTTGGCCTGCTCCAGCACGACAGCGTGAGGCTCATCGGCCAAACGGATGTCGAACCACTGCCAGCGGTCCAGATCAGCCAAGTATTCCTTGGTGATGCTGGCGCCCTTGGCGAGCTTGCGCGGACCGCCGTTGACGGTCTTGCCGACCAACAGCTTTTCGATACGATCGAACTGATCGTTTTCAACGATGCGCAGCTGGTCATTCAGGTCTTGGCGATAACGGCGCAGTTCATCGTCGATGATGGACTGAGCACGCTTGTCGCGCACGATGCCTTCACGCGTAAACACCTGGACGTCGATCACCGTGCCGACCATGCCCGAGGGCACGCGCAGCGAGGTGTCTTTCACGTCGGACGCTTTTTCACCGAAGATGGCGCGCAGCAGTTTTTCTTCCGGCGTCAGTTGGGTCTCGCCCTTAGGCGTGACTTTACCGACCAGCACGTCATCGGCAGTGACTTCGGCACCGATGTAAACGATGCCGGAATCATCCAGGCGATTCAGCTGGGTTTCGGCCAGGTTGCTGATGTCGCGGGTGATTTCCTCAGGTCCGAGCTTGGTGTCACGCGCAACAACCGTCAGTTCCTCGATGTGGACCGAGGTGTAGCGGTCATCAGCCACAACCTTTTCGGAGATCAAGATCGAGTCTTCGAAGTTGTAGCCGTTCCAGGGCATGAACGCGATCAGCATGTTCTGACCCAGAGCCAATTCGCCCAGGTCGGTCGATGCGCCATCGGCCAGCACGTCACCCTTGGCGACCTTGTCGCCGCGAGCCACGATGGGACGCTGGTTGATGTTGGTGTTCTGGTTGGAACGGGTGTACTTGATCAGGTTGTAGATGTCGACACCGACTTCGCCAACGACGTTTTCGTCGTCGTTGACACGAATCACGACACGCTCGGCGTCAACGTGGTCGACCACGCCGCCACGCAAGGCCTGCACGGTCGTGCCCGAGTCGACAGCCACCGTACGCTCGATCCCGGTACCCACCACGGGTTTCTCGGGACGCAAGCAAGGCACGGCCTGACGTTGCATGTTGGCGCCCATCAGTGCACGGTTGGCGTCATCGTGCTCCAGGAACGGAATCAGCGATGCAGCGACCGACACGATCTGCGACGGCGCAACGTCCATGTAGTGCACGTTGGCGGGAGCCGTCAACATGGTTTCGCCGGCTTCGCGGCAAGCCACCAGGTCATCGATGAAGCGGCCTTCGTCATCCAGCGCGGCGTTAGCCTGCGCGATCACGTAGTTGCTTTCTTCGATGGCGGACAGGTAGTCGATCTGGTCGCTGACCTTGCCGTCGATGATCTTGCGGTAAGGCGTTTCCAGGAAACCGTACTCGTTCAGACGAGCGTACAGCGCCATGGAGTTGATCAGACCGATGTTCGGGCCTTCCGGCGTTTCGATCGGGCACACGCGGCCATAGTGCGTGGGGTGCACGTCACGGACTTCGAAGCCCGCGCGCTCGCGCGTCAGACCGCCCGGGCCCAGAGCGGAAACACGACGCTTGTGCGTGATTTCCGACAGCGGGTTGGTCTGGTCCATGAACTGCGACAACTGGCTCGAACCGAAGAACTCCTTGATGGCAGCCGAGATCGGCTTGGAGTTGATCAGGTCGTGCGGCATCAGGTTTTCGGTCTCGGCCTGGCCCAGACGTTCCTTGACGGCACGCTCGACACGCACCAGACCGGCGCGGAATTGGTTTTCGGCCAATTCGCCGACGCAACGCACACGGCGGTTGCCCAAGTGATCGATGTCATCGATCTGGCCACGGCCGTTACGCAGCTCGACCAACACCTTGATGGTTTCAAGAATGTCTTCGTTGGTCAGCGTCATCGGACCGGTGATGTCCTCGCCACGGCCCAGACGGCTGTTGACCTTCATACGGCCAACGCGCGACAGATCGTAGGTTTCTTCGCTGTAGAACAAACGCTGGAACAGAGCCTCGACGGCGTCCTCGGTGGGAGGTTCGCCAGGACGCATCATGCGGTAGATAGCCACACGCGCGGCCATCTGGTCCGCGGTTTCGTCGGTACGCAGCGTTTGCGAGATGTACGGACCACGATCCAGGTCGTTGGTGTACAGCGCCTGGAAATCCAGAACATTGGCCGCACGCAGTGCGCTCAGCACGCTTTCGGTGATCTCGTCGTTGGCATGTGCCACGACCTCGCCGGTATCAGCGTCGACGATGTTCTTGGCCAGCACGCGGCCATACAGGAATTCTTCAGGCACGGAAATGCGCTGGATGCCGGCGGCAGCCATGTCGCGCAAATGCTTGGCGTTGATGCGCTTGTCTTTTTCGACGATCACGGTGCCGTCACGGCTCGTGATGTCGAAGCGCGCCATTTCGCCTTTCCAACGCTCGGGCACGAACTCAATCATGCCGCCTTCGCTCTTCAACTCGAAATTGTCGAAGTCGAAGAAGTGCGCCAGGATCGATTCCGGCGTCATGCCGATGGCCTTGAGCAAAATCGTCACGGGCATCTTGCGACGACGGTCGACACGGAAGAACAGGACGTCCTTCGGATCGAATTCGAAGTCCAGCCACGAACCGCGGTAAGGAATCACGCGGGCCGAGAACAGCAACTTGCCGGAGCTGTGCGTTTTGCCGCGATCATGTTCGAAGAACACGCCGGGCGAACGGTGCAGCTGCGAAACGATGACACGCTCGGTGCCGTTGATGACGAAAGAACCCGTGCCCGTCATGAGCGGAATTTCGCCCATGTAGACTTCTTGTTCCTTGACTTCTTTGATGGTTGGTTTGCTGACTTCGCGATCCAGCAGCACCAGGCGCACCTTGGCACGCAACGGTGAAGCGTAGGTCAGACCGCGCTGTTGGCATTCCTTGACGTCGAACACCGGCTCGCCAAGCACGTAGCTGACGAATTCCAAGCGCGCCATTCCGTTATGGCTGACAATCGGGAAAATCGACGAAAACGCCGCCTGCAGACCGTCGCTGTCGCGCTCGGATGGAACGGTGTCCGCCTGCAGGAAAGTTAGGTAGGATTGAAGCTGAGTCGCCAGCAGAAAAGGAACGTTTTGAACGTCTTCACGCTTAGCGAAGCTTTTGCGGATGCGCTTTTTTTCGGTGTACGAGTAAGGCATGAGCACTCCGACTCGAGGGGTTGCATGGGCCGTCAACCACGGCCCCAGGTGATACGACTCCAGAAAACCCCTCTGTAAAGGGCACCCTGCCAGCAGGGGTTTCCTGGAAACGCAAAAGCCCGGGGACGGCAAACTGCGCTGTCCCCGGGCAGTTGACGCAAGGTCTTACTTGACTTCGACCTTGGCGCCAGCTTCTTCCAGCTTCTTCTTGGCGGCTTCGGCGTCAGCCTTGGCGATGCCTTCCTTGACGGGCTTCGGAGCGCCGTCGACCAGGTCTTTGGCTTCCTTCAGACCCAGGCCGGTCAATTCACGGACGGCCTTGATGACGCTCACCTTGTTGGCGCCGGCTTCAGCCAGCACAACGGTGAATTCGGTTTGCTCTTCAGCAGCGGCAGCAGCGCCACCAGCAGCGGGAGCAGCCACAGCCACAGCGGCGGCAGCAGCCGACACGCCAAACTTCTCTTCCATTTCCTTGATCAGCTCGGACAATTCGAGCACGGTCATGCCAGCGATGGCGTCAAGGATTTCAGCTTTGTTAAGTGCCATTTTTCAGAACTCCAAAATTGGATAAATGCCAGGTTGGTTGTCGCTCGGTCGTTCAGCGAATTCCGTAAGGGGAGGCTTACGCCGCCGCCTTTTGATCGCGCACAGCGGCGAGGCCACGGGCGAACTTGGTCGGAACTTCGTTGAGCGTACGCACGAATTGCGCGATCGGGGCTTGCATGGTGCCCAGCAGTTTCGAGAGCAACTCTTCGCGCGAAGGCATGGTGGCCAAAGCCTTCACGCCGTCTTGGTTCAGCAAGTTGTTGGGCAATGCGCCCGCCTTGATGACCAGCTTGTCGTTGCTTTTCGCGAAACCAGCGAGGACCTTGGCCGCCGATACCGGATCTTCGCTGATACCATAGATCAGCGGACCGGTCAGCTGTTCGGACAACGGCTCGAAAGCCGTGCCGGAAACAGCACGACGGGCCAGCGTGTTTTTCAGAACACGCAGGTAAACGCCCGATTCACGCGCAGTTTTGCGCAGTACGGTGACAGAGGCGACGTCCAGACCACGATACTCGGCGATAACAATCGATTGGGCCTTGGCAACAGCGGCCGAGACTTCCTCGATTACTACCGCTTTCTCTTGACGATTGAGACTCACGGTTTGAACACTCCATCAAAAGACGCCTGGGGCCTTATGGCCTTACGCGTCAACCGAATGCGGCGCCTGGTTGAGTTCTTCGGGTAAAGAAATCTTCCTGGGGACGCCGTCTACGCTGGATCCAGACTCGTTAGCTCTGGGATTAAGCAGGACATCGACGGTACAGCTGCCGTGTCCTGCTCCAGCGGTCTTTGACAGCAGCATCCAGCAAAATTGCCGGATGCGGCCCAAAGTACGTTATGCCAGCAGCGATTAGGCTGCGAGCGAAGCTACTTCCACGCGAGCACCGCCGCCCATGGTGGACGAAACGGCGAGCTTGCGCAGGTAAATACCCTTGGCGGCAGCGGGGCGAGCCTTTTGCAGGGCGTCGACCAGAGCAGCCAAGTTGGATTGCAACTGTTCCACGCCGAACGAGGCGCGGCCGATGGTGGCGTGAATGATGCCAGCCTTGTCGGTACGGTACTGAACCTGACCGGCCTTGGCGTTTTTCACGGCGGTGGCGACGTCAGGCGTCACGGTGCCGACCTTGGGGTTGGGCATCAAGCCACGGGGACCCAGGACTTGGCCCAGGGCACCCACGACACGCATCGTGTCGGGCGAAGCGATGACCACGTCAAAATCGATCTGGCCACCTTTGATGCGCTCGGCCAGGTCGTCCAGGCCCACGATGTCAGCGCCAGCAGCGCGGGCGGCTTCGGCCTTGTCGCCTTGGGCGAACACGGCGACGCGCACGGACTTGCCGGTGCCAGCGGGCAATACCACCGAACCACGTACCAATTGGTCCGATTTCTTGGGGTCGATACCCAATTGAACAGCCACGTCGATGGACTCATCGAACTTGGCGGTAGCGGTTTCCTTGACCAGGGTCAGGGCTTCGCTGACGGGATACAGCTTGGTGCGATCGATCTTTTGAGCGATAGCAGCGGCGCGTTTGGACAGTTTTGCCATGATTAGACCCCTTCAACCGTGATGCCCATGCTGCGGGCGCTACCAGCGATCGTGCGAACGGCGGCTTCCAGGTCGGCCGCGGTCAGATCGGGTTCCTTGGTCTTGGCGATTTCTTCAGCCTGGGCGCGCGTCAGCGTACCGACCTTGTCGGTATGGGGCTTGGACGAGCCCTTTTGAACGCCAGCAGCCTTCTTGATGAGGACCGTCGCAGGCGGGGTCTTCATGATGAAGGTGAAGCTCTTGTCGGCGAAAGCGGTGATCACCACCGGAATCGGCAGACCGGGCTCCATGCCTTGGGTCTTGGCGTTGAACGCCTTGCAGAATTCCATGATGTTCAGGCCACGCTGACCCAGAGCCGGGCCAATCGGGGGGGAGGGGTTAGCCTTACCAGCTGGGACTTGCAGCTTGATAAAGCCGACGATCTTCTTCGCCATGCTTTGCTCCTTACGGGTTCAAACGCCTGCCACCATTGGCGGCGGGCTCCCCGGGGTTAAAAATCAGGTCTTTTCGACCTGGCTGAAATCGAGTTCGACAGGCGTCGCGCGACCAAAAATGGTGACGGACACACGGACTTTGCTCTTTTCGTAGTTGACTTCTTCGACGTTGCCGTTGAAGTCCGCAAACGGACCTTCTTTCACGCGAACCATCTCGCCAACCTCGAACAGAATCTTGGGGCGGGGTTTCTCGACGCCCTCTTCCATCTGGGAGAGGATCTTTTCGACTTCTTTTTCAGAAATCGGCGTGGGACGATTGCCCGAGCCACCCAAAAATCCGGTGACGCGGTTGGTGTTTTTCACCAAGTGCCAGGTTTCGTCGGTGAGGTCCATCTCGACCAGGACATAGCCCGGGAAAATGCGACGCTCGGTGATCGATTTCTGACCACCTTTGACTTCGACGACTTCTTCCGAAGGCACCAAAATACGGCCAAACGACGTCTGCAAGCCCGCGCGCTCAATGCGCTCGTTCAAGGCTTTGTGGACGCTTTTTTCCATGCCTGAATACACATGGACGACATACCAGCGCTTACTCATTTGGCGTCCTTATTTCCAGCCCAGCAACAGGCCGTAGAGTATCCATTCGATGCCCTTGTCGAGCACCCACATCAACAATCCCATCACCGCGACAAAGGCAAACACGATGCCTGTCATCTGGGTGGTTTCCTTGCGCGAAGGCCACGTAACCCGTTTGGCTTCGTTGAAGGACTCGCTGGCGAAACTGAGGGTGCGGCGACCAGGCTCACTGAACCAGGCGATCACAGCGGCGATCACCAATCCCCCGACAAATACGCCGATACGGGCGACCATAGGCTGTGCACTCAGCACCGAGAAGCCCACGATGCCAGCAATGATAACGAGAACAGCCAACCCAAGCTTGATGCGGTCGGCGGTACTGGTTACGGTTTCTACGCTGGTATTAGACATTTTGCGACGCGAGCCGGCCGTAATGCGCGACTGGCGGTGATCTCCCGGCGAATTTAAGAGCGAGCGGGGTTGAAACAAACAGGGCCAAGTTGGTCACGAATGACTGCAAACGTGGCAGGGGCAGTAGGAATCGAACCTACAACCTTCGGTTTTGGAGACCGACGCTCTGCCAATTGAGCTATACCCCTAGACTCTTGCGAGTGATGCATGGCAACTTGCGGAACCATACATAGTACTACTTTTTTGACAAACATGGGAAGCGGGCCCAAAAGGGCCAGCTTCCCGGTACTGAATACTGCAGACCTTAGGCGATGATCTTGGCGACGACGCCGGCGCCGACGGTACGGCCGCCTTCACGGATAGCGAAG
>NZ_BAAGVF010000010.1:0-351465 GCF_054781015.1 Bordetella muralis | reverse complement strand
TCTAAACTCGGCAAGTCGTTTGTACAAGCGGGTAACCGATGTGCGTCCTTGATGCCGGGATGCGTAGGAACAATTCTGGCAGGGGCCACCTGACTCCAATCCAACAGCTGTATTACTTTTTCGTTAGCTTTGAAGGGTCTGTATTAAGTCGTTCTGGTAACTGCGTGCGCAAACCCGAATGACGCGACAAGGCGGCATGTAGTCACGTTAATCATGTGGAGCTGTTGCACCCATGACGGCTCCATTATTTTTCTGTAATCCAAGCGAAGGACTCGAACGCTTCGTCGGGCGGCAGCAGCTTCGGGTCAGAACTGCCGCTACCAAACCACTCGCGCAGAGAATCGACTAGCCCTCGGTCCGAAGAAGTAGAAGCTAGCACTGCAGTACCCACAGAACCGGCTGGCATCGCGGAAAGCTGAGCATTACTAACGCTAGGTAGCCATGCCAGCGCCAGCACCAGCAAAAACATGACCATCAAAAACGGATAGATTTCACTTCAACTACTCATCATCCAGAACATCATAATGCTCATAAAAATGAAGCCCAGAACAGCCAGCAGGCCGATTGCGGCCAACGATTGGACGAGTATCCGTGTGAATTTGCTTTCCATGACCTGCTCAAGCATTAAAGTGGTATCTCATCGTTTTCATATCGCACTTCATTTGCTGGCACTCCTTATGCTTGATGTTCGCTAGGACGCCACGCCCCAACCTGGCGACGAGGCTACTGTAGCGATCCGTGGCTGTCAGATAGATTGCGCCGGCATTACATCTCTGTCATCTTTAGGAAAGCCTTCAGAAAACGAGAGATTTGTTGCTACATGTATAAAGTCCTAGGTCGATTTGTTGGAATGTGGCGTACGGTCGGTCAGTCTCTCTACGCCATTCGCCTGCATTCGTCAGCACACTGGCGACAAGCCTGCGCACAGCGCTGGCAGTGGTCCATTTGGTGATTGGCGCATTCATCTGCGCACGATTGGCAAACCTCTGCGCAAAGGCGACAAAGCGCTTGAGCAAATTCACTTCCCCTGGCCATATAACTTGCTGACAATCGGCAAATTTGGGCGCAATCCATATCCAACTTTATGCACCGAGCCATGCTTTTGACGTCTTGTTCCGAGAGGCAGGATACGGCGCAGTGGTCGCACTGCGTAGCGCAGGCAAAACATGCGTCAATGCAAGATTGAAACTTTTCATGGGACATGTCGATCTCCAAGGAGGTTCAAGTTTGGAACTCACGTGGCCCGTCCTACGGTGCCACGCTCTCGATGCCAGCAACTACAATGCCGCAAGGGCACGATCTTGCTTCCAAACGTGGCACTCTTGGTGTGTTCAGTACGCTATCCGCACAAATTCCGCCGCACCTTACAATTTTGTAATCCTGCCGTCATGTTGAGGTCAGCGCCGTCGCACTAAAGTTCAGACGATAGGCGCACCCGTCTCGTTCTATAGCGGGTCCAAGGGACTTACAGGAGTAATCCCCATGAAGTTGCTCGTTGTCGAAGACGAAGCCAAAACCGGTGATTATGTTCGCCAAGGACTCGTGGAGGCCGGCTTTGTCGTGGATCTCGCACGCACCGGTTTGGACGGCCATCACCTTGCGCTGACGGGTTCCTACGATCTAATTGTTCTTGATGTCATGCTGCCGGACGTCGATGGCTGGCGCATCGTGCAGGCATTGCGGGATGCCAAGTCGTCAACGCCAGTGCTTTTTCTCACTGCACGCGATAGCGTGGAGGACAGGGTGAAGGGACTGGAAATGGGTGCAGACGACTACCTCGTTAAACCGTTCGCGTTTTCTGAACTTCTGGCTCGAGTTCGCACTTTGTTGCGACGCGGCGCCGCCCCGGCCTTTCAAGACCAATTACAAGTAGCCGATCTCGTGCTCGATATTCCCCGACGCCGTGCTCAGCGACAAAACATTCGCATTAATCTAACGAACAAAGAATTTGCGTTGCTCGAGCTCTTGGTACGTCGCCAAGGTGAAGTGCTGCCACGTTCATTAATCGCTTCCCAGGTTTGGGATATGAACTTCGACAGCGATACCAATGTGATCGATGTCGCGATTCGGCGCTTACGTGCCAAGATTGACGACGACTATGAACCCAAGCTCATCCACACGGTGCGTGGCATGGGTTATATGCTCGACGTAACTCACGCAGGTTAAAAAATGGAGCGACGTCCGCCGTCACTGGCAGTACGACTTACTGTCTCGATTGGGGCAGTCATCACGGTCGTCCTGCTCACTTTTGGGTGGATCGTTGAGCGATCGATCAACAATCACTTTATCCAGCAGGATGTTGACGAACTCAATGCTGTCGTACAAGCGTTATCGCACACACTGGCGACACGACCAACAAACATTGCTCCCGCAGAACTTAGCGAGCGCTTTGCTAATGCAGCATCCGGCCACCATAACGCTGAATACCGTATTTCTTCTGGCGATGGCGCTGAGATTTATGCCACACCCGGCTCCAATCTGGACCGGTTTGCCAGGATCGCTAAGCCTGTAAAGAAAATTACTATCGACACAGTTGGCATATGGAAAGACCATGGGCAGACGTTTCGAGGTGCTGTCCTAAGGGCCTCCCCAGACGGCTCGCCGGGGGAGGATATGTTGACGATCACAGTCGCGACCGGAATCAATTTCCACCTGCATTATCTGGAAAGCTTTCGCACTTATCTTCGAATCATCACTATTGCTGCGTGCCTTATTGCGATTTTGGCCACATGGCTGGCAGTACATCAAGGCCATGCACCGATACGACGCATTAGTCGCGAAATCAGAAGAATCCGATCCGATCAATTGCATATACGACTTCAACTCAGTGATGTGCCTGCTGAGCTGGCCGAGCTGGCCACGTCCTTTAATGAAATGCTTGATCGGCTTGAGGCAGTCTTTCGTCGTCTATCAGACTTTTCGGGCGATATTGCGCATGAGCTGCGCACCCCCATTACAAACCTGAAAACCCAGACCGAGGTGGCACTGTCCCAGTCCCGCGGCGTTGAGCAGTATCGCGAAATCCTATACTCCAACCTCGAAGAGTATGAGCGCATGGCCAAGATGGTCGGCGATATGTTGTTTCTAGCACAGGCAGACAACGACCTGCTTAAGCCGGAGCTCGTCAAGATCGACCTTGCGACCGAGATACGCAATCTCTTCGATTATTTTGGCGCTTGGGCCGAAGAGCGCGACGTGGCATTAGAACTCATCGGCGAGCACGTGTGCATCCTAGGAGATAGGCTGATGATTCGCCGAGCATTGAGCAACGTGTTGTCCAACGCTATTCGCTATACGCCGACAGGGCAGGCGGTCATCGTTACACTTAAGTTGGCCAAAAAAGCGGCGGTAGTAAGAGTCAAAAATCCGGGGCCGATTATTCGCGCCGAACACCTTAGTCGGATCTTTGAAAGGTTTTACCGGACTGATGCTTCACGCAAGCGCGGCGCAGAGGGGGCAGGTCTTGGATTGGCGATAGCGAAATCTATTGTTGAGGCCCATAGCGGCGAGATCCACGCAAGCTCCACCGTTCAAGCCACTGAATTCGAAATTCGCTTGCCAATAGCTGGCTGTTGAGAATCAGTATCCATCGCCGAAAATTCTAGTCCATAGGTTCTTACCTACTCGCCACATCCTCGCGCTGCGTATAGCCCACGCATGCTTATATCCGAGTTGTCTCGGTTAGAAATTTGCGTCCTTACTATCAAAAAATGATACAACCACTGGCAAGTGAGTAGCCATACGTTTGACAATTCTTGCCTCTCACTCCGTATCATTAAATGCCACAATAGCCTATATCGAGTACTTATCTAATAAGATAGTGATCAATTTTATTAGTTAAGTACTGTTTTTTTATTACATATACATTTACATTTTACTCATAATGAATCCATCAATTGAAGAATCTCATGACGCCGAGTCCTATAAGCAGCATTGGCGAACGCTTACTTGTCGCGCGTAAGAAACGCGAGCTATCTCAAGAAGCATTGGCCAACCTGCTCGATCCCCCGCTAAGCCAAAGCGCCATTGCCCATATTGAAAACGGTCGCAATGAATCGTCGCGTCATATTGTCTGGATTGCTGCAGCCCTTCACGTCCGTGCTGAATGGCTTGTCACCGGTGAGGGAGAGATGTTCGAAATGGAATGGCCATGGCCGGAAACCCCTCGATATACAGTGGTAGAACTGCCTGCTCCTGTTTTGGAAGATATCGGTGACTACATAAAGATGAAGATCGACCAACAAGCCAAACGCACCCAAGGCCACGATTAAGCATCAACTAAGCAGTCTGTTGGGTGAAGCCCTTAGCCATCACTCAGGATACAAAAGAAAACAACAAAAATACCCGAAGCGCCCTGCGTTCCACAGTGAACCGGGGCGTTTCTTTTTGTGCCAATCCAAAGCGTGTTTTTTTGTTTTCTACGTTTTCGGCTCTTCTATATGCCTAATTTTTATTACTTATATATTGACTGGAATTATTAGATACGTAATGATTGCAACAAGCCTGCTCTTTAACAACACAACACCGATAAATACCGCGCCCTGCCAGCAACAGGCGGTGCGAGTGCGCGGCTACCCGTATTGCCAGCATCATGTGGGGCGATAAGCGCCTGGGTAGGAGTAAAGCAGGCGAAAAATCATTTCTCTCTTGGGCCGGTAGCGACTGGCATAAGCCGGGGGGATGTAAATGATGATCCGTGACAACGGACGCCGGTACTGCCAAAGGCAGGCCACATTCGATAGATGGCGCGTAATCCGTCGATGACAGCGGCAAAGACCGCAGCTTTCAGCACCCCGACGAACCACGATAGTGGATCAGCGGCGGGCTCTACTGAAGACGATCCAAGCAACTGTTCCCCATCGCGACATCTTGGCGGATCAGATACCACGGCGCTAGCTGCGCCGGCTTTGGAAAGCCCCTTGGATCCAATTCCCCAGGGTGCTTCCCAAGGTTTAACGGAGGACGAAATGCAGCAACATGCCCAGCAACAGCCTGCCGACGACTCATTAGGCAGAAACGATGCACCACAAGCGTCGGAACAAGCACTTCTTTATCGTATACATACTGCCGAAACAAAACTTGGGGTTTCTAGATCGACGATTTATCGGCTTGTGAACGAAGGCCAGTTGGTGCTAATCAAGATCGGAAAGCGCTCCAGCGGAATCACTGCTGCAAGCGTGCATGCTCTCATCGAACGCAATAAAGCTCTAGCGTATTGACGCGATCCGGCGCACTAGGCACGCTTCATTTGCAGCACAGTGGCTGAGTCAGCTTGTTCGTGTAAAAAGTCTGCCCAAACCTGCATCACAATGCGTCTTTCGTCCTCAAAGCGGGCGCGGTCGTACGCAGCCTGGATTTCGTCGGCTTTAGCATGCGCCAGTTGGGCCTCCAACACGTCGATATCAATTTTTAGGCGCTCCCTTGCCACTGTGCGCAGCATAGCCCTAAAGCCATGTGTCGCATGCTGCCCCTGAAACCCCATATCTCGTAGCGCTTTGCTCAATGCGTCCCGATGCAAGTGCGGATTGCCTCGCTTTCCAACACCGGGGAATACATAGTCGCCGCCGCCATACTGAGACATCTCGGTCAGCATCTCTACAGCCTGCTTCGGCAAGCTGACCACATGCTCTATGCGAGTTTTCATTTTTTCAGCAGGAATACACCATTCAGCACGCTCCAGATCCATTTCAGACCAACGAGCGGAAGCGACGACACCAGGACGGCAGGCAGTGTAAGCAGCGAGCAATAGCCCACCACGGACCACCCTGCCCTCATACCCGAGCACGGTCCGCATAAGCCGCCCAACTCCCTGGATTTTCGTGATAGCGGGGATATGACTACCTCGATGCCGAGGCAAAGCGCGCTGCAGCCTCAAAAGCTGATCGTCACCACGGATACCACGCACAATGCAATAGTCGATAATGCCGTTGAGGCACTGGCGCGCCTTGATGGCAATAGAAGGTGTTTCTGCAGCTAGACTGACGAGAACAGGGACGACATTCTTGGTAGTGAGTGTGCGCATGTCAGATTGCCCTAGTAACGGCTGTAAGCGCTTCTGCACGATGAACGTTGACTTGCGGTAAGTCGCGGGTGCCCAACCTAGTTTCCGATGTTCCAGCCAGGCGTCAGATAACACAGTAAAGGAATGGCTCCGCGCGTCTTCAATGAGTAGCGCCGCTGCAACCTCTTCTTCCGTCTTGGAGAGCCTTTCAGCTCGCCTCCTATCACGCATGCCTTCCGGAGACTCGCCCATACGGACCCGCTGATGAAGCTGGTCCGCTGCAGTACGGGCATCAGCAACACCCATATCCGGATAGACACCCACAATTCGATTGCCGCGCTTGCCCTCGAGCGTTTGAAACCTGACCATCCATTGTTTGATACCAGTCGGCTGGACGAGCAAAAACAACCCTCGCCCTGAGGGCAGCGTATAGACAGTGTCTTTTAGTTTGGCCTTGCGCGCAGCCAGATCAGTCAATTGCGCAGGCATTTTTGGCATGTAGGGTCTCTAAATGGGCAATCCTATGGTATGTAAGTTTTAACATACCAAAACGCATACCAAAAAGCGCGGGATTTAGCGAAACCCAGCGAGACGTCCTGAACGCAAAAAACCCGCAGAACACTAATGTTCATGCGGGTTTCCGGTACTTTATCAGTCGTTGTGAAACGGCCTGATTTTATGTCTTGGTGCCGACGGCGAGACTCGAACTCGCACAGCTTTCGCCACTACCCCCTCAAGATAGCGTGTCTACCAATTCCACCACGTCGGCTTACCTAATCCCGGAAAGGTATGTAACCATCCCAGAAAAGTCCGGCATTCTAGCATGAATTCGATGCCTCAGCCAATGGGTTGAGGCATCGATGGTCGCGCATTATTGAGCGGGCTTTTGCTCTGCGGGTTGTGCAGGCTTGGCAGGCTCTTCAGCAGGCGCCGGTGCAGCAGGCTTTTCAGCCTCGGGCTTGTTTTCAGCGGGCGTTTGCGCTGCAGGAGCCGGCGTCTCGGCCGCGGGCTTGTCGGCAGGCGCAGCAGGCACGTCAGCAGCCGGTGCAGACTGAGGCTGCGCAGTACCCGGGGTGGCCGGGACGGACGGCACGGACGCGTCCGGTTGTGCCGGCGCAGACGACTGCGGTACGGACGAGCCGTTGTTCGAGCCCGGAACTTGCGGGACGGAACGATCAGCCGGGAAGTTCTGCATCACGCCGGAGTCGACAGCACTCGGCGACGATGAGCCCTTGTGGCTCACATAGGCCAGGCCCAAGGTCGTGGCAAAGAACACCACGGCCGCCCACTTGGTCGTGCGCGATAGAAAGTTGGCCGCCCCGGTGGCGCCGAACAGGCTGCCGGCAGATCCGCTGCCGAAAGCCGAACCCATGTCGGCGCCCTTGCCCTGCTGCAGCAGGACCAGGACAATGATCGCCAGGGCGGACAGCACCTGCACGACCAGCAAGATGGTGAGTGTCAAAGACATTAAAGAGACTCCGGAAACTTAGGCTGCGGCAATGCGCAGGAATTCTTCGGCCACCAACGAAGCGCCACCAACCAGCGCGCCATCGATGTCCGGCATAGCAAACAAGGTGGCTGCATTGGCGGCCTTGACGCTGCCGCCGTACAGCACACGGACCTGCCCAGCCCCCAGACCACGCAGGGCGATGCGAATCGCGCCGTGGACTTCCTGGGCCTGTTCGGGAGTAGCGCTCAGGCCCGTGCCGATGGCCCATACGGGCTCATAGGCCAGCACCATACGCGACAAGGCATCGACGCCCAGCGCCAGGATCGGCTCGAGCTGACGCTCGATCACACCCAGCGTATTGCCGCCCTCGCGGTCGGCCAGCGACTCGCCGACGCACACCACCGGCGTCAGGCCGGCGTCCAAGGCGGCGCGCGCCTTGTCGGCAACGACTTGGTCGGTTTCACCGTGCAAAGTGCGGCGCTCGGAATGGCCCGCCAGCGCCAGACGGCAACCGAAGTCTTTCAGCATGGGGCCGGAGACTTCGCCCGTGTAGGCGCCCTTGGCGTGCGCGCTGATGTCTTGCGCACCCCAGGATACTGCGCTGCCGGTCAGGACGGAAGCCGCCTGAGCCAAGTACGGGAACGGCACGCACACGCCAATTTCGCAGTGCGAAGCCGGGTCGGCTGCACGCAGGGCCTCGAGCAGTGCGGCGTTCTCGGCCAGGTTGCCGTGCATCTTCCAGTTGCCCAGCACGAGACGGGCGCGGTTCTCAACAGTGGTCATGGCGCAAAATCGGGATAAGGGCAACCCGGACAAAATCCGGGTCAAACCCAAGATTGTATCCTGTTTACCGGAAATTACGCTGCCCTGTGAAAGCGAACGTTACACCGTCAGGATAATTTTGCCGATGTTCTCTCCGGCTTCCATCATGGCATGGGCGGCAGAGGCCTGCTCCAGGGGGAAGGTGGCGTGCACGATGGGCTTGATACTGCCCTGCTCCAGCAGAGGCCAGGCGCGCTCGCGCAGGGATTTGGCAATAGCACCCTTGAATGCCACGGGGCGCGGACGCAGCGTGGAACCGGTCAAGGTCAGTCGGCGACGCAGGATCTGGTTGCCGTCGACTTCGCTACGTGCCCCGCCCAGCAAGGCAATCACCACGATGCGGCCATCATCGGCCAGACACTTCATGTCGCGATTGATGTAATCACCTGCCACCATATCGAGGATCACGTTGACGCCTGCGCCATTCGTCGCATTACGAACGACTTCTACGAAGTCCTCTGTTTTGTAGTTGATACCGCGCGCAGCCCCCAGCGCCTCGACCGCACGGGCACGATCGTCGCTGCCTACCGTGGCGTAGACAGGATTGCCCATCGCGCGCGCCAGCTGGATCGCCGTAGTGCCGATGCCGCTCGCACCGCCATGCACCAGCAGCGACTCGCCCTCCTGCAGCGCGCCGCGGTCAAACACGTTGCTCCACACGGTGAAATAGGTCTCAGGCAGGCCGGCGGCCTCGATCTCGGACAGCCCCTTGGGGATAGGCAGGCACTGCACCGCCGGAGCCACGCAATATTCGGCATAGCCGCCGCCTGCGACCAGCGCGCAGACTTTGTCGCCGATCGCAAATCCGCCAGCAGCCGCGTCGCCACCCACGATTTCACCTGCAACCTCCAGGCCCGGCAGGTCCGACGCCCCCGGTGGCGGCGCGTAGTTGCCTTTGCGTTGGAACACGTCGGGGCGATTGACGCCAGCCGCAGCAACCTTGATCAATACCTCGCCCGCGCCGGGCTCCGGCACCGGGCGATCAACCGGGACTAGCACCTCTGGGCCACCGGGTTGAGATATTTCTATGGCTCGCATCACACGCCTCCTCGATTAAATAGATTATTATTGCGCCCTTTACGGAAGTTCCAAACTGCTTGCGCGGCATTAATGTCCGCAGCTTGGACTTTCAAGCTGCGGTATCATCCGCAGCTGCAAAGCAGGAAGCGTGGCAGAGTGGTCGATTGCACCGGTCTTGAAAACCGGCAACGGGCAACCGTTCGTGAGTTCGAATCTCACCGCTTCCGCCAAAATGCGTGCACCCATGGCGAAATTGGTAGACGCAAGGGACTTAAAATCCCTCGCCGCAAGGCGTGCCGGTTCGATTCCGGCTGGGTGCACCAATAATAAAATCAAGCACTTGGACAAATCTGCCTGGTGTAGGACTTGAAGGCGTTCCGCACTCGTTGCGCGCGGGATAGACAGCGCGTTAGGGCCATGCCTGCCCTGCCCTCCGAGCCGTCTATCGGTTCACATCCTCGGGTATCCGACTACGTACTTTTTATCGCATCGCGCCATTAGCCCGCCGGCGCTTGCTTTGCATGAGCACTGCCCGCCTCCACCATATCGACGAGAAAATCGGGGTCCGGGTCGCACGGTAGCGTTGCAGCATCGGACCGTACGAAGCAAAGGTCAGGCAGCTTAAAACGAATGGACTCACCTTCGGCGATTTCACCGGCGAGTTCGCACATTTGCGTGAAACGTGGGCACTGGGTTGCGACATCGAAATACGCAGCGTGGCGCGCTTTGTCTTGCCTTTCATGAGAGCCTCTTACTAGGAAAAACAACACGGGTGATTAACACGAGGCAACCGCCGCAATCGGCGCTGCCTGCCCTAAATGCCGCTAAGGCATACACGGCGCGCTATGGTTATGCCAGCCTCCGCGGGCGTCTATCGGTTTCACGCCATTTACTATCGGAAAAACGCGCTTTTTTATCCCGTCGCGAGCGTTGTCCATTAGTATGTAACCCCCCAATACACGTGAGCTCAGATGATCGCGTCTCTATTTTCCCAGGTGCCATTCGATCAGTATCGGATCGTCGATACCGCAGACCCCGATGAGGCGCGACAACAGATAGGTCAGGTACTCAATTCCTATCGACTGAAAGTCAACAGCGGGCGGATTCTCCACAGCCGGCTGGACCTGGTTCCTTGCGGACGTCTGTCGTTGCTCAAGAGCAGGCATGGGTACGGGGCGGACATCAGCATTGATCCCGATTGTCACGGCCTGGACGGCTATTACCTGCTCGTGCTACCCACGCAGGGGCACGCGGAGTTTCATTTCGATGGACGCCGCATAGAGGTTTCGGCCAATAAAGCTTTCCTGATCAGCCCCGACAGGCGCTTTTACTTCAGAGTCAGCCACGACTACGAACAAGTCCTGCTGCGTCTGGACCGCTCGGCCATCGCCGACGCCTGGCAACGTCTGACGGGACAAGAACAAGCGCCCGACATCTGCTTCGATGCGATCATGCCCTTGCATACGGCTGGGTGGCAGGCGCTGAAGCCTATGCTGCAATGGGTGGTGCGATGCTCGGGCCTGGGCCCGGATCAGAACACCACCCAGGCGGCCTTGCTGGCCCAAACCGAGATGCTGGTGGCCACCACCTTGCTACTGCACCAACCACACAGCATGGCAGAGCACCTCTGGCCGGCACCTCCGCCCTCCGTGCCCCAGACCATCCGACGCGCGCAAGCCTACATGCTTGAACATCAGGGCGAACGCCTGCCGGTGGCCATGGTCGCCAGTCATTGCGGCCTGTCAGCCAGGCGCTTGCAAGCCTTGTTCCAGAGTGAATGCGGACAATCGCCATTGCAATGGCTGCGTATGCAGCGCCTGCAATCGATCCGACAGACCTTGTTGCACGCCGATGATGCGAGCAACATCAGTGAAATCGCAACACGCTTCGGCTTTACCCACCTGGGCGAGTTTTCGCAGGCGTACCGTCGCGCTTTCGGCGAAACACCCCAGCAAACACGCGGCCGATAACCAGACCTGCCAAGACGTGGAGGTGCGAAATCGGGGACTTGGCATAGGCCTCTCGGCCCTGGCAAGTGCCCGCCGCACTGGTACGTTACCAGTGCACTGATGCCAATATTTACATTATTGACCACCCCTGGCGTCGTTTCCCCCACACGGCAGGGCACCATTGGGATGCCTACATAGGTTTTGTAACACTCGCAGTTTTCTTTCGGGAAAACCCGGTGCTTTGTCTCAAACCATGCGGTAACATGCCTCGCGTCTACCGTTAATTTTCTCCGCATGGACGCTTATATCGACAAAATCGGGCAGTTCATCCAAGCCAACCAGGAGTGGGCTGGGCCGATCACTTTCTTGCTGACGCTCGGCGAATCGTTGATTCTCGTGGGCCTGGTCATCCCCGCCACGGCACTGATGCTGCTGACAGGTGGGCTGATCGGGGCGGGTACGCTCTCGCCGTGGAATGTATTGGCCTGGGGAATTGCAGGGGCGATCGTGGGCGACGCCCTATCGTATGGTTTGGGCCGCTGGTTGGGCCCGAGCATGTTGCGTCGCTGGCCGTTCAATACGCAGCGCACGGCCGTGGCACGCGCGCGTCTGTTTTTCTCGCGCTACGGTTTTGCCTCGGTGCTGATCGGCCGTTTCCTGGGGCCGATACGTTCGACCATTCCGACTGTCGCGGGCATCATGGGCATGAAACACGCCCGTTTTCAGCTGGCAAATGTCTTGTCCGCAGTGGTCTGGCTGCCTTTGATGCTGGCCCCCGGGTTCATTACGGCGCGTAGCGTCGGCGCGATGCAGGACTCCCAAATGGGGCTGATCATCGGTACTGCAGCGTCCGTCCTGCTGGGTGTCGGACTGCTGATTGGATTTATGCGCAAACGCCAACAACCGGAACGCACTCGCACCCGCCGCAGTTGAACAGTGCACGCCACGGCTGAACGAATCGAGAGCCGGGGTTGCCAAATCGACGGCTCTGCAGAACCCCAGATCAAATTTCGCCGCCCGCTACAGCGCATCCTGTTGTATCGCCTGAAACGTTTTAGGAATCCCCGCAGCGGCGACTCCGCTGCGTAACGACTCCTGCGGCAGTGACTGCGCCAGGATGGCTCTGGCCTCCAGCAAGCGAGGTAAATCCACTCCCGTGTGATACCCCATGCTCTCCAGCATGAACACCAGGTCCTCGGTCACGATATTGCCTGATGCCCCGGGCGCAAATGGGCATCCCCCCAATCCGCCCAGGCAGGAATCAAAACCACGGATGCCTTCGTTCAGACCGGCCAATACATTCGCGAGGCCTAGCCCCATCGTGTCGTGCAGATGTAATTTGCTCAGCTTCGTGCCTATCGCATCCTGCGTGGCACGCACGGCATCGCGCACCAGAGCAGGATGCGCATAGCCCACGGTATCTGCCAACGCAATTTCGTCTACACCGGTACGCGCGACAGCCTCGGCCACTGCTGCGACGCGCGCTACAGGCACTACGCCCTCCAACGAACAGCCAAAGGCCGTTGCGACCGCCGCATCGATACGCATGGGCCGCGCTTGTTTCCGTACCCACTCGACAATGGAAGCCATCACGTCTACCTGCGCGTCAGTGCCCTTGCCCACATTGGCATGACTGTGGGTATCGCTCACAGAGATAGGAAACGCCAGCACATGCGCCCCCGCCTCGTAAGCCGCCATGGCTCCTCGCATATTGCACGCCAAGGCACAAACCATCAGTCCCTGAATAGCCAGCGCCTCTGGCAACACGACACCGGTATCGGCCATCTGCGGCACGAGTTTGGGCGACACAAAACTGCCCACCTCGATCTCGCGCAGTCCGGCATCGGCTAATTGCCTGATCCAGCGCAATTTATCGTCTGCAGACATCATGCCGTTGGCCATCTGCAAGCCATCGCGCGGTCCGACCTCACAGAGTCTGACTTCTTGGTTCATGTATTGTCTCCTATTGCACCGAGATCGCGGCATCCTCGATGGTCTTGCGCGCTTTGCTGATGTCCGCCTGAATCAACTCGGCAAACGCGGCGCTGGACATGGGATTCGTTTCCAGGCCTTGCGACGCGAGTGCATCCTTCACATCTTTGCGCGCCAGGAGCTTGTTGAAATCTTCGTTCAATCGCGACACCACGGAAGTTGGCGTTTTCGCAGGAGCCAGCACGCCATAGAACGTTACCACGCTGAAATTCGGATACCCCAACTCGGCCACTGTCGGCACATCGGGCAAGGCCGGATTGCGCTTTAGCGACGTCACCGCCAACGCCCGTATTTTTCCCGATTGAATCAAGGTCGCAGCCGATGAAATCGACGACCCGGCAAACTGCAAATGCCCGCCCATCAAATCCGCCAACGCCGGCGCCGAACCCTTGTACGGCACATGTTGCATCTTGAAGCCAGCCTCATGCTGCAACATCTCCATGGCGATATGCACGCCACCACCGGTGCCCGACGTGCCGTACGCAATCGAACCAGGATTCTTCTTGGCCGCAGCAATCACTTCCGGCAAGGTCTTGTACTGAGACTTATCCGACACCAACAAAACCATCGGCGTCGTGGCCACCAACGCAACCGGCGCCAGATCTTTGACCGGGTCATAAGCGACTTTCATCAACAAGGGGATCAATGTCACGTTGTCCGACTGACCAATGACGAGGTCGTAACCCTCTGCCGGCGCGCGTGCGGCCTCGGCCAACCCCAACGCCGTCCCTGCACCGGGTTTGTTTTCCGGCACCACATCCCAACCATTCAGCTCGTGTAGTTTGTTCCCCATCAAACGGCCGATATAGTCAGTGCCTCCGCCTGGCGTGGACGGGATGATGATGCGTATCGGCTTGGTGGGATAGTCTTGTGCATGCGCCATACAAGCAGCCGCCATCGCTACCGCAGCGAACAGTTTGCGTATCATTTTCTATGTCTCCTTGTTGTGGATTTTCTTGATGCCGAGCCACCCAAAGGAAAAAAGCCCCAGGGATGGCACAACTCAGGTTGCCCGGCGGTATATATCCGCCTCTATCACCCGCGAACCCTAGAACACGCTCAAGTAATCACGCCCTCCGCGCGCAGTGCCTCGATACGCGTGGCGTCCAGCCCCAGCCCTTGCAGAATCGATTGTGTATCCCCACCTTGCGCTGGCGGGTCGGAACGTTTACCTACCTTCAGTCCATCGAACTCAATAGGCAACGCGGCCGTCGACACCTCTGCCCCATTTGGCAATTGCGTTTTGAGCAGCGCCCCCCCGGCCTTCAAGTGTGCATCGTCCAACAGATCGTGCGGTTGCCGTATAGGTCCGTAAGACAAATGAGCGGCCTCCAATGCTTCGCACAGCTCGTCGGTCTTCCATTTTTTCAGGACCTCGGCAACACCTGGCACCAACCAGGAACGCGCAGCCTCGCGATCCACTGCAGTGGCCAACCGCGGATCGGCCGCCCATTCGGGAGGCAGGAAGTTCTGCGAAAAACTGCGCCATTGCGCATCGCTGACGACGGCTACAAACACGCGGCCATCTGCCGTGTCAAAGATGTCGTACACCCCCCATGGCGGCTTGCGCTCCGACCCGAAAGGTTTCGGCGCCTGACCTGTCAGTTGATACTGCGCGATGAACTGCGCAACCAACAGCAAATTGTTCTCAAACAGGCCCGAGCGCACATGTCTGCCACGTCCCGTGCGATGGCGATCGTGCAGCGCTGCCAGCGCGCCGACGACGCCAAAGGTCCCGCCCAAAATGTCATTGGCCGAGGGCGCCACACGCTGAGGCGAGTCTGTGCTGCCATTGATATACGCCAGACCGCCCATCATCTGCACCACCTCGTCCAGCGCGGTACGATGCTTGTAGGGGCCCGATAAAAACCCCTTTAGCGACACGTAAATCAGCCCCGGATTCTCGGCAGACAGCGACTCGTAGTCCAGCCCATATTGCGCCAGGCTGCCATCACGAAAATTTTCCACCAGCATGTCGGTCTGTAGCGCCAGTTGGCGAACGACGGCTTGACCCTCGGGATGTTTCAGGTCGATCGAAAGGCTCTTCTTATTGCGATTGAAAACCGGAAAATACCCGATGCCGGATCCTTTCAAGCGGCGCGTACGATCGCCATCAATCGGCTCCACCTTGATGACCTCGGCGCCCAGATCAGCCAATGACAAGCCCGTGGCCGGTCCCATGATCATGTGAGAAAGTTCCAATACCTTAATGCCACGTAGCGGCAGTTCGGCGTGATCCATAAAAGCGGACCCCGGTGCTGCGGTCATCGATGTCTCCTGCTTGCCTGCTGAACAACCACAAGGCGGCAAACTGAAACCATCAACATGCCGCCGCCAACGAATCATTTTTTTAATGATCATGGCGACAGGCGCATCGTGGGTAGCAATCTTTCAGCACGGGGGCATTCTCGTTTCGGAACATCCGGGATAGCCCTGAATGGCACCCATGCTACGAGTCCGGGTGAGGAACGCCTAAATGGTTCAACAGCACCCAGGCGGCGGGCGACAAGGCGCTCGCGTCCTTGACGGCGATACAGACCGGCGTGCTCGCCCAAGGGCCTGACAGGGGAATAAATCGAATATCCAGGTGGGTATGCCGGGCCTGCAGATAGAGTGGCACCACAGCCACGCCCAGGCCTCGCGCCACCAGCATGCAAATCGTCTCATGCGCGCTGACCCGGGCACTGATCCGGCGAGTGACGCCAGCCTCGCGAGCCGTTTGTTCCAGTACACCGCTGATGCCGTTTTCGCGATTCAACTCGATCTGTTCGAAGGGCAACAGTTGCGCATAGTCCAGAATGTCATAGTCAGCCAGCAGATGCTGGCCGGGTACGACGGCGGCCAGTACGCAATGCTCCCAGGGAAAAACCTGCAAGCCTTCGTGCCCGAAATCCGAACCAACGGCGATGTCGGCGGCACCCTCCAGCACGGCACGAAAGGCTTCCTGTGTCGTGTCTTCCAATAAGGAGAGATCAATCTGCGGATGCGTGCGGCGAAAGGACTGAATATACGCAGGCAGTTCACCGGATAACGCAGCAACGCTGACAGCAAGGCGGATCTGGCCGCGCACACCTGTGGCAAAACCGGCCATCTCTGCTCGCATCCGGCCCATACCCTGCAAAAGCAGCCTGGCCTGCACCGCCAATGCCGCGCCAGCGACGGTGGCCTGGACACCTTTGACACCGCGTTCGAGCAAAGGCACACCGAGGATTTCCTCCAACTCGGACATGCGTTTGCTGACGGCGGACGGGACAATGTTCTCCCGCGCAGCGGCTCGCGCCAGACTGCCCTCTTCCAGAGCGGCAACGAAGAGACGCAGCGTAACGAGATCGATATCGCGCGAGGGCGATGGGGCAACAGGGACGGATTTCATGGCCGGCGCGATAGTCTTACGTTCGTAGGAAAGAAGGTAATAATAGGCGCCAAACTACCCGCCGGGCCCGCCCCTGAAACGCGCCCGGCAGTTCGTACGTTCAACGATCAGAGATGCAGCGCCATGGCGGGATCGCTCACGCCATGGCTGCCGGTCTCCATGCGGCCAGCGAAGCGCCGCTCAAAGCCCTCAGCGGCCACGCTGAAGTCATACCAATTACCACTGTCTGCGATGGACCAGTGATGTTCGGCTACCGCACCTGGCTCAATGGACAAGCTCCACGGGCCGTCCGTGCGATACGCATTGGCCCGCAGCGAGGCCTGCATCGCGGCCGTACCATGGTTGCTCACCTTCACGTACAGCGCGCTGCCGGCGGGCTCATAGCAAACTTGTACTTCCAGGGCAGCACCTTGCCGCGTATTGCCGGAGAACGTCCGCACGAAACCGTTGGTGCTATAGACCCATAGATCGTAATCGCCGCCGTTCCACGTGTCCGACAGCGACTTGCCTGCTTCGACGGTGTAGCGTCGGGGAATCAGGTCCAGGTTGCGTTTGTCATAGACGTGGAACACCGCCCCGACCTTGCCGGTATTGCTGAACAGCAGCTCGACGGCGCCATCCTGCCCGACCCTCGCGCTGGTGTGCAGTTCATAAGGCAGCGCTCGTGACAGTCGAGTGCCGGTCTCCTGATACAGCGGCTGCGGCACAGCGGGGGCTTGCGTCACCGTAGTCGTAGGCAGCAGCCGCTGTGCTGCATTGATCGCAGGATAGTTGCTCGTGTCGGGCAACTTGGGCATAACGGGGTCGTTCGGGCTGACAAAATCAAAGCACGTAGTCAGGTCGCCGCAGACCGCACGGTGCCAAGGACTGATAGCGTCTACCGTTATGTCGAAACGCTGTTCCAGAAACCGGCCCACAGAGGTATGGTCGAACACTTCCGAGTTGACCCACCCGCCTTTGCTCCATGGCGACAGCACATACATCGGTACGCGCGAGCTCAGGCCCCATGGGCGAATCTTTCCACTGGTCGTGTCGTCGGCCAACAGATAATTGCCCACAGACGCGTCGAAATACTCCCCCTCCAGCGGCACCGTGGATTTGCCCATCAAGCTGCCGTTAGCGTCATAGGATGGCACCGCGGGCATCGGCAGGTGGTCAAAGAAACCGTCATTCTCGTCAAAGGTGACGAAGACAGCGGTCTTGCTCCACACATCGGGATTGGACGTCAGCGCGTCCAGCACTTCTGCGACGAAATCGGCCGCACCGGCAACGCCTTCCTTGCTGCCGGGATGCTCGGCCAGATCTTGTGTAGGCAGCACCCAGGACACCTCAGGCAGCGTGCCATTCAATACGTCTTGCTTGAGTTGGGCGAGGAAGTTGACCGCGCCGTCCTCCTTGTCGGGACCTCCCGTCAGACCATGCTCATAGATTGGCGAGCCGGGCTGTGCACTGCGGAAACTTTGGAATGCCAGGCAGCCATGCATCGCTCCGGTCCAGTTGTTGTTCATGTTCTGATAGATGTGCCAGCTCACACCGGCGCGCTCCAACAGATCTGGCAACGTGTCCCACTTGAAAGCACTGTTCGTGTATTTGTAGTTGTAGGCCCCCGTCTCAGGGTCGATCTGGCCAGAGCCGTCCGCCTGCTGCGCCCGGCCTGCTACCCAGTTGGACGGATTCGGCCAGCAGCGTGAATTGACGGGTTCGGAGTCCGTGTCCGTACTGTTGATCCCCTGCTTCAGCAATGCGGGATTTGCATTGGCGCCCGACCAGAAGACAATCCGATTCGGATCCGTGCCGGTGAGGATGGAACAGTGATAGCCATCGCAAATCGTAAAGGCGTCGGCCAGCGCGAACTGGAACGGAATGTCCTCGCGCATGAAAAAGCCCATCGTCGCCTGATTCTTGAATTGAATCCAACGATCCATCTTTCCTTGATTCCACGCGGCTTGCTGGTCAGGGAAGTTGTGCGGTGTACCCGATCCGATCAGCGCATTGCCGGTCCTGGAGTCCCGATGAAACGGCTGGATCTCCTGGCCACCGCTGGGATTGGGCTGGAAAAATACCGACTTGCCGTTGGTCAACGGAATCGGAAAGCGATCACCAAAGCCCCGCACACCACGCATCGTGCCGAAGTAGTGGTCGAATGAGCGGTTCTCCTGCATCAGGATCACAACGTGCTTGATGTCTTTGATGGTACCTGTGTCGACCGCAGCAGGTATCGCGAGCGCGCGCTGGATCGAGGCCGGCAGCAATGCCATGGCGGACAGCGCACCGGCAGCCTTGGCCGACGTGCGAAAGAACTGCCTGCGTCCCGGCTGATCAGGGGAAACGCCGGCGGAATGCGGGTTGGAGATCTTGGTCATGGGGTGCTCTTGCGTGGAGTTGGTCGGGACGTCAGGTCAAGGTGCGCAGCGCAGCTTCGGTGCGGGCTGCTGGGGCTGCTCAACATCAGGCGGCGATGCCGTGTCATCGTCCGAATCGTCATTGCCGCTGCCGCAGGCGGCCAGAGTCAGGCTCAGAGCGATGGCCGCAACAAGGGCGCGGCCCGGTGCAAAGTACGGGGTCATGAATACTCCTGGTTATGGAACGTTGCGGACCTGGATAGCCGCAACGCAATGGGGTGCCGTGAGAGCTGTCCTGATTCCGAAACGCAGATTAGGCGCATCACATGACAGACAAATGAAAAATACTCAATTTAAAAAATTTAAATTTTGAGTTTTATTCATATAGAATTTCAGGCCTCGGGCAGCCAAGACTGCCCTCGTGCTCTATCCTCGAACCCGACTCGCGCCTAGGTGCGCCATCTGTGCCCATGATCTGCATTGCAAGCACATCCCTGCCAACTCTCCCGGATTGCCCACGCACCGCCCCCCCATGGACGCAGCGCTCGCGAGGCCTGATCCTGGATCTGGACGGCACGCTGATCCGGGGGCACGAAGTCATTCCCGGCGCCCAGGAATTACTGGCCCGCTGGTCGGAGCGCTATGTGATCGTCTCCAATAACTCGACCGACACAGCCGCCACCCTGGCGCCGCGCTTGCAGGCATTAGGCCTGCCGGTCGAGCCAAGCGCCCTCGTTCTGGCCGGAGAGCAGGCCGTCCACCATATCTCCCATCACTATCCGCACAGCAAGCTGATGCTGTGCGGATCAGAGCGTCTGCAAGCATGCGCATTGGAACTGGGCCTGACAGTGGTGTCACGGGATGCGGACATCGTGCTGCTGGCGCGTGACATCGGCTTTAACTACGCCACCCTGCAGACCCTGACCCGTGAGCTGACATGCGGCGCCATCCTGATAGTCAGTAATGGCGACCTCACCCATCCTGGGCCTCATGGGTCAGTCATACCCGAGACTGGAGCATTGCTGCAGGCGTTACTGGCCTGTGTGCCCGGCACGCGTGCGAACATCCTCGGCAAGCCTGCCGCAATGCTGTTCCAAGAAGGGCTGCGCCGCCTCAATGTGCCGCCGGCGGATATCACCGTCATCGGGGATAACATGCGTACCGACGCGCTAGGCGCGACCCGTTTGGGACTCAGCTATCTGCTAGTCGGCAACGCGCCGCATGCCGATGCGCCGGACGTGGCGCGGCTGCTCGAGGCCGCATGCTCGCGCAGGCATGTGCTGCCTGACGATGTTGCGAGCGGCAACGACTATCAGTAACGCTTGTTCGAAAGCACGTCGAAGGTACTGCGCAAGGTCGAAACCGCCTTGTCATAGTCGGACAAGGCCAGGCAGGCAATCAACGTGTCAATGATGGCCAACTGAGCCAGGCGGCTGGTCATCGCCTCCGTACGAAACCGGGTCTCGCGCGATATCGTGTGCAGCACCACATCCGCATATTCCTGAATCGGCGATTTCCCGAAATTAGTGATGCACACGGTACGTGCCCCAGCCTCTTTGGCAAGCCGTGTCGCCAATACCGTCTCGTGCGTGCTGCCCGAATGGGAAATGGTCAGCACTGCCACATCCGGCCCGGTCAGCGACGCGCTGATGGCCTGCACATGCGAATCGGTGATCGCCGTCGCGTGCAGGCCGATACGCAACATGCGGTAGTGGGCATCATGGGCGATGACCGCCGAGCTGCCGATGCCATAGATCTCGACACGGCGGGCGCCGCGAATCAATTCCACGGCGGCAGACAGTGCCTCCACGTCCAGCACCGATTCGGTTTCCTGCAAGGTCTGGATATTGCTGTGGAAAATCTTGCTGACAACCTGGGCGGGGGTGTCCTGTGCGGCCAGATCCTCGTGGATGTATTGCACAGGCTGCACGATTTGCTGCGCCAGTGCGATTTTCAGCTGTTGAAAGCCGGTGGCTCCCAGCAGCTTGCAAAAGCCCACTACGCTACCTTCGCTGCACTGCGTGCGCTCAGCGACTTCGCTGACCGACATGTGAACCACTTCCGCAGGATGGCGGATGACGAATTCGCCGATGCGCTGCGACGCCGCGCCCATCGACGGCAACAGGCTCTGGATACGCGCCAGCATGGCCTGTGGCGAACTCCGCGAAAATTCTGCGGTGGCGGACGGCGTTTGGGAAAGTCGCTTGGATGTGGCCATGGAAAATCGATGGGCAAAAAAAGGATATGAGCGCAACGATACTCCAAGCTGCTGTCACTGAAATGACGGCGGAATGGGGTTGTCGTCAGGCATCAGAACATAGGGAACCATGAGTAGCTACCTGTTACTAACACCGCACAGGGTCCCGGCGGCACGCATGCCTACCTGACCACCTTTCGATTGATCCTGAGCGTCGCGGAGCTGTACTCATGGCTGATATTTCCATTCTGAATGCCTCTCGTATTGCCTTGATAGCTCGATCCGAGAAAATCGAACAAGCAACCCAGATGGGGTTCATCGACAGAATCATTGATTACTTCAAAGGCAACGTAAAGCGAGATGCTATCAAAGCTCTCTTCGATGATATTGCCGTGCTAAAGAGCAGCGGAATCTTCGACGCCAATAAATACGGAGTCGAGATGGACGATGACGAGCCGAGCATTCAAATCGGATTCGGCATCAATGAGCATGAACGCCTGGAAAAATTCCTGCAACTCCGAGAGTTGGCGCTTCCCGAGTATAGAGATCAATTCAAGTTCGATATACACGAAAACATGAACGGCCACTTTGGATGCCAATTAAGCATCGGAAACGTGGAAATTTACAGAAATAATGACATTTCTGATTTCAACGATCTGCAAAAATTGCCCGATTTTTTGGTTCAGAAACTCAGGATGGATATCGAAGATTCCGCCAGAAACGAAGATCCTGTCGCATTTCTAAAAACGCTGAACGGCATCCATGCGTTCATAAACGAGCAGCGTACCGCTCAATTCGGTACCAATCACATAAGTGCAGATGACAAGCAAGAATTTTTATACGAAAGAATGCGTGAAATTTTCAACGCTCTGCCTGATGACACCAAGGCCATGTTGTTTTCCAAGGGTACGTCAGGCTTTGGGAACCGCATTCGCGGTATTCTGAATTTCGGCGGTGCAGTTCTAGATAAAGCAAGCCAGCGGGCAGACGTAAAAACACCGGACGGTCCCAATCAAGATAGCAACATCCCGCCGATGCTGATGGTGAATGGCCTCACCCAATCCAACTTCAGCAACATACCGCCCGATCTATATGCACGTTTAACTGAAATAATAACGATATGTACCCCGAAGCCCGACTCAGAAATAAAGCATGCGCCGTTTTCTGACGCGCAATCCGATTACCGCCCGCTCCCCGATAGAGACTCAGCTGAACCTATCCCGCCACTTGCAGTAACGAAGGTGACAAGCCACAGAGAGTTGACTGAATCAGAGACGCGAGCGTTGAACATCATTGGCATCCCTGAGTCGATACTGACCCTGCTATAGGCACCCCACAACTTGTTTCTTTAAGAGATCCTCCCTACCCCTAATTCAACGCTGGGGGGAGACACAATAGAGAGAATGATTTCACGACCGGACAATAACTGAGGCCTCCTTGCGGCGAGCGTACTTCCTGATCCACAGGTACACCCCGCTGCCCAGCACAATGATGGCCACAATATCGAGCAGCGCCCAGATGATCTTCAACGGCAGACCACCATAATCGCCGAAATGCAAGGGCTGTGATATGAACAGCGTTTTCACGTACCAGGGCATTTCCCGGGTGTCAGTCAGAACGGCAGTCTGGGCATCGACCAGCACCGGCCGCAATAGCTTGGACGTCAACGGCGTATTGCCTTTCATGAAAATGGTGTAGTGGTGCGGGCTCGCGAACACCGTGCCGGGAAAAGCCAGCAATGTGATTTTCATATCCGGGACCGCTCTACCCGCCGTGTCGAGCGCCGCCTGTGCGGAGCCGTTGGATTCCAGAGGCGGCTCATTCATGTAGGGTCCGACCATCTCGGTCAACTGATCGCGTTGCCACAGCGCGAGCACGATGGGATCCAGCGTATTGATGACGCCGGTCACTCCTACCACCGTCAACCAGACGACCGTAACGATGCCCAGCAGATTATGCAGATCGAGCCATTTGGTGCTGCTTTTCAGCCGCCGTACCGTGCCAAAGTCGAGCTTTCGCATGAAATGCTTGTACAGCACCACGCCCGACACGATGGCCACCACGAACATCAGCCCCATGAGTCCTAGAAACAACTGGCCCGGCAAGCCGGCGTACATATCCTTGTGCAATTGCAGCATGACATGCATGAACCCGCGGTCATTCGGCTGATCCAGCACCTGCGCCGTGCGCGAGTCCAGCGAGACCAGCCAGTACTCCTCCGGTGGCGCATCGATGCGGCTCGCCATGGATACCAAGGTCATATTGGGATGCTCGTCCTCGTCCCAGAACATGTACCGCACGACCTTGCCCGGCTGTGCCGCCAGTGCGCTCTCGACGATCCTGTCCATGCTGGCCTTGGGAGTTCCTTCAGGCATTTCCGGAGCCTCGGCCACGCCTGAAAGATGCTCGATTTCCTCGGTGAATACCAAGGGCAGCCCAGTCAGGCAAAGCATCAGCAAGAACAGAGTGCAGACGAGACTCGTCCACTTGTGGATAAAGATCCAGGAACTCAGGCGCATTTAGAAATCCATCGTGGCCGACAGCAAGACCGTACGGCCGGTACCCAGGTACAGGTAGCCGCCGGTGTCCAGGTTGCTCGTCGAACTCGAGGTCGCCCAGTACGACTCGTCGAACAGATTCTCGACGTTCAACCGCAACGTCAAGCCATTGCCAGCGATCTTGGTCCTGTACCGCGCGCCCACGTCTACGCGCGTCGCGGAAGGGATCTTGAGATCGTTGGCCTGATCGACATATTGCGAACCCGTGTAGACCATGCGCGCGTTCACGCCAAATCCGGGGGTCAGGACATTGTCCCAGTCGACGCCCAGCGACGCCTGCACACGCGGCACGCCAATCGCGTCATTGCCTTCGTAAACACCATCGGCCATTTTGTCCAGTTTTCCACGCATCAAGGTCAATCCCCCGAGCACGCGCACATCACGCACGACTTCGCCGAAAGCGTTGAACTCGATACCGCGGTTGATCTGCTTGCCGTTCTCGGACAGCGAGCCGTTCATGGTCGTTGCGCTGGGCCGCTTGATCTGAAACAGGCTGACCGTCGTCGCGAATGTGCCCCAGTCATACTTGGCGCCGATCTCCATTTGCTTGGTCTTCATCGGCGGCAAGGCCGTGGCTGTGGTCACGGTGGGTGGCAATGCCGATGCGCCCAAGGACAAGCCCTCAATGTAATTGGCGTAGAGCGACAGATTGGATACGGGTTTGACCAACAATCCCACCACCGGCGTTACCGCGAACTCCTTGTATTTCTCGCCAGAAGGCTCGTGAGTGAAAACATCGTAGGTCTGGTTTTCCACCGATTGCCGACGTGCGCCGACGGTCAGTTGAACGCTATCATCCAGAATGGATAGTGTGTCGGCCAACGCGTAGCTGGTGAGGGTAGCCCGCTGGTACGCACCGGTAGGATTACTGATGCCATCAGTGCTGGGAGTGCTGGCAGACGTCGGCGAATACAGATTGCTCAGGTACACGTCGCTCCAGGGAAACACAAAGCCTATATCCGCGCTGTCGTTCAGGCGCGAGAAACTGGCCGCAACCCTGTGCTTGACGGGGCCGGTTTCGAATTGACCGTTCACGCCGAATTCCATACTGGTGGTCGCAGGCTTCATGATCTGCCAGGCAGGCGAGGAGACGAAATCCCCCTGCTCGTTCAGCAAGGTGATATTGCCCGCAATGGCGTCCATCTTGTCGTAGCGGCGGCCGATAGCGCCATGCACCGAGAGATTGTCGTTGATGTCATACTCGACCCGTCCCGCCACCATCGTGTCCTCGACGATACTGCGGCCATATCCGGGATAGTTCAGATCCGTATCCGGTGCAGAGGGAATCGAGGTGAGGCCCGGAGAGATCGCAAATTGACGCACCACGTTGTCGATCTTCTGCTTTTGATTCAATACATCGAACGACGCCCGCAAGCGCTCGCCCCGATAATCCAGGCCCAGCGAGATCAAGTGGTCTCTCTCGCTCTGCTTGTCTATCGTCGTACTGCCATCGCTATACATGGCGTTGAGCCGGATACCCCATTCCTTGTTTTCGCCGAAACGCCGTCCCATATCCAGATGCGTGCCGACCTGCGAGTCGGACACATAATTGACGGTAACGCGTGTCAGAGGATCGTCATAGGCGCGTTTCGGGACGATATTGATGGCGCCAGCCACGTTGCCGCCCGGCGCCATGCCGCTCAGCAATGCGGAAGGCCCCTTCAACACCTCTACGCTCTCGGCGATTTCCAGCGGCACGCGCCAATATGGCGACAAACCGTACATACCGTTGAAGGCCACGTCCTGGCTGTTGAAATTCAGCCCCCGGATCGTGAACTGTTCCTGGATATTGGTGCGCGCAGAGCCCAAGCGGACAGAAGGATCATTTTCCACCAGGTCGGCAAGCGAGCGCGCCTGTTGTTGCTCGATCAACTCCGACGTATAGCTGATCTGGTTGAACGGCGTGTCCATGAAGCCGGTGCTGCCGAGCAGCCCGAGATCACTGCCGACATTGACTTGCCCGCCCGCAAACGGGGTGTTCGCCGGGTCCGAATCGATCGCGCCCGTCACGGTCACTGTAGGTAAAGTGGCGGCATCAGTCGTGGATTGCTGAGCGTAGGCCTGCGCCGAAAGCGACATAAGGACAAACGACGAATGGATTGCCACGGCAAGCGTGCAGAAACGCCTGGACTGACCAACATCTCGTCCATGCGCGTGATGGAAAAATGAATGCATGACGTTCTTATGCTTCCCGATACGAGAACAAAGACAGGCTGACTCAGCCAACGCCGGCATTTTATTGAATAAAAATAAGAATTGTTATTATTTTTACATAAATTATTTACGCCCGGGTGTTTTGCGCTGTCGCCGGTGGGGTGTGGAAGCCGGCCAGCCGCTGTTGCAGATAGCGCCGGGCTTCGTGTGGGAGGCCGGACAGGGATTTACCCGCAGGAAAAATCCCATCCTTTTTTTGTGTGCGCCTGATTCAGCGATTCACGAGCTTTGCCGGAATCATCAAAACCAACATCGCGCCGACCAATAGCACGGCCGCAGAGATGTACATTGCGATCGTGGAACTCTGGGTCAAATCGCGCAGCCATCCGATGAAATAGGGACTGACAAAGCCGGCCAATCCTGCGAATGCATTGATTGCCGCCACCCCTGCGGCAGCAGCGCTGCCCACCAGGAACGCGGAAGGTAATGCCCAGAATAATGGCCCCGGTGTGATAACCCCTGCCGCGGCCAACGACAGCCCGATCAACGCCATGGGCACGTGATTGCCGGACATCGCAACGATGAGATACCCCACTGCCCCCATGAGCATGGGAATAATGACGTGCCATCGACGCTCACCCGTGCGGTCGGAACTGCGTCCGAAACTCAACATGGCGACGATCGCCACCATATAAGGCACCGCCGAAAGCAAGCCGATATTCAAGACCCCAGTAACGCCCGAGGCCTTGATCAGCGTCGGCATCCAGAACGTCAACCCATACTGGCCCATGATGACGCAGAAATAAATCAACGACAGCAGCAGCATGCGGGGATCTTTAAAGATATGCGCCACGGACGACAGCACGTGTCCATGGAGATTGCTGGGCACCTCCAGATCCTTGGCAATATGGGCCTTTTCTGACGTTGTCAGCCACTTCGCTTTCTCGGGACTGCTATCCAGAACAAACAGCGTCGCGACTCCCAACACAATAGACGGCAGCGCCTCGAGAAAGAACATCCACTGCCATCCCGAGTACCCATGGGTTTGATGGAATGCCGAGATGATCCAACCAGAAATCGGCCCGCCCAGGATGCCTGCCACAGGGATCGCCACCATGAACAGCGCAATGATCTGTGAGCGGCGCTTCGGCGGATACCAAGACATCAGGTAGTAAATCACGCCGGGATAGAACCCCGCCTCGGCAGCACCGAGCAGAAACCGCAGGACGTAGTATTGCGTCGGCGTCGAGACCCACACAAAGGCCGCAGAAATCAGCCCCCAGGTGAGCATGATCCGCGCGATCCAGACTCGCGCACCGACTTTACGCAGGATCAGATTGCTAGGTACCTCGAACAGGAAATAGCCGATAAAGAATATTCCCGCTCCTAGCCCATAGACGGTTTCGCTGAAGCCCAGCTCGTCCAGCATCTGCAATTTTGCGAACCCAACATTCACTCTATCAATGTACGCCGCCACGTAGCAAAACATCAGAAATGGAATCAGCCGCCAAGTGATCTTGCGATACAAGCGCTTTTCCATATCCATCGGCAACGTAGCAGGTGACGAAAGCACAGCGTTATTCACGGTTTCCCCTCGCTTTATCAATTTGTTGGACTACGAACCCGCCAAACTCACCAACACCTCAGTCAACACTCTGGCCCCATCGGCCGCGTCTGACGCGGTGATCGATTCGGCCTCGTTATGGGTAATGCCCTCGTGACAAGGGATGAAAAGCATCGCCGATGGACAGATCGGATGCAGGTATCTCGCATCGTGCCCCGCCGCCGACAGGATCTCCATCCGAGAAATGTCCAGCGTGTCGGCCGCATCGCGGATGCGTTGCCGCATGGACTGCGGGAACTCCAGCGACATCGCGCTGGAGAGTTCTTCGACGCGGACCTTGCAGGGCGCCGCATGAGCTTCACAGATTCCTGCGATGGCATCGCCTAATGCAGTGAGCACCGCCGAGTCCGGATGACGCAGATCGATAGAAAAGCGCACGCTGCTGGGGACCACCGACGGCGCATTCGGTGTCACGTTGAGCCGCCCTATCGTGAACTTCACGATGTCCTGCTCGTCATGCATACGCGCGGTCAGCGCCTGGATCATGCGCACCGCCGCCAGCAGCGCATCCTTGCGTTCGCTGCGCAATGACGTTCCCGCATGAGACGCTTCGCCATCGATGCTCACGACAAAAGTGCGCTTGCCCTGAATCCCGCTGACTACACCGATGGTTTTTTGCAGCCGTTCCAGCAGGGGGCCCTGCTCGATGTGCGCCTCCACATACGCGTGGACCGGGCCTCCAACGTCTCGCTGCGGGATATCAGCCAAGGCTTGCTTTGCATGGCTCAGCGCCTGGCCCACGGACACGCCCTGTTGATCTCGGACGGCCTCGATGTCAGCCAGGCTGCGCGCCCCCGCAAACACCGCTGCCCCCATCATCCCGGGCGCAAAGCGCGACCCTTCTTCGTTCATCCAGGCCACCACATCGATCGGCCGCTGCGGGTGAAGACCCGACTCGACAATCGACTGACACGCCTCCAACGCCGACAACACACCATATGCACCGTCGTATTTGCCGCCCGTAGGTTGGCTATCCAGATGTGAGCCGGAGATGACAGGCGTCGCCAACGCATCCCTGCCAGCCAAGCGCAGAAAAATATTTCCCGCTTCGTCACGCGAAGGCTGCAGGCCGAAGGATTTTCCCCATTCGATCAGCTGGCGGCATGCGGCGATGTCCTCTTGCGACAAGGCTTGCCGGTTGACGCCACCTGCCGCGGTAGCGCCAATGCGTGCCAGCGATTCGTGGCGATCCCACAAACGCTGTTGCGATACATAGGAAGATGCCCGCTTGCTCATGATGTTTTCATGATTTCCGACGGCATCGCACGGGGATCACGAGGCAGCCAGCGGTTCTGCGATACCGTGGCCAGAAACTCGGCGACCAGCTGATTGAACAACGCGGGCTCTTCGATATTCAGCGTGTGGCCGGCTTTGGGCAGCACTGCCAGACCCGATGCAGGAATCGTCTTTTTGAGAAAGATGCCAGGTTGCAAGCAATGATCGTCTTCGTCTCCTACCACGATCAATGTGGGCACCGACATGGCTTTCAGCTCATCCTCCAGATCATATAAAGAAGGCCTGCGCGCCTGGACCCCTCGCATCGTCATTGCCGAACCGGTCGCGGAATGTTGCGACAGCTGCTCGGAAAACTCTGCCCACCCGCGTGGATCCTTGAGCAGATAGGCAATGCGCGACGCCGCCATCGCGTAGGTTTTGGAGAACTCCTTCGATCCTTGTTTTTCGAACTGAGCGGCGACCTCAAGCGACACATTGCGGAAGTATTCCTCGTGCTCTTTTTCCGCGCCATAACCTGCACCGGCCACCACCAGTGACAATGCACGCTCGGGAGCGATGAGGCCCAGATGAACCGTGGCAAAGCCGCCCATCGACAGTCCCACCACGTGGGCTTTGGGGATCTGCAACGCATCGAGCACATCGACAATATCCAACGCTGCGCGGCGTTGCGAATACAGTTCCAGATCCTCGGGCACGTCGGACGGCGGATAGCCACGGGCATTGAATGCAATGCACCGATGACGCCGCGAAAAATAGCGCATCTGCGGTTCCCAGCTGCGCATATCGCCACCGAACTCATGGACGAAAATAATCGGCTCGCCCTCGCCTGCCTCTTCGTAATAGAGCTGGATATTGTCAGTAGTCGTGATGGTCGGCATGTGCGCTCCGCTCAGAACAGGTTTTCAGGGACGTCGATGGTGCGAGCCAAGGCCACCATCTCAGGCAGCAACTCGCAAAAGCGATCTGCCCAGGCCTCTGGCACCGTCAAGCTCACCTTGACGAAACGGTGGCCGAAGCGCTTGGTGTGATAAGCCCCCTGGCGGATCATGACGCCGCGCGTCTGGTACGCAGCAACGAGCGCTTCGGGCTTGATGCCTGCGTCTATCGTTTCGATCACCAGCAGGTTTGCGTGCGACGGATACACAGGCAACGTGAATCCAGGAATCGCCGACACCGCACGGGCGACGACCTCCTGATTGCGGCGCTGACGCCGCCAGATCTCGGGAAACCATTGCGCTTTGGTCTTCAATCCTGCGATGGCTGCGCGCTGCGAAAGCACATTGCTGCCGAGATTGTTGGGAGGCGCCGATGCGAAACGCTCTACCAGATCTTCATGCGCCAGCACCGCGCCCAGGCGCATTCCCGCCAAACCCAACCATTTGGAAAAGCTGTAAATCTGGATGGATTTTTCTGGATAGAAACGGAATGCGGGTGTGAAATGCTCGGCAAAACTGCTGTACGTCGCATCGTGAATCAAGTACGCGCCCACCGATCGCGCAATCTCGGTAAAAGCCTTGATTTCGTCCTCGGTGTGGCAGGTGCCCAGAGGATTATTCGGATCAACCAGATAGATGACCCGAGTCTTTTCCGTGACAGCCGCGCGCAACTGCTCGACCGTCAGTTTGTAGTGCTGCTCTGCGTTGTAGATAGGCAGCTCGATCACATTCGCGCCGGCCTTCTTGGCGAAATGGATCGGCCACGCCCAACTAGGATCCGTCGTGACGAAATCCGTCCCGGGTTCGCAGATATTGCTGCAGACGTTATAGAGTGCTTCGACGGCGCCGTCAGTCACCAGCACTGAAGCGTCCGGGACGCCCATGTCTTCGCGGATGAGCTGGCGCAGTTCCTCGAAACCGGCCGGCGGCGCATAGGCATGGTATTCACCACTGTCGAGCGCCTGAATCACGGCCTCGCGGACGGAATCATGAGGCGCATAGTGGTTGGTGTTCTGCCCCAACCACATCAATCCAGGGGTATTGCACAGCTTGTCAAAATATTGATTGCGGACTTGGAAATTTTTCATGGCGTTCTATAGAGGATGAGCTGTCGTCACACCACGGCGCGACGCGAAGCGATGCCGCCGTCGACCGTGAACACAGTTCCCGACGTGTAGCCGGAACGGAAAGAGGCCAGGAACAGGAATAGATCCGTGATTTCGTGCACCTTGGCGGGCCGCCCGAGCGGATAGCGTTCCAGCAGCTCTTCGTAGCGATCTGCGTCGCCGAGCCGGTTTTCCGCGAATTTTTTGAGCATGTTGTAGATACGGCTCGTATCGACAGGACCGGGGTTGACGCCGATGACGCGGATGTTGTCATCCAGGCTGGTGCCGCCCAGGGCACGCGTGAGCGCCATCAGCGATGCATTACCGGCCGCGCCCTCGATGTAGTTCGGGTCGCAGACCTCGCCGCCATTGCCGATATTGTTGAGAATGACGCCGCCACCGCGTTGCTTCATCCGGGGATAAACAAGGCGGATCATGTCGGCGTAGCCAAAGCCTTTCAGCGCCCAGCCGTCGCGCCATTTCTTGCCGTCGATGTCGAACAACGTCCCGCTGGGAATCACGCCCGCGTTATTGATCAGGACATCGACATCGCCCGCCTCGGCCACGATTTGCTCGCAGGCGCCCGGTGCCGTCATATCTACAGCGGTCACGGTGACGTTGACCTGGTTACGCTCCTCGATGTCCCGGCGCAATTGGTCCAGCTTGTCGGCCGAACGCGCCGTCAGGTGCAAGTCGCATCCTTCTTCGGCAAACGCGAATGCCAGCCCTTCCCCTATCCCTTGCGAGGCCCCGGTGATCAGAATTTTCTTTCCCGCCAGCTGCAAATCCATGTTGTCTGATTTCCTTTCTTAAGCACGTATATGCCACATACGTATGCATAATATGGAAGTCTTGTATACATAAAAAGCTGGGGTTACTACTTACAAGGAACAAACACGAATGAAAGCTGGGCAAATTTGAGCAAATTTTGGGCAGACCCTGGCTATATTTATAGCCAATCATTCGTTTTTTATGTTGTATTTATATGGATGTCTTGTGTATACAAGAAAACCGACCAATCACATGAACATGCAGCCATGGCTGTGCCAGCCAAGTTGGCACGTCCTCACAGCTCTGGATAAAGCGAATACCTGCAGGCACAAAAAAGGAAAGCCGTCCAAGAGGAAGACTTCCCTTTTTGCCGAAGCTATCGTTCAAGGAGACCTATCATCACAACCCATTGAATCGGGTAGCAGCGTGGTTGATGAGGCAGTAAGCGGAGTCACATATCCAAGCGCCGTCCAACTCGGATTTCAGTGCGTTGAAATCCGGACTCGATATCGATCAGCTAATTGGCCAACGCGATTAATGGCCGAAAAATGGGAAATGATTTGTTGGCAAGCCAAGGTACCGACTCGGGACTCATAACAATTGTCAGCCCGATCTTCGGCGTATAGTTGACTGGCACCGTATTACCAGGAACCAATAACGATTTTGCTCTCGGATGAAAGGGCTGAACGACAGAGGTGACAAACATGCCCCACTCCTGGCCACCAGTGTCGACTCGTAGACGCAGGCGATATATATCATCAAAACCGTCGCCCGGTGAGGGCGAAGAGTACACAGACTCTATTTTTTTTGCTTCCAATATGGTCGCGATTGCGTGTCGCCCATGACGAAGGACATCAATGATCAGTCTGGCCTTGATTTTCCATCGTAAAAAAAAACCGATCGCCAGGGATACTATCAAGGGGACAAATGCCTCATTAAGCTGATAGCTGTTGAAGAGGATATCCATACCTAGCATCGACGAGACATACATGCCGACAAATACGACCGCGCTGATTACCAGCAGCAAGCAGCATAGGGAAACAATCTTGTAGTAGGTGAACACTACGCCCTCAGCCCCGTCAAGCTGACAAAATCAAGACTTTCTTCTGGTCCATTTTCAGGTAGATGCCTATGCAGTTCCATAGGTTTTGCAATGTTATTCCCAACCATCGAATGACAAACCCGCCGCAGGCAACGACGGTGGTTGCGAACAACGCGACAACCGCACCCATCATGTATATCGTGCCAGTCAACAGTCCCATCAAATTGTTAGGCATCTCAATGGTGATCGGTGCGATCGAATAGACGTTCTGAGCTAGCTTTCCGTCTAAAAAGATGTTGGTCGTAGGGATCTTCATAAAGCTGAACATCTCGTTCTTCGAGATCGTAGGGAAAGGAGCCATATACGGCCCAATCGCCAACGCTCGTCCTGTTCCTGCGCATCCCCAAAAAGGCATGATAATCTCCCAAGAAATTAAGCGGACCATAACTCGGCGTCGAACAACTCCTTATCCATTTCGACAGCACCAGGGCGCGTCTTGATGGTGTCGGAATCGGTGATTGCCCGATGAAATTTTGTTTTATTCAAGGTCACATCGTCAAAGTTACACTGACTCAAGCGCGCATACGAAAAGTCGGAGAACTGAAAATCGGCTCCGTAAAAATCGCAATTGATCAACACTGCTCTACCAAAGCTGCTCATATCCATTTTTGCCAGACCAAATCGGCACGAGGTAATGAGCGATTCGTTCCATAACGATTGCGTCGTCATTGCGCCCGTAAAGGTGGAATCTTCAATCGTACTACTGACGAACACCGCGTTGCGGATATCCGCGTTGGCAAACACCGATCGCGTAATTTTTGCCGAAGTGAAATTACACATCACCAATCGGCAATCTGAGAAATCGGATTGAGTCATGATAGCCTCGTTAAACTGGCAACCAGACAAATCCTGGGACGCAAAGATTTTCCCGGATAAATCGCACCCCGAAAACATTGCGTCATTCAGCACCGCCGCATCGAATATCACATCTCTCAAATCGAGCTGGTGAAAGCTCGCCTTGACAAGCGACGCCTCGGAGAAATCTGCTCCGGTCAGCGTTCCACCCATGAAGTCGGTGCCACTCAAATTTTGCCGATGGAAAGTCACCTGTGTTAGATCGGAATCCATTACATCGACATTGGACCATTGGCAGTCTTGAAAAGCCGCACGGGTGAGGTTGGACCCGCTGATGCAGCCGTCATTCAAGCTACAGCCGGCGAAGCCGGCAGCAGTCATGTCACATGAGGAAAACTGCGAACCGGAAAAATCCGTGTCAACCGCGTTCGCCTCTCTAAAAGAGCACTCAACGAAGTAGCACCCCTTGAAGTTGCACGAAGACAGCACTACTTTGGCAAAATTGACTCTGATAAAAGTAAGCCCCGTCAGGGCTTCCCCAGTCAATGCTGCACCGGATAAATCTATTCTCTCCAATGGCGTTAATCCATCAGCTTGGCGAAGAATCTCGGCTTTGCTCATCGTTCAGCTCCAGGCAGCCGTGACGCCTCAGCTCTAAAAGGGGCCACCTTGGTGCGTTTGATATTTGCGCCTACTATCAACGTAGACTGGTCCAGCATGACTTCCGACATGTCGGCCTGAAATAGATTACAAGCGGATAGATTCGAACCCACGAAACTCGCTTTGGAAAAATTGCCGTGCATCAAATTGGCACCGGACAAATCTGACCTGTCAAAATTAGCCCGGGTGAAGTTGGACTGCGGTGTCAGCACTTTGCGGAGATTGCACTGCTGGAGACTGGAAAGCGAAAAATTGCACTGCTCAAACACGGACCCTTCAAAACTGGACCGTCCAAAATCCAGATTGCTGAAAAGGCTGCGTTTAAAGATGCTGTTTGTGAAAACAGCGCCTGAAATTTTGACATCGTCGGTCAAGATATTCTGTATGAAAACCGAGTCGATGATCTGAAAGTCACTCAGCTCAAGGTTCGTGAACATTGAGCCAATGACAGTGGAGTCAGCGATGACGACGCCCTCAACGCACGACTCGACAAAGTTGATTTTGTCCAGCTGCGCGTTGTCAAAGCGACACGATGCTATGTGGCTTTGGCCAAAAGTGACGTTATCGAGTTTTGCCTTGGGAAAAGAGCAATGGCTCAATTCGGCCTTGTCGATAGAAAAGCCGATTAAAACACTGCTCTCAAACGTGCAGCTCCTGAAGACTGTTCCTTTCTCGCATACTAAATCGTCTAAACGCGCAGCGGTAAACGAGGCTTGCTCGAATGTCGCTTCACTGATGTTGGTGCCGTTAAAGCTTGCGCCGTTCAGATTGGTTCGAACAAAAACACCACGAGCCAGCACGGTTTCGGTAAAGGTAGCGTCAGCCAGATTCGTATTCGAAAAATCAACTTTCTCAAGCCAGCTCCCAGAGAAATCAGCCCCAGCCAGATCCATGCCGGAGAGGTTCGCCCCGGTCAGATTCATGTTTCTCAAGTCTTTATTGAGCCGGTGTTTCCAGAGCACTCTTTCGCGCAGCTTGGCTGCCTGTTGTGGACCCGCGCTATCCACGCTCTGCTGATAATGAGCCGTGTACAAGTACGTGTTGTGCAAAGACGCTTTAGTAAGCTGATACATTTCCTTGGCTGGCGACGTATCGCCCGAAGCGCCAACCAAAGCTCTACGCACTCCTCGCCGTGTATCGAGTTTCTTAAACGGCTTGATCAGAGGAGCCACGTCCGGAGGGCCGCTGATGGGAATGGATACCTCTCCTTCCCGAGGATTTTGCAAACTGTTCTTTAGCGTTCGGATCAACTCTTTCTGCCATGCATCCGAGTCAAGCTCGGCTCGACGCTCGATCTCGTTGAGGCGCTTGCCTACAGCTTTCTGTTGTTCGCCGATCAATTTCTCATGCAGACTTTGGTTGCGCGCGGCAAGCTCGGGGAGATCGCTCAAGGCCAGCGGTTTGATCGGACCAACCAACTGTTTATCAGCGTACGCGTCGCTATGGCGGCCAAGACGATCACCCAGCCTGGACAGCATGGGATGTTGGTCTAGCGAGTCATTTTCGAACCAAGGCGCAAGCATGTCACCTGGCATGAGTTCTTCGTCTCGCAACGCGTGAAAGGCCGCCTCCTGAATATTGCTCCGGGCATTGAAGACATCGATGTAATGCTTCAGCGGCCGAGGCTCATTAATGCGCTCCAACGCCGACATGACGGCGCTCACGTCGAAAGCGTCATCCTCTTCAATGGGAATGTGTCCATGGAATAACGCAACGTAGCGACATTGATGTGGAATAAACCAGACCGTTGTCGCTCGCATCGGAATCTCATCGAGGCAGTCAGTATCACTACCTCTGCGACGGATGAAACTGCGTGCCTTCAAGCCGGGCAAAGCTCCCGACCAGCAATGATATTCGGGATGCATGTTCCATAATTCGAACGGCTCATCCATGGACAAAGACGATCGCTCCTGCCAGATCTGATCATCAGCGGCGGAGTTGAATAATGTGGGGTCCATATCGTCGAAAAAACCGGTTCCGACCTGAGTGGCCCATTCTTCATCGTAGGACCCCATCTTACTGAAACGATGCAACCAATCAATGCGGATCTGGCCGAAGTTGAATGGACCGACGTGCTGACCACGAGAGCGAATACGCTCTGCGGGGGACT
The DNA here is from genome assembly GCF_054781015.1 of Bordetella muralis. Lineage (NCBI taxonomy): Bacteria > Pseudomonadati > Pseudomonadota > Betaproteobacteria > Burkholderiales > Alcaligenaceae > Bordetella > Bordetella muralis. Next base: position 315,268 of record NZ_BAAGVF010000010.1, on the reverse strand, counting down.
CCAGATTTGGCAGCCATACAGCACGAACGCCGTCTATCTCACGTTCGATCATCCCCGTGCCCAGGGGGTTGTACGGATACTCCGGTCCGCCAAACGAATGGCTCCAATTCAACGGCATGGATTCGAAAGGCTGCGGCGACGATATGCGGCCGTCTATCCAGTGACGGTCGCCAAATACCAGTCCTTCTTTTTTCTTATCGCCCACTCGCACACTCACCATGCATTTGGTTTTATCCTCTTGATGGTTTGTATAGGCGTAGCCGCTGACCAGAAATTCCGGATTGGGTTTTGGCATAGCGAAGTCCAGCACCTCATCCGAGTCCAGAGCGGGCAAGACTTCATGCAGCAACGTATGTTCAGGGAGTAACGATACGGAGCCCGCCTCGTCCTTGATCAGTACAGCGACGGTAACGGCGAGATATTTTCCGTTGCGCCATCGATACGGCCTCGGCATGATCATCAAACGTAAGGGCTTAATGATCTTCATCGTGATGAGCCTGAATGCCACTGCGGCGGCGATAAGCGTCCAACAGGCACCTTAGTCAACCCTACACCTCACTCAGAATGATTCGAAACATCTACCGCAGACGCCGCCACAGCACCGCCCGAAACCAATAACGCGGCGGCCAGCCATTTGCCCGCTTTCTTTGCGGTTTGTACAGCCTCCATTGCACTAACTGCCTCATCGGATACGGTGCTGCTTAACGAATCGTAAACTACATATTTACCGATACAGATATCGAGCAATTGCTTGCTGACCTCTCTGGTTTCAGCGCCCTTGGCTTTTCCCGTCGCGGACACGGCAACCAACGTCGCATAAAAGTCACCCGCCATGGGAATCGCAAGTCGATAAGGCGTGCCCTGCATGCTGGTCACATAAGCAGTGTTTAGCGTCGCCGCCGCACCGACGCTTAAACCTGTCAGTGATATAGGTTGGGGCGAGAACATTTGATAGCCACCCCAGTGAAAACCCATAGATAAATTACCCGAACTGACGTCGTGGTCGGCGGTCGCCTTGTAGTTATGGCAGTTGATGGCGTACGACTCGATTGCGGTCTGCACCAGACTTTGATCGATATCCCAAACCGTTTCGTTCGTGACGGTTTTTTCTTCGCGTCCCCGATTGGTCTCGATCACGAGGCCACTGACCCGCGCTGTGAGACGGCCGAATATCTCGAAGCCCTCGGGAAAACCCATATGACGTGCCACGGCGACCATGGCGCCGGCCTGGGCGGCGGCCGACGGAGACATACCCTGATCGAGATATTTTTGGGTCCGCACCTCTGCATCCTGGCTACTGGCCCCCGTCATGGCTGCCTTTTGACCAGCGACTTGAACCGCATGCTGTCTGAGGTCATCCCCTTTCAGAGTCTGTCCTGCCTCAGTCACCGCCTCTCTCGCCTGCTCCCCCGCTACGCGCGGGTCCGCGACAGCACGTCCCACCGCCTCTCGAACAAAGGGGTTCAGGTCATCCCCCGTCATGCCGGGCTTCAGTCGACCTCTAATCCTCTGAATAACGTCTACCTGAGCGGATGGGTTTACGCCATAACGATCCATGATCGGCGCGATTTGCGACCCTATTTGGGTCGGATCCGGAGTCAACTCCAATGCCTCGATCGCACTCATCGCGCTCGCCGCCTCTGGATTTGTGGCGAGATCGAACGTCACTTGATACTCCAGAACGGGGCATTCACTTTAACGGTTTGGGCAACAGCCACATTAATTAAGGTTGCCTCGACCAAGCTTTTGGCTCTGGTTTTACTAAAACCGATACCTTCGGCTTCTATCACCGTAGATTGCGTGCGAAACGCCGCAAGCATTCCAGTTGCAACAGAGAATGCCAAATTTGTCCCTCCCCACTTTGTGACCGCCAAGTATGCCGTTGCGGACATGCCTGTCGTGGACTCATAGCTACCCGGATACTCACCTATGGCGGTACCCCAATGCGAACGCCCCCAATCTAACGTGGAGGCTGTGGTGATCGTCTCGCAATTGATCTCCACATCATGTGTGCCGACCTCATAGGTGATCTTGCCAAAGTGATTATGAATAGCGCTATTCAGAACATGCAGATGCTCTGTGCTATTAAAGTGATAGACCGATTTGTCCTTTACTTCCTTGATTACCTTACCCTCGACGGCAAACTCGCCGGCGGAGGGAGCCGCGGGACTCAGCACCGAAGAGGCCGCAGCGGACGCGGCAGTCCTAGGGCTGACGCCCAAACTCATGTACTCCTGAATACGAGCCTCGGTATCCCCTCGCAATTTGGAATCGGTTATCCCTGCACGCTCAAACGCTTGCTGCGTTTGGGCGATCGCGATGGTTTGCTGATCGGCAGGACTAAGTGCTGCGGTACCTCCTTGCTCCGTCAGCTCTCTATCGATATTTTTTCTCAGGCTAGAAAGCAACTCAGCCAGATCGGTAGCAGTGAAATCCGGAGGCATTACAGTATGATCCTTATCCCAACACGATGGGTGCGCTTTGATGAGGCGAAGTCCACACTCACCGATTCCTTAAAGGCCACGTTCACCCCCTTGACCCCAACACGTAACGTGGCCCGGTTATGGTGCATTCCAACCAACGCCAACCGAAACACAACAGCACTATTGGAAATCCCGCTTGGCTCAAAATTCACTGCCGTCAAGGCAGTGGTACTGATGGGAGTGGACTGCGTCGAATACAGTCCAAATCCGACATTGAAAATCCGTTTCGCGACTTTGGAGACGGTGACCTTATTACGCTCCTCATTACTGGTTTTGATGATCAAACTGGGAGCAGTTAGCCGCACGTGCTTAGCGTTGATTGTGACGTTAGCGTTATGCGTGTAGGTTGTTATGTCCAGGTTATTTTTCAGGTGTGAACTCTGGAACGTCAGGTCAACTTTGTCATAGACCGTGGCGTTGAGATTACCCTGCACGTGAAACCCCGGAGCGATCAGGCTGGGATTACTCAGCGCACTAATGGCTGCCACTTCAGCCTGAGCGGCCAACTCAGGATCAACGGGCGCCTCCATGTTCTTGCTGTCTTCGCGAGGTTTTTCCCCTGAGACGAGGAAGTCCGTCACGTTTTCCGCGCCATCCATCAGTCCACCGAGGCTTCCAAAGTTTCCCTCAGACTGTTTGGACAGCTTATCCGTCATGTTGCTTAACACGTCCTGCTGTTGCTGCGAAACGTCCGTCACGCCGTGCGCTTGCATCAGCTGATTGATGTCAGCCTGGCTTGGATAATCACCCGTATTGCCTTGGTAGCCCTTTAACTCTTCGGTCAGTTCGTCTAGGCTTGCCATTCCCTTCCCCTACAATTGATTAACCAACGTCGCCGATGATGATTTTTTTGAAGCTGCCCGTATGTGTGGAGCCGTAATCGCCCTCCAACGTGTGCGTCACGTTGCCAGTCTCGGTGAGCTTTTGCTCTCCGTCCTGAGTGCGGTCCAATACTCCAGTCGTGACCTCGGTAATGCCAGCGTTACTAATTTTCGTATAAAGCTGGTCGACTGTTTTTGTGTAGGTGCCTTCGATGTGCGTCGTAGTTGTGTCGTGCAACGTAAAGCTCGTCGTACCGCAAACTTCAACTCTCATTTGACCGGCATGCAGGCTGTATAGCCCGCAAACATCCAAGATATAGTTGCAACCAACCGTATGGTTATGGTTATTCACCACCTCATGGCAATGGTCCTTCTGCGCCCGCTGATGCACCAGCTCCGAGCCCAGCGTGTCATCAAAGATCATCTTGTTGCACATCGTCGGATCGCCATAGACCGACTGGCTGCGGAAACCACTCTGATTTGCCCCGCCCGGCAACTCCACCGGCGGCATATTGTTGGCGTTATAGACACGCCCCAACACGATCGGCCGATCCGGGCAGCCGCCGATAAAATCGACAACCACTTCGTCATTGATCCGCGGCAATTGCAACCCGCCAAATCCGCCGCCGGCCCACGGGCTAGACACCCGCACCCAGCACGAGCTGCTTTCGTTTTTCTGGCCGTAGCGGTCCCAATGGAATTGGATTTTGATCCGGCCGTACTTGTCGGTCCAGAGTTCCTTGCCCGCCGGTCCCACCACACGCGCCGTCTGCGGGCCGTGGGTGCGCGGAATCGGTGTCGTGCGAGGGGCGCGATATTGCACGTTCGACGGCAGAGCCGAGAATGACTCCTCGTAAAACTCCTCCGTCCCGCTCCCACTGGAATAGCCGCCGACACTCATCCGGTAGTTCACCATCACCACCAGATACTCGCGGTTTTCCGCTTTGCGCGGGTGATTGCGCAGCGTAAACAAATGCCCCGGCGCCAAGCCCCGAGCGTTGCTCAGCCCCAGGTTCTGTTCCTGAATACTTTGTAATTCCTCCAGGCGAATCCGGGCATATTGCTCGCCATGCTGCGCCTCTTGGAAACCGCCCTGCCATTCGAACATTTCGAGGTTGCCCGGCTCTGAGCCGCCCTTGCGCTTGGACATCGCATCCAGGCTCGCCCCGGGTTTCGTAAAGTCATAGTCCACCGTGGCGTAGCCGTCAGGCGTCACCTGCGCGGAGACTTCCCACATCGAGATGCATTCTTCCTGCGGCGTCGCTACCCGGTCGGGGCCGTAGTAGGGAATCGTCTCGTAACCAGGCGCCGGGCTATGCGAGGCAATATCGTCGGTCATGACCAGCGTGTGCTGGTCTTTATCGTGCTTGAAGTAGTAGTAAATCCCTTCGTGCTCCATCAGGCGGCTGATGAAGGCAAAATCCGTTTCCTGATATTGAACGCAATATTCCCACGAGCGATAGCTGCCCGTGAGCTTCATTTCGAATGGATACCCGTATTCCCCGAGCACCTCTTTGATAATGTCGGGGACGTTTTTCTGCTGGAATATCTTGTTATCCGAGGTCTGCGTCAGATACCAGAGCCAGGGTTTCACCGTGGCTTTATAGATGTAATTGCGCGAGACGCTGTTTTCGCGGCCCACCATGACGCAACGCACCACTTGCCCGCCGAGATAACGCTTTGCGGATGAGGTCGCCAATTCGAGGGTCAAGGGCTTGCCCAGCAGTTGTTTCAAATCCAGGTTGAAATTGTCTGCAAGCAGCTCGACTTCGAATTCGAACAGTTGCGACAACCCCTCATATCCTGCCATTTGCCGGAATGTCAGGCCGTCTACTGCCGTATGGGCAATGATGGGGCGAGACTGAAGGACGCTAGGAATATCCACAAACTTTCTCCAGAGACTATCTCCGGCCGTTGCCGCGACCACACGACAGACCATCCAGGATGTTCATCCCAGTGTCATGTGAACCACGCACAATGGGCCGTTATAGACTAATCAGAGCAAGCTACTGGAAGAAAAATAGGGACTCAAGGCGGTTTTCCCTAATAGATGCAACGAATCTATAACTATCTGAAACGCCAGAAGAATCTGCCCAATAGGATGTCTGGCCCCATAGCTACCTCTTGTTACCACAAAGCCTGAGGGCGTTCCTGTTACAGTGACGGCCGTCACTTATTTTTGAGGCGCTGCCTGGCGCCAACTGCCGTGCCTGCCCTTCCCCCTGCTTCGTCCCCCTTTGTCGTGCTGGACGCCTGTGTGCTGATGTCCGGGATCATGCGCCGCTTGATGCTGAGTCTGGCTGCCCATGGCGTCTATCAGCCTGTATGGAGCGAACGCATCGGCGAGGAATGGCGCCGGAATGCCGCGCGGCTCTGGGATATCCCCCTGGATGTGTTGGAGACACAATGGGCGGAAATGAACGAACGGTTTCCGCAAGCGACGCAAGGCGATCTGCAGGTATACGAAGCCGGGTTACGTTACAGCGATCCCAAGGATTTTCATGTCATCGCGGCAGGACTTGCCCTACGAGCCCGCTGCGGGCTGCAGCAACCGCCCCAGGTATTGGTGACCACCTGGAATCTAAAGGACTTTCGCCGTTCCGAGCTGCGGCGCCAGGGGCTGGACGTATTTAACCCGGATAAATTATTGTCGCAATGGTGGCAAGACGATGCGAACCAGCTGCGCGAATCGATCCGGGCGATACCGGCGGACTATGTTGCGCTGGGCCGGGATCCGGAGCCGCTGGACGCAACGCTGCATCGCGAGCGGCTGTATAGGCTAAAGGCGCTGGTCGCGCGCGACGGGCTGTGACGCGCCGCCGAGAGGCTCAATGATCGTGATTGCTCGCCGCAAACCCTGCGGCGTTCAATATATCGATCACTTCCTGAATATGCTCGGGGCCGCGAGTCTGTAATACGAAATCGACTTCGACGTTCCGTACAGGCAATGCGGTAAAGGCGCGTTGGTGATGCACCTCGGTAATGTTGGCCTGGGCATCGGCAATCAGTTTGGTGGCGTGCGCCAAGGCGCCGGGCAAGTCGCGCAAATCCACGCGGATACGGGCCAAGCGGCCCGCGCGTACCATGCCGCGTTCGATCAATTCGCCCAGCATCAAAGGATCGATGTTGCCGCCAGTCAGCACCAGCGCAACACGTTTGCCGCGAAAACGTTGCCCGCCTTCGGCTTGATCGCGTAGCAGTGCAGCCAGGCCGGCTGCTCCCGCGCCCTCGACCACGGTTTTCTCGATTTCCAGGAGCACGACGATAGCGTGCTCGATATCGCTCTCGCTGACCAGTTCGATACGATCGACCGCGCGACGAACAATTTCTTGGGTGATGACGCCAGGGGATTTCACCGCGATACCTTCGGCGATCGTGTAGTGACCGGAAGCCATCGACGCCCCCTTCACGGCAGCGTACATGGAGGGAAAGCGCTCGGTTTGTACGCCGACGATTTCGATACCCGGTTTGATCGCTTTCGCCGCGGTCGCAATGCCGCTGATCAAGCCACCGCCACCGATGGCGATGACCATGGCGTCGAGGTCCGGCTGGTCCTCCAGCATTTCCAGCGCCAGAGTGCCCTGCCCTGCGATGACGGCCTCGTCGTCGTAGGGATGGATCATGATCAGGCCACGCTCACGTACGAGTTCGTAACCATGCGCCTGCGCATCGTCAAAGGTATCGCCATGCAGGACGACTTCTGCACCGAAGCGCCGCGTATTGGCGACTTTGACCGTAGGGGTGAATCGAGGCATGACGATCACCGCAGGCACGCCCATGCATTGCGCGTGATAGGCCACGCCCTGGGCATGGTTGCCGGCAGACACTGCGATGACGCCCTTGCTGCGTTCCTGCGGTGTCAGCGCCAGCATTCGATTTAACGCACCTCGCTCTTTGAACGAGGCAGTGAACTGCAGGTTTTCGAATTTCAGCCAGATCTCGGCGCCCAGGATGTCGGAGAGCGTGCGCGAGTGCGTAAATGGCGTTTTATGCACTTGCCCTTGTAGACGGGCGCGGGCGGCTTGTATGGCGGCGAGATCGATCACGGTCGAATCCAGTAAAAATCGTCGACACTGCTTGGCTGTAGCGACAGAGGATCGCCATCAAATACGGCCAGCAGGTTCATCACCAGCCACGCATATGGCCGGGACCATGAGTGTAAATCCTCAGCGCACGGGCAGGAAATTAAAGAACAGCAGTCCCTGCGCATAATTGATCCCGATGCGCCGGTCGTTCTCGCCCAACAGGTTGGCAATCAAATCCAATCGGCCAATGATGGCACCGAATTCGCGCTCGAAACTGAGGTTGGTCACGGTGGGAGATATTTCGTTGGCCAATAACAAAGGCTCGCCTGCCACATTGCGGCGAGATGCCAGCAACCAGGCAGCTGCCTCGACGTTGCGAGCGGCGTTGTAGATCCGCTGCCCATGCAGCACATCGGACACGTAAATACGCGTTTTATCGTTGTGGGCAGCGATCAACGTATCTGCCAGACCATAAATAAAGGCAGCCACCCGGTCGCGGGTATAAGCAGGATCCAGCGAGACCGCCAGGATCTGAATATCGCGCAAACCACTTAAGTCAGCAGGCGGTGTGCGGTTTTCGATCATTTTTCGCACCCGGGCCACCGCCGCCTCTTGCGTGGGAACGCCGGATTTGCGCCATTCGCGAGGATTGCGGCGATACAGTTTGTCCAGCAGGCTGTACAGGCTGTCGAGGTTGTCGCGAATTTCCAGGGTGACGGTCCGGTTGAAGTCAGTCTGCGCAAACTGATCCATGGACATGCCTTCGCTTTCCGGCCCGACTGCCTCGGGCTGACCTAGCGAACAGCCGGCCGCCCACAACAGGATGCCGCTCGCACACATCCAGGCTACCCACCGTGGGCACCTCATGCCCGTATGATTCCTGTACTGACCAATGAGTGCTCCGTTGTGTCGCGGCAGGCACCCCATGTTCCTGCATCCTCGCGTCCAGGAATTTACCGTAAACAAAACAAAAACGGCACCTTGCGGTGCCGTTTTTTGCTCAAGAAACGCAAAGCTTATTCAGCTTGCGGCGCCGATTGAGGGGCGGCTTCAGCACCAGGTTGCTGCTGTTGCTCGATCCCGCCGATGGCTTTGATGGACAGACGCAGACGGCCCTTGTCATCAGCCTCGATGACCTTGACACGGACCTGTTGGCCGACCTTGAGCACATCGTTGATGTTGGCGATGCGATAGTTGGCGATTTCCGAGATGTGCAGCAAGCCGTCACGGCCCGGCAGCACTTGCACGATGGCGCCGAAATCCAGCAGGCGCAGGACGGAACCGTCATAGACCTGGCCGACTTCGACGTCCGCGGTCAGTTCGACGATGCGGCGTTGGGCTTCTTTGGCCTGAGCCTCGTCCACGCTGGAGATCACGATCGTGCCATCATCGGAGATGTCGATCTGGGTGCCGGTTTCTTCGGTGAGGGAGCGAATGGTAGCGCCGCCCTTGCCGATCACGTCACGGATCTTCTCGGGATTGATCTTGATGGTCAGCATGCGCGGCGCAAAGGCCGACAGTTCACCACGCGAGCCTTCGAGGGCTTCGGTCATCTTGCCCAGGATGTGCAGGCGGCCTTCGCGGGCCTGGGCCAGCGCTACCTGCATGATTTCCTTGGTGATGCCCTGGATCTTGATGTCCATCTGCAGCGCGGTAATACCGTTTTGCGTGCCGGCCACCTTGAAGTCCATGTCGCCCAGGTGATCTTCGTCACCCAGGATGTCGGTCAGGACGGCGAATTTGCCATCGTCCAGGATCAAGCCCATGGCCACACCGGCCACGTGATCCTTGAGCGGCACACCTGCGTCCATCATCGCCAACGAGCCACCGCACACCGACGCCATCGACGAAGAGCCGTTGGATTCGGTGATTTCCGACACCAGACGGATGGTGTATTGGAAATCCTCGTGGGCAGGCAGCAGCGAGACCAAGGCGCGCTTGGCCAGACGGCCGTGGCCGATTTCGCGGCGCTTGGGCACGCCGATACGGCCGGTTTCGCCGGTCGCAAACGGAGGCATGTTGTAGTGCAGCATGAAACGGTCACGGTATTCGCCCATGAGCGCGTCGATGATCTGCTCGTCTTGCTTGGTGCCCAGCGTGGCGACAACCAGAGCCTGCGTCTCACCGCGGGTGAACAAGGCGCTGCCGTGTGCACGCGGCAACACGCCCAGGCGCACGCTGATGGGGCGCACGGTGCGAGTGTCGCGGCCGTCGATACGGGGTTCGCCGTTCAGGATCTGGCCGCGCACGATGCGAGCTTCGAGGTCGAACAGGATGTTGTCGACTTCGACAGCGTCGGGAGCGTCCTGGCCAGCGGCTGCGGCCTGTTCAGCCAGCTTGGCATGCACGTCGGCATAGGCCTCGCGCAGTTGCGTCGTACGCGCCTGTTTTTCACGAATCTGGTAAGCCGCCACCAGGTTGGCTTGGGCTGCCGTGGTGACTGCAGAGATCAGGGTTTCGTTTTTGGGAGCGGCTTGCCATTCCCAATCGGGCTTGCCAGCCTCGCGCACCAACTCGTGGATGGCGTTGATGGCTGCCTGCATTTGTTCGTGGCCATACACCACGCCGCCGAGCATGACTTCTTCGGACAGTTGCTGAGCCTCGGACTCGACCATCAGCACGGCATTTTCGGTACCGGCGACCACCAGGTCCATCTTGGACGACTTCAATTGCGAAGCGGTGGGGTTCAGCACGTATTGGTCATCGATGTAGGCCACGCGAGCGGCGCCGATCGGACCATTGAACGGAATGCCCGAGATCGCCAAAGCAGCGGAGGCGCCGATCATGGCCGGGATATCGGGATCGATGTCGGGGTTGACCGACAGGGTGTGCAGCACCACTTGGACTTCGTTGTAGAAGCCTTCGGGGAACAACGGACGCAACGGACGATCGATCAGGCGCGAGGTCAGGGTTTCCTTTTCGGAGGGTTTGCCTTCGCGCTTGAAGAAGCCACCGGGGATACGGCCAGCGGCGTAGGTTTTTTCGATGTAGTCGACCGTCAGCGGAAAGAACGTCTGACCGGGTTTTGCCTTTTTGGCAGCCACGACGGTGGCCAATACAACCGTATCGTCCACCGACACCAGCACAGCGCCGGAGGCCTGGCGGGCGATCTCGCCGGTTTCCAGCACGACCGTATGCTGGCCGTATTGGAACGATTTAGTCACTTTATTGAACATGACGAGAATTCCTTACAAATGAAAAACCGTGGCCGCTGCGACAAACGCCGCACCGACCACGGTTGTGTCATGGGGAGCCTGCCCCGTCGATCACTTGCGCAGACCGAGTTTTTCGATCAGTGCGCGGTACGAATCGGGATTGCGACCCTTGAGGTAGTCGAGCAGTTTGCGACGACGGCTGACCATGCGCAGCAGACCGCGGCGCGAATGGTGGTCCTTCATGTGTTCTTTGAAGTGACCGGTCAACTCGTTGATACGAGCGGTCAGCAGGGCTACTTGGACTTCGGGGGAACCGGTATCGCCTTGGGCGCGTTGAAACTGAGCGACGATGTCGGCTTTTTTGATGTCAGCTACGGACATGGAATGACCTCTTCGGACTGGCGGCAGGGCCGAGGTGCCCTACCGTGGTTTTAAAAAACGGCAAACAGTTGCGCAGGCGCTGGCATGCGCGAAATACGACTTGTTGTACAACTTTTTGACGTGCGTTCAATATTAATTTGCCCGGCCATACACAATAGCCGGGCAAATCAAGGATGGAATTATAGCCGATTCGCTAGAATTACCCTACTAGGCCGGAATACCCGTTGTCTGGCCGCCCTTTTCGGGTGCTGGCCCCATGGCCGCCGCCCGCCGGAGAATCGCCATGCCCCGCCATATTTACCGCTTGGCAAGCCGCGCCGTGGCGCTGACCGCCGCGCTGGGTGCCCTGTCGGCCTGCGCCAATCTGGCCCAGGTGCCGCCCGGCGCCCCGATGGGCGAGGTCACGAGCCAGTTTGGCCGGCCCAATTTTGAATGCACCCGAGCCGACGGCACACATCGCGTCATCTGGACCACCCAGCCGTCCGGCCAGTACGCCTGGGGCACGGATCTCACGAGCGATGGACGCACCGAGCAGATCGTTCCTATTCTGACCGATCCCTATTTCAAGCAGCATTTGGCGCAGGGCATGACGGCGGAGCAAGTCCAGTGCGAGTTCGGCCCGCCGGCCGATATCTCGGGGGTAGGCCTGCCCAGCGTGCGCGAAACCGTCTGGGCGTACCGTTACAAGCAGTCGGGCGTGTGGAACTCGCTCATGTACGTGTATATGGGACGAGACGGCAATAGCGTGACCCGCTTTCATCCCGGGCCTGACCCGTTGTACGACGAGGACAGGCGTTGGCGCTGAGAGGGGTTGAGGCGCTGATCCAGGCTTGAGGACGCGCACGCCACAGGACTGTGGCGATGCGCGATTTTGCGTCAATGCGGGCCGGTTCAGTCCGAGTGCGAGCGGCGCTCTTGCTGAAACTTTCTGGCGCGGTTCCAGCGCCAGAACATCACTACCCATCCGGACAGGCCATAGAGCACAAATAGGCCGAACAGGACTACCGGGGGATCGCTGGATACAAATACGAAGACGGCGACCACCAGCAAAATGCCCCAGAACGGCACGCTGCGGCCCAGGGCAAAGCTCTTGCCGCTGAAGAACGAGGCATTCGACACCATGGTGACGCCCGCATACATGGTCAGGGCGAACGCCACCCAGCTCAGCACACCATCCTGAAGAGGCAGCTTGTTATCGATCGCCAGCCAGACAAAACCCGCCACCAGCGCAGCGGCTGCCGGGCTGGGCAACCCCTGGAAATAGCGTTTATCGACGACGCCGATATTGGTATTGAAGCGGGCCAGGCGCAACGCCGCCCCCGCCACATACACAAATGCGGCCAGCCATCCCCAGCGGCCCAGATCATGCAGGGCCCACTCGTACATCACCAGCGCCGGCGCGACGCCGAACGAGGTCATGTCCGACAGGGAGTCGTATTGTTCGCCGAACGCCGATTGGGTATTGGTCAGCCGCGCCACTCGGCCGTCCATCCCATCCAGCACCAAGGCGACGAAAATCGCAATAGCGGCGGTCTCAAAACGATCGTTCATCGCCTGCACCACAGCGTAAAAGCCGGCAAACAGCGCCGCGGTGGTAAAGGCGTTAGGCAGCAAATAGATACTGCGATGACGATTTTCAGAATCTCGCATTGAAAAATTGGGCATATTTACAAAAAGTGGCGGCGAATAGCTGAAAGGTTAACTCATTCGTAAGGAAAAAAGGCCTCTAACGCGGTGCTAGCGGCTTGCCGGCCCACCGCAATTGGCGTGCCGGCCGGATTTGCTGCGGGCACCCAACGACGCGCCGAGGCCGCACTGCGGCAAAAAAAAGGCATCCTTGGGAAAGGATGCCTTTCTTGCCCTACCCCTTCGCGGGGCAAAGCGTGACTAACGCGATCTTAGTTCTTGGACTTGTCGACCAGCTTGTTGGCAGCGATCCAAGGCATCATGGCGCGCAGTTTGCTGCCGACTTGTTCGATCTGCGATTCCGCGTTGATGCGGCGGCGCGAGGTCAGGGTCGGGGCGCCAGCGGCGTTTTCCAGGATGAATTTCTTGGCGTACTCGCCGGTCTGGATGTCGGTCAGGCATTGACGCATGGCTTGGCGCGTTTGCTCGGTGACAACCTTGGGGCCGGTCTCGTATTCGCCAAACTCAGCGTTGTTCGAGATCGAGTAGTTCATGTTGGCGATGCCGCCTTCGTAGATCAGGTCAACGATCAGCTTCAACTCGTGCAAGCACTCGAAGTAAGCCATTTCCGGGGCGTAGCCAGCCTCGACCAGGGTGTCGAAACCTGCCTTGATCAGCTCGACCGTACCACCGCACAGCACGGCCTGTTCGCCGAACAGGTCGGTTTCGGTTTCTTCGCGGAAGTTGGTTTCGATGATGCCGGCACGGCCGCCGCCGTTGGCGCTGGCGTACGACAGGGCCACGTCACGGGCCGAGCCGGACTTGTCCTGATACACGGCCACCAGGTGGGGCACGCCGCCGCCTTGGGCGTAGGTCGAACGCACGGTGTGGCCAGGGGCCTTCGGGGCGATCATGATGACGTCGATGTCGTCACGGGGCACGACTTGGCCGTAGTGCACGTTGAAACCGTGAGCGAATGCCAGCGCGGCGCCAGCCTTGATGTTGGCGTGGACTTCGTTGCGGTAGACCGCAGCGATGTTTTCGTCAGGCAGCAACATCATGACTACGTCGGCGGCCTTGACGGCCTCGGCGACTTCTTTGACTTCCAGGCCAGCGTTAGCGGCTTTTTTCCACGAAGCGCCATCTTTGCGCAGACCGACAACGACCTTCACACCCGAATCATGCAGGTTCAGGGCGTGGGCATGGCCTTGCGAGCCGTAGCCGATGATGGCAACGGTTTTGCCTTTAACGAGGGAGAGGTCGCAGTCTTTGTCGTAGAAAACTTTCATGTTGTGTACTCCGGATTATTTTGAATTCAGTTAATGCAGTAGGGGTGTAGGCAAAAATGCCTGTTAGATCTTCAGGATCCGTTCGCCGCGCCCGATGCCGGACACGCCGGTGCGCACGGTTTCCAGGATGGCACTGCGATCCAGGGCGTCAATGAATGCCTGCACCTTGTCCTGCGTGCCGGTCAGTTCAATGGTGTACGTCTTGTCGGTCACATCAATGATGCTGCCACGGAAAATATCGGCCATGCGCTTCATTTCTTCGCGCTCTTTGCCGACAGCCCGGACTTTGATCAACATCAGCTCGCGCTCGATGTGCGGCCCTTCGGTCAGATCAACGACTTTGACCACGTCGACCAGACGGTTCAAGTGTTTGGTGATCTGCTCGATCACCTCGTCCGAGCCGACCGTCACCACCGTCAGACGCGACAAGGTCGAGTCCTCGGTCGGGGCCACGGTCAGGGTCTCGATGTTGTAGCCACGCGCAGAAAACAACCCCACGACGCGCGACAACGCGCCGGGTTCGTTTTCCATCAACACGGAAATCACATGTTTCATGACCGCCTCCTTACAGGTCTTCGGAACCGAGCAGCATCTCGGTCAGCCCGCGGCCGGCTTTCACCATGGGCCACACGTTTTCGGTGCGATCCGTAATGAAATCCAGGAAGACCAGGCGATCCTTGTGCTTCTTGAATGCTTCGCGCAGCGCAGGCTCGACATCAGCCGGACGTTCGATACGCAATCCCACGTGGCCATATGCCTCGGCCACTTTCACAAAATCGGGCAGCGAATCCATATACGACTCAGAATAGCGCGAGCCGTAATCGATCTGCTGCCACTGCCGGACCATGCCGAGGAAACGGTTGTTCAGGCAGATGATTTTGGGCGTCAGATGGTATTGCTGGCAGGTGGACAGTTCCTGGATGTTCATCTGAATCGATGCTTCACCCGTAATGACGGCGATTTCCGATCCCGGATTCGCCATCTGCACCCCCATGGCGTACGGCAAGCCCACACCCATGGTGCCCAAGCCACCGGAATTGATCCAGCGACGCGGCTTGTTGAACTTGTAGTACTGTGCCGCCCACATCTGGTGCTGGCCCACATCGGAGGTCACGAAAGCGTCGCCGCCGGTGACTTCCCAGAGCTTTTCCACCACGAATTGCGGCTTGATGACTTCGTCGGAGAGAGCGTATTTCAGGCATTCCTTGCCACGCCATGCCTCGATCTGCTGCCACCATTTTTCCTGGGAAGCCGGCTTGGCCTCGGCCCGCGCGGCGTTGTATTGCGCGATGAGCTCGACCAGCACGTCTTTCACGTTGCCCACGATCGGCACATCGACCCGCACCCGCTTGGAAATCGACGAAGGGTCGATATCGATGTGAATGATCTTGCGCGCGTTTTGCGCAAAATGACGGGGATTGCCGATCACGCGGTCGTCAAAACGCGCGCCCACGGCCAACAGCACATCGCAATGCTGCATCGCCATGTTGGCCTCGTAGGTGCCATGCATGCCCGGCATGCCGACAAACTGACGGTCGGTCGCCGACATGGCGCCTAAGCCCATCAGCGTGTTGGTGCAAGGCGCACCCAACAACTCAGCCACACGGCGCAGTTCGTCCGAAGCATCGGACAGAATGACGCCGCCACCCGAGTAAATCATCGGGCGTTCGGCAGCCAGCAGCATCTGCACGGCTTTTTTGATCTGCCCTTGGTGGCCCTTGTTGACGGGCGCATACGAGCGCATGCTGATCTCGCCCTTGGCCGGGACGTATTTACATGGCTGCAGACTGACGTCTTTAGGGACATCCACCAACACGGGGCCGGGCCGGCCGGTGCGGGCGATGTAAAAGGCTTTGCGCAGCGTATCGGCCAGATCCTTGACGTCACGCACCAGGAAGTTGTGCTTGACGCAAGGACGCGTGATCCCCACGGTATCGCATTCCTGGAAGGCATCCTCGCCGATGGCCGCCGTGGGGACCTGTCCGCTGATGATGACCATCGGGATCGAGTCCATGTAGGCAGTGGCGATACCCGTGACGGCGTTCGTCACGCCGGGGCCGCTGGTGACGATACATACGCCGACCTTTTGCGACGCGCGCGAATAGGCATCGGCGGCATGCACGGCAGCTTGCTCGTGGCGCACCAGGATATGCTGAAATTTGTCTTGCTTGAAAATTGCGTCGTAGATGTACAGCACGGCGCCGCCGGGATAGCCGAAAACGTGCTCGACGCCTTCTTCGGCCAGGCAGCGCACGAGTATATCGGCGCCTATGGTTTCCATGATATTCATTTCCTGTTTCAGGACCGGCCCTGTTTTCCAGACTGTTGCACGCCCTGATACGGCAGCAACCGAACAAATACCAACGCCGACAACATGATCTGGCGCTTTGAGATTCACGGAACCTCGCCACCCAGACACCTTGCCAACCTGGCACGCATTCGTCGGGAACGCAGTGCAAAACGCCCCACGGGGACGTTCGAGGTCGAAATGGAAGCCTTGGCAACACACGCTTGTGACGCGGCCAACAGCAAGTATTAACTAGGGCGCACCGCCTGGAATGTAGTCTGGGCGGCACGCTTGCCTGAGCACCAGCATCGGATAGGCAGACTGGCGCAAGAGAGCGAATTTACCGCGTTGCGGCATTAGGAGCAAATCGGCGATTAGCATATTCCCCACACTCATCCGACCCCATAAAAAAGAAAGCCTCATCCGGAGCGCAACGCGATTCTTCAACCGTGAGTTTGCTGCGGCCCGGCAGTGGGGGCAGGCGGGACTGTTGGAGGCTGCCCAGTCCGTGACTCCTCGGCGGGGGCAGTCCGGGGGCCATGTTTGAGAGGAGCGCAGCGGAGCGAGTTTGGCCCCCGGCCCGCCGAGGAGTCACGGACGCAGGCCGAGTCCCCGTTCAGGGGACGAGTCAGCCGACCAGTCCCGCCTGCCCCCACTGCCGGGCCGCAGCAAACGGCTTAAGAACCCTCCTCGGCTCCTAGATGCAGCTAACGCCTCCCCCACGCCCCGCACTTGTTTCTATACTTGCATCATCGCATCTACAGAGCGGCCCGTTCATGGACTTTCGCATTGCCAGTATTCCGCGCTTTCTCTACAGCCACTACTTTTTTGGCGGGGTACGGCAAGGGGTGGGCATGTTGCTGCCCGTGTTGGTGCTGGGCGGCATCTTTGGCGAATATGCCTATGGCCTAGTGGCGACGTTTGGCGCGCAGTGCCTGGCCATCATCGATCAGCCCGGCGGCCCCCAACGGCACCGCACCAATGAAATGCTCGGCGGCGCGCTATTGGCCACGATGGCAGTCGCGATCACCGGCGCGGTCTCAACCTATCCCGTGCTGTTGTGGCTGGCGATCATCGGCCAATGCTTTATTTTTTCGATGTTTTCAGTCTTCGGCAAACGCGGCGGCCTGATCGGTTTCGGCGGGCTGCTGATCATGACGCTGACCATGCATTCGCCGATGACGCCGAGCCAAGTACTGCCCCATGCATTGGCGACCTTGGGAGGCGCACTGTTTTACCTGGCCTTCAGCTTGGCGTTCAGCCGCGTGTTCTGGCTGCGCGAAGAGCGTCAGGCCATGTCCGTAGCGCTATTTGCCACGGCGGACTATATGGCTGCACGCAGCCGCTTTTACGATGAAACGACCGATCTGGACGACATCTACCGCGAGTTGATCCAATCACAATCCGTGATGACGGAAAAACACCAGTCAGCGCGCGATATCGTGCTGCGCACACTGCCACGAGGACGCGGCTACGGCGACAGTGAGCGCGTCATGCTGTGGAACATGTTTGTCAACATGCTCCAGTTGCTCGATACACTCGTCGCCTCGCATACGGACTATGCCTCGTTACGCCGGGTACTAGCCGGCCATGATTGCCTGCTGTTCATGCGTGACGCGCTGGTCAAAATGTCGCTGGAATTGAACCGAATCGCGCTGGATGTATCGCGCGGACGCGCCGTGCAGTATCGCAGCAGTCCCAAGGCTGAATTGCGCGCCATCGAATACGAAATCGAACAGTTCAAACAACAGGGCATGAGCGAACGCGAACCCGAAACGCTAGCCCTCATCGTGCAAGTACTACGACGGCTGCGCAACGCCTCGCGCATCGTGAACAAACTGGCCGACCATACCGACGCGCGCACGGATGCACAACCTACCGATGAGCTGCGTATCGATAAATCGCTGACGCAGTTCATGTCCCGCCAAGAGCTGCGCATCGGCATGATCACCAGCAATTTGCGCCTGGATTCCCCGTATTTCCGGTATGCCGTGCGGGTCACCCTGGCTGCGGCGCTGGCAATGGGATTGATCGGCCAGTGGATGACCCCGCAGGTATCTTCGGCACATAGCTACTGGGTGCTGCTCACGATCATCATCATCATGAAGCCCGGCTTTGCGTTGACCCGGCAACGCAACGGCTGGCGCCTGATGGGAACATTGATCGGCTGCCTGTTGGCACTGGCGCTATTTCGCGTCACAACTCACCCGACCATCCTGTTTGCCGTGCTGCTCGTTGCCTGCGTCATGGGCAATAGCATGCTGCAACTGAACTACATGGCGAGCGCGATATTTAATACGTTGTTCGTGGTGATGGTGTTTCACTTCGTCGCGCCAGGCACAGTGTCCATGGCCGTGATCGGCGAACGGGCGCTCGATACCGCAATGGGCTGCGCCATTGCGCTTATATGCAGCTATGTATTGCCCTGGTGGGAAGCGCGCTATATGAAACCGCTGGCACGCGCAGCCACCAACGCGAATCGCGAATACTTGCGTACGGGAATGAGTTACGTCAGAGCCATGCAGGCGGCAAACGCGGGCATGGCGCCATCAGACGACGTGCCCTCACCCGCCCAGGCCGATATCGCCTGGCGCCTCGCACGCAAGAACGTGCACATTGCCTTCAGCAATTATGCCGAGGCGTTCTATCGCATGATGAGCGAGCCGCGCTCTCATCAAGTGAACGTGCCGGAATTCAACAATCTGCTCATTCAAAACCACATCATGGCCTCGCAGATCACAGCGGCCATTCCCTTGCTCACGGGGCTGAAAGAAACCCCCGAACCGATGCGCAAAGCGCTAAAGGGCATGGTCGATTTGCTTGACGACAGCAGCCCGGCATCGACAGACTTGCCCACTCAATTCGACACTACGGGCGAACTGGCGGCGCTGGCCTATCCCATCAAGCAAATGCTGCGCGCATCGACGCAAATCCGCCAGGAAATGACAGCGGTCGCCGATCCGCCGCAAAGCCGCCCGTCTGCCGTACCCGCTCAGTCTTGATTGCACAGGCCGCACGGCCACCAGGGCGCAGCCGCCATTGCCCGAGTGGCCACGAGCGCTGAAGTCGCCATACGCGACAACACACGGCATCGATGGTGCCGCGCTTGCCATGCACTGCACGCGTCACACAGCAGGCTGCCGGTTGCCGCCCTTCTGCGGCCAGAAATACCAAACCGCAGCCGCTGCCTGCAGGGCCAGCACGATCCCCCAGGCAGCCAAGTGTGCGGCCGGCGGATACATACCGCCTTGTCCCGGCCATAAGTCAACCACCCAGCCGATACCGACCTGGCACAAAAAGATCGTCAAGAACATCAGCAAATTCGTCGTTGATGCGACGCGGCCCAGCAACTCGGGTGGAAACTCGCCCGCCAGGAAGGCGTAAACCAGGATGTTGGCCGAGCCGAACGCGCCATAGCCAGCCCACAGCATTTCCAGCGGAACGGGCGCACGCAGCATGATCAACGCCTGAGTCAGCATGAACAACACCATGCATACCCCGCCAAACCCATACAACCCCAATCCCAGGCGTTCCATGCGGCGAGCCATGACACCCAGCCCTACATTTCCGGCCATCATGGCAAAGCCCATCAACGACACCAAACCTGCCGCATGCGCGGCATCCAGACCATTGACATCGGTGAGATAGGGTCGCACCCACAACGACTGCACACCGTAAAACGCGCCGCCCGTCATCACCGGCAAGGACACCAGGCGCCAATACCGCGCATCACGCAACAAGGTCCACGTGCCACGCAGCTGTGACGACAAACTGGGCGCCCTGCGATGATGCGCGCTTTCGCGCGGCGCACCAAACCAGATCAACGCCGCCACCGCCACGGTGAAACCTGCCAATCCGATACTGATCGCCTGCCACGAACTGCTGTGCAACGCCCAGGAAAGCGGTGACCCGACAAGTACGCCGCCCAAGCCGCCAACAGCCATGACCAGGCCGTTGATCATGGGCAGACGCGCCAATGGAAAGGTTTGCGCCAAAGCCTGAAAGGCCGCGCCCAGACATACACAAACCCCAGCGCCAATCAACAAGCGGCCGACCATGAGGCCCGTCAACGTTTCCGACAAGCCATAAACCAAGGTGCCCGCCGCCGCGACGAGCAGCATCAGTGCATTAACCCGCCGAGGTCCCCATGTGTCCAGAAACACGCCTGCGGGAATTTGCATCAACGAAAACCCCAGAAAATACAGGCTCGTCAACGTCCCCAGGTCTCCGGCAGTCAGATGCAGTTCCTGCGCCAGAATGGGCCCGAAACCGATATTGACGCCACGAAACAGGTACGAAACCAGGTACCCCAGCGAGAAAAACAGAAAAACGCGCAATCCAGCGGACATAGTTGAGCGACGTATTAAAGCTTGCGTCGAAACACCAGTTTGTCCGCGCTGGAGGCAGCGCCATCATAGGCGTAACCCTCGACGTTGAACTTCTGCAGGCCTTCCGGTTTGGAGACCTTGTGCTCAATGGCGTATCGCGCCATCAATCCGCGCGCACGTTTGGCATGAAAGCTGATGACTTTCCAGGCGCCGTTTTTCCAATCCTGAAAAACGCACTGCACCACGCGCGCCTTGAGGACTTTTTGGTCGACCGATTTGAAATATTCCTCGGACGCCAGATTCACGATGATCGGGGTTTTCTGGGTGGCGAGGCGCTCATTCAGATAGTCCGCAATGGTGGAACCCCAATATTCGTACAGGTTTTTGCCTTTGGGCGTGACCAAGCGCGTACCCATTTCCAGCCGGTACGGCTGCATCAAATCCAATGGGCGCAGCACACCGTACAACCCACTGAGGATGGCGACATGTTCTTGCGCCCATTCCAGGCGGGCCGCCGACAGGCTTTCGGCCTGCAGGCCCTCGTAGACATCGCCATTAAAGGCCAGCACGGCCTGACGCGAATTGTGCTGCGTGAACTTCGTCGTCCATGCGCCATAGCGATTGACGTTCAGCTCTGCCAAAGCAGGGCTCAAACTCATCAGATCTGACACCTGCGACGCCGACAGCTTTTTCAAGACCTTGATCAATCCGGCTGCCTGATCCACGAACAGGGGTTGCGTGTGCTGTTCGATGTGAACCGGCGTGTCGTAATCCAATTTTTTGGCGGGGGAAAGCAAGAACAGCATGTGCCAGAGTTCCTTGATCGATTAGAAATAGTTAGCGCGCGGTCCAGCCGCCGTCTACCGAAACGGTCGTACCCGTGATCTGCGCAGCAGCGTCGGACGCCAGAAATACGGCCGTCCCACCGAGCTGCTCGGGCGTGACGAACTGCAGCGATGGCTGCTTTTCGCTCAGCAGGTCGCGAGCGGCTTCATCCTGATCTACATGATGCTGTTCCGCCAAGGCCGTGATCTGTTTTTCGACCAACGGTGTACGCACCCACCCAGGGCAAATCGCATTCGCCGTCACGCCGCTGCCCGCAGTTTCCAACGCAGTCACTTTGGTCAATCCCACCACGCCGTGTTTAGCAGCCACATAGGCCGATTTATTCGGCGAACCAACCAACCCGTGTGCAGAGGCAATATTGATGATGCGCCCCCAGCCTTGCTTTTTCATATGGGGCAGCGCCGCGGCGCTGCCGTGGAAGACCGCCGACAGATTCAGCGCCAGAATGGCATCCCATTTTTCGACGGGGAAGTCCTCGATGAGCGCGGTGTGCTGGATGCCGGCGTTGTTCACCAGAATATCGATGCGTCCCAACGATTGCACGGTATTGGCCACGAGTTGACGCACGGCTTCGCCCTTGGACAGATCGGCGCCGTCATAAAGAACGTTCACGCCACACTGGCTGGCGAGGTCGGCCCGCAATTTTTCAATCTCAGCAGCATCGCCAAAACCATTGAGCACAATATCCGCGCCCTGTTGCGCGAAAGCCGTGGCAATACCCAAACCGATACCGCTGGTGGAGCCGGTAACAACCGCAACTTTTCCTTTGAGCATGCAAGTTCTCCTGTGTGAGATCGGGCCGCGGCCTGCTGGCCAACGCTGAGTCCAAGTGTAACTGGCCTCAGCATGACAACCGCCCTAGGCCCCACCCGCAGCGGGGACATAACAGGGCTTGTTGCTTTGCGAAAAATTCAGGTATAATGCTTGGCTTTGCTGCTCTACGTTCATCGGTGCGAGACCATGGTGCCGATCGATAAATAACCCGTACAGCACCGCCGGAGAGGTGGCAGAGTGGTCGAATGCGCCGGACTCGAAATCCGGTATACGTTTAGGCGTATCGTGGGTTCGAATCCCACCCTCTCCGCCAGGTAAATCAATTACTTGGAATACGATCAGGCCCCGCAAGGGGCCTTTTGTTTTGCGCACTTAATCTAGGCAACAACGCCCCCCAGCCTGTGATTGACAATCTTCAGCATTCCAGACTGCGCGCGGGATACAAGGTCAAGTGGGTAGCCGGTATCATTGAACGAGCCTTCGACTACTATGCGTGGGATGCCAGCGCGAACTGACCTCTGGTATGCATGGCAATGCTCGGCGTCCGCACATAGCCGCGGGCGTTGCACGACAAAAATCCCGATAAAGATAACCTGGTCATCACGCTCGACCGAGATTGCGGCGCTAGCGCATATCGCTCATCCTCACTATGCCCACCCGTTTTGCCACTATCTTCCTGCCGCTCGCATTAACCACTCTGCCAGCGCACGCCCATGACTTTACCGAGTGGCGCACGGGCGACCTGGTTTTCCAGGACTCCGCCGGGCCGCAGTCTACTGCGATCCGCACTGCCACAAAGAGCCACTACACCCACATGGGCATTGTTCGGCTGACACCCTCCGGCCCCGTGGTCATCGAGGCGGCGCGCACGGTCAGCGAGACCCCTCTGACCAAGTTCCTGGCGCGCGGCCAGCAGGGTCAGTATGCGGTCTATCGGTTGAACACCGCTACGCCTGAGGGCATCCAGACAGCGCTTGCCGAGGCATCACGTTATACGGGCCGTCCCTACGATATTTTTTTTCGTCTCGAACCGGATGCGATCTATTGCAGCGAGTTGCCCTATTATGCGTTCAAGGCGGCAGGAATTACGCTCGGCAAAACAGAGCGTTTCGGCACGCTGGCCATAGACAATCCAGCAGTCCGGACATTGTTCTTGGCACGCTGGGAAAAACATCCTGATTGCCAGGCTACTGACCAGGCCGGATGCTGGCGGCGAATACAAGCGCAGCTGCTGGTCACGCCAGCCAGTATCGCGGCCGACCCTCAAGTCACGCGGATATTCAGCAATTTCCGGCAAGAATAATCCTCGGTAAAGAGGACAACCACCTCAAGTCCTATTGACTGAATTTCTCGAGCAACCCCAATAGCAAGGGACGAATGTTCTGCAGTTGTTCTTGGTGCACTGCCGACAGGGATTCCAGGGTACGCTCGGCCAAGGGAGTCAGGTGCAGCAACGCACGGCGTCCGTCTCTGGGGTCGGCCTGGCGTGTGATCATTCCCATGTGCGCCAACCGGCTGACGAGTTCGGCAGCGGTGTGCGACTTGATGCAAAGACGCTGAGATAGCTCGGTCACGGTAGGAGCCACCGCCAGGCCTTTGATCGCCAGTAGTGCCTGATGCTGCTGAGGCGCCAGGCCGTGTGCCTGAGCTTCTGACTCGCTGAACAGCGCGAAACGGCGCAATTCGTATCGGAAATCGGCCAACATGGCGAAATCCGACGACTGTAGCGCAGTGCGCTGTTCAAATGCGTGAGAGGCAAGAGTATCCATAGCACCGACGATGTTACGCATGCTATGACAGTGATGGTCATTACGGAATCATTAAGGATTGGCAATGTTGCCGGCCAGGCTCTATGCTGCCCCAGAGCATGCCGGCACGTACGTTAGAATGCGCCGCTACAGCTCTTTCCATGATTAAAGGGGGGAACCATGTGGCGCTGCCTGATCGTCGAAGACGACGCCGATAATGCCCGCTATATCGCTAATGGACTGAAGGAACTGGGCTATGACCCGGTCATCAGCATGGACGGTCCCACCGCGTTGCAACGTGCCACCGCGGAAAATTGGGATGCCATCATTCTGGACCGTATGTTGCCCAATGACGTCGATGGGCTGTCGATTTTGTGGTCTCTGCGAGCATTGGGCAAGAAAACGCCGGTGCTGGTACTCAGCGCGCTGACGGCGTTGGACGAACGAGTCCGGGGGCTGAAAGCGGGCGGCGACGACTATCTGACCAAACCTTTTGCCTTTCCAGAGTTGGCGGCACGGGTTGAGGCGCTGATACGCCGTTCTTCACCCCAATACGAAAAGCGCCAGTTGACCGTCGCGGACTTGTCTGTCGATCTGGTCAGCGGACGCGTGACGCGAGGCGGCCGCCAGATCGCCCTGCAGCCACGCGAATACAAACTGCTGGCCTACATGATGAATAACGCCGATCAGGTGCTGACACGCACCATGCTGCTGGCTACGGTCTGGGGCTATCGCTACGACCCCCAAACCAACGTCATTGACGTGCACATCAGCCGGTTACGGCAAAAAATCGATGGCGACACGGATAGGCCATTGATTCATACGGTGCGCGGCGTGGGTTATCGATTGTCTGCGCAGCCCCACATTGAAGGCGACGGCAAACAGGGCCCCGCGTGATTCGCCGCCTGGGACAGATGCTGGGCGCCATCTGGAGCTCGGTCGCATTTCGCCTGACGCTGAACTACAGCATTCTGGCGTTGTTGACGTCATTGCTGTCCCTGATGTTTGTGTATTACCAGAGCGTGAAAATCCTGGAAGCGCAGTTCTCGCGCCAAGTCCAGATCACAGCCCAGCGCTTGAACGCGCATTTCGAGCAAGGCGGGCTGCCCGGCCTGGCGCGCGAGATATCGCTGGAAATGGCCGATCACGTCAACAGCGACACAGAGATGTTCATGCTGCTGGATCCGGTCGGCCGTATGCTGGTGGGCAATATTGCGTGGGACCCCAGCGATGCTCCGCTCAATGGCAGCGGAGTGATGCGTTCAGTGCTGCTACGAGGAGAACCTGCGCACGGCTATCTGGTGGCACGCAGGCTGCGCGATGGTTCGATCCTGATCATCGGCCACGATCTACGCGATCTCTATGACCTGACTGACGTGATTCAGAAGGTCAGTCTGGCAGCAACGGGAGTGATCGCGCTGCTCGTCTTGCTGGGCGCTGCGTTGTTTCGCCGGGTCTTGCAGCGCCGTGTCGAGGTAATCCGCCACACGGCCGCTCAGTTTGGCGCAGGCCAATGGGGACAGCGCATTCCCGAACACCCCAAACAAGATGAATTTGCGCTGCTGTCCAGCGACATCAACGGCATGCTGGATCGCATCGAACGGCTCATGCATGGGGTACGCAATGTCTCGGATGCGGTGGCGCACCAGTTGCGCACGCCATTGACACGTATGCAGGTGCGGTTGCGCACCATAGACTGGAACACGGCGACGCGGCAAGATATTCGGGCAAACGTTGACCGCCTGTCGGCCGAACTCGATGACCTGGTCAAAATCTCGGAGAAATTGCTCCAGATCGCGGAGCTGGAGTCGGGCGCGCGACGCAAACATTTCGAACCGGTACACCTGGATGTCATCGCGGCAGACGTCGCCGATTTGTACGAAGCGGTGGCCGAGGAACAAGACGCTCGGCTCACCCTGCAAACCAGTGGGCCCGCCCCTCTGCGCGGCGATCCGGACTTGCTCGCGGGTGCACTGGTGACGCTGGTGGACAATGCCCTGAAATACGCGGGCCACGGCGCACGCATCCACATCGAGGTCGCGCAGACCGCACACCACACGACACTGACGGTGACGGACAACGGCCCCGGCATTCCCGCCGACAAGATCCACCGGATTGGCGAGCGCTTTTACCGCGCGCATCAACATGTGCCGGGATACGGACTAGGGCTGGCGACCGTCATGGCGATTGCCCGCTTGCATGCTGGCCAGATGACGCTCCACAATGCCGAACCAGGGCTATGTGTGCGGTTGCAGTTTCCCCAGGGGACGGACGCCAAATCGGCTCCGCCCAAACACCAGCCCATTTCCGGAGACGTCGCTTGATACTGGATTTTCTGAAACTGGTGGGACTGGGGCTGTTCACCTTGCTGCCCGTCGCCAACCCTTTGACTAGCGTCACCCTTTTGCTGGCGTTGAGCCGGGGGTATACCCGCGAGGAGCGCAACCGTCAGGTCGATCGGGCCACGTTTTACGTAGCGGGCATTATTTTGGTGTGTTTCTATGCCGGTAACGCGATCATGACGGGGTTTGGAATCTCAATTCCCGGCCTGCGCATCGCAGGCGGCTTGATTGTGGCCTATATCGGTTTCGGCATGCTGTTCCCCGATATCAACCAAACTGAGGCAGCCGTGCAGATAGATATGGCGCCAAACGAACCCGCCGTCCATATCGACACGCCCCACGGACCGCATCGGCCGCCCCCGCGCGATATTTCGTTTATCCCTCTGGCGCTGCCAGGTACAGCAGGGCCCGGCACGATTGCCCTGATCATCAGCAGCGCCTCCACCATGCACAGCGAAGGCGGCTTGAGAATCAGCGAGCACTTGGCGGTCATTGTGGTCGCAGCGCTGGTGGCCGCGATTTTCTGGATTTGCCTACGCAGCGCAGAGCGTATCAATCACGTGCTGGGTCAGTCAGGCATCGACGCCATATCGCGCGTGATGGGCTTTTTGTTGATCTGCATGGGGGTGCAGTTCGGCATCAATGGCGTTTTTGAATTAATCGGAAAGCCCGTGCCGGCTTAGGCAGATGGCCGCCCTGGTCCCATTACAAGACTGGGGGCTCAATCCAGAAAAACCGCTCGCCTTGCTGGATCATGTCGGCAACGCCCTGAGCTTGCAGTCTATAGTCCGTTCCCATCAGGGTTGCGCCTCCGTCGTCATGGATATGAATGACGGCAAGGGGATCGCTCTCCATGGTGTACCAGTAGTAGCCGGGCTTGAGATCGTGGGTTTTCGTTTCCATGAGTCCAGTATATCGACAAACCTTGGTGTTTAAATGTAACGACAGCGTCTGAGCGCCAGTTTACCAAGGAAATTTCAGTCAATTACAGCGGGCTGCCCCGCCCTGCTGAGATGACTCAAGTCTTCGCGCTGCAACGCATCAATTTTGCTGTTGAGCAGAACCGGCCTGTAGCGGATTGTCGCTATTGCAGCACGTTCGTTCACGTTCTGGATGAGGAAAAACCCGAAAATAGGGCCGTCCTATCAACTCGGCTGCTTCCAGCAGCAAGGCAGGTGCATATGAAGAAGTGGTTTATTGCCGGTATCAGCGCTGCGGGGCTGCTGATGTCGAGCGCCGCCATGGCACGCGTCGATATTGGCGTCTCTATCGGTTTGCCGGGCATCATTTACCCTGCGCCGGTGTATGTGGCGCCGCAACCGGTCTACGTCGAACCCCGGCCCGTGTATTACGACCCGCCAGTGGTCTATCGGGCGCCGCGTTATGTTCGCCCGGCACCGGTTTATTACTACGGAGACGGCCACCGCCACTGGCGCGGCAAGCATGGGCACAAATGGAAGGGCCACGGTCGCCACCACCACCGTCATCGTCATTACGACGATTGATTTCTCGGCTACAACCTCTGCAGTACATAGGGCGGCATGTCAATGCCGCCCTTTTTTATTGGCTGGCAAGCGGGTTGCCCACAAATCAAACGGTTATTGATCTGCTGCGCGTCGCCGCGCGGACGAATTATTTGCTCAGCTGGCCGCTTGATCACTGACGGGCACAGGCTTGCTGGGCATGCGCCGCGGGGTGCTGGGCGCACGCCACCAGCCGTTATGCGGACGCGTGCGCGAACTCTGGTTCACCATTGAATCTCACTCCATTGATGCCCTCGAAGACCTGCAGGCTGCCCTGCTCGGCTTCGGTGCGGGTTGAGAACGGCGACTGACCCGGTACAGGCCAGCTTTTTTCGGGAGCAGTGCCTCCAACGCGGCGAGTCCAGACTCGCACTTTGAAGCCTAGTTCATCGTCTTCGACGACATCACAACGCACCCGAAAATCACCGATCATCCTCGAACTCATCTCTATTTACCCCCTTCAATCGTTGACAGCAATTTCCCGTTTGGACGGGCGGTGCATATTGTGCCTCAAAGATGCGGCCCTATTTTACGCACACACATTTGCTGACATCAAAGATCAGAGAATGAGTGGAAGGATACTGAGGCAACACGACAGAAATATGGCAACCGGCCGGGAAATTCGTGCAGCCGACACGCTGGCAGCTAGATTGCGATGTGAGTGGGCCGGATGACCGAAGACTCCGCTGAGGGCGAGCTCAGCGGCAAGCCCAGGTTGTCCAGATAGCTATCATGAACCAACTGCGCTGGCGTTACCACGCCGCGCAGCGTGCCCAGGCCATCAATCACTGGCACGCAGTGCGCAGAGGAGCCCAGGACTTTCGGCGCGGCAACAGACAAAAGGGTCTGGGGCGTAACCGTCGGCGCGTCGGTGGACAACACCTCACGCAGCGGCGTTCCCAGTCCGGCAGCCCCAGGCCAAAGCGCCCAGCCACCCCGGCCCGACGAACGTGCCCTCAATAACAGATCGACTAGCGTCACCATTCCCTGATAACGCCCTGCTCCGTCGGTCACCGGCAGTCCTGGAACGTCGAGACGCTTCAGTACCTTCCAGGCTTGACGCATAGTGGTGGTTGGCCGCAAGGTCGCCACGGCAGGCACCATCACATCACTGCAACGTACGCTTTTGGTACGGCGTTCGTGAGCGCGAGCGACTGCCTCGCGCAGCACCAGGTAGATGTCCTCGGAATCGACCGAGAGCAACTCGTCCCGCTCGTCCAGGATTTCCTCGATATCCTGGCGCATGAAACCCGCCCACTCGTCCTCTACGGCAGCCTCATCGTCCTTGCGAGACAACACGTGCGGGTAATGATGGCGAGTGATCCCGTGATAGAACAACGCGCAGATCAGGATGATGCACGAATTCAGCAGCACTGGTTCGAGCACAAAGGCGTACCCGGCCGAATGCACCGCACTATCGCCCAGCACCGCCGTCAATGCGACCGCGCCCGACGGCGGATGCACACAACGCAACAAGAACATGAATGCGATAGACACGGCGACAGCCACCGATGCCGCCATCAGTGGATCTGGCAACCATTTCGCGGCGGTGACACCCACCAGAGCCGCCACCAGATTGCCGCCGATCAAAGACCAAGGCTGCGCCAAGGGGCTGGATGGCACGGCAAACAACAGGACGGCCGAGGCCCCCATGGGCGCGATCAAGAGAAAATGCTGCCCTGAATGGCCGAAGGCACTCGACAGCACGCCGGTGACGGTCAGCCCCAACAAAGCTCCTGCGCAGGCCCGGATACGCTCTCGCCCATGGACGTGTAATGGTTGAGGCCAGAAACGCATCAACCAGGAATAAAGCGAAGTTTTTATCGCGACCATGACGGCGGGGAGAAGACAGGAACAAGAACGCTCGCGCGCGCCGGCCGCGAGGAACGCCATGAGGGCCCGGACGACGCGACTTTCATTTGGGATGCAGACCGGACCTGCGTGACAGGGCCGGTGCTGCGCGCCATGGCAGCCCTGGCCCTATCGGCGATATCAAGGTTGCAAAATCGTCAAACCACCCATGTAGGGTTGCAGGACTTTCGGCACGACGATGCTGCCATCGGCCTGCTGGTGATTTTCCAGTACTGCCACCAGGGCGCGGCCCACCGCCAACCCAGAGCCGTTGAGCGTGTGCAGATACTCGGGCTTGCCTTGGCCGACGCGGAAACGCGCTTGCATGCGACGCGCCTGGAAGGTTTCGCAATTCGAGACCGAGGAAATTTCACGCCAGGTATTTTGAGCGGGCAGCCAGACTTCGAGGTCAAAGGTCTTTGCCGCACCAAAGCCCATGTCACCGGTGCACAACAGCACGACGCGATACGGCAGCTCGAGCAATTGCAGCACATGCTCGGCATGCCCCACCATCTCGTCCAGGGCCTCGTAAGACATATCGGGATGCGTGATCTGCACCATTTCGACTTTGTCGAACTGATGCTGGCGGATCATGCCGCGTGTATCGCGACCGCCGCTGCCGGCCTCGGAACGGAAACACGGCGTATGGGCTGTCAGGCGAATGGGCAGGTCGGCGCCCGCGACAATGGTATCGCGCACCGAGCTGGTCAGCGTGATTTCCGAGGTAGAGATCAGGTATTGGTCTTCGCGGGTGACCTCATTGCCGCGATCGTCCAGGACCTTGGGATCATCGTCTTCGCCGCCTTTGGAGACAAAGAACATGTCATCCTTGAATTTGGGCAATTGGCCGGTGCCAAACAGCGTGGAGCTATTCACGATGTACGGGGTATAGCACTCGGTGTAGCCATGCTGCTCGGTCTGGAGGTCCAGCATGAACTGGGCCAAGGCACGATGCAGGCGTGCGATCGGGCCACGCATGAACGAAAAACGGGCGCCGGAAAGTTTCGCCGCCAGATCGAAATCCAGGCCGAGCGGCTCGCCCAGTGCAACGTGATCCTTAGGCTCGAACGCCAGGGGCTGAGGATTACCATCGGCAGCGGGCTGATCAGGCAGCCAACGGCGCACTTCGACGTTATCGTCGGACGAGGCCCCAGTGGGCACGCTCGCGTGCGGCAAGTTGGGAATCGACATCAGCAACTCGTTGAGCGACTGCTGCACGGTGGCGAGGTCGTCTTCGAGTTGCTTTAACTGACCGGGAATCGCTTGCGACTCTGCCAGCACGGCCGAGGCATCCTGGCCTTGCGATTTGAGCTGACCGATCTGTTTGGCCAAGGCGTTGCGGCGTGCCTGCAAGGATTCCGTTTCCGTCTGGACGGCCTTGCGGCGAGACTCCAGCTCATTGAACCGTTGCGTGTCGAATTCGACGCCACGGGTTTTGAGGCGGTCTACGACGGTTTGCAGGTCTTTACGCAGCAGGATCGGGTCTAGCATGGGAGGCAGGAGTCAGGTTAATGAAATACGGTGGCATGAAGGCCACCGATACGGTTCCAAAGGCGCTTTGGAATGAGAAATATCAATTTCGCGGCGAAGCGCTAAAGCCGATTCGCGGCAAACCCCTGGATTTTAGCCTTTTATTTCTTGCCGGCTTCTTCATCCAGCTTTCTCAGGAAAGCCAGCTTTTCGGCAATTTTGATTTCCAGGCCTCGGGGCACCGGCCGATACCAGCGCGGCTCGCCGATCCCTTCGGGGAAATACGTTTCCCCGGCGGCATAGGCGTTGGGCTCGTCATGGGCGTAGCGATAGGCGTGGCCATAGCCGAGTTCTTTCATGAGCTTGGTCGGTGCGTTGCGTAAATGCACGGGCACCTCGCGGCTCTTGTCCTGTTTTACAAAGGCCCTGGCCTGGTTGTAGGCGTTATAGCCCGCGTTGCTCTTGGCCGCGACGGCCAGATAAATCACTGCCTGGCCGAGCGCCAGTTCACCCTCGGGGCTGCCCAGCCGTTCGTAGGTCAATGCGGCGTCATTGGCGATCTGCATCGCACGCGGGTCTGCCAGGCCGATGTCCTCCCACGCCATGCGCACGAGCCGGCGGGACAGATAGCGCGGATCGCCCCCGCCATCGAGCATGCGCGACAACCAGTACAGGGCTGCATCGGGGTCTGATCCTCGCACCGATTTATGCAGCGCGCTGATCTGGTCGTAGAACGCATCGCCGCCCTTGTCAAAGCGGCGCAAGTTCTGCGATAGGGAAATTTCCAGCCAAGCCGCATCGATCTCGTCGCGGCCCGCAGCCTGGGCGGACTCCGCCACCACTTCTACGGCGCTGATCAGCCGCCGCGCGTCGCCATCGGCCCACGCCGCGAGCTGCTCGCGGGCATCGGGCTGAATATGAATCCGGGCAGCGTCATCGCGCCCCTCGTTCAAGGCGTCGATGGCGCGATCGATGAGCTGCTGTAGCTCCTCGGCATTGAGCGATTGCAGCACATAGACACGTGCCCGCGATAACAGGGCCGAGTTCACCTCGAAAGAAGGATTTTCCGTTGTCGCGCCGATGAACGTGAATAGACCGCTTTCCACATAGGGCAAAAACGCATCCTGCTGAGCTTTGTTAAACCGGTGGACCTCATCGACAAACAAGATCGTACGGCGGCCCTGCCCTTGAGCAATCTGCGCGGTGACGACTGCATCACG
The DNA here is from genome assembly GCF_054781015.1 of Bordetella muralis. NCBI lineage: Bacteria > Pseudomonadati > Pseudomonadota > Betaproteobacteria > Burkholderiales > Alcaligenaceae > Bordetella > Bordetella muralis. Next base: position 283,099 of record NZ_BAAGVF010000010.1, on the reverse strand, counting down.
GATGTCTTTCACGCCCCCCAATACGGCGGAGATCGCGATGAACTGGGCATCGAAGCCGTCCGCCATCAAACGCGCCAGTGTGGTCTTGCCGACTCCAGGCGGCCCCCAAAAAATCATGGAATGCGGGCGGCCGGACTCGAAAGCCACGCGCAGCGGCTTGTCTGGCCCCAACAGGTGCGACTGCCCGACAACGTCGGACAGCGTACGCGGCCGCAACCGCTCGGCCAGCGGAACATAGGGTCTGTGGGCGGGATCGGTGGCGAACAGATCGGTGCTCATGACGAAATCACGACAGGCCGCTACGCGGCCAAAACGAGCATTACACCACGCCTGCCGCCTGAGGCCGGATAGTGCCAGTTTCGCCCATGGCTACGGGAAACTCCCAACTGCCCTATGTAAATTATTTTCATAATAATGTTCTCACAGAACATTTTTTGGTAATTTTTTTCATAACTCCTCGCCATGTCCTCTTCTCTCCCTCTCGTATCCTTGGATAACGACGGCAAAGGCCTCGGCGCTTTTTCGCCTGACTGGCCAGCCAATCGCGTCAAAGCGCTGGACTGGAACTTGTTGCGCGAGGACGTGAGCCTGCCGGTGGCGGTGCTGTACGAGGCACGCATGCAGCACAATCTGGCGTGGATGCAACGCTTCATGAAGGCCTACCAGGTCAAGTTGGCGCCGCACGGCAAGACGACCATGAGCCCGGTTTTGTTTCATCGGCAGCTCAATGAAGGCGCCTGGGGCATCACGTTGGCCACGGCGCCGCAAGTCCGTGCCGCATATCATCACGGCGTGCGGCGCGTACTGATGGCCAACCAATTGATTGGCCGAGCCAACATGGCAATAGTCGCGGAACTGCTACGCGACCCGACGTTCACCTATTACTGTCTGCTCGACTCGCCCGCCAACGCCGCCCAATTGGGGAGCTATTTTGCAGAACAGGGCCTGCGTCTGCCGGTCCTGATTGAATTGGGTGTCCAGGGCGGGCGCACCGGTGTGCGCAACGAGGAACAGTTGCAAGCGCTGTTGTCGGAACTGGCGCGCTGGCCCCAGGCGCTGGCCTTGGCGGGAATCGAGGTCTATGAGGGCGTGCTGACCGATGAGGATGCCATCCGTGCCTTCTTGCGCCGCGCCGTCGATACGCTGCGCACGCTGGCAACACATGCCCATTTGCGCCAAGACGGACCCGCAATATTGACGGGCGCGGGCTCGGCCTGGTTCGACGTCGTGGCAGACGAATTTACGGGACTCGATATTGGGGTGCCGCTCGATATTGTGCTGCGTCCTGGCTGTTACCTGTCGCATGACGTCGGTATCTATCGCAATGCGGCCGAGCGCATTGCAGCCCATAACCCGGTGGCACGGCGACTGGAGCCTGGTCTGCTCCCTGCCCTGCAAGTCTGGGCTTATGTGCAGTCCATACCCGAACCCGGGCGCGCCATCGTGGCGATGGGCAAACGCGACGCGGCCTTCGATGCCGGGCTGCCGACACCCGCCATGCACTACCGGCCAGGAACCGCGGTGCCGCTACCCGCGCCGGGCCACTGGAGGCTACGCGCCATGATGGACCAGCACGCATTCCTAGACATCAACGCCGACGACGACCTGCAAGTGGGCGACATGATCGCCTTTGATATTTCGCATCCCTGCCTGACTTTCGATAAATGGCGGCAGATATTGCTGATCGATGAGCAGTACCAAATCACAGGCGTGGCGCCTACCTATTTCTGAACGCCACGACGAGATGCAGACCCTCACTGGAGACAGACTCATGAACTTCTGTACGTTGCAGCGTCGCGACAAGCTGCGAGTCCTGCTGGCCGCCTGCACGATCGGCTTGTCAGCCATCTCGATCCCGGCGCTGGGCGCCACCCCGGTCAAAGGCGGCACCGCCGTGATTGCCACGATCGGCGAACCACCCACGCTGGATCCGATGGCCAGTACGGCCGATCTGGTCGGGATCCTGACGCAGCACATTTTCGAAACGCTATATACGTTCGATGCCAAGTGGAACATCACCCCGCTGCTGGCCGAAACGCTGCCGCAAATCAGTGAGGACGGCCTGACCTACACGATTGCCTTGCGCAAGGGCATTGCCTTTCACGACGGATCGGCCATGGACTCTGCCGATGTCGTGGCATCGCTCAAGCGTTGGACGCAGACGGCCTCGCGCGGCAAGCAGGCGGCTGCACTCATCTCCGCCATCGAAGCGCCCGATGCGAATACGGTCCGTATCGTCCTGAAGCAACCCTATGCCCCGTTGACCGCACTGCTGGCCATGAACAACAGTGCTGCGGCCGTTATGCCCCAAGAGAAGCTCGCCACGCCGTTGAAGGAATTCATCGGTACTGGCCCTTATCAACTGAAGGCACGCGTGCCCGATCAGTACATCCAGCTGGTGCGCTACGACGGTTATCAGTCGCGCACGGGCGAGCCCGATGGCTATGGCGGCGCACGCAAGCAGTATCTGGAAGAGATCCGCTTCGCGCCAGTCAGCAATGCCAACACTCGAATCGAGAGCGCCGCGGCGGGGCAGTACGACTACGTCGATTCGTTGTCGGTCGAATCGATCGGCAAACTGAAGGACAGCCGTTCAGAGCCCGCGTTGCTCAAGCCGTTCGGCTGGCCGCGCCTGGTACTCAATACACGGCAAGGCATCATGGCCAGCCTGCCGGCACGCCAGGCCGTGCAGCGCGCCCTGAACGAAGAAGACATGTTGTACGCCGCCTTCGGCAACAAGGAGTTTTATGCTTTGAACGCCGACCTCTATCCAAAGGGCTATCCATGGGCCACGGATCTGGGCAAGCAGGTCTACAACCTGGGGGATGCGGCGGGCGCCAAAAAACTGCTGGACGAGGCTGGGGTCCAAGACCGCACTTTGCGCATTCTGACCAGCCAGCAATATGAGTTCCATTACAAGATGGCGCTGGTGGCCGCCGAGTATCTGAAGGCAGCCGGATTCAAGGTGGATATGCAGGTCGTGGACTGGGCCACTCTGACGCAACGCCGCCAGGACCCGGCGCTATGGGATATTTTCATCACGCACAGCCCGTTCCTGCCAGAGCCGGCGCTGATCGACTTTCCGTCGAAAGACGCGCCAGGCTGGTGGAATACGCCGCGCCGCAATCAGGTGCTGGACGCCTTTAATCAGGCCTCCACGCCGGAAGAACGTATCAAACGCTGGGCAGACGTGCAAAAGGCGGTATTGGACGAAGTGCCGTTCATCAAGGTAGGCGACTTCAACGCATTAGCGGCAAAATCGCCGGCGCTCCAAGGTGTCCAACCCACCCCTTGGCCATACTTCTGGAACGCCTGGAAAACCGTCAAGTAATACGACTGTCGAAACACCGAGGATACGATTGTGTGGCGTTACTTGTTGAACCGCTTGGTGGGGCTGGTGGCCGTGATGTTCATCGTCGCGACCATCGTCTTCGTGATCCTGCGCATCACGCCTGGCGATCCAGCCGCCGTGATGCTGGGCCCTCAGGCTACCCAGCAGGACATCGATTCCCTGCGAGACCGGTTGGGCCTGAATGAACCCTTGCCCATGCAATACGCCACGTGGTTGGGGCAACTGGCGCGCGGCGACCTGGGACAGTCGATTTTTCTGGACAAGCCAGTGTTGTCCGCGCTGGCCGATCGCGCCGAGCCGACGTTCTGGCTGACGTTGATGTCGCTGGCCATCGCCACCGTTATCGCCCTGCCGGTAGGCATCCTGTCGGCCGTGCGGCGGGGATCGACACTCGATCAATCGGTCGTGACGTTTTCCATGTTTGCATCTAGTGTGCCCAGTTTCTGGTTGGGGCTGCTGCTGATGCAGATCTTCTCAGTCAAGCTGGGCTGGTTACCCGTGGCGGGATATGGCGGACCAGACGCCAGCGTCGCGACACGGCTGTCGCACTTGATATTGCCAGCAGTGGTGCTGGGTCTGGTGAACTCCGCGCTGATTACACGATTCATCCGCGCCAGCATGTTGGATGTGCTGCGCGATGACTATGTGCGCACGGCACGCGCCAAAGGCCTGCCAGAACGCAAAGTCATCCTGAAGCACGCCGTGCGCAACGCGTTGATTCCTATCCTCACGGTGCTGGGTTTGACCACGGCCCTGCTGGTCAGCGGTGCGGTCGTGACCGAGACGGTCTTTGGCCTGCCTGGCGTGGGCAGCCTGGTGGTGTCGGCGGTGCTGCGGCGTGACTACCCCGTGATCCAAGGCGCATTGCTGGTCATCGCCGCCATCTATGTGTTGATCAATCTATTCATCGACTTGCTGTATCTGCTAGTCGATCCGCGAGTGCGTTACTGATATGGCCATTGCAATCCAATCCGTAGCCGGCGCCGAACGCTGGCAGATGCTGCGTCTGCTGGTGGCGCGCAAGACGGTGTTGATCAGCCTGATGGTGCTGGCAGTGCTGGTGCTGGCGGCATTGCTGGCGCCGTGGATCAGCCCATTTGATCCGTACAAACTGTCCATCATGAATCGTTTGCAGGCACCCGGTGCCTCGCATTGGTTCGGCACCGACGACTTCGGGCGCGATGTGCTCAGCCGCGTCATCTATGGCGGGCGAATGTCGTTGATGGTGGGATTCCTGGTGGTGTTGCTGTCCAGCGCGCTGGGCATTGCATTGGGCTTGGTGGCCGGCTTTTTTCGCGGCGCCGACAAAGTGGTGTCGCGCGTCATCGACGCCCTGATGGCCTTTCCCGATATTCTGCTGGCGATTGCGCTAGTCGCGGCCCTCGGGCCTTCGTTGCTGAACGTGGTTATCGCACTGAGCATCGTGTATGCGCCGCGCCTGGCCCGTATCGTGCGGGCATCCACGCTGGTGATCCGCGAGCTGCCTTTCGTCGAGGCCGCCCGCGCGCTGGGCGTACCGACGTGGCGCATCGTGACAGTGCATGTATTGCGCAACCTGGTCTCACCCATCCTGGTGCAGGGCACATTCATTTTTGCATATGCCATTCTGGCCGAGGCGGGTCTGTCATTCCTGGGCGTAGGCGTATCGCCCGATATCCCGACCTGGGGCACCATGATCAGCGCCGGTCAGCAGTACATGGGTTCGGCCGACTGGATCATGGTATTCCCGGGTATCGCCATCGTATTGTCGGTGCTGTCGTTGCAATTGGTCGGCGACGGCTTGCGGGATGTAATGGACCCCCGTCTGCGCAAGGAGCTGTAGGGCATGACTGCGAGTCAACGAGACATCATTCTGGCCGTGGATGGGTTAAAGACCTGGTTCCACAGCCGCGACGGCATCGCCAAATCGGTCGATGGCGTCAGCTTCGAACTCGCGCGCGGCGAGACGCTGGCGATCGTGGGCGAATCGGGATCGGGTAAGTCCGTCACCAGCCTGTCGATCATGGGCTTGCTACCCAAGCCCGCCGGACGGATCGAAGCCGGCAGTATCCGGTTTCGCGACCGCCGCGGCATCGAGCACGATCTGGCAACGGCGTCGCCCGCCACGCTGCGCCGCCTGCGTGGGGCGGAGATCGCGATGATCTTCCAGGAACCCATGACCAGCTTGAATCCGTTGTATACGGTAGGCGACCAAATTGCGGAGGCCGTACGGCAGCACGAGGGCGGCTCGTATGCTGCCGCGCTGCAACGCGCACGAGAGATGCTCGAACGCGTCGAGATTCCAGCCGCGGACCGCCGCATCCATGAATACCCACATCAAATGTCAGGCGGGATGCGCCAACGTGTAATGATTGCATTGGCACTGGCCTGCAACCCCTCGGTGCTGATCGCTGATGAACCCACGACGGCTCTGGACGTCACGGTGCAGGCGCAAATCCTCGACCTGTTGCGCCGGCTGCAGGCCGAGTCGGGCATGAGCATCCTGTTTGTGACGCACAACCTGGGCGTCGTGGCCGAGATCGCGCATCGCGTAGCGGTGATGTACACCGGCCGCGTCGTCGAGGATGCGGGTGTACATGAACTTTTTGATCGTCCCACACATCCCTACACGCGCGGCCTTCTGTCATGCATTCCCACTGCCGCATTGCTGGCGTCACGTCAACGCTTGCAACCGATCCCCGGCAACGTGCCCAGCATACTTGCCTTGCCGTCCGGCTGTACATTCGCACCACGCTGCGCGCTGGCCGACACCGACTGTACGCGCGCCATACCCGAATTGGCGGTGGTGCGCGACGCGCACCTGGCCCGCTGTATCAAGGTAACGCCGCAATGACAACCACCATATCCGCTAACCCATTACTGCGTGTACAAGGCCTGACGGTGCACTTTCCCACCGGGGCGGCGCGCCGCGAACAGGTGGTGCGTGCCGTCGAGGACGTCAGCTTCGACGTACCGCGCCGATCCATCGTCGGACTAGTGGGAGAATCCGGTTCGGGCAAAACGACGACAGGCCGTGCGCTGCTGCGCTTGTTCGCGCCGACGGCCGGCCGCATCCTGTTCGATGGCACCGACATCACCAACCTGAATGAAAGCCGCATGCTGCCCTGGCGCCGCCGCATGCAGATCGTATTTCAAGATCCCTATGCCAGCCTGAACCCGCGCATGACCGTGGCCGAGATACTGGGCGAAGCGCTCGATACGCACGGCCTGGCGCAAACACGGCGCGACGCCCGTATCGGCGAACTGCTGGAACGAGTGGGCCTGAACACCGAACAGCGCCGACGCTATCCACACGAGTTTTCAGGCGGACAGCGCCAGCGCATCGGCATTGCCCGAGCGCTCGCGGTCGAACCCGATTTCATCGTGGCCGACGAGCCTGTCTCGGCGCTCGACGTGTCGGTTCAAGCCCAAGTGCTGAATCTGCTGCAGGATCTGCAACGCGACCTGGGTCTGACCATGCTATTCGTCGCGCATGACCTGGCGGTCGTCGACTATCTGTGCGATGAAGTCGTCGTGATGTACCTGGGCCGCGTCATGGAGCGCGGACCTACCCGGCGCGTCTATGATGCGCCGCGCCACCCCTATACCCAGGCGCTGCTGTCCGCAGCACCCGTACCAGACCCGCGCGCCGCGCGCTCGCGCATCCTGCTCAAGGGCGAGATTCCCAGTCCAGTGAATCCGCCATCAGGCTGCGTCTTTCGTACCCGCTGCCCTTATGCCGCCGAAATCTGTGCCAGCGCCGTACCGTCGCCTCGCGACCTCGGCGACGGACATCATGCCGCCTGTGTACGTTTGGACGAGATCACCTCATGACCCTTTCAGCTTTCCCGGGCGCCGGAACCTCCGACCTGCCCACCCCACGCGATATCGTCTATCAGATACGCAGTCGCCGCGACGGTCTGAGTGCCACTGAACGCAAGGTGGCCGACGCGATCCTGGACGACGTCGCCGCGGCTGCGGCCGCGACGGTTGACCAGCTCGCGCACAAGGCCGGCGTCAGCATCGCCACCATTTCACGATTCGCCCGCTCGATCGGCTGTGACGACACACGCGACCTGAAACTGAAACTCGCGCAGGCAAGCGCTGTGGGCGAACGCTTCCTGGACCCGTCCGCACCTGAGGAAAGCACATTCTATGCGCGGCTGTATGCCGACATCGAAGCCACCTTGCGTGAACACTTGCCCCTGTTTTCGGAATCGCTGTTTGAACAGGCCGCCGGTATCGTGCGCGATGCGCGCATGACCTATGTATTCGGTATGGGCGGCGCCTCGGCGGTGCTGTCGCAAGAACTGCAATCGCGCCTGGTGCGGCTGGGATATGCGGTGGCCGCATACAGCGACGCCGTGCTGATGCGCATGGTGGCTGCGACGCTGGACGAACGCGATGTCGTTGTGGCCCTGTCCACCTCCGGCCTCACGCCGGAGATTCTGGCTAGTGCACGCATCGTCAAACAGTATGGTGCACGCATGGTGGTGCTGACGGATCCAACTTCGCCGTTGGCCGAATTAGCCGACGTGGTGCTGCCTATCCGCACGGCCGAGACGGATTTCATCTACAAACCCTCATCGTCACGCTACGCCATACTGCTAGCCATCGATATCCTGGCTACCGAGCTGGCGCTTGCCCGTCAAGAGGCCACCCAGGAGCGGTTGCGACGCATCAAGCTGGCGCTGGACGAGTATCGCGGCGGCCCCAACCGTTTACCCCTGGGGGATTGATCCGTGATGTATGACACCCTGATCCGCGGCGTGCTGGTGCTCGACGGTAGTGGCGCGCCCGGTATCCAGGCCGACGTGGCGCTGGCCGACGGCCGTATCGCCACGATTGACGGCCACGGCCATGCCCACAGAGCGCGCGAGGTCATCGACGGCACGGGCCTGGCCCTGGCACCCGGCTTCATCGATGTGCATACCCACGACGATACCAATGTCATCCGTACGCCTGACATGCTGCCCAAGCTCTCGCAAGGCGTGACCACCGTCGTGGTAGGCAACTGCGGTATCAGCGCCGCACCGGTCACGTTGCGAGGCCATCCGCCCGACCCGATGAACCTTTTGGGCAACCGCGAAGATTTCCTCTACCCGAGCTTTGCCGATTACACCCGCGCGGTGGCTGCGGCGCAGCCCACGGTGAACGTAGCGGCGCTGGTGGGGCACACGGCGCTACGCAACAACCACATGGATCGCCTGGATCGCCGTGCCACAGACAGTGAAATCGCCGCCATGCGCGCACAATTGCGCGAGGCGCTGCAACACGGCGCCATCGGCCTGAGCACAGGCCTGGCGTATGCCTCAGCCTTTCATGCCGACACCGCCGAAGTCAAAGCACTGGCCGAGGAACTGGACGCGTTCGGCGCGCTATATACGTCGCACCTGCGTTCGGAGTTCGCCGAAATCCTGCAAGCCATGGACGAGGCCTACGATATCGCCGCACATGCTCGCGTACCCCTGATCGTGTCGCATCTGAAATGTGCCGGCGCGGGCAACTGGGGCCGCAGCCACGAAGTCCTGGCCAGTCTGGATACGGCAAGCCGTTACCAGCCCATCGGCTGCGACTGCTATCCCTATTCCGCCAGTTCGTCCACGCTGGACCTCAAACAAGTCACTGACGAATTCGACATCGATATCACCTGGTCGAACTCGCATCCCGAAGCAGCCGGCCGCAAGCTGGCGGACATCGCCGCACATTGGCAGGTACCGCTGCACGAGGCGGCGCGCCGGCTGCAACCTGCCGGCGCGGTTTATCACGGCATGCAGGAAAACGATGTGCGTCGCATACTGGCGCACCGTCTGACAATGGTCGGCTCGGACGGTCTGCCGAATGATCCGCTGCCGCATCCCCGCCTGTGGGGCACATTTCCGCGTGTGCTTGGCCACTACGCTCGTCAGTTGAAATTATTTTCGCTGGAACAGGCGGTGCACAAAATGACCGGCCTGTCTGCCTCGCGCTTTGGACTGCACGAGCGAGGCCTGCTGCGCACTGGCTATCATGCCGACCTGGTGTTATTCGATCCGCACCGAGTCGCCGACCGCGCCAGCTATGCCGACCCCGAACAGACCGCCGTCGGGATCACGGCCGTATGGGTCAACGGCGTACTGTCGTATCGCGATGGCCAATTGACCGGCGCTCGCACGGGCCGCTGGCTACGACGCAGCGGCGACCTGCGCGCCGGATTTACTGCGTTTTCTTCTCTTTCCACTTCTCAGGAACAGCCATGAGCACGTCCCAAACTGCCGACACCAACGGCATCATTCGCTACGGTATTGCCGGAGGCACCGGCCAGGGTGATCAACATATGCCCTTCGCCCGTGCCGTGCAGGCCGACGGCTGGCTCTATGTATCGGGCCAGGTACCCATGCAAAACGGCGAAGTCATCGACGGCGGCATCGTCGCGCAGTCCCGCGTGGCCATCGGCAACGTGCTGGCCATTCTGGCCGAAGCCGGCTATGGCCCTGAACACGTCGTGCGTTGCGGTGTCTGGCTGGACGACCCGCGCGACTTCGCTGCCTTCAACAAGATATTTAAGGAACACTTCGGCGAGCATCCTCCTGCACGCGCCTGTGTGCAATCGCGATTGGTAGTGGATGCAAAGGTGGAGGTCGACTGCGTGGCGTATAAAAGACCTTGAGCCGCCGTCGCTACATCTTGACCACATCCACTCCCGCCGGCGGGGTAAAGCGAAACTCGTTAGCCGGCAAGGACGGATTGGATTGAATCTGGGAAAGCTCGACGCGCGTTGTCTGCCCAAACGAATCGAGCAGTTCGACTCGCGACGGGAGATTGCTTTGCATGCCGATGTCAACCTGTGCAAAGCCCGCATCGGCATTGCGCGGCTTGGCGCGCAGCCACTGCAGACCATCGCGGTCCGGCAGCGGCGTTACGTCGAAGGCTTGCTCCAGATCGCCTGAGCCAAACAAAATGGCGGCGGGCGACGTGCCAATCGCTTGATCCACCTGGCGCGTGGTCACCTGAGCCAGATCAGGATCATATTGGAACAGGCGTTGTCCATCGGACACGACCAGTTGCTCATAGGGCTGGCTCACCGCCCATTTGAACTTGCCGGGGCGCTGAAAGGCGAAATTGCCACTCTGCGCACGCTGAGCGCCACCTTGTGGCCCGGTGGTAGTTTGCGTGAATGTACCCGTCGCGCTGTTGACGTTCGCGACAAAGGCTTTTAATTGCGTGCGCGCATCGGCAGCCAGCGCAGCCAGGGGGCTGAGCGACAACCAGACGGCAGCAGTGGCCGTCGCAATGGCGACAGCCCAAGGACGACGTGAACCGAGCATCAGGCTTCCTCTTTGGACGGCACCAGGATTTCCCGATTACCGTTGGATTGCATTGCAGACACCATACCCGATTGCTCCATTTGCTCCAGTAACCGGGCCGCACGGTTGTAACCAATTCGCAGATGGCGCTGCACGAGCGAGATCGACGCGCGGCGATGCTTCAAGACAATCTCGCATGCCTGGTCATACATCGGATCGCTTTCGGCGTCGCTCATGCCCGTGACACTGCCCACGCCATCGCCCGTCTCACCCTCGAGAGCGCCCTCGAGCAAGCCTTCGATATAGTTGGGCTCACCCTGCGCCTTCAGGTGTTCGACCACGCGGTGAACCTCGTCGTCATGCACAAAGGCGCCGTGCACCCGCACTGGCAAACCTGTGCCGGGAGGCATGTACAGCATATCGCCCTGCCCCAGCAGCGTTTCCGCGCCCATCTGATCGAGAATGGTGCGTGAGTCGATCTTGGACGACACCTGGAATGCAATACGCGTGGGAATGTTGGCCTTGATCAGGCCCGTGATCACGTCCACGCTGGGACGCTGTGTCGCGAGAATCAAGTGAATACCGGCCGCCCGGGCCTTTTGCGCCAGGCGAGCGATGAGTTCTTCGATCTTTTTACCGACCACCATCATCAGGTCGGCCAGCTCGTCGATGACCACCACAATAGTGGGCAGCGGCGAGAGCGGCTCGGGCTGATCCGGCGTCAGCGAGAATGGGTTGGGAATCGGAGCCTCACGCTTGATCGCATCGCGGATCTTGGTGTTGTAGCCGGCCAGGTTGCGCACGCCCATTTTGCTCATCAGGCGATAGCGCTTTTCCATTTCGCCCACGCACCAGTTCAGCGCGTTGGCAGCATGGCGCATGTCCGTAACCACGGGTGCCAGCAGATGCGGGATGCCCTCGTAGACGCTCATTTCCAGCATCTTGGGATCGATCAGGATCAGTCGCGTGTCGGCCGCACCGGCTTTGTACAGCAGCGACAGGATCATGGCATTGATACCGACCGACTTACCCGAGCCTGTCGTACCGGCTACCAGCAAGTGGGGCATTTTGGCCAAATCAGCGACCACCGGATTACCGGCGATGTCCTTGCCCAGCGCCATCGTCACGACAGAGTGGCTGGCATGATAGGTCTGCGAGCCCAGGATTTCGGACAGCTTGACCATCTGACGGCGTGGATTGGGGAGCTCCAGCCCCATCAGGTTCTTGCCCGGGATGGTTTCCACCACCCGGATGCTGACCAGGCTCAACGCACGCGCCAGGTCTTTGGCCAGATTGACGATCTGGCTGCCTTTCACGCCGGTGGCTGGCTCAATTTCGTAACGAGTAATAACTGGTCCGGCCTGGGCCGCCACCACGGTCACGCTCACGCCAAAATCGGCGAGCTTCTTTTCGATCAGGCGAGACGTGAACTCGATGGTCTCGGCCGACACCGTTTCCTGGTTCTGCGTAGGAGGATCGAGCAGACTGATCGCGGGCAGATCGCCCTCGCCCGACGGCGGAGCGAACAAAGTCTGCTGCTTTTCCTTTTCGACCCGATCCGAGCGCGGCACCACCGTGATCGCGGGCTCGATGCGCACAGGTTGTTCGTGCGTCAGTTTTTCGTGCTTGGCTTCGACCTGCTCGGTACGGACGGCCTTGGCGACCTCACCGACCTTGCGGTCCTGACGGGCGGTATAGGACTCACGTATACGACGCATTACGCCCTCGAGCCAGGTGCCGACGCGCTCGGCCACATGCAGCCACGAGAATGAGAAAAACAGGCTCAGGCCAATCGCTATCAATACCAGCAGCGCCAGCGTCGCCCCCGTGAACCCCACGCCCTGCGCCAGGTTGCTGGCCAACATCTGGCCGATCACGCCGCCCGCCCCGCTTTCGCCGTCGGTGCCGCCCGGCAAATGCATGCCCCAGCTATACAGCCGTAATGCCTCGATCCCCAGCGAACCGATCAATACCAGGAAAAATCCGACGCCTTCTTCCCAGTGGACACGCGGCAGGACCTCGGGCTGCTTGCCATCGGCGCGCAGCTGGCTGGCCAGGCGGCGATAGCCGGCCCGCACTCGATGCAACAGCAACACCACCCACCACCAGGCAGAATACCCGAACAAATACAACAAAATGTCCGACAGATAGGCCCCGAACGTGCCTCCCCGGTTGTGAATCGCACCATTGGTCACAGAATGTGACCATCCCGGATCGGACGGCGACCAGGTGGCCAGCACCAGTGTCAGCCAGGCGGCCAGGGCGGCGAACAGAATCCAGCGAGCCTCGCGCAGCAACGCGGAAATACGCGTTTGCAGCGGCGAAGGGCCGTTACGGGTGTTGCGCGAGGCGCGCGGAGAAGCAGTTGAAATACGCGGCATAGGGCTCATTATAATTGGGCATCCCCTTAAAGATAATCATCTATGTCCACGCCCAAACACGCTAAAGTTTTGATACTAGGATCCGGCCCCGCCGGTTACACGGCTGCCGTCTATGCGGCACGGGCAAATTTGTCCCCCGTCCTGGTTACAGGTCTGGCCCAAGGCGGCCAGTTGATGACCACTACCGACGTCGATAATTGGCCTGCTGACGTCGACGGCGTACAAGGTCCCGACCTGATGCAGCGCTTTCAGCAGCATGCCGAGCGATTCAACACCGAGATGGTGTTTGACCATATCGCCAAGGTGGATTTGTCCAAGCGCCCCTTCACGCTGACAGGCGATACCGGCAATCTGTATACCTGCGACGCGCTGATTATTGCGACAGGCGCTTCGGCCAAATATCTCGGCCTGCCCTCTGAGGAATCCTTCATGGGCCGCGGCGTGTCGGGCTGCGCGACCTGCGACGGGTTCTTTTACCGCAACAAGGACGTCGTCGTGGTGGGCGGCGGCAATACCGCAGTCGAAGAAGCCCTCTACCTGTCCAACATCTGCCGCAAGGTCACCGTCATTCATCGCCGTGACAAATTCCGCGCCGAACCTATCCTGGTCGACAAGATGATGGACAAGGTCGCCAACGGCAATATGGAGCTCAAGCTGTTCCATACGCTGGACGAAGTCCTGGGCGACGATAGCGGCGTGACTGGCGTACGTATTCGCAGCACCGAAACCGGCGAAACCCAAGATCTGGACGTCATGGGCGCCTTCATTGCGATCGGCCATCAACCGAATACCGGCATTTTCGAAGGGCAACTCGAAATGAAAGACGGTTATATCGTGACCAAAAGCGGTCTGTCAGGCATGGCAACGATGACTTCGGTGCCCGGCGTTTTTGCCGCGGGCGACGTACAAGACCACGTCTACCGCCAAGCCATCACCAGCGCCGGCACGGGTTGCATGGCGGCTCTGGACGCACAGCGGTGGCTGGAGAATGCGCAATAGCAAAGGCGGCCTGGGTGATCTGAAACGTTTGCACCAGGCCTCGCAACAAGCCCGCGCGCGGGCCGAGCAGGCGACACGGGTTGCGCGCCAGGCGGCGCAGGCCCGTGCTGCGGACAGCGATCCCGACGCGTTCCGTCGTGCGACCAAGACCGTCACGCCACTCAAACAATCCGGGCGTCGCGTACCCGAGCCGGCCAGTCCTGCCGCTTCGCCTCAGCATGGGAAGCCCCCTGACGGACTTGCCCCGATCAGCGCTGCCGTTGCCATGCGCCGCGCAGCAGCCATGGGCGAGACACCTAACCGCGCCGATGCCGGTTTTTCTGATGGGGCCGAAGTCGCCCATCTGCTCTCGGAGGGCGGCACGGCTTTTGTGCGTGCTGACGCAGCGCCCGATACGGCTCGCAACCTGCGCCGAGGCCAATGGCCCGCCGGCGCAGAGTTGGATCTGCATGGCCTGCGTGTCGAGCAGGCTCGCCATGCCGTCCTGTCCTTTTTAGACGAATGCCTGGAACATGGCATCCGTTGCGTGCGCATCGTGCACGGCAAGGGCCACGGGTCGCAAGGCCTGGAGCCGGTACTCAAAGACAAAGTGCGTACCTGGCTGGTCCAGAAAGCCGAAGTCATGGCTTTTTCTCAAGCTTCGGAACGCGAGGGAGGTGCGGGGGCTTTGCTGGTCCTGCTGCGCCAGACCGGGGCCAGACGCTGATCAGAGCAATCCGGCAACGCCGCGCCTCGCGGCTTTCCTTTCCGGCCTGGTTGCCGGGTTTTCTCGGAATCAAACATGAAATGGGTTTATCTGGGCATCGCCATCGTGGCTGAAATCATAGCCACGAGCGCACTGAAAAGCTCCAGCAGTTTTACTCGGCTGGTTCCGTCCGTGATCACCGTGGCAGGTTATGCCGTGGCCTTTTACTTCCTGGCCTTGACCCTGCGCGAAATACCCGTCGGCATCGCCTACGCCATCTGGTCTGGCGTGGGCATCGTGCTGATTTCACTGGTGGGCGCGCTGTTTTTTAAACAGCACCTCGATGCACCGGCAATCCTGGGCATTGCGTTGATCATCGCGGGTGTGGTGATCATGAATGTGTTCTCGAAATCGGTCAGCCACTGACACGTGGCAACGGAGCGCAGATCCACGCGCCACGCCGCTCTCTGAACAATGGCATGGTCAAAGGGCTATTAAGCGCCTCGTGCGCTCACGGTGATGCGGGCGGCTTGCCATCCGGCTCACGCAAATACTGCACCAACATCGTCGTCGCCCGATCGGGCGGCGGCGTCAACAATGACACGACGATGATCGTCAAGAACGCCGCTGGCGCGCCGAATACACCTGCCGCAATCGGCTGAATCCCCCACCACAACTCCATCGGCTGGGCCCGGTCAATCCCGAACACCCACTCCCGCAGCCAAGGATGCGTGTGGGCCATATAAGTGAATGTCACCGCCAATCCGACGACCATGCCGAACGTCGCTCCCCATTTATTGGCCCGGCGCCAAAAGATGCCCATGACCAATGCGGGGAAAAACGATGACGCGGCGAATGAAAAAGCCGCCGACACCATAAACAGGATATCCGCAGGCTTGCGCGCCGCCACCCAAGCCGCGCCGAACGCCACGACCAGCAACAGTATTTTGGACACCATGACGCGACGCGCGGCCGACATACGTGGCGAGACCACTCGATACCACATATCGTGCGACAGGGAATTCGACAAAGTCAGCAACAGACCGTCGGCCGTCGACAGCGCCGCAGCCAATCCGCCAGCCGCCACCAACCCGGAAATCACATAGGGCAGGCCGCCGATTTCGGGCATGGCCAACACCACCACATCGGCGCCCATGCTGAGTTCGCCCAACTGCACCGTGCCATCGCGATTTACATCGACCAGATCAAGCAGATTGACGTCCACCGCACTCCAGGCATGCACCCAACTCGGTAACGACGCGAACTTCGACCCCACCACTTGCGTGTAGACCTCGTACTTGATCAGCAGCGCCAGCGCTGGCGCCATGAAATACAGCAGCAGGATAAATAGCAACGACCAGCACACCGAACGCCGCGCCTCGACGACCGACGAGGTGGTGTATGAACGCATCAAGATATGCGGCATGCCGGCTGTCCCCAACATCAGGCATAACACCAGCGCCAAGAAATTGGTGCGCATATCCTGCCGCTCTTGAGGATCTTTCGACGGGAAAGGCTCTGCATGAGGCACAGGCGGCGAGCCACGGGCCTCGTAAATCGCCCTGGCCTGCGACCAGGCGGCACGCGCTTCTTCGACACTCGCCGGATAGGTTTCGAGTTCGCGCTCCACCGTACGGATGTCGATCATGGGCGCGTTCGCGGCGGCCAACTGCGCCAGGCGGCTGCGCAACCGGTCTTTTTCTTGGGCCCATGATTGCGGCAGAGCCTGCAGCCGCTGCGTCATTTCATCGGCCCGCGCTTTCCATAATTGCCGTACCTGCAACTCGGACACATCCTTGCCCATTTGCGCTTCGCGCTCGGTGATTTCTTGCAGCACCTTTCCCGCCGACAGCTGCGGCAGCGGCATATCTGTGTGTTTCATCGACAACCACACGACGGGCACCAGATACGCCACCACCAGGATGATGTATTGGCCGACTTGCGTCCACGTCACCGCACGCATGCCCCCCAGGAAGGAACACACCAACATGCCGCCCAGCGCGACAAAAATGCCGAGCTCGAACGAAATACCGGTCATACGGGTCGTGATGATCCCTACACCGTAAATTTGCGCGACCAAATACGTAAACGAGCACAGCACTGCGCACGCCACCCCGGCCAGGCGCGCCAGATTACCGCCATAACGGGCGCCCATGAAATCAGGGATCGTGTATTGACCGAACTTGCGCAGGTATGGCGCCAGCAACAGCGCTACCAGCACGTAGCCCCCTGTCCATCCCATGATGTACGCCAACCCGCCATATCCCGTCAGGTATAGCGTTCCAGCCACACCGATGAACGAGGCCACCGACATCCAGTCGGCCGCCGTTGCCATACCGTTATAAACCGCCGGGACGCGGCGGCCCGCCACGTAGTATTCGACCTGATCGGACGTCCTGCACACAATGCCGATACCGGCGTAGAGACTGACCGTGACCAGCAGGAAAACATAGCCAATCCAGTCGCGTGCCATGCCGGCAACCTCGGCTAACGCCAGCAACACAATCAGCAGGGCGAAACCCGCGGTATACAGCACGTAAATGCGGCGCAGCCGGATCTTGAAGTCGCGTGCGTTATCTCCGGAAAATGGCATCAATTGCCCCGCTCGCCATCACTGCGAGCCTGTGCATCGGCCCGATTCATCAGGCGAGCATAGATACCTATCAGCACCAGATAAGACAACGGCGCCCCATAGGCAGCCATCCAGAACGCAAATGGCCAGCCGATGAAATCAAACGACAGCTCACGAGCGAAATAAGCAGGAAGAAACGTCAACGCCATCCAACAGAGGAGGAGCACGCCGGTCAAGATCAGATTGCGCCGCCAATAGCGCCGCATCGCAGGGGGAGTGGAACTCGGGGAATCCGGCATATTATTCATTGGTATCCACGTTGCCGCAGTCTGCCCATTTTGCAACATCTGGCGTTCGGAGCGCTATATGCGACAACGGCCGGCACCTGATGGTGCCGGCCGTTGTGCGTTTTGCTCTTATTAGGGTACTGCCAGTTATTTATACCGGTGCCGCCGGTTGCCCTTTGTGGGCTATTTGTCTCCTCACCTGCATGAACATGATTGTGCACCATGACCGGGATTGTCACACTAGGGGAATGCCCTAAGGTGGCGCAAATACATCTCCATGTTTGCACCGATACGGTGCATTTTAGAGGAGAAAATCATCCAGAACCGTCGGCCTTGTTTTCCCGTGAAAACCGCTTTCGAAGATAAAAAAAAGCCACCTACAAAGTAGGTGGCTAAGAACAAGGTGCCCCGACTCCGCTCGGAAAAGGGCAACCCGTACCTAGATCTTAGAAGCGGTGACGGATACCAACGCCAACGGTCAGCGCCTTGTTGCCGTCTACGAAGTCAGCAGCGTCAGCATACGAAGCGACCGAATACAGGTTGGTGCGCTTGGACAAGTCGTAGGTGTAGCCCAGGCTGTAGATGTCCATGGCTTCCAGACCCTTGTTAGGATCAGCACGTTGCCACGAAGCGAAGACGTTGCTGGCACCGCCGATCGGAGCGCTGACACCGACCAAGTACGAGTTGATCTTCAGACCGTCCCAGGTGAAGGCGTCGTTCGTGCCGCCTTGGCCCTTGGCGGGGGTGTTGGGATTGCCCAGACCGCCCATCACGTCAAAGTCTTGACCAGCGAACACGCCGTCGGAGGTGCGGCCATAGGCCAACGCCAGCTTCAGCACTTCGAAGTCATACGAACCGCCAATGATGAATTGCTTCGGTTGCGGTTGGCTCGGGTACAAGAACTGTTGGTCGTACGTCAAAGCGACGTTCAACGGACCATTCGCGTAACGAACACCTGCGGTGATCGCACGGCTGTTGTCGCCAGTCTTGAATTCGCCCGGACGCTCTTCGTCATCCACGTTGAACGAATAACCGATACCGGCTTGGAAACCGCTGAACGACGGGGTTTGGTACATGACCATGTTGTCGTAGCGAACGGTGTTGGCGGCGCTGAACGCCGTACCCATCGTCGAGTTCAAGTAGCTGAGCGAGAACGGATCGATGCTGGCAAAGTACTTGGAAGCGATGTTGGTTTGGCGACCCAAATCAATTTGACCCCAAGATTCGCTGCGCAGACCGATGGTGGCTTGACGACCGAACAGACGGCCACCTTGAGCGCTGTTACCATTGCTGGCACCGAAACCGCTTTCCAGCACGAACACGGCTTGCAGGCCATCGCCCAGATCTTCGGTACCACGCAGACCCCAGCGCGAGCCGCTCTGGATGCCGTTGGTCATACCGATACGAGACTGGTAGTTACCGCCGTACAAAGCACGGTTGCTGTCTTCAGTGCCAACCTTGTTGCGTTGATAGGTGATACCCACGTCGATCAAACCGTACAAGGTCACTTGCGTTTCAGCGTACGCAGTGCCGGCCATGCCGGCGAGGATCGCGCCAGCCAGCAGAGTTTTTGTTAGTTTCATATCCTCATCCCGATCAGTAGAGAAAGCCGCTAGTCCCCACCCGTGGAGACCGCCAGAACCCATACCTTAGGGAAACGTTTTGTCCACCCCAAAACCAGGAACTACACAAAGAATCCAAATATTTCTTACATAACGATTAATTCGTTGTTTTTTAAGGAAATTGTGGATTTCAAATAAATCATTAAGTTACTTAAGACACATTTAGAAATCGAGCCTTTATTGCGTGTTAACAACAACCATGGGGTGACATAGTCCGACTTATGAGGTCGCTTTGCGCAAGAACTCGAATTTTCGGGTTGAGCCTATTTAGAGTGCAGATGTTGCCGAATAAGGGGAGTTTTTGGCTAAATATGTCCGGGTAATAACTCATGACATGACACATCGAATCGCAAAGATTCGCAATAAATGCCCTCTCTCACCCCAAAATCGTCACCATCTGACAGGATTTGCTCATGTCGATGAAGACCTGGTGGACAACCATGTTATGGAACAAAAAAACCGCCCAAAGGGGCGGTTTTTCATGAAGATCCAAACCGCGAAACCATGGTTTCGCGAATAGCGCTTCACATATGGTCGATCATCACTTGACCGAAACCGGAGCACGAAACCTGGGTCGCGCCCTCGAGCAAACGGGCAAAATCATAGGTGACGTGCTTGGACAGGATCGATTTCTCCATACTGGAAATGATCAGATCGGCGGCCTCGACCCAGCCCAGATGACGCAGCATCATTTCAGCGGATAAGATCTCTGAACCCGGATTGACGTAGTCTTTGCCGGCGTACTTGGGCGCAGTGCCATGCGTCGCCTCGAACATGGCCACCGAGTCAGACAGGTTGGCCCCCGGCGCGATGCCGATCCCGCCGACCTGCGCGGCCAAGGCGTCGGAAATGTAGTCACCGTTCAGATTCAGTGTGGCAATAACGTCGTACTCGGCCGGCCGCAACAGGATCTGTTGCAGAAAGGCGTCGGCAATGGAGTCCTTGATGGTGATTTCCCGGCCCGTCTTCGGGTTTTTGAATTTGCACCACGGACCGCCGTCGATCAGTTGCGCGCCGAATTCCTTTTGTGCCAACGCATAGCCCCAGTCACGGAAGCCACCCTCGGTGAACTTCATGATGTTGCCCTTGTGCACCAGCGTGACCGATGCCCGGTCATTATCGATCGCGTATTGAATGGCCTTGCGTACCAGGCGTTCGGTGCCTTCGCGCGACACGGGTTTGATGCCGATAGACGAAGTATTGGGAAAACGGATCTTCTTGACACCCAGCTTGGTCTGCAGAAACTGAATCAGTTCTTTGGCCTGCTCGCTGTCCGCCTCGTATTCGATCCCGGCGTAGATGTCTTCCGAGTTTTCGCGGAAGATCACCATATCGGTCTTTTCCGGCTCACGTACGGGCGAAGGCACGCCCTTGAAATAACGTACCGGGCGCAGGCAGACATACAGATCGAGCTGCTGGCGCAGCGCCACGTTCAGCGAGCGGATCCCGCCTCCCACCGGTGTCGTCAACGGTCCTTTGATTGACACCACATAATCTTTGACCACATCCAGCGTTTCATCAGGCAGCCACACATCCGGCCCGTAGACCTTGGTGGCCTTTTCGCCAGCGTAGACCTCCATCCAGTGGATTTTGCGCTTGCCGCCGTAGGCCTTTTGAACTGCAGCATCCACGACCTTGATCATCACGGGCGTAATGTCCGCCCCCGTACCGTCACCCTCGATGTAGGGGATGATGGCCTGATCAGGTACGTTCAGGGAAAAATCAGCATTGACCGTGATTTTCTGGCCCGCAGAGGGAACCTTGATATGTTGGTAGGACATGAATGCTCCTGTTGCTCCTGGGGGTTGCTCGCTCGCCACCAGATCGCAGCGGCCAGCATGATTATCGCCAGCCACCGAGCCAGACGGCGGACCGTAGCTCATTCTAGCGCCCATTCTGACGCCCGTGCGGAGGGATGAAATCCCGCAGGCGTAAAATGAAGACTTTCCTTTCTGTCTCTACAGACGTTACGTCACATGTTCAACCCGTCCCGGGATCAAGTCCGCGAGTTCTTTATCGAAACCTGGCGCAAACACCGTGCCAATGAAATTCTGACGCCATTGGAATCGATGGCGCTGGACTGGATCATTGAGCACCCCGAATATCACGGCGATCTGGAACACCCCGAGGCCATGACGGCGGAGTATCCGGTCGAAAAAGGCCGCACGAATCCGTTTCTGCATCTGTCGATGCATTTGGCCATCGCAGAGCAGTTGTCCATCGATCACCCGCGCGGAATCCGTGCCGCCTACCAGAAGCTGGTCGCGCGCAGCGACGCGCATCAGGCCGCACACGACATCATGGACTGTCTGGGCCAGGTCGTCTGGGAAGCCCAGCGACTTGGCACTGAACTCGATAGTGATGTCTACATCGACCTGATTCGTCAACGCGCAGAGCGTTAACGGCCGCCGTCAACGACGGCGACCATAACCCTCAACAGAAATCAACCGGGCAGGTGCGGCGATACCTGGCGTGCTTTATTTGCGCACACCGAGATCGCTGGGCTGCGCGGACAGCCACTGCGCCACGTGTTCGATGTCCTGATCCGACAACTGCGCCGCAAAAGCCCCCATGATGGGATTTTTACGTACGTTGGCCGTAGCGGCCGTGCCGGCGGCACCTCGCCTGTAGGCCTTTAGCGCATGGATAAGATAATCCTCGTGCTGCCCTGCCAACACAGGATAGGCCGGGTCAACGGATGTCTTGGCATCGGCGCCATGACACGAGGCGCAGTTGAACTTATCGAATACCGCTTTACCGGCGGCCAGATCCTGGGCCTGCACACCGCCACTGGCGGCGGCCAGCATAGTCCCTGCCAAGATCAACGTATAGCGTTTCATCATGTGCCCTCGCATCACTTGAGATTAGAGTAATAGGCGGCCAGATCAGCAATGTCCTGGTCGCTCAGGCTGCCCGCGATGGCATCCATGGTCGGATGGCTGCGCGCGCCTTTTTTGTACTCATTGAGGGCGGCTTCGATGTATTTGGCGTTCTGGCCAGCAATCATCGGCACATGATAGAGCTCGGGAAAACTGGCTTTGTAGCCAGGAATGCCATGGCACCCGATGCACATGGACACTTTGCTTTTGGCGTTCTGGATATTGCCAGTCGGTGCTGCCTCGGCAGCAGCCGCCTGACCAGCGATCGCACAGGACACCACTACAACCAGCGAGGACAGAAAGGTTTTCAACTTCATTGGAATGGCTCTTTGTAAGGCTGAAAACTGTGCTCGGGATGAGCGGCCGGGCCTGAACCCAGCTACAAACCCGGTCGATTGTACGATAATTGTCGTTGAGCCATACTAACCCACGCGCGGACATGCTCCGCCCTTCTTTCGCTGCCATCGCCTATGTCCGCTGCCCAGAGTCCCGCTGCATCCCGCTTCGAAGGAACCGACCGCTACGTCGCGACCGACGATCTCAAATTGGCCGTCAACGCGGCACTGACGCTGCAACGCCCCTTGCTGATCAAGGGCGAACCCGGCACCGGCAAGACCATGCTCGCCGAAGAAGTCGCGCTGGCGCTGGGACGCCCGCTGCTGCAGTGGCACATCAAGTCCACGACCAAGGCGCATCAAGGCCTGTATGAATACGACGCCGTATCGCGCTTGCGCGACTCGCAGCTCGGCGACGAAAAGGTGCGCGACATCCGCAACTACATCGTGCAAGGCACGCTATGGCAGGCCTTTGACGCGCCCGAGCCCGTGGTGCTGTTGATCGACGAGATCGACAAGGCGGATATCGAGTTTCCCAATGACCTGCTGCGCGAACTCGATCGCATGGAATTCCATGTTTACGAAACGCGTCAAACCATTGCCGCACGCCACCGGCCGCTGGTGATCATCACCTCGAACAACGAAAAAGATCTGCCTGACGCCTTTCTGCGCCGCTGCTTTTTCCACTATATCCGCTTCCCGGATCGCGAAACGATGCGCGACATTGTCGACGTGCATTTTCCTGATCTGAAGCAAGACGTCTTGCGTGCAGCGCTGGACACGTTTTTCGCCCTGCGCGAAGCCCCCGGGCTGAAAAAGAAGCCGTCCACCTCCGAGCTGTTGGACTGGCTGCGCCTGCTGTTGGCCGAAGGCGCAACGGCCTCGCAAATCGAAGCGCACGCTGCAGCCTCCGTCCCGATGATGGCGGGTGCACTGCTCAAAAACGAACAGGACGTGCAGTTGCTGGAACGTCTGGCGGCCATGACTCGCGGCAACACCCGGCGCTGACATGCTGATCGACTTCTTCTACCATCTGCGCGCGCACAAGCTGCCAGTGTCGGTCAAGGAATACTTGACGCTGCTGGAAGCCCTGCAGCACCAGGTCATGTCGCCCACGCTCGATGACTTTTATTTCCTGGCGCGCACTGCACTGGTAAAAGACGAGTCGCTCTACGACCGTTACGATGCCGCTTTTGGCGCCTACTATCGCGGCATTGAGGCGGCGTTGCCCGCCGACAAGGACATCCCGCTCGACTGGCTGATCAAGCAATTCGAAAAAAGCCTGACGGCCGAAGAAAAAGCCGCGATCGAAAAGCACGGCTGGGACAAACTGATGGAGCTCTTCAAAGAGCGCCTCGAGGAACAAAAGGAACGCCATGCCGGCGGCAACAAATGGATCGGCACAGGCGGCACGTCCCCTTTTGGCAATAGTGGCTATCACCCCGAAGGCATTCGCGTAGGCGGCGATTCCGCCGGCAACCGCACTGGCGTGAAAGTCTGGGACATGCGGCAGTTTCGCGACTACGACAATCAAATCGAACTGGGCACGCGCAATTTCAAAGTCGCATTACGGCGGCTGCGCCGTTTTGCACGCGAGGGCGCAGAACTGGAACTGGATCTGGACGACACCATCACCAGTACGGCACGCAATGCGGGCCACCTCGATTTACGGCTCGTACCCGAACGCCATAACACGGTCAAAGTCCTCATGCTGTTGGATGTCGGCGGCAGCATGGACGACCATATCGCGCGCGTCGAAGAGCTGTTTTCTGCAGCGCGCAGCGAGTTTCGCAATCTGGAGGTCTATTACTTCCATAACTGCCCTTACGAAACGCTGTGGCAAAACAACCGTCGGCGCAACAGCGAACGCTTTGACACCTGGGACGTGCTGCGCAAATACAACCCCGATTGGCGGCTGATCATCGTGGGCGACGCCACCATGAGTCCGTACGAGATTCTGCAACCAGGCGGCTCGGTCGAGCATTACAACAAAGAACCTGGCGCAGTCTGGCTGCGGCGATTGCTTGATACGTGGCCCAAGGCCGCGTGGCTCAACCCCGAGCCCACGGCATCGTGGCAATACCGTCAGTCCATCGCACTGCTGCGCGACATCATGCAACAGCGCATGTACCCGGTGACGGTAGCCGGCCTGGAACAGGCGATGCGGCAGTTATCGAAATGATTCCGCTCAACCGTCAACGGGCTCGACGGGCGTATCCAGAATCAACTGGTAAAACGCGAGATCCAGCCAGCGACCGAACTTGAACCCTGCGTGCCGTATCGTCCCGGCATGCACGAAGCCGAGTTTTTCATGCAGCCTGATACTGCCCGCATTCGTGGCGTCAATGCCACCGACCAGCACATGCAGTTGCGCCTGCCGGGCGCGATCGATCACGATACGCATCAGGGCTTCGGCCAGCCCTCTTCCACGAAAACGGCTCTCGACGTACACCGAGTGCTCTACCGTATATTTGTTGGCAGGATAGGCGCGAAACGAGCCGTAACTGGCAAAGCCCATCAACTCGCCTGCCTCGTTTTCAAAGCCGACAACAGGGAAGCCGCCCGCCGCTTTCGCCTGAAACCACGCCTGCATCGAGGTCAAGGTGCGCGGCTTGTAGTCGTACAAGGCCGTCGAGGTCAGGATCGCGTCATTGAAAAGTTCCAGGATGGCCGCAGCGTGGCGTTCGTATGAACACTCGACCAACGTGGCGCCAACAGGCAACGCAGGAGACAGGAGGGGATTCATTGGAAAGTCCGGGGGCTCGCCTTTCTGGGTGAAAGACGACATACATATCGGCCTTGAGCCGGGCTAGACGCCATACTGATTCGGGCAAATTATAACGGCGAGGTTTGCAGGGCCGCTCAGACCGCAGAGCAACGCAACTCGTACAACGGCATACCCTGCACTGTCAGCCAGTCTTATATGGAACTACGCAATTCGATTCCCCCGTGGCGATAGGAACCATCCGTTGCGTATACACTCCAACGACTTTCGCCCGTTATGGATGCTTGCTATGCGTTTTTCGTTTTCGGGGCTATTCGCCCGCTTGAACGCCCTGCTGGTCACGTCCTTTCTCGCCTTTCAGGCGGGGGCCGCGCCCACTCCCGCCGGGATCACGGAGATCACCTCTGTCGAGGGCATCACGGAATACCGGCTATCCAATGGCCTGCGCGTGCTGCTGGCGCCGGATGCCTCCAAGCCCACCACCACGGTCAACATGACCTATCTGGTCGGGTCGCGCCAGGAAAACTACGGCCAGACCGGGATGGCGCACTTGCTGGAACACATGCTGTTCAAGGGCACGCCCACCACCCGTAATGCCCTGGGCGAGTTCTCCCGCCGCGGCCTGCAGGCCAACGGCTCGACCTCGAGCGATCGCACCAATTACTTTGCCAGCTTTGCGGCAAACCCCGAGACGCTGAAATGGTATCTGGGCTGGCAGGCCGACGCCATGGTCAACTCCTTGATTGCCAAGGAAGATCTCGACTCTGAGATGACCGTGGTGCGCAACGAAATGGAAAGCGGCGAAAACAATCCCTTTCGCGTGCTGATGCAAAAAATGCAGGCCGCTGCCTACCAGTGGCACAGCTATGGCAAGAGCACCATTGGCGCGCGCTCCGATGTGGAAAATGTCGACGTCGGTCAACTGCGCGCCTTCTATCACGAGTATTACCAGCCCGATAACGCCGTCCTGATCGTTGCCGGCAGCTTCGACCCGCAAACAACGCTGGAGGCGATCAGCGAAACCCTGGGCAAACTGCCCAAGCCCGAACGCAAGCTGCCGCCGGAATACACCGTCGAGCCGGTTCAGGACGGCGAGCGCGCCGTGACCCTGCGACGCGCGGGCGGCACGCCGCTGGTGGCCGCGATGTACCACATCCCCGCGGCCGGCAGCCCCGACTACATCCCGTTCGATCTGGCCGCGACCATCCTGGCCGATACCCCGTCGGGCCGCCTGTACCAAGCCCTGGTGCCGACCAAGTTGGCCGCGGAGGTCTTCGGTTTCACCATGGATCAACACGATCCCGGTGTCGCCATGTTCGGCGCCCAGTTGCAGCCCGGCATGGATCAGGACAAAGCCCTTCAAACCCTCACCTCGACCCTGGAATCGCTGGATAAAAAGCCCTTTACCCAAGAGGAACTGGATCGCGCCCGCAGCAAGTGGCTGACCGCATGGCAACAACTCTATGCGGACCCAGAGCAAATCGGCGTCGCGCTGTCAGAGGCCATCGCGGGTGGTGACTGGCGCTTGCTCTTTTTGCATCGCGACCGTGTTCGTCAGGCCAAGCTCGCAGACGTACAACGCATCGCGAACGAGTATTTGACCGCCAGCAATCGTACCGAAGGCCGTTATATCCCGACGGAAAAACCCAAACGTGCACCGCAATTGGTGCGTGCAGACTTGGGCGCAGCACTGAAAGACTACAAAGGCGATGCCGACTTCAAGCAGGCCGATGTCTTTGATCCGTCGCCGGCCAACATCGACAAGCTGACGCAGCGCGACAGCCTGGAGCTGCCCAATGGCACCGTCCAACTGGCTTTGCTGCCCAAAACCACCCGCGGCGGGCGGGTCCAGGCCGAATTGCTCGTCCAGTTCGGCGATGCGGCCAGCCTGCGCGGCCAACGTATCAACGCCGCGGCCGTCGCCGATCTGCTCGAACGCGGTACGCCTACCCTGTCGCGCCAAGTGATTCAGGACCGTTTCGACGCGCTGCAAGCGCAGGTCTCGTTCAGCGGCTCCGGCACTGATCTGACTGTCTCGATGTCAGCCGCTGGCGAGCACTTGCCCGCGCTGATCAGCCTGGTGCTGGACGTCGTGCGCAACGCCAATTTCCCGGAAGCCGAAATCGAGGAATATCAACGTCAGGCACTGACCTCGATACGCAGCGCCATGACCGAACCCACAGCCTTGGCCTCGCGTGCGCTGGCGCGCCAGGACAACCCGTGGCCTGCCGACGACGTGCGCTATGTGCCTACCTTTGATGAGGCCCTGGCACAGACCGAAGGCATCAAGCGTGATGCGCTGGTGGCGTTTCACAAGCGGTTCTACGGCGCCGGCACGGTGAAGTTCTCCGCCGTCGGCGAGTTTGACGTCAACGCAGTCAAACAATCCCTGACCGAAGGGCTGAAAGGCTGGCAAAAGGCACCGGCGTACACCCGCCTGGATGATCCTTATCACGACATCAAAGCGCAGAACTTCGATATCGAAACGCCCGACAAGGCCAATGCCTTCTACATTTCGCGGCTGCCCCTCAAGCTGCAGGATACGGATCCGGATTTCCCCGCGCTTTATTTGGCTAATTTCCTGCTGGGCACCTCGGAAACCTCGCGCCTGTGGGACCGCGTTCGCGAAAAAGAAGGCCTGTCGTACAACGTACGCAGCAATCTGTCAGTGTCCTCGTACGAGCCTACGGGCAGTTGGACGGTCTATGCGATCTATGCGCCGCAAAACCGTGAGCGCCTGGAAACTGCCATCAAAGAAGAGCTCGCCCGCGCCGTGAAAGACGGTTTCACGGCCAAGGAAATCGAAGACGGCATCGCCGCCCTGCTGAACTATCGCAAACTGTCTCGCGCCCAAGACAGCGTGCTGGCCTCAGCCTGGGTCGACTACCTGAGTCGTGGCCGGACGTTCGAATGGTCCGCGCAATTCGACCAGAAAATCGAGGCACTCACCCCCGATTCGGTCAATGCCGCTTTGCGCAAATATCTGCAACCCTCGGCATTCAGCACTGCCGTGGCGGGGGACTTTGCCGCTCAGCAAAAAAAGAAGGCACCCTAGCTTTCTAAACCGGACACCCGTCTATATCGGAGTGTCTGTCTATCTGGGAACGCCGGCTCGATGCCGGCGTTTTTTATTGCCGGGACGTCCCAACACCATTTAGAAGAAGCGTCCGATTTCGCAGCCAAAGGCGCGCGATGAAATCCCTTACCATGGGCAACGGGAATACATTTCTCAGGCAGCCTGATCGTCTCCAGGCTAGGATAAGCGGCGAGACCCTCGTCATCACACGCCACGAGGCGCGAGACACGGAAAAGCCGCTGAATTGTTTTAAGGCCCAAGACAAATGGAGGTCACCCCATGAGACCCGTAACCTCAGGCCAGCCACTTCCGACCAACGTGGCAGACGCCGACATTGAGGCGCCCCCTCCCCCCGCCCGTGAGGCGCCCTCGGCTAGCCAGCTCCAGACACCTTCGCCCAATATCGAACCGAACAATATGCCCTTCCAAGGGGTTTACGGCCGGGTCGACCCCCGTGCCCCGACCCGCGCAGAGGTTCACGCGGAGGCGGTCCGAGCGAACAAGGCAGGCGAGATCCCTCGCGGCGAGCAGCCTTACCCCATGCCCCGTGCGTCCCCCGTTCCCGGCAAAAGTCGGCAGCAGGTCATCGCTGAGCTCGCAGAGGCCAAAGCAGCCGGCCAAGTCACTTACGGTGAACAAGAGTATCCCGTATCGGCAGTTTCATCAGCCCCTGGCAAGACCCGTGAACAGGTACGCGCCGAATTGAACGAGGCCAAGGCCGCCGGCCTGGTGACCTATGGCGAACAAGAATACCCGGCGACACCCGCCCGGCCCGCCCCGACCAAGCCAGACGAACCGACTCGTGGAGGGTCGCTGATCGACAAACTCCGAGATACGCTCAAAACACTCTTGGGGTATGGCAAGTAGCTGATATTCCGGCATTTTTTCAATAGCAAACGCGCCCCTCAAAAGTCGCTTGGCGCCACCAGCCTAGAGCCCCGTCACGTCCGCGTGACGGGGTTTTTATTTGTTCAGCAAGCCGACATATCAATTCCATTTTCACCAAAAATCCCAGTTATTCCGATGATTACTCGTTTAAATGGAAAAATATTTTCAGAAAATCAGGGTTTATCCCAGGCATCAGCAAGCGCACAATTCAGTCATCGGGAAACAAACACGAACCACGACGGAAGGCCGCCGGATTCCATCCCAAATTCACAGACAAATGGAGGTCTTATCATGAAAACCCTAACTTCTGCCCTGCTAGTTTCGATGAGCTTGTTGAGCGCCGGCGCCTACGCCGCCTCCCCCAATATCGAACCTAACAACGTGCCTTTCCAAGGCGTTTATGGCCAAGTCGATGCCAACGCCCCGACCCGCGCCCAGGTCGTAGCCGACCTGGCCCAAGCCAAGGCTGCTGGCCTGGTGACCTACGGCGAACAAGAGTACCCCGTAGCAATCGCCAACCACTCGAACAAGAACCGCGACCAAGTCGTTGCCGAGCTGGCTCAAGCCAAGGCCAATGGCGAGTACTCCTTCGGCGACCTGGACTATCCCATTGTTCGCTAAGCGGTGAACACCACCGCGCTCACAAGGTGCGGCGGTAGCAGTGCCTGCAGTTGATGTAGCAGTACGAAGCAGTAGCAGTAGCAGTACCAAGCAGTGAAATGCAGTACGTAGTTGAAGTCGCAGTAAGTAGTTGATGTAGCAGTAGTTTTAGCTGTTGAAGTTGCAGTCCTGATCGTTGTAGCAGCAAGCCGGGCCCCGTCACATCCGTGTGGCGGGGCTTTCATTTTGTCCCCTCGGCCAACGCGTCACTTCCATTTTCAACAACAATCATTAAAGAAAATCTGATTACGCATAAAAATGGAAAGATATTTCCAACCAATCAGGGTTTATCCCAGGTGCCAGCAAGAGCACAATGAAGTCATCGGGAAGCAAACACGAACCACGACGGAAGACCGCCGGATTCCAACCCCAAACTCAGACAAATGGAGGTCTTATCATGAAAACCCTAACTTCTGCCCTGCTAGTTTCGATCAGCCTGTTGAGCGCCGGCGCCTACGCCGCCTCCCCCAATATCGAACCTAACAACGTGCCTTTCCAAGGCGTGTACGGCCAAGTCGACGCCAACGCCCCGACCCGCGCTCAAGTCGTAGCCGATCTGGCACAAGCCAAAGCTGCTGGCCTCGTAACCTCTGGCGAAGAGGACTATCCGCCTCAAGTCTCCGCCACGTCCGGCAAGACCCGCGAACAAGTACGTGCCGAGCTGGCCGAAGCCAAAGCCACGGGCCAATACACGTTCGGTGAACTGGACTACCCGCCTGTTGCCCGCTAATTGCAAAGCGTTCCGAGCGATGTGAAGCAAGTAGTACGGAACGCAGCGCAAAGGCAAAAGCCCCCTGTCATGTGATGTGACAGGGGGCTTTCTTCATGCAGCGCCTGGGTCAGCCAGGGTCAGCTAAAAAACTCTTTGACCCGATCCGTCCAGGACTTGCTTTGCGGCGAATGGCGCTCACCGCCATCGCCAAGCGAAGCCTCGAACTGGCGCAGAATCGCTTTCTGCTCGTCACTCAGCCGCACCGGTGTTTCAACGACCACGTGGCAATACAGATCACCCGGATAGCTGGCGCGAACGCCACGGATACCCTTGCCACGCAAGCGGAACGTCTTGCCCGATTGAGTCCCCTCGGGAATAGAGATTTCGGCCTTGCCGCCAAGCGTCGGCACCTGCAGCTCGCCTCCCAACGCCGCCGTGGTGAACGGAATTGTCAGCTCGCAATGCAGATCGTCATCGTCGCGCTGGAAGATCTT
Source organism: Bordetella muralis (assembly GCF_054781015.1). Lineage (NCBI taxonomy): Bacteria > Pseudomonadati > Pseudomonadota > Betaproteobacteria > Burkholderiales > Alcaligenaceae > Bordetella > Bordetella muralis. The sequence continues at coordinate 252,167 of NZ_BAAGVF010000010.1, read as the reverse complement.
GTGCTGCTTGATATGAATCTCGACATAGAGATCCCCCGACGGCCCGCCATTGATGCCGGGTTCGCCGTTGCCACTCGATCGAATCCGCATGCCATCGTCGATACCTGCCGGGATCTTGACCTGCAGGGTCTTGTTCCGGCGGAGGCGGCCGACGCCATCGCAAGCCACGCAAGGATCGGTGACTTCCTTGCCGCTGCCGTGGCAGGTCGGGCAAGTCTGCTGCACGCTGAAAAAGCCTTGTTGCATCCGCACAGCCCCTGAGCCGCCGCAGGTATGGCAGGTCTTGGGCGAGGTGCCGGGCTTGGCGCCGCTGCCGTGGCAGGTGTCGCAATTTTCCCAGCTCGGCACGCGGATTTCAGTGTCAAAGCCTTGAGCGGCTTGCTCAAGCGTGATTTCCAACGCGTACTTGAGGTCAGCGCCGCGGTATACCTGCGGACCGCCGCCCCCGCGACGTCCACCCGCCGCACCAAAAATTTCGCCGAATATGTCGCCAAAGGCATCAGCAAAGCCGCCACCCATGCCGGCGCCGCCCATGCCCGCGGCATTGGGGTCAACGCCCGCATGGCCATAACGGTCGTAAGCCGCACGCTTTTGTTCATCGCCCAGGACTTCGTAGGCTTCCTTGATTTCCTTGAACTTTTCTTCGGCGTCTTTGCTGTCCGGATTACGGTCCGGATGGTATTTCATGGCCAGCTTGCGGTAGGCCTTTTTCAGCTCATCGTCGGTGGCGTTTTTTGCCACGCCTAAAGCTTCGTAGTAATCGCGTTTTGCCATATTGAATCAGCCCGAAAACGAGCTATAACCTCGGTGATACAGAACGAATCCGCCCGGTAACCGGAAAATCCGGGTACCGGGCGAGATCAGGCGTCATAGACGGCCGTTATTGCCCGACTTATTGATCGCGCTTGACTTCTTTGAAGTCAGCATCGACCACATTGTCGTCAGCCGGCTTGGCTTCTGCGCCGTCAGCCTGCTGGGCAGCTTGGGCGGCCTGCATATCGGCGTACATCTTTTCGCCGAGTTTCTGCGAAGCCGTCGACAGCGCTTCGACCTTGGCGTCGATCGCAGCCTTGTCGCCATCCTTGAGCACATCCTCGACTTCCTTGATGGCGGCTTCGATGGACTCTTTTTCAGAGGCCTCGAGCTTGTCGCCATACTCGGTCAGCGATTTGCGGGTGGCGTGCACCAGCGCATCGGCCTGGTTGCGAGTCTGAGCCAGCTCGGCAATCCGGTGATCTTCCTCGGCATTCGCCTCGGCATCCTTGACCATGCGCTGGATTTCGTCCTCGGACAAACCAGAGTTGGCCTTGATGGTGATCTTGTTTTCCTTGCCAGTGCCTTTGTCCTTTGCAGAGACGTGCAGAATGCCGTTGGCGTCGATGTCGAACGTGACTTCGATTTGCGGCAGACCGCGCGGCGCGGGCGGAATACCCTCGAGGTTGAACTCACCCAGGCTCTTGTTGCCCGCGGCGATTTCGCGCTCGCCCTGGAACACCTTGATCGTCACGGCCGGCTGATTGTCGTCAGCGGTCGAGAACGTTTGCGAGAAACGCGTGGGGATCGTGGTGTTCTTCTGGATCATCTTGGTCATCACGCCGCCCAGGGTTTCGATACCCAGCGACAGAGGCGTCACGTCCAAGAGCAGCACGTCTTTGCGGTCGCCCGACAACACCGAACCCTGAATCGCGGCACCAGCAGCCACAGCTTCGTCCGGGTTGATGTCCTTGCGCGGATCCTTGCCAAAGAACTCTTTGACCTTTTCCTGCACCTTGGGCATACGGGTCATACCGCCGACCAGGATCACGTCGTCGATCTCAGAGACCTTGACGCCAGCGTCCTTGATAGCCACACGGCAGGGCTCGATCGTGCGCTCGATCAGTTCTTCGACCAGGGCTTCCAGCTTGGCACGCGTGATCTTCAGGTTCAAGTGCTTGGGACCGGAAGCATCGGCCGTGATGTACGGCAGGTTGATTTCGGTCTGTTGGCTGGACGACAGCTCGATCTTGGCTTTTTCAGCGGCTTCTTTCAGGCGTTGCAGGGCCAGGACGTCCTTGGACAGATCCACGCCTTGCTCTTTCTTGAACTCGCCGATGATGTAGTCGATGATGCGCTGGTCGAAATCCTCGCCACCCAGGAAGGTGTCGCCGTTGGTCGACAGAACTTCGAACTGCTTTTCGCCGTCCACGTCCGCGATTTCGATGATGGACACGTCGAACGTGCCACCGCCCAAGTCATACACCGCGATCTTGCGATCGCCCTTTTCGGACTTGTCCAGACCGAACGCCAACGCAGCAGCGGTAGGCTCGTTGATGATGCGCTTGACTTCGAGGCCCGCGATACGGCCGGCGTCTTTGGTCGCCTGGCGTTGGCTGTCGTTGAAGTAGGCCGGCACCGTGATCACGGCTTCGGTGACTTCTTCGCCCAGGTAGTCCTCGGCGGTTTTCTTCATCTTGCGCAGCACGTCAGCGGAAACCTGAGGAGGCGCGATTTTCTTGCCACGCACTTCAACCCAGGCGTCGCCGTTGTCGGCCTTGACGATGCTGTAAGGCATCAGGTCGATGTCTTTTTGAACGGCCTTTTCGTCGAACTTGCGGCCGATCAGACGCTTGACGGCATACAGCGTGTTGGTGGGGTTGGTCACTGCCTGACGCTTGGCGGGCGCGCCGACCAGGGTTTCACCATCGTCCATGTAGGCGATGATGGAAGGAGTGGTACGGGCACCTTCGGCGTTTTCGATGATTTTGACCTGGTTACCGTCCATGACAGCCACGCAGCTGTTGGTCGTGCCCAAGTCGATGCCGATGATTTTGCTCATGGTTGGAATACCTTGAATATTGATTTCGTAAGTACAGAAAATTGGGGAAAAAACTCAGTCTCAACCTAACTGGGGCTGCCAATGGGGTTTTTCAAGACCCTGGCGTGCTTTTCTGCTCGCCAGCGGACTCTGCGCCCTGCAGGCGGCCGACAGCTGCCGCGAACTGTGGCAGCCCGGGCCAACTGGTAATGCGTCCCAGGCGCTTGCCGCCGCGATAAAACACAAAAGTCGGCACGCCGTGCAACGCAAATCGCCGTCCTAACGCCTCGTCGGCGTAAACGTCAGCCTGAAACCAGCTCAATCCCAGATCCAGCAAGGCCCGCTGATGCAATAACGCGGCCTGCTTGAATAAATTGCAGTTGTAACAATCCTGGCCCCACAAGAATACGCATCGCAAGTCATCGCCCGGCGCCTCGATCACCGCCTGATCAATATCGGCGGTGCCGACAGCACGCATGGCGAACACCTCAAAAACCTGAGACGGATCAAAGGATGTGGAGCCAGACATGGTCGCGTGCCGATCAGCCTGCAGAAACGATCACCAAGGCCGGCCGCAGGGTACGGTCAGCGATCACGTAGCCCTTTTGCAAGGTCTGCACAATCGTATTGGCAGGCTGTTCGGCGGGCACAGAGGAAATAGCCTGATGCAGGTGCGGGTCGAACTTATCACCCTGCACCGGCGCGATTTCCTTGAGCAGATTGCGCTCGAATGCGCCGCTCAACTGCTTGAGCGTCACTTCGACACCCTCGCGCAGGGCTTCCAGGGTCTGGTCTGCCTGGGCTAGCGCGGCTTCGAGGCTGTCTTTCACCGGGACCAGGCTTTCGGCAAAGGACTCAATACCGAACTTGCGTGCCTTGGACACGTCTTCTTGGGCGCGACGGCGGACATTTTCGGCCTCGGCATGGGTACGCAGCAATTGGTCTTGCTGTCCAGTGACGGTGGCCTGGGCGGCCTCGAGCTCGGCGCGCAACGCGGCAATTTCGGCCTGCAGCGACTCGATGGTGACGGGCGCGGCGGCGCCTTGGTCCTCGGACTCGGGGGCTTGATCGACAGGCTCTTGAGATGCCGTCATGGGGGATCCTCCAAAAAACAATAGCGTAGGCCCCAATAATGGGGGCCTTATAGGCTATTTCAAGAGGCCATGCAGCAAATAGGGCTACTTTTCCCTGGGCTGGGCGGGTGCGGGCGGATCGCTGGCCGGAAAACTTTCTTCCAGTGCCTCGTCCAGCGCGTCTTCCTCTCCGTCCTGAGCGTCCGCCTTCGGCGCGACTGTGGCCGCGGGATCACTCGCGGGAAAAGACTCGTCGAGCGCCTTGTCGAGTTCGCCTTCGACGCGCTCGTCCTGTTTGGCGGGAGATTCGGTCCGGGGCGTCGCCTGCGTCCCAGGTTTATTGGATGTGCTCATTCGAGATCCCCTGAAAGCTGCCGTTCACTCATGCCCCGCCGACGCTGCGCCAACGGGACTCTCACGTTCTATTCTAGTGTACGGCCTCGGGTGATTGGCAGGGTCCAACCTTGTAAGTGATTGTCGGTCAACGCCGCCAATCCCTCGATCCAATCGGGATGATCGTTCAGTGCCGGGATATACCTGAACTGACGCCCTCCGGCTGCCAAGAAAGCATCACGGCATTCCTGGCTGATTTCCTCGAGGGTCTCCAGGCAATCGGCGACGAAACCCGGGCACACCACGTCAACTTCGGTAACGCCTTGACCCGCCAGGGCTTTCAGTGTGGGCTCCGTATAGGGCTCTAACCACCGGGCGGCGCCAAAACGGCTCTGGAATGTCACCTCGACCTGATCGGGCGTCAACGCCAGGCGTTCGCGCAGCAAGCGCGCCGTTTCCAGGCAATCACGGTAATACGGATCACCCAATTCGACCGAATAACGAGGCAAGCCGTGAAAACTCATGACCAGTTTCTGCGGGCGGCCATTCGTCTGCCAATAGTCCGAGATCTGACGCGCCAACGCATCCAGGTATCCTGCGTCTTGATGAAAACGCTTGATAAATCGCAGCTCAGGCTGATCCCGCAATTTGGCCACATGTCCCGTGACGGCATCCACGACAGTCGCTGTCGTGCTGGCGGCATACTGAGGGTACAGCGGGACGGTCAAGATGCGCTGGCAACCCTGCTGCCGCAATCGCGTAATGGCCTGCTCGATAGACGGCTCGCCGTAACGCATGGCAAGCTCCACCCGTACATCCCGGCCACGCGTCTGCAGCACACGCTGCACGCCCTCGGCCTGACGGCGGCTATACACCATCAAAGGCGAGCCTTCCTCCATCCAGATTCCCGCATAGCGCGGCTGCAAACGGCTCGGGCGCCTGGCCAGCACCAGGCAATGCAAGATCGGCAGCCACAAATAGCGAGGAATCTCGATCACACGGGAATCGGACAAAAACTCCGCCAGGTAACGGCGTATATCGCGCGGCGTCGGACTGGCCGGGGTCCCCAGATTGACCAGCAGGACACCGACAGGCCCTGCGTCTCGCGGCGCGGGATTGTCATCGAAAGGATCCGTCTGGGGGGGTTCAGGCAGGTAACGCTCAGGCCATAAATACTTGAACAAGCGCAGAAACACGAAATACCTCTCAAGAACCAAGCTGCCGGAGAGCCGGCTCAATGATCCGGCTGAATCTTAATGATTATGGCTGAATGCGTTGGACAGCAGGCGCGCCGTAATGTCGACAATAGGAATGACGCGCTCGTAGGACATGCGGGTGGGTCCGATGACCCCCAAGGTGCCGATCACCCTGCCGTCAACCCCATACGGAGCGGTGATCACGGATACTTCTTCCATGGGCAGTAACTGCGACTCGCCGCCGATATAGATCTGCACCCCTTGGGCACGGCTGGAAGTATCCAGCAATTGCAGCAAATCGGTTTTCTTTTCGAACAAGGAGAACATTTTGCGCAGCCGATCCATATCGGATGCGATATCCGTCACGTCGAGCAGCTTGCGTTCACCCGAAATAATCACATCGTCGCCATCCTCGGCTGCCTCAGCCCCGGCCTCGACGGCAGCCTGCATCAGACGCGAAATGTCTTCACGCAATTGTGCCAGCTCGGTCGTCAATGTACGGCGCACCGCATTGAAGGATTTACCGGCGAAATGCACGTTGAAGAAATTCCCGGCCTCGAGGAGCTCGGCCTCGGAATAGTCGCGCTGCACGGTCAAGATCCGGTTCTGGACATCGCCGTCGGGCGTGACGATGATGAGCAACACCCGTTTGCCCGACAAGCGGATGAATTCAATTTGACGAAATACCTGTGCACGTTTGGGTGTCAACACCACGCCCGCGAACTGCGTCAGATTGGACAACAGCGCCGCCGCGGCGTTGACCGCCCGCGAAGGCTCGGTGGCCGTCAAGGCGGCCTCGCCGAATTGCTGTGGTTGAAACTCGTACGGCTGCACCGCCAGCAGCGAGTCGACAAACATGCGATAGCCCCGCGGCGTAGGCACGCGGCCTGCCGACGTGTGCGGACTGTGTATGAGCCCCATGTCCTCGAGGTCCGCCATGACATTGCGTATCGTGGCGGGCGACAAATCAAAGACCTTGGATAGCGTGCGCGACCCTACCGGTTGTCCATCGGCAATGTGACGTTCTATCAGGGCTTTAAGTAATGCGCGGGCGCGATCATCCATGAGGGCTATTGTAGGGAAACTTTCAGAAATGGGCGATTTTTGTCCTGCAGCCGGATAAGCCGCCCCATATAATCGGCGAATCGACCCGGCCAATGTGCCGTTCCTATTGATTATCGGTCCTTTTCGCCATGCATTTTCCCATTGTTGCCCTGATTGGCAGACACCAGGATACGGGCCTGGACGCGCCGCTGCGCACCCTGGCAGAAATGCTGATCAAAGCCGGCCGGCAGGTATTGATCGACGCAGACACTGCACAGAACACAGGCCTGCGCGATTATCCCGTAGCCACCCTGAAAGAAATTGGCGAAACCGCCTCCTTGGCCGTCGTCATGGGCGGCGACGGCACCGTGCTGGGCGCCGCGCGTACGCTCGCCCCGTTTGGCTTGTCGATCGTGGGCATCAACCATGGCCGGCTCGGTTTCATCACCGACATCCCCGTACAGGAATCGCAAAACGCCCTGGCCCGCATCATCGAGGGCAATTATCGCGCCGAAGACCGCATGCTCCTGGAGGGCTGTGTCTGGCGTGGTGATCAATTGATGTACACCGCGCCTGCCCTGAACGATGTGGTGCTCAACCGCGCCGGACGCGGCGGCATGATCGAGGTCCGTGTCGAAGTGGACGGGGCCTTCATGTATGCGCAACGCGCCGACGGCCTCATCATCGCCACGCCGACGGGATCCACGGCCTATGCATTGTCTGCCAATGGTCCGATTTTGCATCCGGGCCTGGACGCCATGGTGCTGGTGCCCGTGGCGCCGCAGACGCTGTCCAACCGTCCGATCGTCATCCCGGGCACTGGAGTACTCAGCATGACGTTGACAGCCATCGGCCGCGTCGAAACCGGCGCGAGCGTGCATTTCGACATGCAGACATGGTCCGATTTGCAGCCGGGCGATCGTATTTCCGTACAGCGTGCGCCGCACACGATCCGCTTTGTGCACCCGGAGGGCTACAGCTTCTTTTCGACCCTGCGCCGCAAGCTGCATTGGAATCTGATGCCTCAGGCGTCTGACAGCGTGGAATAACCGTACCGACTATCACCTATGTTGCGCACCCTGCATATTCGCGATTTTGTCATCGTCGAACAGGCCGAGATTCATTTCGGCTCGGGTTTTACCGTTTTTTCGGGCGAAACCGGCGCCGGAAAATCCATTTTGATCGATGCCCTGGCCCTGGCACTGGGCGGGCGCGCCGACGCGAGCGTCCTGCGCGAGGGGGCGGCTCGCGCAGATATCACCGCCATGTTTGATACGTCGGCAACACTGCGCAGTTGGCTGACGGAGCGTGACCTGGACAACGGAGACGAGCTCGCGTTGCGCCGCGTCGTGGATGCACAAGGCCGCAGCCGCGGCTATATCAACGGTATGCCGGCCACACTGACGCAATTACGCGAGCTGGGCGACAGCCTGGTGGATATCCATGGGCAGCATGCACACCAAAGCCTCATGCGCCCGGATGCGCAGCGAGATCTGCTGGACGCCCATGGCGGCCATGCCGAGCTGCGCCAAGCCGTCGCTCAGACATGGAAAGCCTGGCGGGCAGTCGCCCGCCAATTGGAACTGGCCGAAAAAGACGCTGCAGGGCTTGCCGCCGAGCGCGAGCGCCTGCAATGGCAAGCCGACGAGCTCGACCAATTGGCGCTGCAGGCTGACGAATGGGACAGCCTGCAATCCGAACAATCGCGCCTGGCCCATGCCCAAGCCTTGCTGGACGGCGCTGGACAGATCCTGGAGGCGCTCGACGGCGAAGACGACTCGGCCCTCCATCGTCTGAATACGGCTCAGCATCGCCTGCAGAACATGCTGCGTCACGACGCCGGGTTGCAAGGCGTCGCCGACGAAATCGAATCCGCGCGCATTGCCATGGCCGAAGCCGTCTCGGATCTCAACAACTACGTCAGCCGCGTCGAACTCGATCCTCAACGCCTGGCCCAAGTCGACACCCGGATGAGCGTGGTGTTTGAAATGGCGCGCAAGTTCAAAACCGATCCAGAGGCCTTGCCGGCGCTGCGCGACAGTGTGCATGCCCAGTTGGCCGACCTGCAAGCCGCAGCCGATATAGACGCCTTGCGCGCGCGCGCCGAAACAGCCGAAACGCAATATCTCGCCGCGGCCAAACAACTGTCCGCAGCGCGTGCCAAAGTCGCCAAAAGCCTGGGCAAACAAGTCACCCAGGCCATGCAGACGCTCGCCATGCAAGGCGGCCGATTCGAGCCGATCGTCACCGCAGGCGCCCCCTCGGCACAGGGCAGCGACCAAGTCGAATTTCTGGTGGCCGGCCATGCCGGCACCACACCGCGTCCGTTGGGCAAAGTCGCATCGGGGGGCGAACTCTCCCGGATATCTCTGGCGCTATCCGTCATCGCCAGCCGTGCGGCACGCGTGCCCACTTTGATTTTTGACGAAGTCGACAGTGGTGTGGGCGGCGCCGTTGCGGAGGTCGTCGGGCAACTGCTCAAGGAGCTCGGCGAACGCCATCAAGTTTTGTGCGTCACCCATCTGCCGCAGGTCGCCGCCTGCGGTAATGCGCAATATCGGGTCAGCAAAAAAGAAACGGCAGGCACCACGCGATCGCAGATTGCCGAATTGGACGCCGATCAACGCGTCGAGGAAATTGCCCGCATGCTAGGCGGCATCAAGATCACGGCGACGACGCGCGATCACGCGCGCGAAATGCTGGGTGGTTTGGCCGAACAAGCAGCGCGCTAAGTCGATCGACGGAAAATGCCCCCTTGCATGGGGGCGTTTTGATTTTCGGGCAGCCCGGCACACTCGGTACAGTCAGAACAATACGTAACGATTGCTGACCGACCTCGCGGGCAACGGGGCGGCGGCACGAGGCCTGATGAGCCTCGGACGTGCCGCCACGAGCCTATCAGCCCTAGCGGGTTTTTTGGCAGTCGCCGCAGATGCCGTACAGCACCATGGCGTGGCTTTCCAAGGCAAAATTGTTGTCTTTTGCCACTTTGTGTTGACGTTTCTCAATGTCGGGATCGGAAAACTCGACTACCTTGCCACAATTGGTGCAGATCAGGTGGTCGTGGTGATCGCCGTCATTCAGTTCGAAAACCGCCTTGCCGCTGTCGAATTGGCTGCGGCTCAGGATGCCGGCCTGCTCGAACTGTGTCAGCACGCGATAAACCGTCGCCAGGCCGATTTCGACGTTTTCGCCGATCAGTGCGCGATAAACATCCTCGGCGCTCAGGTGCCGTTGGTCTGCTTTGCGGAAGATATCCAGGATTTTTAGACGAGGAAAAGTCGCCTTCAAACCCATGTTTTTCAGTTCGCTTTGGTCTGTCATGGTGTAATCGCTCTCTGTCCGCGGTGGCAAGGGCAGAAATTGCGGCGCACAAACTGAAGCAGCGCGCCGCCCTTTTTCCGCTGCCCACGGAGCTACCGCATTGTGAAACCTTTATGATAACGGTTTTACCCGCTTTAAATCACAGATAGGGGCGCTTGGTGTCCATCATTGCACGTATTCCGACCCGGTTCCTGAAAACCGCACTGGCAGCCACCGCCGTCGCAGCCGTTATGGCGGGCTGCTCTTCCGACAAATGGGGCTTCCCCTACAAAGCTCCTGTCCAGCAGGGCAATTGGATCACTCAAGAGCAAGTCGCCCTGCTGCAGCCTGGCATGACGCGCGAGCAAGTCCGCTTTGCATTAGGCAGCCCTACGTTGACCAGTGTCTTGCACGCGGATCGCTGGGACTATCCGTATTACTTCAAGCCTGGCTACGGCGACCCTCAAGAACGCAAGTTCACGGTGTGGTTCGACAATGACCGCCTGGTACGCTGGGAAGGCGACAAGCAGCCCGATCTGCAACCGTTCCAACTGAATGCAGAGGGTAAACCCGAGGAAAAGATTGACGAGCAGATCGACGCCGAAACCGCTCGCCAGAATGCCGAGGGGGCTATTCAACCCGCTGTCCCGGCTGATGCGGCACAGTTGCCCGCGCTGGGGACGCCGCCGGGCGGCGCCCTGCCCGCAAATGGCGCCAACGGCGCAGATACGGCGGTCTCGCAACCGGACACGGCGTCTCAGCCGGCCTCCGACTCAGGCAGCGGCATTCGTGCACCGAGCATGTCCGAATCAGACACATTACCGCCGCAGGATACATCCAGCGATGCCGCTCGCCAGCGCGAGTTGCGATTGAATGCGCCAAGCACGGGCTCGTCCAATCCCGCCACCGGTGGCGCCGAGCCGCTGCGTTGATCGCGGTTGCCAGAGGAAAAAACATGCGTATCGCTATTGCAGGCGCAGGCGGCCGTATGGGCCGCATGCTCATCGAAGCCGTCCTGAATGCTTCGGATATCACACTCGCTGTTGCCTTGGATCGTGCAGGCTCTCCTGACCTGGGGCAAGATGCGGGCGCGTTTCTGGGCCGCGAGACTGGCGTCACCATCACGGATCAACTTGACGCGTTGGCCAATGCTGACTGCCTGATCGATTTCACTCGCCCTGAAGCTACGTTGGCGCATCTGCAGGCTTGCGTGCAACACGGCACTCGAATCGTGATCGGCACGACGGGTTTTGACGATGCCGGGCGCGCCGCCATTGAGGTGGCGGCACAAAAGATCGGCATCGTTTTCGCGCCCAATATGAGCGTGGGGGTAAATGCGACGCTCAAGCTGCTGGATGTCGCTGCGCGTATTCTGAACTCCGGGTATGACGTGGAGGTGTTCGAAGCGCACCATCGCAACAAGGTCGATGCTCCGTCAGGCACTGCGCTCAAGATGGGTGAGACGGTTGCCTCGGCTTGGGATGTTGCGCTGCCTGACGTCGCGACCTGGACGCGACATGGCGATACGGGTGTGCGCCAGCCTGGCACTATCGGGTTTTCGGTGGTGCGGGGGGGGGATATTGTTGGCGACCATACGGTGTATTTCTGCGGGGACGGTGAGCGTATCGAGATCACGCATCGATCCGGCAGCCGGGCGACTTATGCTCAGGGGGCGTTGCGGGCGGCGCGGTTTTTGAGCGACAAGGGGCGCGGGGTGTTTGATATGCAGGCGGTGTTGGGGTTGTAGGCTTGCTGCCTCTGACGTGGCCTTGATCTGCGGGAGCGTTGGGTTCTTTTGGCGTCGATGCGGGGCAGTGGCCGCGTTGGGGCTTCGCGGCGTCGGTCGGCCGCCTGCGCGGCCGACATCGCTTCGTCAACCTCGTCGCTGCGCTCCTTCGGTTTCCCTCGCTCGACGCCGAGGCGCCCCAACGCGGCCACTGCCCCGCATCGACTCGCAATGTCTCCAGCTCGTTGCATCGCTGGGACGAGTTTCTTGCTTAGGCTTCGTAGGCGCCCTGTCTTGTTAAAAAGAAGATCCTGCAGGGCCGCGATCTGTCGGCGCCTACGGGCGCGCCGACAGATCGCATTCGAGCTTGGTTTGCGACGCGGGTTGGGCCTCAGCGCTTAGGATTGCCAGACGAGGGGCTCGGGTTCTAGCTCGATGTGATAACGCATTGAAACGTCACGCTGGATCGCCGCAGCTAATGCCATGATGTCGGCAGCAGTGGCGCTGCCTTTGTTCACCAGGACCAAGGCTTGCCTGTCGTGCACGCCTGCGGCGCCGAGTTGCTTGCCTTTCCATCCACATTGATCGATCAGCCAACCCGCGGCGAGTTTGTAGCGTCCGTCGGGCTGTGGGTAGGATACGAGGCCTGGATGTTGCGCCAGCAAGGCGTCGCGAACGGTGGCGTCGACGAGCGGGTTTTTGAAGAAACTGCCTGCGTTGCCGATGACGGCGGGGTCAGGGAGTTTTTGGCGGCGAATGTCGCAAACAGCGTCGAAAATGTCGCGTGCGGTCGGTGCGCCGGACGCGTATGCACCAGAATTCGCAGAACCACCAGACAGTCCAAAATGACGCTGCAAATCCGGATATTCGAGCACGGCCTGCCAGGGGCGTGGCAGCGCGAAGCGCACCGCGACGATGATCCACTCGCCGGGCTCGCCGTGTTTGAAAACGCTATCTCGATAGGCAAACTGACAGTCGGCTGCGGTCATGTCTACCAAACGGCGCTGACGGACATTCCATGCTGTCAGTCCCTGAAAACGATCCGCCAGCTCGACGCCATAGGCGCCGATGTTCTGTACCGGTGCGGCGCCCACTGTGCCTGGAATCAATGCCAGGTTTTCCAGCCCGTCCCATCCTTGTTCCACACAGGCGGTCACAAAACCATGCCAGCTCTCGCCCGCTCCCGCCTCGATGATCCAGGCATCCGGCCGCGCCTCGATCAAGCGCACGCCTGTCACGGCGACATGTGCGACAAGGCTCTCGATCCTGGGGGGCAGCACCATATTGCTGCCGCCACCCAAGACCAACAAATGGGAATACTGATCTGCCAGATCGGACAAGGCATCCAATTGATCAACTGAACGCAAAGTCACAAAAGCGTCCGCCCACGCAGACAAGCCCAGCGTATTGAGCTGGGTAAGATCCTGACGGGCGGGCGTTAACGTGGCGGTGGATGACGCCTGAGGGAAATCCGGCATGAATACAAGAGAACGCTAAAACCTGGGGCGCTCACATGTTAACAGCAGCCTGGGCGCGTCCTGGTTGCCTGCGGCCCGGCTAGCACGGTCGTTCACAGCAACCGGGCCGCCTTCGGTCAAGGCAGGCACCGGCTTTCGCTTCAGCAACATCCCAGACGTTTTTTACCGCCATAACGGGCATCCTGACGCTCTCGGAAAAACTCCTCGTACGTCATCGGCGTTTGGTCGGGGTGCGTACGCCGCATATGCTCGACGTAGTTTTCATAATCGGGCACGCCGACCATCAAACGCAACGTCTGGCCCAGATAGCGACCGGCTTTGCCGGTCGCGGCGCCCAGATTGGTAAACAACATATGGCGCCCTCCGTTGATCAATGTCCGCCAGCCGCTGCAGGCAGCGGCTCGTACGGGGTTTCGCGGGATGTGGCCGCGCCTTTGGCACGGGCTTGCAATACGGAACGAATGCCAAACACCACGATGCTCAGTACGACAAACATGAAGATGCCGCACAACGCCGCGTCGACATAGTCGTTGAATACGACACGACTCATTTCGGCGAGGTCCTTGGCCGGAGCCAGGACTTGGCCTTGCGCGATGGCCGCGTTGTATTTTGCCGCGTGCGCGAGGAAGCTCACTCTGGGATCGGCATCGAACATTTTCTGCCAGCCGGCGGTCAAGGTGCATGCCAATAACCACAACGTCGGCACCACTGTCACCCACGCGTAGCGGTCGCGCTTCATCTTGAACAGCACCACCGTACCCAACGTCAATGCAATCGCCGCCAGCATCTGGTTGGCAATGCCAAACAACGGCCACAGCGTATTGATGCCGCCAAGCGGATCGACCACGCCCTGATATAGGAAATAGCCCCAAGCCGCTACGCACAAACCGGTCGCGATGAGACTGGCGGGCAGTGACTCTGTACGCTTGAGCGACGGCGCAAATGTGCCCAACAGGTCTTGCAACATGAAGCGGCCTGCACGCGTTCCTGCATCCACCGCGGTCAGAATAAACAATGCTTCAAACAGGATGGCAAAGTGATACCAGAATGCCATCATTGCCTGGCCGCCGATGACCTGGTGCAAGATGTGCGCCATGCCTACAGCCAGGGTCGGGGCGCCACCTGCGCGCGAAATGATCGTGCTTTCGCCGACGTCTTTCGCCGTCTGAATCAAATCGGCAGGCGTGACCACGAAGCCCCAGCTCGACACCACCTGTGCAACATGCTCAGGCGTGGTGCCGATCACAGCCGCAGGGCTATTCATCGCGTAGTAAATACCCGGTTCGATCACGCAGGCGGCCACCAGCGCCATGATGGCGACGAATGACTCCATCAGCATGCCGCCATAGCCAATATAGCGAGCCTGCGTTTCGTTTTCGATCAGCTTGGGCGTGGTGCCCGACGCGATCAGCGCGTGAAAACCAGATACCGCGCCGCAAGCAATCGTAATGAACAGGAACGGGAACAGATTGCCCGACCACACCGGACCCGAGCCGTCGACAAATTTCGTCAACGCAGGCATTTTCAATTCGGGAGCAACGATCAAAATACCGATTGCCAGCCCGGCAATCGTGCCGATTTTGAGGAACGTCGACAGATAGTCACGTGGTGCCAGCAGCAACCACACCGGCAGCACCGAAGCCACAAAACCGTAACCGATGAGAATCCAGGTCAGGCCCTTGCCATCAAAATCGAACCACGTGGCCAAGATCGGATGCGCCGCCACGTCTTGTCCGAACACAATGGCAGCCATCAACAGCACAAAACCGATGATGGATACTTCGCCGATCCGGCCCGGACGCAGATAGCGCAAATACACGCCCATGAACAAGGCAATGGGAATGGTCGCGGCTACGGTGAACGTGCCCCAAGGCGAATGCGTGAGAGCCTTGACCACGATCAATGCCAGGACGGCCAGGATGATGACCATGATCATGAACGCGCCAAACAGCGCGATCACGCCCGGCACCGTGCCCAGTTCGGCCTTGACCAGATCTCCCAAGGACCGGCCATCGCGCCGCGTCGAGATGAACAGCACGATGAAATCCTGCACTGCGCCGGCAAACACTACGCCAGCCAGCAGCCACAGTACGCCGGGCAGATACCCCATTTGCGCCGCCAACACAGGCCCGACCAAGGGTCCTGCACCGGCAATCGCGGCAAAGTGGTGGCCGAACAGCACATGTTTGTTGGTGGGCACAAAATCGAGCCCGTCGTTGTATTTCCACGCCGGCGTCATGCGGGTGGCGTCCAACTGCAGCACCTTCGTCGCGATGAAGCGGCTGTAATAGCGATAGGCGATCAGATACACACAGACGGCTGCGATCACGATCCACAGCGCGTTGATGGTTTCGCCACGGGAAAGCGCCACCGTACCGAGCGCAAATGCGCCCAGCACAGCAATCGCCAGCCAGACCAGGTGGTTCCCCAGTCCTCTACTGCTGGTATGCATAAACTATGCTCCTCTTAGCCTTCCACCTGGGTAAAGCGCGGCCATGCCGATGTCTTGCGGGTGGGCAGACTCGTTGTTGTCTGGCGGCCGGCAGATACGCCAGCCATGCGCCCTTGCAGCGCAGGCCGTAGTATTTCGATTACCCTGCGCCTCAACAAGCGAGAAACTACGTAAATTGACTACGTACTATTACGTATCGCACCGCAACAATCGTTAGACAACCACTTAAAATGCAAAGCAAAATTCGTAGCTGAACAAAGGAGTTGCGAACGTCCCGCAGCGCATCAATGGCGTTTTTTGCCAACCTATGAAACTCCGTCTGAAAATCCTGCTCTTGGCCGTTGTGCCCTTGCTTATTGCCGTCGCCGCCATCTCCGTTGCGGTCTACGTGCAGGGGATGCAGCTCGCCCAACGTGAAAAGCAGGTCGTAGAACAAGCCTGGCTATCCAGCAAAGAAAGCGAACTGCGCCACTATGTCAGCCTCGCCTATAGCGCTGTCGCGCCGCTGCAGAACGCGGGCGACGACCCGGCCACGCAGGCGCGCGCCCTCGCCTTGCTGGAACAGATGGAGTTTGGCCACGATGGCTATTTCTTCATCTACGATCTGCACGGCAAAAATCTGATGCATCCGCGTCAGCCCGAGCTGGTGGGACAAAACCTCTGGGATCTACGCGATACGCGAGGCCAACCCGTTATCCAAAACCTGCTGGCCGCTGCCCGCCATGGCGGCAACCAGGGAGAGGCCGTCCGGTATCTTTGGGAAAAACCCTCCACCGGCCAAATGGTCGAGAAACTGGGTTACGTCGTGATCATGGAGCGCTGGGGCTGGATGCTGGGTACCGGCATCTACCTGGACGACGTCGAACAGGCCCTGGCTCACATAGACGCTGCCGCCCAAGCCAATATCCGCAATATGTTTGCCTGGGTGGGCGGTATCGTGGCCGCCGCCATCCTGGGCGTGACGGCCTGCGGTCTCGCACTGAACATCAGCGACCACCGCCAATCCGACGCCAAGCTGCAACTCATGGCGCGACGCGTCGTGCATTCGCAAGAAGACGAACGCGCCCGCTTATCCCGTGAATTGCATGACGGCATCAGTCAGATCCTGGTGTCGATCAAACTGTCACTCGAGGCAGCGCGGGACCGTCTGCAAACACAAGCGGGCGATCCGCACACGCTGGCCCTGATCGATCGCCCCCTGTCCGGCGCGCTCGAGCGGTTGAACACAGCCGTGGGCGAAGTCCGGCGGATTTCCCACAATCTGCGTCCGACGGTGCTCGACGACCTGGGCCTGCCCGCTGCACTAGAACACCTGGGCCGTGAATTTGCCGTTGCACACGAGGATGGTTCCCCGCCGTTGCAGGTCCGACTGCATACCACGGGTGACGTGCGCCCATTACCCGAGGCGCATGCCACCGCCCTATTCCGCATCACACAAGAGGCCTTGACCAATGTCCTGCGGCACGCCCATGCCAGCCGCGCGGACATCACACTCGACTATGCCAAACGGGGCCTGAGCTTGACGATCGCGGATAATGGCGTAGGTTTTGATTACGCGAACGTGCAACAAGATCCACAACTCGGAATCGGTCTGCGCAACATGCGCGAGCGCATGGCGGCATTGGCGGGTACGTTAACGTGCCACGCCGATAACCAAGGCACCCGCCTGCAAGCGTGGCTGCCGCTTCCGGCTACAGCGCTCGCCCCAGACAGCGCGGACATAACAACCTGACATGCCCCACACCTCCAAGACCATCCGCCTGCTGCTCATCGACGACCACCCTCTGGTACGCGATGGCCTGCGGCTGCGTCTCGAAACCGTACCGGGCCTGAAAGTCATCGGCGAGGCCGGACATGCGTTGGCCGCGCTGGCGTTTCTCCAGGACTGCCTGGCGCAGGATCCCACGGGCGACACCTTGCCTCACCTCGTGCTGATGGATCTGAACATGCCAGGCATGGGCGGCCTGTCGCTCATTGCGCAATTACACGAGCAATACCCGCAAATCGCCGTCCTGGTGCTGACGATGCACGACAACGGCGAATACATCGTTCAGGCGGCCAAAGCCGGTGCGCGAGGCTACCTGCTCAAACACGAGCCTGCCCAGGAAATCATCACTGCCATCCACGCCGTCATGAGCGGCCGCATGTATTTCAGTGCAGCCGCGACGGTCAGCCTGTCTACCACCAGCTCACCCGCCCTGCTGCTCACCCAGCGCGAGCGCGACGTACTGCGCCACATCGCCGATGGCCACGCGAACAAGCAAATTGCCCAGGCCTTGAATCTGTCCGTGCGCACGGTGGAAACCCACCGGCTCAATATCAAGCGCAAACTCAATATCGAGGGCCAGGCGGAGCTGATCAAATATGCGGTGGAAGCGTCCAAATCGTTGAAGGCGTTGCCGTAAATGCCGTGCTGCGCTGCTCGGCTGGCTGCCTGCTTCCCGTCAGTCCACACTACGGCCCACGTTCGAAACAAACGCACGACTTGCACAACCAAAAAAAGCCATATAGAATCTCGTTTCTTCGCTGCTGACGCATAGTTTGCAGCCATGCGGGAGTAGCTCAGTTGGTAGAGCGCAACCTTGCCAAGGTTGAGGTCGCGAGTTCGAGACTCGTCTCCCGCTCCAAATTTTGATCCACAGACTTCTACTGGGGTCTGTAGGTCATTGAAAAAAGGAGCTTCGGCTCCTTTTTTCATTCCAGCGAGTGCCACGGAAATCCACCCACAGCTACCGTTTTTGAGTGACCAAATAAGGCACAAGAATACGGGTGGGGCGGCTACCGGATAGTTGCTGGGGCTGAGCGGGAACCATGACGAGCATAGGGCCTAAGTCATTACTTAGGAGTCTCGAAATGGCGCTCTCTGATCTGACCGTCCGGCAGGCGAAGACCACCGGAAAACGCTACACCCTCTCCGACAACGACTGCCTGGGCCTGATGGTCTCAGCCGCAGGCGGCAAGTCATGGCAATTCCGCTACTACTGGCTGGGCAAGCAAAAGCGCCTGTGCCTGGGCGGCTATCCTGCCCTCAGCCTGCGTGAAGCCCGGACCGAGCGAGACAAGGCCCAGGCCCTGCTTGCCAGGGGGATCGATCCCCAGGTCGAGCGCGACCAGAAACGGCACGCGGCCAAGCTGGCGGGCGAATACACCTTCAAGACCGTCTTCGATGCTTGGGTCGAGCATCGCCGTAAGGAACTCAAGGAAGGCCGTCAGAGCACGCTTTCCCAGATCCTGCGCATCTTTAACAAAGACGTGCTGCCCACTCTGGGGAAGATGTCGATCTATGACATTCGCCGCCCTCAGCTTCTGGGCGTCCTGGCGGCGATCGAGAAGCGCAAGGCGTTCACTACTGCGGAAAAGGTCCGCACCTGGTTCAACCAGATGTTCCGTTATGCCCTGGTCATCGCCGAGGGGCTGGAGGTCAACCCGGCCGCAGACCTGGACGTGGTAGCCGAACCCAAGCCCCCGGTAGCCCACAACCCCTACTTGCACCTGCCCGAGATGCCCGAGTTCCTCCAGAAGCTCCGGCTCTACAACCCCCGTGGCTGGCAGACCCAGCTTGGCGTCCGGCTGCTGTTCCTGACCGGGGTGCGCACCGGCGAACTGCGGTTGGCCGAACCCGAACAGTTCGACCTCGACAGGGGCTTGTGGATCATCCCGCCGCAGATCGTCAAGCAGCTCCAGGATGAAATGCGCAAGGCAGGGAAGCGGCCGCAGGATGTGCCCCCCTATATCGTGCCGCTATCCCTGCAGGCCATCGAGATCGTGCGCTATCTTCTGGGGGTGATGCGGCCGGCGCAGAGGTACCTGCTGTCACACCGCAGCGAACTCAAGAAGCGCATCAGCGAGAACACCCTCAACAAGGCCGTGCAGCTCATGGGCTATGAGGGGCGCCTGACCGGCCACGGCATCCGCGGCACCATCTCGACGGCGCTCAACGAGATTGGCTACCCGAAGATTTGGGTGGACGCGCAGCTTTCCCATTCCGACCCCAATAAGGTGAGTTCGTCCTACAACCACGCCAAGTACGTTGAGCCGCGCCGTCGGATGATGCAGGACTGGGCCGATCGGCTCGACCTGCTCGAACAGGGCGAAGTGGAAGCCGCGAGCGCGCACCTGACCATCCGTATCGACGGGGTGCCGGCAATGGCAGAAGTGGAGGAAACGATGGATGCGACCCTCACGATGGCCGAGCCCACTCCTCCCGGCGTCCCGCCCGTCGTGGCCACGCCTATTGTCGTAACCCCGAGCAGCGGCGGGATCACGTTCCAGCGGCTGTCTCAGGTGCCGCCGCCTCCGACGCATGCCCCAGAGCCGGAAGTGTCCGCGATCCAGCGCGAGCGCGAGGAAATGCTGACCATCTACGAGTCTCCAAGCAGCTTGCCGGTCCCGCTGTTCGGCAAGCTGGCTGGAAAGTCCAAGGACCAGATCAACCGCGAACTGAAAGCGGGCAAGTTGCTGTCCATCAGTTTGGGTAATCGGGGGCAGCGTGTTCCCGATTGGCAACTGGTGCCGCTCAAGCACAAGCTGGCCCAGGTGCTCATGAACCAGTGCCTGCACGCGGATTCGTGGGATCTGTACCGCATGCTGACCCAGCCGCACCCTGACCTGGGGGACCGCGCGGCCATTGATGCGGTCACGCCGACCAACGTGCCGGCGATCATCCGGGTCATCATGGGCGACTACCAGCACCATGCGGATATGCCCGAGGCCATTGCCCCTTACCCCATCCCCGAGGATGTGCGGCAAAGCGTTCGTCGGCTGGTGGATAGCGCAGTAGTTCTAGACGGAGCATAGGGCTCTCAAACCTTGCAGGGGCCTTGTGGCCCCTGCATTACGCTTGCACCGCCTCCACGAGTTCGCTCAGCGTGCGCGGTGCGGGAGCGAAGAACACGGCGCCGGTGTGCGCCGTCGAGAAATCGAGCAGGCGGTCGTGCATGCCTGGCGGATCGCCGAGGAACATGCGCTCCAGCATCTTCTGCGTCACCCACAGATGCCTGGAGTAGCCGATGAAGTAGGTGCCATATTCGCCCTGGCCGGGGCGGCCGAAGGGCATGTTGTCGCGCAGGATGTCGTGCTCGGTGCCGTCGTCGTCCACGATTGTGGCGAGGGTCTTGTGCGATTTCTGGCCGCTCGTCGCGTCGGGCAATTCGACATTGCTGACGATCTCCCGGCCGATGATCCGCTCTTGCTCGTCCTTGGCGAGCCGAGCCCACGGCTGCATTTGGTGCAGATACTTCTGCACCACCAAGTAGCTACCGCCGGCGAACGCCTGATCTTCACTGCCGACCAGCGTCGAGGCGCCGATGTCGTGCCCGGTCGGGTTGGCCGTGCCATCGACAAAGCCAAGCAGGTCGCGGGAGTCGAAGTAGCGAAAACCGACCACCTCGTCGGCCACCGTCACGCTGCTGCCCAGTTGGTCCAGCAGCAGGCGCTCGAATTCAAAACAGAGATCCTCACGTTCGGCACGGATGTGAAAGAACAGGTCGCCGGGCGTGGCAGGCGCGGTGTGCTTGGCACCCTCGATGGGCACGAAGGGCCGTAGTTCCTTCGGGCGCTTCCCGGTCTGGAAACGGTCCCATAGCGCCGATCCCAGCGCAGTGATGCACGACAGCCGGCCGTTGAGATCGCGGAAGCCCACCGTTTTGATCAGGTCGTCCAGCCCGTCCAAGATGCCGGCGACCGCCTGAAGGGCCTCGTGGCCCTCGGCGACCGTCAACGTGAGAAACACCGCCGCGCGCGACAGCGGCGCATCGATGCTTTGCGAGTCAATTGGTACTCGGTCCCAACCACTTCCAACCATTCGTGCCTCCAAAGACCATGTTAATTCATCATATTGCCAAAGATGGAAGCGCTATCACTGGCGCGCTAACAGGTGCGTGCCGCGGTAATTACCCGAACGCAGCCTCGGCGAGAGCGGGCTATGGGATATTCGAGCAAGCCGCCCTATCCCTGGCAACCAGCATTGCCCTGTGCTCGAACCGCTCAGAAACAGCATTGGCTCGTCCGTGGGGCCGCTGCAGGTATGTCACGATCTCGTAGGGGCCGTCTGAAAGCGGTCGCATAGTGATCCCCCACGCATGGGCACGCTCCATGCGCGATTGCGCCGAGAGCCCCACACCGTAGCCAGCGGTGACCCAAAGCGCCATCATCTCGAACGAAGTCACATGCTGCACGCTCTGTTGGCTCAACGGAAGGGAAGACAGTCGCTGATCGAGCAGTAGGCATGCCTCCGCCGGCCAGCGAAACACCGGATAGTCCAGAAGCTCGGCAAGCGTGATCTTCGCCTGGGCAAGTAAGGGGGACCCCAGCGGCATTGCAACGGCCACGTTCTCGACCCAGAGCGGCTGGCTTTTCACGGCTGGAGCACCAGCGTTCCGAAGCGAGATTCCGGCGTCGTAGCGGCCTTCCTCAAGGCCCGTCATCAGGTCGTCGCCCGAGGTCTCAAAGAACGCGATGGTGACTTCAGGCTCCTCTGCGCGCTGAAGGGCAAGAAGCGTTATGAGGCAAGAGGATGGCACTCCAGGTGCGATAGCAAGCCTGAAATGGGAAAACTGGCTGGTGGCGTCATGCATGAGGGCCCCCAATAAGCGATCTGTCCAGAAAGGCAAACCAGCGTCGCAGTAAAGAGTGAAGTTTAACGTCGTTATCTTTAACGTGGTTAATTGTGGCAGATTGTTTGACGCTTCTGCTAATGCAGAAATCAACAATTCAGCCAGGCCGTCCTTCTGGCACATCGACGTATGAATCCGAGTCGGCGTTAGCCTTCGGACAGGCCGTGCGCGCTGCGCGCGTCGCTCAAGGAGTCGCGCAAGACGAGTTCGCATCTCGGGCAAGCATTTCGCGTTCTCACATGGGTAAGATCGAGCGTGGTGAGCACGTGCCCACGCTTCCGCTCATACTGAAAATTTCTACGGCACTCGGAATAAGCGCGGCTGACCTGATGACGGCGACCGAACGCAATCTGCGTGCCGACACCGATCCCTGAGTGTCTGGCTTGCCAGGCTCCGTCAACCGTCCGATGAGTCGCGTAGGCGAACGACAAATCGCTCTACCGAAGCCGATAAATTGCTGCCGTCGGGCCGAAGCAGGTAGGTCGTGATCACGGCAGAATCCATCGCCAAGGGGCGGATCACCACATCCGGCCGTTGAGAGATGGGAATCTTGGTCGCCGTCATGAAGCCGATGCCGTAGCCGGCGCCGACCAAGGTGAGCATCATGTCCAGTGAGGATACTTCCTCGACAACATTCAGCTTGTGCTCCAACGTGTTGAGCAGCCGCTTGAGTTCGCGGCAATAACCCTCGCATACCTGCGGGTCGCACAGGACAAGTGGATGGCCTTGGAGTTCTTGAAGTGGCACCTCCTTGTAGGTGAGCAATGAGTGCCGAGCTGGCACAGCAATCACCAGCGGGTCGTGCCAGATTGCCTCGGCAGCGATACCGTCGCCGACATCGGCCGTGTGCGCGAACCCGATCATGAAGTCGCCCGAGCGCAAACCGCGCACTTGCTCTGCCAGAGGCACTTCTGACAAGCGTATTTCGATCTCCGGCTCCTCGGCGCGACAACGAGCCAGAAATGCCGACAGTCGTGGATCGATAGCTCCATCTGATACTGCGATGCGCAGGCTACCGCGCAAGCCCGATGCCACAGCCTTGGCATTTTCACGAGCCTGTTCCAGCACAGTGAATAGACGGCGTACATCTTGCAAGAAGACCGCACCCGCCGCCGTCAGAACTGTTCCTCGTCGGTTTCGGTCGAAGAGCACTACGCCCAACTCGTCCTCAAGTTCCTTGATGGCTCGTGATAGCGGTGGTTGTTCGATATGCAAGCGCTCAGCCGCCCGCGTGAAATGTAGCTCCTCAGCAAGAACTACGAAGCAGCGAAGATGGCGCAGCTCCATAGGCCACCCTCCCGTTCCGACTTATCCAACACTGTGCTATCTCCCTATAGAAGTGACTGCCATTTCGGCGGCGGCGAGTTCGGCCACGTCTTTGGAAACTTCTGGCTAAATGAGCCAGGGCTGGGCTGATCGTGCGATGGCCCGAGGCCGGCACAACACCAGGCGAGACTGATCAAGTCCGTGGGGTGGTCAGGATCAGGCGAAGGCTATGTTCAGCCACGCACATCAATGGATGCCGCGCATCTTCTCCGTCCGACCCTTGACCGATTGCGAACCAGGCGCTCGAACACGCCTGCGGTTGATCATCACCTGCGGATTGCTGAGGTTCTGCTCCTGGCCCGAGCCAAGGCAAGCACCCCGTCAAAATCACAACGCCTTGGGGCAGCAGACAAATGCCGGCGAAAATATTCGCCGGCTTCAGTTGCTGGCCGGAGACTAGAGGAGCCAGAATGTCTCTCACCAGAAAGTGTGAGACATCCTGATGCGTAGCCCGCGCCGGATACTTACTGCCGCACTGAACCATGCGGGTCGATGACGTACTTGTATGCAGAACCCGCGTCGAACTCTTTGTACGCGGCGGGCGCGTCTTCGAGCTTGATGAACTTAGTGTTCATCATCGGCGAAAGGTAAGGCATGCGATCGTTCAGTATCGCCCGCATTAACGCGTGGTTGTAATTGGCCGTCGGGGATTGACCAGCCGACATTCGCGGCGACTTGATCCAGGCGTTGGACCATTCCAGATCCATATGGCCTTTCTTGGCTTTCGGGTCTTTCGAGATCGGGTTTGCGCAGTACACACCGACCGTGCTGGTCATTCCGCCGAAGCGGACATATTTGAGCATTGCGTTGGTAACAGCGCTCTCCACGATCTTGTCAGCCTCCGCGCCAAACCCGCGGCAGTCCACACCAACATAGTCGATGACGCGATCCACCTCCCTGTGCCCGGTAATGCGTTCGAGATGTTCCTCGATCGGCACGCCGTCGGAAAGGTTGATGGTTTCCACGCCGTGTGGCTTGAGAAGGTCCAGCCGCTCTTGAATGTAATCGGCAACGATGATGGCGCCTGCACCCAGAAGTCTGGCGCAGGCGGCACCCGCTCTGCCGACCGGCCCGGCACCGAAGATCAGGATGTTTTCGCCGACGACGTAGGCCGGTGCGGCTGGCCAATCAGGGCCAGCGAACCCATGGAAAGCTGTGGGTAGTACGTCAGAGAGAAGGGTCAGGTCGCGGATCTTTTCCATGGCGGCATCCTTGTCAGGAAAGCGCAGGAGATTGAAATCCGCATACGGTACGAAGAGATAATCACCTTGGCCCCCCGTCCAGCCACCGAGGTTGAACCCGTAGGCTCCGCAGTCGATTTCGGGGTTGGTGTTCTCGCATACATCGGAGCGCATATGCTTGCAGTTGTAGCAACGCCCACAACCCACATTGAAGGGGACGGAAACGATGTCGCCCTTCTTCACGACTTCGACGTCTGATCCCACTTCGATCACTTCGCCGGTCATTTCATGGCCCATGGTCATTCCCTTGGGAACAGCAAACGAACCGCGATAAATGTGAAGGTCGCTGCCACAGATATTTGTGGTAACTATTTTGAGGATAGCGCCGTGGGGTGCACTTTTCCCTTGAGGGGTTATCAGCTCTGGAAATTTGAAGGTGTTGACCTTCATTTCCAAGGGCTTCTCGAAAGTCACGATTCGGTTACCGGTCGGAGTCATTTCGTCACCTCTGTGCGTTAATGTTTCCATCTTCTAAATCGAAGTGGGAAACGAGACTTACCGCTGTCAAGAAGAACGATCGTGGTACTGCCTAGCCGTTGGCCGCGTCTCCTTCTGCGGTCTTGACAGCATCGGATCAAGCTCAGAAGTGGTCAAACTGGAATAATCTATGTGCAGATAGACACGATCTATCTACACGGGCTCGTCGAGCCGTGCTCGTCTCCTAGCTGGGAGAGGACAACGATCATCACTACATCGCGCCTCCTAGCTTGATCTAGGAATAGTCAGCTTGACCCAGCGAGACATGAGGAGGCCGCATGCAGCAGGTACTCCTGTCGCCCGTGTTGCCCCTAGACCTGGTGGCCTTCGATGGGTTGCTCAGCACGTGGCGCCTGTTAGCGGCGCACACGGCGTGCCTGCCATCTTTGCCTGGTTGAAGCAATACAGCGTTGCTCTTCGAGACTCGCTATTTCAAGGGGCTTTGGGATGAGTCTGCTTTGGGCTGGAACCGACGATGGATCGATATAACGGATTGAAGAGCGGCGGCCAGTTCTGGGGTGTGCACCATTTCGAGCAATGCGTGCGATGACGGTGCCTCGAACGCATTTTTCCCAGCAACGAATCCGACATTTGAGTGTGACATTGGTCCACTGATACCGATTGCGTGGAGATTCGGAATGTGTGCGAGTTGGCCGGCGAGAGATTGCGGAAGAACTGCCGAATATTTTCCTGTCGCCACGTGTGCCGATAGCACGTCAATTGAATCAGTGCGAATAGTCTGTGCGGTACATTGCGTCAGTCTATCTTGAATGGATTCAGGTACTGCCGAGTTCAGCAGGCACAGTTGTCTATTAAGAACATGGTCCCACGTTGTGCTTCGGGGTTGCTGTGTTCTAGCGGCGTGAAAAAGGAAAATGCGTTCACGGTACAGAAGGTGAGTATCGAAGTCTTCCCCTGGAATATCCTCCAAATGCATGAGTGCGATATCCAGATTGTTTTCTCGAATCGCCTGCAGCAGGGAAGAAGCGCCGGAGACCAGAATTGATTGTTGAAGTAAAGGTGTTTTTTCGGCAAGGGCGATGCTTAATGTGGGTGCTACGCCGGCAGTTCCTGGGAGTATCCCTAGCCGGAATTTCCCCTCTATACCCCGCCGTAGTGCGGAGATTTCTCGCTCCAGTCCTTTGCAGTCGTCATACATCTGCTGAGCCCAAGACAGTACGCGCATTCCTTCAGAAGTGAGCCCGTCGTAGCGTCGGCCATGACGCACGATCTCGACACCCATGTCTTCCTCCAATTGCTTGATGCCCGCGGAGAGTGTCGGCTGAGAAACATTGCAGCTTTTTGCCGCGTTGCCAAAATGGCCTTCACGGTGCAAAGCAAGCAAGTATTCAAAGTTTCTTACGATCATAGATTTTCTTCTGATAGAGTTGATTGAATTTTATACTTTTATGAAAAAACCTGTGCACGCTTCGATCTGCGTTCAACCTTGATCACGCAGGTGGCACGCATGAAAGGCTGTTGTGCGCAGTGCCCATTCAGTAGGCTCGGCTCGTCATCGGCGGCCAGCACCACAACGCACGGGACAGCCAATAGCGCGAACACAGGTGCTTCGCGCTGTAGGGCGAGTCGTCCTCATGTAGCTTAGCAGTTGGCGCGTTCTGGAAGGGAAGAAGCGGGAGTGGTGAAGCACGCAACCGCAAAAGGCGGTGCTAAGCTCTTGAGCTGCTCGGGTCGTGGCCGCGAGTCGTTGAAGCGGCCAGAGAATGGAGCCTGCCGTGGCCGTTGTGGAGTAGCTAGTACGCCATGCCCCCGGCGTTTCCTTGGCTGCGATTGACGGGCGTACCTGGCGGCAGATCAATAACAGCCATTTATGGATGAAGGAACGAGTGGAGTAAGGCAGATGAAGATATTCACGATTGGATTCACTAAGACCTCCGCGCGATCCTTCTTCACCAAATTAGGTGATTCTGGTGCCAAACGCCTAGTCGATGTTCGTCTGAATAATGTTTCGCAATTGGCCGGCTTCGCAAAGCGCGAGGATCTTCGGTATTTTTCCGAGGCGTTGTGTGGGATGGAATATGAGCACCTGCCAGCACTTGCTCCAACCAAGGACATGTTCGAGGCATATAAAATAAAAGGGGGAGATTGGGATATCTACGCGAGGAAGTTTCTGGATTTAATGTCGTCCCGAAAGATTGAGTCAATCGATAAAGAAAAGATTGATAACAGTTGCCTGCTTTGCAGCGAAGACAAGCCCCATCACTGCCATCGGAGGCTAGTGGCCGAGTACCTTGCAGGCAAATGGCCGAATGTTGAGATCGTGCATCTTTAGCAGGTGACGTAGCTCCACGCCTCCGGCGTCTCGTCTTGATGGCTGAGAGAGGCAAAGGCGCGCATCGGCGGGAGCCGCCGCCACACATGGGGCGTACAGAGCAATCTCGCCCGCCACGACTCGATGTCGGCGCTGAACGAGGCGAGTAGCTCCAGGTGCATTGGCAGACGGGCCGCTGGCTGACGTCGTGGCGCTCGGCGGATATGCACTGGGAAGCCCGCCCGTGTGTTGGGCTATCATGTTGGCGACGCCTACGCCCAGGTGGGGCGTGGCAGGATCGCCGTCATTTACACCCCAGTTTGGTACTGCTATAGGTCTTCCGAAATAGCCGATACATCAGGACAAATTGAAGTAGCTCAATTAGGAGATATCTAATGTCAACCGGTACGTTCATTCTGCACTCCAGCTATACGCCGGCGGGGGACCAGCCAGAGGCGATAGCGCGCCTGCTATCGGACATAGAAGAAGGTGCGACACACCAGACGCTGAAGGGTATCACCGGCTCTGGTAAGACCTTTACGATGGCCAATGTGATTCATCGTCTGAAGCGGCCCACGTTGATCTTGGCTCCTAACAAGACATTGACCGCGCAGCTTTATGGTGAAATGAAGCACTTCTTTCCTGAGAATGCTGTCGAGTACTTCGTTTCCTACTACGATTATTTTCAGCCCGAGATTTATATGCCGGGCACCGATCGTTTCATTCCAAAGGACTCGGCCATCAACGATCACCTTGAGCGCCTACGCCTGTCCACGACCAAATCCTTGATTGAGCGCCGCGATGTGATCGTCGTCGCTTCGGTGTCTTCAATCTACGGCCTGGGTGACCCGGAGGCGTACCGAGCGTTGCAGATCGCTCTGTCCCCTGGGGTCAAACTAAACCAGAGAGAGCTGATTCGTCGTTTGGCTCTGCTGCAATATGATCGCACTGAGCGCACTCTCAAACGTGCAACGTTTCGCGCTCAAGGTGATGTGATCGATATCTTTCCTGCTGATTCCGAGCATAGGGCAGTTCGGGTGGAACTGCTGGATGACTCTGTTGCGTCTGTTCAATGGCTAGACCCTGTTACAGGTAAAACGCTTGGGGCAATTGACCATTACTTGGTTTCGCCAAAGACGCTTTTTGCACCGCCCACGAATAAAATAGATTCCGCGTCCAAGAAGATACTCGCTGATATGGAAGAGCGGGTTGCCGAGCTGAACAGGAATAATCGCTTGGTCGAGGCAAACAGGCTGTACGAGCGGATCACGCATGACGTGGAGATGATGCGCGAGGTAGGCTATTGTTCGGGCATGGAAAATTATTCCTGCTACTTCAGCGAACGGGACCCGGCCTCGCCTCCGATCACATTGCTGGATTACCTGCCGAAAGATGGGCTTCTGTTCGTCGATGAATCCCACGTCATGGTGCCACAGATATCCGCAATGTACCGGGGGGATCAGGCGCGCAAGGAGACGTTGATAGATTACGGGTTCCGCTTGCCTTCGTCTAAGAACAATCGCCCGTTGAACTTTGGTGAATTTGAGAAGGTCAAGCCTCAGACCATCTTTGTTTCCGCTACTCCGGGAGACTACGAGCTGAGGGTGTCGAAAGACAGGGTTGTCGAACAAGTTATCAGACCAACGGGACTGCTTGATCCCAAGGTTGAGGTGCGGAAAGCGGACGGATACATAGATGACCTGCTTGCCGAAATATCGAAGTGCGTGAAGAAGAAAAATCGCGTGCTCGTGACTACGCTGACGAAGGTCAGTGCAGAAGAGCTAACGGATTTCTTGACGGACAACGGGATTCGAGCGCGCTACATGCATTCGGACATAAAAGCGGAGGATCGTGTTGAGATCATCAATGGCCTGCGCGCAGGAGAGTTCGATGTTTTGATTGGGATTAGTCTTTTGCGCGAAGGGCTGGATATTCCAGAGGCATCATTGGTTGCTATTCTCGATGCAGACCGTGCAGGATTCTTGCGTTCGGCCCATGCTCTCATTCAGATGATAGGTCGAGTCGCTCGGAATGAAAACGGCAAGGCGATCTTGTACGCCGACGCGGTGACTCCGGCGATGAAACAGGCGATCGATGAAACCAATAGGCGCAGGCAGCTTCAAATTGCCTTTAACGAGGAAAATGGGATTTCTCCGGCCTCGTCTGTGCGAAAACTAGCAGGAGAAGAGACGAATACGGAGGAGCCCACCGTTCACTCCGAGGCTTTCTGCGAGAATTTGTCCGACCTTTGCGATCAGATCACTGCCAAGGAACAGCAGCTACTCGAATTTACCGATACCGGTGACGAGCAGCGCGTCGAAGATATTCGTCGTCAGTTGGATGGTTTGTACCGGCAATTCATTTACATCTAATCGTTTGCCGGCATAGGGTTGCATGGCCGACCGATCTGCACCTGGCGCAAGCGGGCAGACGGTCGGCTCATCATTCAACCGGAGGGGCGAGCCGCCAAGGCTCAGTGCCCCGCTTTCCAGGGCGTGTGCCTTTCAGTGTCTTGCGACGTGTCAGCGCAAAGCTGGCAACGATCCAACGGCGACCAGCATTTCATCAAATACCGCTCGAACCCTTCCCGGAATGGGGCCACGCTGAGGCCGATAGACGTACAACCCCCATGCCGGAGGTTCTTCGCTCTCCAACACTCGCACGAGCTTCCCGCTGGCAATGTAGGGGGCGGCCATGTAGTCCGCCAGTTGCGCGAACGCGATCCCGGCCAGCGCCGCTCCCATTTCCATGTCGGCATTGTCGGCGACGAGAGTGGGTGCGGCAGGTGTCCACTGGCGTCCCGCCTTGAAGTGCCAAGGCCAGGGACGGCCGGTATTGATATCCAAGGCCACGGTAGCTGGCAGGCTGCTTAGCGCATCGATGTTTTCAGGTACGCCCACTTTCTTGATCAGGCGCGGAGCGGCAACGATCGGAAGTTTCATGTCGGCTGCCTTGCGTGCGACGAAGCGGCTATCACGCATGAATCCGACCCTGATTCCGACGTCAATCCCTTCGTCAACCGTATTGCTGATGCGATCGGACAGGCGCACATCCAGCGTGATGTCGGGATGACGCGCGGCCACGCGCTCCAGTGCCGGCAGCACCGCTCTGGTGCCCAAGCTGTGCGGTGCGGTGATGCGAACCGTACCGGACAGGGATGCCTGCTGGTCGGAGCCAGGCGTTCGCCACAGATCCTCGAACCGCTCCAATGCCGGGCGCACCTGGTCTAACAGCCCTTCGCCGAAGGCGGTGATGCGCACCTGGCGCGTGCTTCGATGAAACAACACCTCGCCGTAGTGTTGCTCCAGTTGCTGGATGGCACGGGTGACACCTTGCGGAGAAGTCCCCAGCCGGACGGCTGCATCGCGAAAACTGCTGCTTTCGGCCGCCACCCGAAAGATGCGCAGTAGTTCCATTTCCTTGTTCATGACGCACGCCTCATGGTCGGTTTCGCCGCTCGTTAATTGTTCCAGATGGTGGAATTATAAAATCGCAACAATTCCATATACAAGGGAGGCGCGGTTGCCCAGACTGACAGCACCCCGGAATGCTCCGCTCCGAACAACCCAACAAGGAACGCGAATGAACGCTGCGACTCTCATCACTGCCTACTACGACGCCTTCAACCGCGGTGACCGCGAGGCCATGCTGTCAATGTTGACCGATGACGTCGCGCACGATTTGAACCAGGGCGCTCGTGAGGTCGGTCGCGAAGCCTTCCGCGCCTTCCTGCAGCGCATGGACCGCTGCTATGGCGAGCAACTCCGCGGGATCGTGGTGATGGTCAGCGCCGACGGCCTGCGCGCAGGCGCGGAGTACGTGGTGCATGGCGAATACAAGGTGACGGACGACGGGCTGCCGGACGCCCAGGGCCAGCGCTACGTGCTGCCGGGTGGCGCGTTCTTCGAGATCCGCGATGGCAAGATCGCTCGTGTCACCAACTACTACAACCTCGGCGACTGGATCGCACAGGTCGGAGGGGACGCCTGAAATGACCAGCGACGTGCAGGTGCTGGTTCGTCGTGGGCCG
The DNA here is from genome assembly GCF_054781015.1 of Bordetella muralis. Taxonomy (NCBI): domain Bacteria; kingdom Pseudomonadati; phylum Pseudomonadota; class Betaproteobacteria; order Burkholderiales; family Alcaligenaceae; genus Bordetella; species Bordetella muralis. The sequence continues at coordinate 220,808 of NZ_BAAGVF010000010.1, read as the reverse complement.
GACATTGCCGAATGGTTCGACACCGTGGCACATCTGCGGGCGAAGGTCTTCCGCAGCTTTCCATACCTGTACGAGGGCGACATCGAATACGAGAAGCACTACCTTTCCATGTACGCCCGTTCGGCAGACAGCCTGTTGGTGCTCGTGCTCGCTGATGACGTGGTTGTGGGTGCGTCCACGGGGTTGCCGCTCGGCGATACGGAGCCGGCCTTCCAGGTACCGTTCGCCGATCGAGGAATCCCGATGGAGGCAGTGTTTTACTGCGGCGAATCAGTCCTGCTCCCAGCCTTTCGGGGCCTTGGCCTGGGCCATCGCTTCTTTGACGAACGCGAAGCGCATGCCCGTTCGTTGGGCGGCATGCAGTGGACATCGTTCGCGTCGGTGGATCGAGCAGACGACGATCCCCGGCGTCCTTCCAACTACCGCAGTAATGATGCCTTCTGGACCCGTCGTGGCTACGTGCGACAGTCGGACATGAAGGTTACGCTGCCCTGGAAGGAGGTGGGTGAGCCGACCGAAACCGAGCAGACGCTCACGATGTGGCTGCACTCTCTGGAGAACGCGAAGTGAAAGTAGCAGTTGCGAAATATGCAGTGGGTAAGCCGACGGACTTCGAGGCATTTGCTGCGCGGCAGCGACTGGTTCTGGAGGAGGCGCGCCGTGGCGGAGCGGAACTGGCCGTGTTGCCCGAGTATCTATCCCTCGAACTGGCTGCAACGTTCAAGCCTAGCATCCGCCGTGATTTCAACGCCTCTCTGGCCGCGCTGCAGGCCTTGCAGCCTGCTTGGCTGGCACTGTATGCCGACCTGTCGCGCGAGTTGTGCATGACCATTCAGGCCGGTACGTTTTTGACCCAGGTTGGTTTGGACCGCTACCGCAACCGAGCTTGGTGGTTTGCGCCTGACGGTACACGCGACTACCAGGACAAACTGCAGTTGACGGGGTTCGAGAAGGACACCGGCGTCATCGAAGGTGGCGACGAACTCAAGGTGTTCGACCTGAACGGTGTGCGTGCCGGCATCGCTGTTTGCTATGACAGTGAGTTTCCATTGCCCGTGCGAGCCCAGAGAGAGGCGGGAGTGCGCCTGCTGCTGGTCCCGAGCTGTACCGACACCCAAGCAGGTGCAACCCGGGTCCGTGTGGGCTGCATGGCGCGGGCGCTGGAGAACCGAATGTTCATCGCGCAGGCCGTGACGACCGGAGCTGCTGACTGGAGTCCGGCGTTGGACACGAACACTGGCGAGGCCACGATCTATGCACCAATGGATCGTGGATTCCCGGATGATGGCATTCTCGCGACGACTTGCGGCACGCAGACATGGGCGATCGGTGATCTTGACGTTGAAGCACTCGAACGAAACCAGGAACAGGCCCAGGTTGCGGTCGATCGTGACTGGGACGGCCAGATGTTGCCTGCACTGCGGAAGGCTCGGTATTCGGGTCGTCAGGTCGCCTAGCCGGTCTCATCTTGTTAGCTTCAGTTCGATGAGTCGGCTTAGATAGGCCACGTCTATCTGCGCATAGATTTTTCCAGTTTGACCAGTTTTGAACTTGCCCCGATGCTGTCGATACATGCAAGAAATATTCATTAATTTGAATGTTTTGCGCTTCTTGGGAACAAATCTGTACTAGCCTGTAAGCGTGCTCGAAGAGCACAGATTTTGTGGCGAAGTTCGGCCGCATATACTATGGGGGAGTATTGTATAATGCGGCGGTGTACCCAAGTAGAGAGGTGTTCGATGCCACACAGCCCGGAAGAAAAGAAGCAAGCACTGACGCGCATCAGGCGCATCAAAGGTCAGGTAGCGACTCTTGAGCAAGCGCTTGATGCAGGTGCGGAATGTCCTGCAATTCTTCAGCAGCTTGCGGCCGTTCGTGGGGCAGTCAACGGATTGATGGCAACGGTTCTGGAGAGCTATCTGCGGGAAGAGTTTCCCAGTAGCGAAATCAGGAGCGATTCGCAGAACAAGTCCATTGACGAGACCATCTCTATCGTCCGCTCCTATCTGCGGTAGAGGCACCAGGGTGCCCTCGGTGAGGGCAAATTTAGTTAGCTAGTAAAGGAAGCGACATCATGAAATCACGTGCAGCAGTTGCCTTCGGGCCAGGAAAGCCGCTGGAAATCGTCGAGATCGACGTCGAGCCGCCGCGCAAGGGCGAGGTGCTCATCAAGATCACGAACACCGGCGTTTGCCATACCGACGCCTTCACCCTGTCGGGCGACGACCCCGAAGGTCTCTTCCCGGTCGTGCTGGGTCATGAAGGTGCGGGTATCGTCGTGGAGGTGGGTGAAGGTGTGACCAGCGTGAAGCCTGGCGATCACGTCATTCCCCTCTATACCGCCGAGTGCGGCGAGTGCCTGTTCTGCAAGTCCGGCAAGACCAACCTGTGTGTCGCGGTTCGTGCAACCCAGGGTAAGGGGCTGATGCCCGATGGTACGACTCGCTTCTCGTACAACGGTCAGCCGCTTTACCACTACATGGGCTGCTCGACCTTCAGCGAATACACGGTCGTCGCCGAAGTCTCGCTGGCCAAGATCAACCCGGACGCCAATCCCGAGCACGTCTGCCTGCTGGGCTGCGGCGTGACCACCGGCATCGGCGCCGTGCACAACACGGCCAAAGTGCAGCCGGGCGACTCGGTGGCCATCTTCGGCCTCGGCGGCATCGGTCTCGCCGCGATTCAGGGTGCACGCCAGGCCAAAGCGGGCCGCATCATCGCCATCGATACCAATCCGGCGAAGTTCGAGCTGGCTCGTACCTTCGGCGCGACCGAATGCCTCAATCCGAAGGACTTCGACAAGCCGATTCACGAGGTTCTCATCGAGATGACCGGCTGGGGTGTCGATCACACCTTCGAGTGCATCGGCAACGTCAACGTGATGCGTTCGGCTCTGGAAGCTGCCCATCGTGGCTGGGGCCAGTCGATCGTCATCGGTGTCGCCGGTGCCGGCAAGGAAATCTCGACCCGTCCGTTCCAGTTGGTCACCGGCCGGACTTGGAAGGGCTCTGCTTTCGGCGGGGTCAAGGGGCGTACCCAACTTCCGGGCATGGTGGAAGACGCAATGAAAGGCGAGATCGATCTCGCCCCGTTCGTCACCCACACCATGGGTCTCGACGAGATCAACCACGCCTTCGACCTGATGCATGAAGGCAAGTCGATTCGCACGGTGATCCACTACTGATCACCCACTATCCATTCAACACCAACCATCAAGGAAACTAACCATGTCCACTCCTGTCATTTCCGGCGACGGCATCTTCTCGCACGTCTTCATCGGCGCCGCCGACGTCCAGAAGTCGGCCGCGTTCTACGACGCCGCCCTGGGTGCTCTCGGCATCAAGAACCTCGGTCCTTTCGGCAACGGATGGGTGCTTTTCGGTCGCGAAAAGCCGGCTTTCATCATCGCCCGTCCGGGCAATGGTGAAGCGCCTTCGAGCAACGGCGTGACGGTCGGCTTTGCGGCCGCCACTCCCGCCGAAGTGGATGCCTTCCACGCCGCCGGCCTTGCCGCAGGCGGCACCGACGAGGGCCAGCCTGGCCCGCGTGGCCACCTGCCGGGTGCCTATGCGGCCTACCTGCGTGATCCGGCGGGCAACAAGGTCTGCTCGTACACCTTCGTCTGAAAGCTAGGAAGCTGAGGGCGTTCTGAAAGGGCCAGCACAAGCCTCTACACGGCGAGCCTATTAGACGGACCGTGTAGAGCGGTGTCTGCTCATGAAGATCGGCCCGCAGCCATGTGCGAAACGCATGGCTGCGGGCATTTGCTTTGAAGCGTGTTTTTCAACCAAGAAGAAATGAGGTCGTTATGAAAGAGCCGGCCAACATAAATACGACGACCGTACAACCCACCCCGACCGCCACCGTGTACGGCATGCCGGCCTACACCGATCGTGCTGCCGCCGTGGGTGAAGTGCATGCGCGCCCGCATCTGTTGATTCAGGCCCCGCGCGGCATATTGCAGCTCGCTTTCATGACCGAAGGCGACCAGGCCAAGGATCAGATGGCGATGAGCGAGTTGTCTCATCGCTTCGGCGTTGCCGAACCCGACCATGCTACGCCGCTTCACGGCGTGACATGGGACGAAGGAGACCTGCACTGTGAAAAGCACACCGAGTTCTCGACGTATCTCTGGTGCGCTTCGCTGGATTCCGAGACGGGAGAGCCGTGCGGCGAAAACCCGTTCAGGCATGGATTTGTGCCTCCCGGCCCGGTCGTATCCGGCATCCGTTTGAGACTTCTTCCGTGGACGCCGGAAACGGAGAAGGAGGCCGATCGCTTCGATCCTGCCAGCCTGTGCTACTCGCTGGTGGAGAACGGCTCTGCCGCCATTCTGACCGACTTCCGACAGGATGAGGATGGCCTGACGCAGATCCTCGTCCTGGCCCGCGATTTGACCCCGGCGCGGGCGGGTGCGCTGGCTCAACGTCTGCTGGAGATCGAGACCTACCGTACCTTGGCGTTGCTGTCCCTGCCGTTGACACGATCGATGACGTCGGAGCTGCGACGCATGGAGTCGCGCCTTGCGGCGATCACCGACGAGATGTGTACGAGCTTGGTGGAACGGCGCGACAGCGACGTGCTGCTGTCCGAATTGACCGGCCTGGCTGCCGAGCTGGAAGCTGGAGTTGCGGCGAATCTCTATCGCTTCGGTGCCAGCCGTGCCTACTACGAGATCGTCGAGGAAAGGCTGGCAGCGCTTTCGGAAGAGGCCGTATCCGGGTACTGCACCTGGGCGGATTTCCTGCAGCGCCGCATCGCTCCAGCCATGCGGACATGCCAATCCGTAAAGGAGCGCCAGGCCAAGCTCTCAGACAAGCTGACCCGGGCCATCGCGTTGCTGCGTTCCTGGATCGACGTTGAGCTTGAACGCCAGAACCGCGATCTGCTGGCGTCGATGAACAACCGGGCCAAGATGCAATTGCGCCTTCAGCAGACCGTCGAAGGCCTGTCGGTCGCGGCAATTTCTTATTACGTCGTGAGTCTTCTCGGCTACTTGCTCAAGGGCATTCCGATGGTTCACGACAGCGTGGCGCCGGTGATGGCGGTTCTGGTGCCTGCGGTGATGCTGACGATCTGGTGGATCGTGCGCAGGATCAGGCATGCCCACGGCGACACGGTGGCGGAAGAGAAATCTTCCTGACGAGCTGCCGTCTTGGCGCGCGAGAGCTGCGCCGTTCCTTTGAACATAGGAGAACTACATGGAACGCATCGAACATCACGCCAGCTTTGATGGTTGGCAGGACGTTTATCAGCATGAATCGACGACGCTCGGTTGCACGATGAAGGTCGGCGTCTATCTGCCTCCGCAGGCGCAGCACGGCAAAGTGCCGGTGCTGTACTGGCTTTCGGGCCTGACCTGCACCGAGCAGAACTTCATCACCAAGTCCGCCGTCCAGCGCTACGCGGCCGAACATGGCATTGCCGTCGTCGCGCCCGATAGCAGCGCTCGCGGCGAAGGCGTTGCCGACGATCCTGCCTATGACCTCGGACAGGGCGCGGGGTTCTACGTCAATGCCACACAGGAACCCTGGGCTGCGAATCATCGGATGTACGACTACGTCGTGCAGGAACTGCCGGCGCTGATCGAGGCCCACTTTCCCGTGACAGCGGAGCGGAGCATCAGCGGCCATTCCATGGGAGGACACGGTGCTCTGGTCATCGCCCTGCGCAACCCGGGCCGTTATCGAAGCGTCTCGGCCTTCTCGCCCATCGTCGCCCCCACCCAGGTTCCCTGGGGGCACAAGGCCTTCGAGGCGTACCTGGGCAGCGATCGGGAGGTGTGGAAACAGTACGACACCGTGGAGCTGATTCGCACCGTGCAGGAGCGTTTGCCGTTGCTGGTGGACCAGGGCTTGGGCGACGAGTTCCTGGAGAGCCAGCTTCAGCCCGACCTGCTGCGCAAGGCCTGCGACGAGACGGGGCACCCGCTCACGTTGAATCTGCGCCCAGGCTACGACCACAGCTACTACTTCATTGCCAGTTTCATTGGCGAGCATATGGCACACCACGCATCGGCGCTGAAACGCTGAGAGAGAGGAGATCAGGTCATGACAAAGACCTCCAAAAACCGACATCACGTCGTCATTATCGGAGCGGGCTTCGGCGGGATCGAGGTTGCCAACCAGCTTGCTGGTGCCGAGGTCGATGTGACGATCATCGATCGGCGCAATCATCACCTGTTCCAACCCTTGCTTTACCAGGTTGCAGGGGCGTCACTTTCGACATCCGAGATCGCCTGGCCTATTCGCTATCTCTTCCGAAATCGCCCGGAAGTGAACACCTTGATGGCGGAAGTGGAAGGTATCGACCAGGACGCGCGTCAGGTCATTCTCAACAATGGATTGCGGCAAACCTACGACACGCTCGTGCTCGCGACAGGCGCTACCCATGCCTACTTCGGACACGACGAATGGGGGGCTTTCGCGCCGGGGTTGAAGACGCTGGAAGATGCCACGACCATTCGGGGCCGAATCCTCGCGGCTTTCGAGGAGGCTGAGCGCACGAGCGATCCTCAGCAGCGTGCCGCGCTGCAGACGTTCGTCATCATCGGTGGTGGTCCCACCGGGGTTGAATTGGCCGGAACCATCGCCGAGCTTGCACGAGACACGCTGGCGCGTGACTTTCGCTCGATCGACCCGAGCACGTCGCGGGTTGTACTGATCGAGGCTGGCCCGCGTCTGTTGTCCGTCTTTCCAGAGGATCTTTCGGCCTATACGCGCCAGGCGCTCGAAAAGCTCGGCGTCGAGGTCGTGCTGGGTACGCCGGTCACCGAATGCTCGGCCGATGGCGTGGTGTACGGTGGCAAGCCCCTTTCGGCCAAGACCATCGTCTGGGCCGCCGGAGTCCAGGCGTCTCCCGCGGCTCGCTGGCTGGGCGCTGCGTCTGATCGTGCGGGTCGGGTGGTCGTTGGCCCTGACCTGACGGTGGCCGGTCGGCCGGAGGTCTTCGCCATCGGCGATACAGCCTCGTGCACCATGGCCGATGGGAAGCCCGTGCCGGGCATCGCCCCGGCCGCCAAACAGCAAGGGAAGTACGTCGCCAACCTCATTGGACGGCGTTTGAAGGGCAAGCCCGCTGACGGACCTTTCAAATACCGGCATCAGGGGAACCTGGCCACCATCGGCCGCAGCCTGGCGGTGATTGACATGGGGCGGGTGAAGCTGCGTGGTGCCTTTGCGTGGTGGATCTGGAAGCTGGCGCACATCTACTTTCTGATCGGTACGCGAAATCGTCTCAGCGTCGCTTTGAGCTGGGTATGGAACCACAGCATCGGCTACCGCGGCTCTCGCATCATCATGCATGCGATTAGCGACAAAGAGCCCGCGGCGTTGGACAAATCCGGCTCCCTGGATTGAGGTGCCAACGTTATCGGAACGTCAACTATCAGAAATGCCAGGGAGAGGAACTTGACCGATCTATTCACGACAAAGCCCAAGCCTCCCTTGGCCGAACTCCTGCGGCCCAAGACGCTGGATGAATTCGTCGGGCAACGGCACTTGCTCGGCCCCGGCAAGCCGCTTCGTCTCGCGTTCGAGGCGGGCAAGTTGCACTCGTTCATCCTCTGGGGGCCGCCAGGCGTGGGCAAGACCACCCTGGGGCGCCTGGCCGCCAGTGCGACCGACAGCCGATTCATCGCCATCTCGGCCGTGCTTGCCGGGGTGAAGGACATCCGGCAAGCCATCGACGAGGCCCAGGCAGAACTGGACAACCATGGTCGATCGACGGTGCTTTTCGTCGATGAGATCCATCGCTTCAACAAGGCGCAGCAGGATGCCCTACTGCCCCATGTCGAGTCGGGGCTCCTGACCCTGGTGGGGGGGACGACCGAGCATCCGGGGCTGGCGGTCAATTCCGCGCTGCTCTCGCGCGCGCAGGTCTATACCCTCGAACCGCTGTCCGGCGACGAACTGAACCAGCTCTACGAACGCGCACTGCCGCATCTCCAGGGCGTCACGTTGGACGCGGACGCGCTGGATCTGCTCAAGGGCTTTGCCGATGGCGATGGCAGGCGCTTCCTCAATCTGCTTGAGCAGGTGACGAATGCTGCGTCGGGCGCGGGCAAGGCCGTGGTCGATGGCGAGTTTGCCAAACTGTCCACCAGCCCATCACTGCGCAGGTTCGACAAGGGCGGCGACGAGTTCTACTGGCAGCTCTCCGCCTTCCACAAGTCGCTGCGGGGCTCCGACCCCGACGCGGCCCTGTACTGGCTGGCCCGCATCCTCGACGGCAGCGGCGACGTCAGCCAGGTGACGCGCCGCATGATCGTGGTGGCCAGCGAAGACATCGGCAATGCCGACCCGCAGGCGCTGCAACTGGCGCTCAATGCCGCGCTGGCTTATGAGAGGCTGGGTTCCCCCGAAGGCGAAATACCGATTGCCCACGCGGCGACCTACCTTGCTGCCGCCCCCAAGTCGAACGCTGCCTATGCCGCCTGGAACAAGGCGAAGGCCTTCGTCAAGAACAACGGCTCCCTGCCTGTGCCTCTCCATCTTCGCAATGCGCCGACGAAGCTGATGCAGCAGATGGGGTATCACGAAGGCTACCGCTACGCCCATGACGAGCCCAACGGCTATGCCGCTGGGCAAAGCTACTTTCCCGAGGGCGTGGCGCGGCCGGGCTGGTATCAGCCAACGGACAGAGGTGTTGAGCGCAGGCTGGGAGAAAGGCTTACTTGGCTGCGCTCGCTGGATGATGGGACGCTGCCAGAGGCGGACGCCTGACTGGTCGTCTCCGAAACCGGCTCATCGCGACTTCACGAACTACAGGAACAGGATAAGAACATGTCAGCCACTTCTTTCGGTGCATCCTCGGCGAAGATCAGCCGGGGACGCGTTGCCCGCTATCTGCGCACGGAGTCTGGTGCTGCGGTGCTGCTGGTGATCGTCACGGTCGTGGCGCTGGCGTGGGCGAACTCGCCGCTATCCGATGCCTATTTCGAGTTGTGGCACCTGGACGTCGGGTTTGACTTCGGGCCGCTGGGCCTGCACATGGACCTGCATCACTGGGTCAACGACGGCCTGATGGTGGTCTTCTTCTTCCTGATCGGCCTGGAGGTGCGTCAGGAGTTCGCCCACGGATCGCTCCGGGATCGCAGCCGTGCCCGTCTCGCTCTGATCGCGGGGGTCGCGGGTGTCGTGCTTCCCGCGCTGGTGTATGTCCTGATCGTGGGGCTGGCCGGAAGTGAGGGCCTGCACGGGTGGGGGGCGGTGGTCGGCACCGATACGGCATTCATGCTGGGCACCCTGGCGATCGTCGGCCCGCGGCTATCCGGTCAGTTGCGCGTGTTCCTGCTCACCCTGACCGTGGTCGATGACTTCCTCGCCGTGTCCATCATCGGCATCGTCTATAGCGATGAGATTCGGATCGTCCCGTTGTTGATCGCCCTCGCCAGTCTCGTTGCGTTGTGGCGGCTAGGGCGCACCCGCCAGTGGCGGGCAATGCCGTATGTGCTGATCGTGATCGTGCTGTGGCTCGCAACCGTGTACTCCGGCATCCATGCCTCTCTCGCCGGGATGGCCGCGGGGCTGCTGATCCCCGCCTACGCGACGCAACGTCACAAGGTCGTCGCGGCAAAACAACTGTTCCGCGACTTCTGGCAGTCTCCGAGTGCCGCATCGGCCCGCGCGGTGGACTGCGGGCTGTCCCGGGGTATCTCGGTGAACGAGCGATTGCACGAGTTCCTGCGGCTGCCGACGGCGCTGCTGATCGTGCCGGTGTTCGCCTTGGCGAACGCCGGAGTGGACGTGCGTGGCGGGCTGCTCGCCGAGGCCTTCGGCTCGCCAGTCACGTGGGGCGTCATCGCAGGGCTCGTGCTCGGCAAGCTCCTGGGCATCGGGCTCATCACTCTCATCGCCGTCCGTCTCGGCCTGGGCCGGCTGCCCGAGGGCGTCGGGGTGGGCAGCGTGTTCGGTGGTGCGGCACTGTCCGGGATCGGGTTCACCGTGTCGCTGCTGATCATCGGGCTCGCGTTCGGCACGACCTCCGACTTGGGCCGCCAGGCGACGGTCGGCGTGCTCGTGTCGATGGTGTTCGCCACGTTGCTCGGGTGGCTGATCTTCAAGGTCGCCGCCCAGCGGTGGGGTGAGAAGACCGCTGACCTGCCGATGGTGCTTGAGCCACCGGTCGATCCGGAGATCGATCACATCCGCGGGCCGGAGGACGCCCAGCTCACACTCGTCGAGTACGTGGACTTCGAGTGCGCGTACTGTGCGCACGCCACCGGTTCGTGGGACGATCTGCGCGCCCACTTCGGGGACGACCTGCGGTATGTGGTGCGCCATCTGCCGCACCACCCGCACGGGCCGATTGCCGCGCGGGCGTCCGAGGCAGCGGCGAACCAGGGGATGTTCTGGCCGTGGCTGGACTTCGTGTTCACCCGTCAGCATGCGCTGGAGCGCGAGCATCTGATCGGCTACGCCGCCGAGCTTGGGCTCGACGTCGAACGGTTCATCGCGGATCTCGACAGCACCGCGGTGATCGAGCGTGTCGAGCGCGACCTCGCCAGTGCCGTCGCCAGCGGTGCGCACGCCACGCCGACGTTCTTCGTCGAGGGTCGTCGTCTGCGCGGCAGCTACGACGCCCGCACTGTCACCGCGGCGCTCGAAGCCAGTCGCCGCGGCCCCCGAACTCAGGAAGTCCCGTCCTGAGCGGGACGAACTACAGGATAAGAACATGCCAAACAATTCTTTCGGTGAATCCTCTTGTACCGCTGCGGCCAGCGGCATGGTGGAAGTGCGCGGCGCGCGCGAGAACAACCTCAAAGAGGTGGACGTTTCCATCCCGCGTAACGCGCTGGTGGTGTTCTCCGGCGTTTCCGGCTCCGGCAAGTCCTCGCTGGCCTTCGGCACCATCTACGCCGAGGCGCAGCGGCGCTACTTCGAGTCGGTGGCCCCCTATGCGCGGCGCCTGATCGACCAGGCCGGCGTGCCGGACGTCGATGCGATCGACGGCCTGCCGCCGGCGGTGGCGTTGCAACAGCAGCGGGGCTCCAGCAACGCGCGTTCCTCCGTGGGCAGTGTGACCACCCTGTCCAGCCTGGTGCGGATGATGTATTCGCGCGCCGGCGCCTACCCAGCCAACCAGCCGATGCTGTACGCCGAGGATTTTTCGCCCAACACGCCGCAGGGAGCGTGCCCGACCTGCCACGGCCTGGGCCATGTGTACGAGGTGACCGAGGCCATCATGGTGCCCGATCCCTCCCTGAGCATCCGCGAGCGGGCGATCGCCTCCTGGCCCCCCGCCTGGCAAGGCCAGAACCTGCGCGACATCCTGGTCAGCATGGGCTACGACGTTGACCGACCGTGGAAGGACCTGCCGAAGAAGGACCGCGACTGGATTCTGTTCACCGAGGAAACACCGACAGTGCCGGTGTACGCCGGCTTCACGCCCGCCGAGACCCGCACGGCGCTCAAGCGCAAGATGGAGCCGAGCTACATGGGCACCTTCACCGGCGCCCGGCGGTATGTGCTGCACACCTTTGCCAATACCCAAAGCGCACTGATGAGAAAGCGCGTGTCCCGGTTCATGGAGGGCAAGCCGTGCCCCACCTGCCACGGCAAGCGGCTCAAGCCCGAGGCGCTGTCGGTCACCTTCGCCGGCGTGGACATCGGCGCGTTCATGCAGATGCCGCTGGACCAGTTGGCGGCCTTGCTCGAACCCATTGCCCAGGGCGATTTCCGCGCCCATGCAGCGGGGGCGGCTACGGACAAGGAAGCGACCCGACGCGACCGTGCCGAACGCGCGGCCTCCGGCCGTGCCGTCCATGCGGTATCGCCCGACGTGCGCCGCACCTCCGCGCTGTCGGAAGAAAAGCGCCTCGCCGCGCAGCGCCTGGCCGGCGGTGTGATGGCGCGCCTGCGTCAACTGCGTGGGCTGGGCCTGGGTTACCTGACGCTGGACCGGGCCACGCCGACGCTTTCGGCCGGCGAGTTGCAGCGCCTGCGGCTGGCCACGCAATTGAGTTCCCTGCTGTTCGGTGTTGTGTACGTGCTCGACGAGCCCTCGGCGGGGTTGCACCCCTCCGACAGCCAGGCGCTGTACGACGCGCTCGACCGGCTGCGTGACGCGGGCAACTCGGTGTTCGTGGTCGAGCACGACCTGGACCTGATGCGCCGCGCGCAATGGCTGGTGGATGTGGGGCCGGATGCCGGGGAGCGTGGCGGCCGCGTGCTCTACAGCGGCGAGCCGGACGGCCTGCGCAAGATTGCCGAATCGCGCACCGCCCGCTATCTGTTCGACGAAATCGCCGCGCCGGGAAGCCGGGCACGCGAAGCGACCGGCTGGCTGGAGCTGCAGGGCATCCATCGTCACAACCTGCATGGCGTGGACGCACGCATTCCGCTGGGCGTGCTGACGGCCGTCACCGGCATCTCCGGCTCGGGCAAGTCCAGCCTCGTCGCGCAGGCGCTGCCGGAGCTGGTGCTACTGCACCTGGGCCACGAGCCCGAGGACGACGCGGCCGAAAGCGCCACCAGCGAAGGGCCGGCAGTGATCGAAGCGACTGGCGGTCATCTGGCGGGCGACGTGGACGCCATACAGCGCCTGGTGCAGGTGGACCAGAAGCCGATCGGGCGCACGCCCCGGTCCAACCTGGCCACCTACACCGGCCTGTTCGACCACGTGCGCAAGCTGTTCGCCGCCACGCCCGATGCGCGACGCCGCCGCTATGACGCCGGGCGCTTCTCGTTCAACGTGGCTAAGGGGCGTTGCGAGACCTGCGAGGGCGAGGGCTTCGTCAGTGTGGAGTTGCTGTTCATGCCCAGCGTGTACGCCCCGTGTCCGACGTGCCATGGCGCACGCTACAACGAGGCCACGCTGAAGGTGCAATGGAACGGGCGCAACATCGCCGAGGTGCTGCAGATGACCGTGGACGAAGCCAGCGAATTCTTTGCGGGTGAAGACGCCGTGGCCCGGCCCCTGCAATTGCTGCGCGATATCGGATTGGGCTATCTGCGCCTGGGGCAACCGGCCACGGAACTTTCCGGTGGCGAGGCGCAGCGCATCAAGCTGGCGACCGAGCTTCAGCGCAGCCAGCGCGGCCGAAGCCTGTACGTGCTCGACGAGCCAACCACCGGGCTGCATGCGTCCGATGCCGACCGGCTGCTGGTGCAGTTGCAGCGCCTGGTCGATGCCGGCAACACCGTGGTGATGATCGAGCACGATATGCGCGCGGTGGCTCAGGCCGATTGGGTGATCGACGTGGGGCCTGGTGCAGGCGCTGCCGGCGGCAGCATCGTGGTGGCGGGCTCCCCTCAGCAGGTGGCCCGAACGTCTGGCAGCCGAACCGCTCCGTTCCTTGCGCAGGAGTTGGCGCGGGCCGAGTAGCTCAGTTCGCCAAATGTTGCCAGCTTTCGCGGGGTATTGATCGTCGCCAAACGACGGTGGCGATCAATGCCCGAATCGCGTCATCCTTCCTGAGTCAGAGCAAGATAGGGATTGTTGGGCGGTATTTCGGGGAATGCCAAGGACCCATCTTCAAGGAGGTAGCCATGCAGTCGGCGGGACTTCCTCGGGCCCGTGACTTCACAGGTCCAAATGTTCAGGCCATTGGGGTGCTTGCGATGTAGCTGCAGCTTCTCGAAGCGCTTCTGCACCCACTGCCAATCCTGTTGATTCTCCTGCTTGGCGAGCGCGGCCACTTCGGGATGCTCCTGCGCATAGCGTTGGAACACACCCGGGCTGACCAGGTAGGCCGTGTCATTCACCGTATGCACGAGCGCCTTCGCGTCGTTGATGATGAGCCGTCGTGAGGTGATTCCCTGCTTCAGCCAAACCATGAACTGTTCCGTGGATGGCTTCGTTGCCGATGACCCAGGCGTAGGCGCGGGTACAGGTGATGGAATGGACGTCGCGGCTGTTGCTGGCGCGGGAGGGTGGAGGAACTCTTCGGCATCCTGTCCAACGCCGGCCGACTCACCTAAGCCCACCATCGCGAGCAAGTCCTCCATGACGTCGGGCACGGGCTGGGCCGCGGGCGGTGAAACGATGGTGGTGCTGTCGTCCTCCCAAATTGGAGGCTCTTGACCTCCCTGCGCTGGGTTCACCGAGACGGTTGGCACGGGAGCCGACATGCTGGCGTCGTTTTCTGCGGGCGTCGCGTCGATCTCTACCGTGCCTGCGAAAGGTGCTGGTCGCTCGCCAGACTCCCAGATCAGCGCGGGAGCGAGACGCAACAGGGTGAACGAATGGGACCAGCCGGTCGTGCTGGTGACGGTCGCGCGCCAGACCGCTTTGCCGTCCGAGGTGGGCTGGAGCATGCCGTGGTCCTGCAGCACGTTGAACACGGCGGTGTTGTTCGCAGGAATGCCATCGATCCCCTGAGACAGGAGGTGTGCGCGCAGTTTGTCCGAGACCGTCTTGCTCACCAGCCACAAACCATCCTCGGTGAGCCAGCCATCGGAGGCTTCCGGCTGGTTCAGCTTCAACTGTTCCTTGAGCAGGTAGCGCAACCCGTCCAGCAGCTTGCGTTGCAGTGCGTGCTTAGGCGCGGCCATGGCGCGCGCCGGATCGCCGCCCAGCTCCTGGGCCACCGACGCCCGGTCTGCTTGCACGACGAGTTCCCCCAGTACACCGGCATGTTCGTACTGACCGGCCAGCACATAGAGCAGCGGTGCCCAGAGAGCCGGATAGTCGCTGAGCCAGTCCAGGACGTGGCGGTCGAGCAGTTGGCGATAGAGCAAGCCTGTTGCGGCGCTGTGCAGGCGGTATTCGCGGTCGTCACGGTAGCGAAATCGGTACGCCTGGTGCAGCGGGCCATGCCACGGATGCCAAGTACTGCCGTCGGCCAGTTCGACGTGTAGATCGACGGCGATCTTGCCAATATCGTGGAGCAGCGCAGCATAGGCGACGGCGGCGGTCCAGGCTTCGGACTGCGCCGCCTGGTCTTCGGGACTGGCACCGATGGGCAGCAGATGGGACTGCCGCAGTTTCAGGCTGTAGGCCACGATCTCCAGGCCGTGGTCGAGCATGCCGCCCGGATAGGCATGGTGATGCGCTTCGGAGGCCGGAAAGGCTTGGACCAGTTCGGCGTAGCGTTCCAGGGGCGTGCGGTACAGGGTGACGAATTGCCGGTGTGAGAGCGACGTGCGCTGCCAGATGTGCTCCAGCAGCTTCTGCCGGCGTGGGGTGGCCAGCAGCGATGCGGCCGACTCAGGACGCAGCAGCCCTTTCGGGAGGTCGGTGACGGGTGATGGCGTCGGTGCGGCAGCGACCGGGGGCCGTTTTCGCTGGAACAGGGAGAGCATGTGAGGTGTCCTAATGACGGGCCGACCGGGAGGCCTTTTGGCCTTTTCGAGGTAGGGCCTTTCCCCTTGCACCCCATTCCCTTGCCATTTCGACCCTTTGGCCTTTAACCGTTTCGGTATAGCGGGGCCTGGATCGCGGCTCCACCGTCAATGTGGAACCCGCTCGAATGCATTGGACGGCGACCAGGCGCTGGCCTCGGTCTATGCTGCGAAGGCGCTGCTTCCGCCGGGTAGGTTGCTTTCTAGGCGTCAAAGTTGACAAACGCGACAAAGGCGACTAGAGTGAAACCTGTCTCAAACCTACTTGGGAGATGACCATGCCCACTGCCATTGAATTCATTGCCGACCGTCTGCCGCGCGTCACGGTGGAAGATGTACGCCGCTTCGCGGATACCGTCGAAATCCGGGATGCCACGGCTTTCGCGGCCGAGTTGCAGGCGTTCGTCCACGAGCGCGTGGAAGCGGTAACACTGCCCGCCAACTTGCAGGGGGAGACCGTTGGGCAGGCCCTTGCACGCAAGGCGGCCGCGCTGCGCGCCGACACGCGCTGGGCACCGAATGAAACCGACGTCCAGCGAGGCCGTGCGGTGCTACTGGAAACCTTCAACCAGCCGCACAACCTGCCGCCCGCGGAGTTCGCCAAGCTGGCGGACAAGTCGCGCCAGCAGATCTACAAGGACATCCTCGCGCGTCGGCTGCTGGCGCTGAACGTGGGGCCGCGCGGTCAGAAGCTGCCCGACTGGCAGCTCGACCCGGTAAAGCAGCAGTTGACCCAAACCGTGCTTCAGGAGGTCGAGGGTATCGATCACTGGACGATCTACCGCGCACTGTCCGAACCGCTCGAAGGCTTGGGCGGTCGCTCGCCGGTGGATGCGGTGACGCATGGCACGATCGACGCCGTGGCCGAGGCCGTGTTTAACGTGCTGGGCGTTCAGGTGCATTGAAGCGAGACTGCCATGAACCACGAGCTGCCTTCTTTTCTGATCGATGCCGGTGAACTGCTCCAGCATGTGAGCCGCGTCGTCTATCGGGGCAGCCCGCTGTACTATGGTCGCAGCAGCACCAATCGCTACGACGACCCGGCCCGAGCCTACGGCGTGCTCTACCTGGGGCGCGACCTGCCCACGGCGTTGATGGAGTCGGTGTTTCACAAGCATCAGTGGCTTGATGACGCGAAGCGCTCGATCGCATTGAAAGAAGTCCAGGGCAGGATGGTGCGCGCTGTAGGGGTGGTGGCCGACGTGCTTCTGGCCGATCTCACGGCACCGAGCGTCATGGCGGGCTACTTTGGCCTGAACCTGGAGCAGTTGGCCAGCCGCGACTACACGCACACGCAGCAGGTGTCCGCTCAGGTGCATGCGATGGTCGGCGACGACGGCCAACCTCTGTTCGACGGAGTGCTCTATCCGTCGCGCAACAACTATCCCGCCAAGAGCATCGCCCTGTTCGAGCGTGCGGGAGCGAAGGTCAGCGTCATCGAGGACATCGATCTGGTTGACCATGTGGATTGGCCGCGTTTCGTTGCCACCTACCGCATCGGCGTGGAACCCGACCCGGGCCCGGTGGAACCGGATGACGAAGCGTCCTGAAGCAGCGAGAAAACACATTGAAGCCTGAAACGGAATGAAGTGGAGCACCCTGGAATAGACATCCCTCAGTAGCAGGAGACGACCATGAACACCACAACTCGTACCAGCACCGCAGAACGTATCGGCCGCGCATTTGGCCGTGTATGGCGTGCCTATGCGCGTGGCGAACGGCGGGTATCGAATTGGTTGATGGTCAAAGGGGTGCCTTCGGTTGGTGCCACAGTGCTGCTGTGGGCGGTCAAGCTGGCTGTGCTGGGCGCGCTGCTCTACGTCGCCTTCTGGTTCGCACTCGTGTTGTTGGGAGTCGTGGTGGCGGGATGGGCTGCTGCTGCCAATACCTCGGATGAAGACGAGTGGCCTTTCACCGACCTCACCGAACTGCGCAAGACGCCGGGCTACGATCCCAACCTGTACAACGATACGTCGCACGAGTTGTACACCGACGACTGACCGGCGCCGCGCTACTTCAGCTTACCTCCGGTAAGGGCCCCAGCGCCCTTACCGCCTGCTTGGCCGGCACTCTTGCTGCCATCCGAAAGCCCTTGGATGACGTGTCCAGCCCGAATCCCAACCCAAGTAAGGCTCGCAAGCCAAAAACCCGGCAAGACCAGGAACATCGTGCCCATGACGAACATCAGGAGCAGGTCGCCAAAGGCATTGTTCAACCCCACCAGCGGATCGAAGTTAGTGTGCGGCCGGTTCCAGCCGAAGCCCCACCCATAGAGCGCATCGAGGATGGTGCTGTCGATCCAGCGAGCGAGTTGGAACCAGAAATCGGTGAAGAACAGCGCGAACTGCACGACGCTGACGGTGACGACCGTCTTCAGGTCATAGGTGCCGACGACCAGCACGAGCGGGATGCAGATGACCAGCGCCATCTTGAGCAAGGCAAGCACCATGGGCAGCGCCTGGCGCACCACGTCCATGGCAGGGAATGCGGCAAGTGCCCCGACCGCCATTCCTACGTCCCCCGTGGCCCGCGTCACGATGTTCGGCAGGGTCTTGTCGATCTGGCCGCCGTAGTCGGTATAGACCGAACCCTGGTTGAGCTTCTGCTGTCGCGGTGACGCGATGGTACGGACCACCGAATCGTCCACCTCGGTACGGCTGAGGAACCCGGCCCAGCCCGCCAAGCGATTCAACAGGCTGGGGTCCACCTGGCTCAGCAGCCGTGCTCGCAGGCCGTTGCTGCCATCGGCCCACCACTGCCTGCAAGTCGGGTAGCCGCCGCCACTGGCCACCTGCGCAAGCCCTGCGTCGCGAGTGTCGTCATAGGGCCATGACTCGCGCGCCGTGCTGGAGCGGTAGCTGTCGTAGTAGCCGCCGGTGTCCGTGAAAAACCTCGAACCGATCCATGTCACGTCGTTCATTTGAGCTTCGTCCAGCTCCGGTCGCGCCATGAACAATTTAGCGCGTGCTGGCCCGTAGCAGTCGTGTGTGAAATCGGCCACTTCCTGAGCCAGCACCGGGTCGTTGATGCGGGTAGCGTCGATCTCCATGCGCATCTGTCGCAGGTCTGTTCCGCACGGGATCGCTGCCACCGAGGCACTGGTGACGGCGCGCGAGAGCGCGTGCATGAATGCCCACCAGACCGGCACCTTGGCACTCTGGTTGTTGATGGTGCTGAAGGACTGGGACCAGCCGGTATCCGTGGGCTGCGGCACGCTGACCTGGCATTGAGCCGAGCGCGAGCTGTCGTACTGAATGGTGTTGAGGTCCACGTCGATGAAGGGGATGCCGGCGAACATCACGACCACGATGGCGACGAACACCCGGTTCTCAATGCGTGCGGCCGAGAGCACGCCCTTATTGCCTTCGTCTGCACCCTCCCCACGGGCCTTGAGCCATTCCTGCACGATGATCGCCACGAAGGGCAGTGCGAATACCCCGCTGGATACCAGTACCGCCCAGATGCCGTTGTTGACGATCCAGGAAACCAGGGTCAGGTAGTACTCCAGGTAGTCGGTCGCGAAAAGCGTCATGGCTCGGATCTCCCCTCAGCCCTGCATCAACAGGCTGGCTTCAAGCGCCACGATGGCAACGACGCCGGCGATCTCGCTGCGCACCAGGCGGCGCCGCGCTTGCGCGTCGTCCTCGCGCGCCAGCAGTCGGCGACGCATCCAGACCCAGCCGTAGGCCGTCGCGCCGTACAGGCACAGCCGCCAGACCAGGAAGTAGCCCGCTGCTGCCGCCAGCCAACGCTCCCAGCCTGCGACGCTTCCGACGAGGTAGATGCCAACGATGTTGGCGCACACGGCGACGGCCGCGAGTACCACCGTCCACAGCAGCGCCTTTGCTGCGCGCCGGCTGAACAGCCAGCGCGGGCGCAGCCAGGCCGCACGCATCGGGCTCATGGCCGGCCTCCCGGATTGCCCTTCTGCAACTGATCGAGGCGGTCAGGCACCGGATCGCCTTCGTAGATCCCACGCGAGCCCGCCGCGCGCGTGCCGTGGCGCTGGATGATCGCCATGGGCGAATTGTTTGCCAGCTCCCGGCGCAGCTCCAGCTCGGTCTTGAGGTTGCGGATCTCGCGATCGAGCGTGTCGCTCTCGTGGTTCACAGCTTCCACGGCGAGCTGGTTGGCCGCCACGTTGGGCTCTTTCTTGCCGGTCAGCAGCGTGCGTTGCAGCAGTAGCGCTTTCTCCAGCACCGACGCCAGCGCAACCTCGGACGCCAGGCGCTGCGACAGCAGGTGCTGGTCCGGCTCGTCGCGCAGTGCCTCGATCACTCCGCGTGTGATGGGCAGCGACGCGCTGCCGGCCTCGCGCAGGTTTTCGGGCGTCGTGTTCTTCGCCTTGGAGACCAGGTCCTGGAGCGCCTGCAGCTTGGCATCGTACTCATCCTGGATCAGCGGCGTCAGCCCGACGCCGGGCACCGTCTCCGTCTTGGTGCAGGCGTCGCAGGTGCGCTGCTCCTTCTCGCCGAGCACCCGCGTCGCCCACTCGACGGCCGCTTGCGGCGTGGTCCAGGTCTGGCACGACAGGCTCGCGCAACTTGCCGGTGCGATTGCCGATGTGTCGGTCACACCGCGGCCATTGACCAGGTTGTAGCCCGCGCGGGTGACGTCGCCGACCACCTTGATCGCGGGCTGACCGGAGCCGCCGGCATTGCTTCCCCCGACCCAAGGCACGCCGTCGTTGCCACGGCGCGTCTCGGCTTGCTCGACGGCCGAGACGGCATCCGTGCTCGAAACAGCATCGCGCAGTGCCAACCCCTCTGCCATCTGGCTCCAGCCGAGCTGGCCGCCGGCCGTTTCGGCCATCTTTTCGGCCATGGCGCGGCACGTCAGCTTCGAGCGGTCGAAATCCAGCCGCGCTTGCAGAACGCCGTTGGTGAGCAGGTTGTAGAGGCCCGGATCAGCCCGTTGGATGATCAACGCCGGCAGGGAGGCCACAGCACTCGTAGCACTCTGGATCACCGAGGACATGATCTGCTGAAAGCCATTGGTCACGCCGTTGAGCTGATTTTTCAACGTGGTCTGGATGCTCATGTCACCGCAGATCAGATTGCTGTTCCAGCCGACACCCACGCCGAGCGAGCGCATGCCGGCTGCGCGACCCATCGAAACGGCGCTGCCGCCGCCGATGGAGTACATGACGTCATCGCCGATGACGTTGCCGCTGGTCTGGTAGCCCAGTTGGCCCCAGGCCACGCCGCTTGCCAGAACCAACGCGCCGGTGAGCGCCAAACAGATCCTCTTGCCACGAGCCGGAGGGGAGAACTGCATAGAGTCGAAACGCTTCATCGCGGCACCTCAAAGGAAATCAACGCTTCCAAGGAACACCTGTCCACGGCGTTCGCAGCAGGCATACGGCCGCCACAGTGCCCAGGCGTAGTCGCCTTGCTGGGCCTGGGTCAGGAAGCCGGTGCGTGGGAAAACCGTGCAAGACGAGGACAGGACGGGCGTGAGTTCCTGCCACTTGCCAGTCGAGGCATCACCCTCCATCAGCGCGCCGGCGGGCCAGTAGCCATCGCGGGCGTTGGCAAGCAGCGGCTGGTACACGTGCAACTGCCCCCGGCGAGTGACGATATCTCCCGCACGCTGGGCCACCACGGCCCCCGATTTGTGGTCGTCGGTCTGGTGCAGGAAGCCGCCGCGGGGATACACGTTGCCCCAAAGGTTCATCGTGGTGCGTGCGCCGACCTCGCGCATGCCGGGAATCAATGCCTCCGGGTAGGCCATCTCGGGCACGTTGTAGCGCCAGGCAAGCGTGTCCAAGGTGCTGAGCAGATACGGCATGAATGCCGTTCCTGCGCCCTCGCAGAAGTAGCCCGAGGACGAAACAAACTGGTTGAACACCTCGACGCCGGGATGGCCGATCACGTCGGCGTTCTTGAATTTCGCAAGATTGTTTTCGTGATCCTCGTTCGTCGTTCCATCGCCCCCCGCTTGGGCGGACGGATTGGCCGTACTCATCGCCCGGACTTCGACCCACGGGTTCTCGCCCGTGTTGCTGTAGCTGGAGACGACCGCATCGGGGATGTAGTGGCGCACCTTGACAGAGGTGCGCACCGTGCATCCTCCCCAGGTGCAGTAGAGCCAGTAGCAGATACCTACCACCCGGTACTCCAAGCAATCGGGCGAGGCCACCGAGGCAACGATGGCGGTGGTGTTCAAGGCGTAGCTACCCGTGGCGCTGAGCAGCAGCAAGGAAGCCACGCCGGCCCGCATGCGGCGCATCAGGTCGAATGGTCGCGTCATGGCTGGGTCCTCCGACGCTGCTCGATGCGCGCGACAGCGCGGGCCACATCCGGCTCGCCATAGACCACGTAGCGCTGATCCACCACGACAGCCGGGATGCTGGTGATGCCCAGGCTCCATGCGTCGGTGACGCCCTGGTATGCGGAAGCGATGCGGCGCTGTAGGTCGGCGCCGCCTTGGCTCAGCCGACGCTTGACGGTGGCCGCCGCCTGTTCGGGGGCGGCGGGCAGTTCCGCAGAAAGCTCCGCTTCAATCCGGCGGGCTTCGTCCAGCTCGATCAGCCGCTCGCCGCCCATGGTCTTGACCGGGTGGTGGCTGTCGGTGACGACCAGTACGTCGGCTGCGAAGGCGACGGGGCTGAACACGGCCAGGGACGCCGGCAGCGCCACGACGAGACCAAGGGTTCGCCAGCCCGACGCGAACGTGGAAAAGGATGCCGGCATGTCGCGTGCCCCGAAAGTTGATCAGGGCCATAGTCAAACGCGAACCCGATGCCACCCCAACAAACAATGCGCATCGCGGGCTGCCCGCATACCTGCTTGTCCCGCGCCATAAAAAAACGGAGGCCGAAGCCTCCGCGGGGATCAATGAAGCAATGCGACCGTTACAGCAGGCCTGACTCCGCAAAGGAGAACGGGGAACCTTGGCCTACGATGATGTGATCCAGTACCCGTACATCGATGAGCGCCAGCGCGGCCTGCAGTTGCTGGGTCAGCACACGATCCGCGCTCGACGGCTCGGAGATGCCCGAGGGGTGCTGGTGCGCGAAGACCACCGCGGCGGCGTTCAACTCCAGCACACGCTGTACGACGACACGTGGATAAACAGAAGTCGAGTTGATCGTGCCCCTGAACAATGGCTCGTAGGCCAGCACCTGGTGCATGCTGTCCAGGAACACAGCGGCGAATATCTCGTTGGGTTCAGCGACCAGTTTCACGCGCAGATAGTCCCGCACAGCGGCCGGTCGGCTGAGGCACGGTCCAGCTTTGAAAACCCGCCTCTCCAGCAGCACGATGGCTTGCTGGATGATCCAGTCCTCGTGTTGGGCAGCGGTGACGGAAAGCGACTCCGGGCAGGAGTCGTTGACGACAAAAGACATGGCGAACCTCCAGACGGTGAGATCGGAGGGCGCGCGCCCTAGGAGGGCCAGCCCTCCTAGGGAACGAACAAGGTGCATCCATCACCGCGGCAGCGGCGATCGTTCGCGACCAGGATGCGAGGCGAACGGGTTGCGGTCAGCGCAGCGGACTGCGCCGTAGCCTTGAAGACCGGGGCTACCTGGGCATGTCGCCGACGACGTCGGCAGGCATTTCGGATGTGGGTGTGCCGGTCGGACCGTCAGCCGTCAGCATGTCCATGGCAGACAACAAGGCGTCGCCCTCGATTGGTCCCTGCAGCAGGATGGCCTGGCCCGTCTCGCGATCAAGCAGACGCAGTGACGGTGTGGCGGTAACGCCGCTCTTGGTGGCTTCCGCGGCCTGGGCGCGGATAGCGGCACTGGACCTTTCGCTTGACATGCACTGCTCGATGGCTGGCGTCGATTCGGGGTAGCGCAAGCCATCCGGCAAGCCCAGGCCGTCGCTGCGCGTGTGGGCATAGACCCATTCGACCGCCTGCCAGAACGCGGCATGCCCGCCAGCTTCGGCTGCGCATTCGGCCAGACGTGCCTCGGCCGACGCGGCCGGCTCGTGCGCGGCTAGCGGCTGGTGGTGCCATTGCAGCGCCACGTCGGCGTTGGTGCCCACCCACCGTTTGAGCTGCGGAAAATATTCCCGGCAGAACGGGCACTCCAGGTCGGCATAGAGCGTCAGCGTGAAACGGCCTTTGGGGTTGCCCATTAGCCAGGGCGGCCCGGCCACCGGTGCCATGCTGACCGGCGTGGGCGGCTGCGGCGGGGATTCGCCGGGCGACCTCGGCACAAGCCAGATCAGCAGCAGCGCGACCAGCACAGCAACCAATGCCCAGGGCCAGCGGGGCCGCCCGTTGCGGCGGCGGAACGCCTGGACCTGCATCGGAATGGAAGGACGTTTCTGTTCCATGGCGTTCTCCGTCTTACGACAGTTCCAAGGCCGGCGACTCGATGCCGCGCGCCTGGTCGATCTTCTCGGCCACCTTGAAGGCCGCTTCCAGTTCGGTGCAGCCGTAGTGCTGCATGAGCTGGTAGCGCTCGGCCTTCTCTTCGGGTTCGGTCTGCGCCAACGCCAAGTACAGGCTGGGCGGCACGGCACGGAACAGCACTTCCATGCTCTTGGAAAGGATGACGCCCTCGGTGAACTTGCCCGCTTCTTTGCGCGCCGAGAGCATCAGCGCTTTCTGCGCGGGCGAGAGTTCGCGGAAGCGTGCAATCTTCTCGACCTCATCGGGCGGCATCGACAGGCAGATCCACCACTCAATCATGTTGAGCATGGGCTCCGCGGCACGCGGCAGATCGTCGATATTTTGTGTAGCCAGCCAGAACCAGGCCCCTAGCTTGCGCCACATTTTTGTAATTTTTACAACGTAGGGCGCGAGCAGCGGGTTCTTCGTGATGATGTGGCCTTCGTCGGTCACATTGATGATCGGACGGCCCAGGTACTGGTCGCGCTCGGCGATGTTGTTCACCGTGCTGATCAGGCTGATGTAGGCGATGGAGAGCTGCGCGTTGTAGCCCTCCCGGGCATAGGTCGCGAGATCCACCAGCGTGATGTCGGCCTCGGGCCACGGCGTGCCATCGCGATCGAACATCTCGCCGTCCGTGCCTTGGCAGAACATGTCCATCGCGTCCGCCATCTCCAGCAGCCGCACGCGCCGCATCTCGGGCAGCGTCGGGTCCTGGCCGCGCGTGCGCAGCGCGTTGCGCACGTCGCGCGTGAGCACCGTGCGTTTCTCGGCCACGCAGTGTTCGGCGGCATCGAGGATGCACTGGCGGATCAGCGAGCGATCGGCCCGCGTCATCCGGGCTTCTTCCTTGTCCTCGCCGCCTGTGATCATCAGCCGTGCCGTGATCTCCAGTTCACCCAGCACGTCGCGCTGCTCGTCCTCCTCCATGACCGAGGAATCGGCTGGCAATTCTTCATCCAGTGCATCGGCATCAAGCGTCTGCACGTTGCTGGGCGTTTCGATCAGCCGGCGAGCGTCGGCGAACGGCGCCAGGCTGATGCCTGAGCCAGGAGCCAGCTTGACCCGGTTTACGGTCAGACCCAGGCGCTTGGCGAAGTCGCTGAACAAGCCGAAGCTGTTGCCGGCTTCCACGATGAACAGCCGCGGCCGGTAGATGGCCGTGACCTGATTCAAGAGGTTGTTGAGCGTTGCGCTCTTGCCCGAGCCGGTGGGGCCGAATAGGAACAGATGGGCGTTCATCTGCCTGTCCAAGCGGTTCAGCGGATCAAACGTGATCGGCCCGCCACCGCGGTTGAAGAACGTGTTGCCCGGATGGCCCGTACCCTGGCTGCGTCCCCACGCCGGCGAGAGATTCGCCACATGCTGGGCGAACATCAGTTGGGTGAACCAGTTCCGCCGATCCTGCGCAGGGTTGTAGCAGCACGGTAGCCAGCGCAGGTAGCTGTTGAGCGGCGCAACTTCATCGTCCTCGCGCACGGGCTGCAACCCCGCGTTGAGCATCACGTTGGCGAGGTCCAGGCCGCGCCTGTCAAGCTCGGCTTCGTCGCGCCCGCGCAGATAGAAGGCCAGCGTGCCGCGGTAGAGCTTGTGCGCGCTGCCGATGAGCGAGCGCGCCTCCTGCACATCCTTGAGCGTCTGCTCCGATGCCAGTGTTTCGCCGACAGCCTTCTTCGCCAGGTGATTCAGGTGCGATTCGAGGATGTCCTGGGGCGTCGCCACCATGGTCAGACACATCGTGGTGTCTTCGGGCATCTGATCGAAAAGCGTGTTGATCGCATCGCCCTTGCGGGTTTCGCCAGTCAGGTGTCCCGTACCGGGCGGCATGCGTAGTCGGTCGGTGACCAGCACACGGTGCGGCATGCCGTCGAAGTACCAGGTACCGTGCCCGGCATCGGAGCGAGGCTGACCGAAGAACAGCCGTTGGCTGAAATCCCGACCACTCGCCAGCTCGATCTCGCCTTCCTCCACCTCGTCGGGATAGCGGGCCAGCGCATAGAAGCGCTCTCGATTCTCAGCGCTTGGCCCGAGCATCGTTGGGCGTGGGTTGAACCACCGCAGCAACCAGTCGTGAACATCGGCCGCGACCATGCGCCGGGCCTGGATGCCGGCGTTCGCCAGGCCGCCGCAAAGGCGATCGCAGACGATGTTCAGCATTTGCTCGGGTGTCTGGCCACGGCGGTTCGCCTGGCCGGTGGCCCGGCGATAGACCACCATGCGCACGCGCCGCGTCTGGCCGCGCCAGCGCAACCGCGTGACCACCGTGTCCTCGAACAGGCCGCCGGGCTTGGCCACCGCGCGCAGGTGGTGGCCGAAGAAGCGAAGATAGAACTCGGTGAAGGCTGTGCCGCGAGCGCGCGGCTGCACGTAGTTGCGCAGGGTCTGCATGTACTGGTCGAAGCTGGGTTCGTCCTGGGCGTAGAGCTGGAGCACCCAGGGGTTCTCGTCCAGCTCATCGAACGAATCCTGGAGCGCGTTTTCGAGCGCATCGCGGGCATGCGCGAGCCAGCCAGGCTCCCGACCTTCGGTGCCCAGCGGGACCAGCTCGTAGAAGGCTGCGACCGATTGCCCGTCCTCCAGCAGCATGGACTTCGACGGCGGCAGGAACTCCACCCACGGCAGCAGCTCCGCGAACGACTGCGCGACGTCGTACAGCGCCTGCTCGTCCGCCACGGTCGCCGGCTTGCGGCCCTGGATCGTCGCTCCGGGTTCGGCGATGCCGGCTTGGCGCAACGCCTCGACGTGGCGCTGCCAGCCGTCCGGCTGCTCGTCATTGCCACCATCGGATGCAGCCAGCTTCGGCCAAGGGAGTTTCCAGCGCATCAGTAGTCCTCCACGCGCTCGCCCGGCATGGCGTACTGCACGCGCTGGTACAGGGGGAAGACTGTCGTGTAGCCCGGAACAGGCACGGGGTCGGTACCCGCCAGGTGCGGGTACACATACATGACAAGATCGGGGTTCGGGAGGCGGTGGAACTGGCGATAGACCTCGTTTCGCGCCGTGCGCGTGTAGCGCATCTGTTCGGCGGGCGCGGCCTCCACGTCGGCCTCGGTCAGCGGCCGGCGCAGGCTCTGGCGTGCATCGAGCAATTGCCTGCGCGCCACCTGGCCGGCGCCACCGCTGCCGTCGCCGGCGTTCTGCTGCCAGATGTCCATCATCGTGCTGTCGCCGTGCGGGAGCAGCTTTTCCTTGCTGGTGGCACAGCCGCCGAGCACCGCGACGGCGAGGGCCAGCGCCAGGCCCTTATTCAAGTTCGAGAGCATGGCTTTCTCCTGCGCGGTGATCGACCTTGCGGCCTTCGGGATCGAAGTCGATGGCAAGCGGCTTTTCGAGGTGGACGGCGACCTTCGCGCCGGGCTGGACATAGACGGCGGCGAAGGCCTGGCCGTATAGCTTGTTCACCCAGTCGGCCATGTCGCGCACGCCACCGGCCAGGATGCGGCCCACGGCTTCATTGCCCGAGATGCCGACGCTCCCGATGGAGCCGTCGGCGCCGACGTAGGACATCTGGCCGCTGTCGCTGTCGATCAGCGAAGCGACGCCGGCACCGGCGGCGGTAATCAGGGCTTGCGAGCCGAGGTACTGCTGGGCGTTGCTGCGCCGCTCCCCGCTGACGCAGGGAATGCCGTATGGGTCGCTGATCCAGCCCAGGCCGTCTCGCTGCTGGTTGTTCTGCTGGTTGCCGTCGCGGTCTTCGGGGATGGTGCGGATCGTGCCGTCGTGGAAGACGAAGGTGATGCTGCGCACCTGGCCGCGCACGCACGAGAGCGTCCAATCTCCCGATGCGGTGCCGCTGAACACGGCACCGGCCACGTCGGGAATGTCGATGCCATTGGCGGTCAGGTTGTCCGGTCCGACCAACACCTTGAAGGGGTATGGATCGTTAACGGTTCCGTCGATCGGCACGCGGCCGATCAGCGCCGTCATCGCCACCGACCCCATCAGCGTCGAATTGGTCGGTACGGTATAGACCGCCTTGGCGCTCTTGACGCCTGCTGCGCGTGCGCCCGCGTTCGCCACGGTTTCCGCCGTGGTTTCCAACGTGCTCTGCGCGGGGCCGAAGCTCGTCGGGAAGCTCATGCCGCTACCCGTGCCACGACTGCTGTTCCGCCCCTCGGCCTTCCTCGCATCGTCGGGTTCGACCCATCGCACGCCGCCTTCCATGCCGGCCTCGTCGCCGTCGCGCAGCCCCAGACCCACCGGCAGGTCGGCATGGCCGCCGCCACGTCCGCCGATACTGTCCAGACGCCGCTGCAGGTCGGCAAGCAACCCTTCGGTCTGCTGGCGCGCGCTGGCTGCCTGCTCTTGGTCGCGACGCAGGTTGGTACGCTCGGAGTCGAGGGCCGAATTGATGCGCTGATCAATGGAGTTCTCGCGCTGGCGCAGTCGCTGGTTTTCTTCGCGCTGGGATTTGTTGTCCGAGAGCGCGGTCTGAAGCTCGGTGCGCAACTGCTTCACTTGGGCAACGAGCGTCGCCACGGTGTCGCGCGGGGTATCGCCCTCGATGCCCAACGCCTTCATTTCCGCTGGCGTGAGCTTGGCACCGGCATCCGCGGCCGGTGGCGCCGAACTGCTGCCACCCGAGAACAGCCGGATGGCAACGAACAGCACCAGCAAGGCAACCGGGACCATCAGCCACTTCAGGAGTCCATTACTGCGCATGGCGGGCCTCCTTGCGGTCTTCCGGTTGCGGGAGATGCACGGCCGGGTCGAAGCGGTTGATCGCCGGTAGCAGCGATTGCGCCAGGCCGCGCCCGCGCGTCACCAGGTACAGGACGGTCGTGTCCTCGGGCGTGCCACGCGGGCCAAGTGCCTCGTGTTGGAAGGTGGCGGTGAGGAAATCGCCTTGCAGGATGCGCGGATCGAGAGTGATCCAGCCGCTGCTGTTGTTGGTCAGTCGCACGGCAGTGACCCACTGGTCTTCCAGACGCCACGACGCGAGCGCGACCGCGCGCACGGGCAGCGTCGGCATCAGCGTGCCGAGGTCGAGGTCACGACGCAGGTTCACCCGCATGACGCCGGGCAACGGCTCCACAGTGCGCAGCGGAGCGTAGAGGTTCTGCGCGGCGAAGCGCGTCAGGACAACCGGCACCGGGGTCTCGCGTCGCGCCGCCCGCGCACCTGCCTGGTCCTGGGCGCGCGCCGGAGCTTCGTTGTCATCGCCGGGCTGATCGCCATAGCGCGCCGGGGTGCTGTTGCCCTCGACGATGCGCACTGGTTCCAGCTCGGCTTCGCCGTCCTTGGCTGGCTCCGCCGCAATGTCCAGCAGGATCAGCGCGCCCGTGTCGGCGTCCTGCAATTGCAGCCGCGTGGGCTCGATCGGCTCGCTGGCGCGCAGGTACACCGCGCCGCCCGCGCTCTGCACCCGTAGGCGCTCGCCGACGCCCGAGGGTACGCCCACGCGGACGTTGCGGTCGATGAACACGATACGCTCCTGGCCGACCTTCAGCGGCACCGCCAACGGCATACGTTCCCAGCGCAGGATCTCCACCGCCTGGACAGCAGGAGCCGCGGCCACGGCCAACAGCCCCAGCAGCGTGAGTACAGGATGCTTCATGGGGTTTCTCCTTGGGGCGCTTGCGGAGACAGGCCACCAGACGCCGGGCGCGTCGGCTCCGGCGTGCTGATGCGCTGGGGCGCGCCCTCATAGCAGTCGAGCGCCAGGCCGAACGGGTTGCGGGCAGGATCGACGTCCACCCGCGTGACCTTCACGGGATAGCGCACCAGAGCGCGCTTGACTTGCTCGGCGCCGTAGTACTCGTCGGCGGTGATGTCCAGCGTCACTACCCAGTCGCGGTCGGAAACCACGCGCACGCGGGCCGTGGGGTCGTCGCCGTAGCCGCGGCCGGGGATTTCGTAGATGCCGCGCACGCGCTGGCGCAACTCGCCCGTGCTGCGGCGGTAGTCGTAGTCCGCGCGCAGGAAGGCCTGGCAGGATGGGGTGAGGTACGGCGAGAGCGTGTGGAGGTTGCGCGCGTAGTCCTCTTCGCCATTCGTCGGCCAGCGGTTGAGCGTCTGGAACACGTAGAACGTGAACGCATAGACCGATTCGGGCGGCACTTCCCACCACTTCCTGGTACTGCCGGAGCGCAGGTCAGGCGGAACGTGGATGGTCAGATCGCGGGGAGCGCTCCACCAGCCGCCACCCATGACCAGGGCGACGATGATCAGGGCGCCAGCACCCAGGCGAAGCGTCTTGATGTGCGCCTGCAGGTGGGTGATCTCGTTCTTGAAGCGGCTCATCGTGCGCTCCTTCGGGTGGTCCAGAAGCCGGAGCGCGAGATCAGCACATGGCCGCCTACCCAGCCCGCCATCAGCGGATGGCGTGTGGCAATGCGCCATTGCAGTTGCCGATACAGCCAGGTGTCGGGACGCCCGCGCTTGAGGCGGCGAAGAATGCCGCCGCCGATGAACACGCCGAAGGCCACGCCCAGGACGACGAACGTGGGTGCTAGCGCGATCGTGCGGAACACCCACGACAGCGGTGCGCCGACCAGCAGACCGGCGGCGCCGGACAGGCCGCAGCAGATCCACAACTCGTCGGCGGTGAGACCGCGCACCACAACGGGATGTCGATTGAGCCGGTGCGGAAGGAACGTGACCGTCCCGTCCGCACGGACGTGCTGCTGCTCGGACATACCGGCCTCGCTTACAGGATGCCGGTGGCTTCGGTGAGCAGCCAGATGCCGATCACGAGCAAGACGGCGCCGATGGCGACCGTGAGGCCGAACTGGCCCCACGTCTTGCGGCCTGTGTGGATTTCCGCGTAGGTCCCGTAGGCGTGGTAGCACACGCCGATGAACATGGACGCCACCACCAGCAGAGCCACGAGCATGATGATGTCGTAGCCGTAGTTGCGGATCGTTTCCATGATGCCGTTGCCTGTGCCGCGGGTCGGGTTCTCCAACTGCGGCAGACCCTGCGCGAACGACAGGGCGGGCAGCGCTGCGGTGCCCAGGGCCACGGTGGCGCGCTGGGCAAGACGGGAAGTGAGGATGCAGTTTTGCATGGTCATGCCTTTCAGGTCAGGAGAGGAGGAAGAAAGTCAGGACGAGGTACATCGCGACGAATCGGATGCAGACGCCGAGGAACTGGCGCTGGTTGAGGCGGCTTTCGGACCACCCCACGTAGGCCGTTCGCATGGCCCAGACGCCCCAGACGAGCAGGACCGCGAACACGACGCCGACCAGGACGGTCGCCATCGCTGAAGGCGCGATGCCGCTGTTGGCTTGAAATGCCGAGACCTGGGCGCCGTTCATGGCTTGCCCTCCGTGGTCGTCGGCGGTGATGGCGGGACG
Organism: Bordetella muralis; assembly: GCF_054781015.1. Classification (NCBI taxonomy): domain Bacteria; kingdom Pseudomonadati; phylum Pseudomonadota; class Betaproteobacteria; order Burkholderiales; family Alcaligenaceae; genus Bordetella; species Bordetella muralis. Next base: position 189,877 of record NZ_BAAGVF010000010.1, on the reverse strand, counting down.
ACCCGCTCCGTGCGGTAGTCGCCGATCAGTTCGGAGGCGTCGCGCGGCTGGGCGCGCGACGGTGTGAGATGGGCCTGGATGCCGGCGCGCACGCGCGCCAGGTCAGCCAGCAGCCTCGGGTAATCGAAGTGGTAGCGCTCGCCCGGCTGGATGGGGGCATGCGTAGCGCTGTCGGCGACGGTGCGCTCCAGCGCGTCGAGCTGGCGCAGCGCTGCGACCAACTCCTGACGCTGCGCCGGGGACTCGGCCAACGCCATCGAGGACTGACCCAGTACAAGGGCCGTCACGAGAAAAGTGGGCACGCCGCGATGCGCGGCGCGCAGCCAGATCGGAGCCAACATCGCGCCATTCCTGTGTGATCAGCAATGGCTAGATCGTGGAGATCGGGGCTGTTTCAGGCCGCAAACAATAGGAACCTGCAGATGACCGGATTGATCTGCTAGAGGTACTTCTTGAAGCTGCCCGCAGTCAGGCTCACGGCCAGTCCCAGCAAGGCGGCGCTCGGCAACAGGATCAGCAATGGATGCACCGAGATCGGCAGCGCCAGGTACGTGATCCACGGCAGCACGGCCAGCGGCATGAGGCTGGCTTTTGCACGGTGGTAGATGAACCCGGATTCGCGGCCCGCGCCGAACCTGCGCACGTCGCGTCGCACCAGACCGTCAATCAGACCGACGAAGGCGGCCGTGAAGATCAGTGGCAGCGTGAGCACCAGGACCAGCAGGCGCACTAGGAAGGTCAGCGTCGTGAAGGCTGCGGCGATGAGGTAGCTCTCGGCCCAGACATAGACTTGGCTGATGTAGTAGCGGAAGTTGCGCGCCTGCTCGTGGCTGGGCGCGCGGACGCGCTCGGCGGTCTGGCTCATGCGCGCCAGCAGCCCCGAGCGAACGAACACCCATTCGTAGCCTGTATCCACCAACTCGTGCGCCGTGCGCCCTGGCTCCTGCACGACCACGCTGCGCGTGAAGTGGCTGGACAGGTGCCCAAGCTCGTACTGCAACATCTGCTGGGAATGGCGCCAGCCCTGATCCTTCCAGAACAGGTGCATGCCGACGCACTCCACCACGATCGAGAACAGCAGCGAGCCAATCAATACCCCGAGCAGGCGAAATGGCAAGGTGATGGTGCCGACGATCAGACCCTGGCGCTGGTTCTGCTCCCGCTGCGCGGTCGAGGCGGCGTCCTTCATGGCGCGGCCTCGTCGGTACTGTGGTCGGTGTCGGTGGCCACCGCAGCAGGCTCGGCTGGAGCAGCATCGTCCAGCAGGTCATCGGGCAAGGCCGCATCCTGCAAGGCAGGGGAGCTGGTGAAATCCCACCACTGCGTGGCCTCGCTGTAGCTCTGGCGCATGTATCCGGCCAGTTGCTGCAGATCCGCCGGCATCACTTCATCCGGGTCTGGTGTCGGCAGCGGCATGCGAACCTTCCAAAGCTGGCCGCCTTGCAGCAGCGCGAAGCACTGGCCTTTTGGCAGGCCGACTACGTGCGATGGCTCGATCATCGGCACGCTGGACATGCTGATGCGGTCCTGGGTGTTCGACGTGAAATCCGTCGCGCCACGGATGTCCGAGCTATCGGTCGCCCCGGAGACGATGGTGGTGGTATAGACCTCGACCTTCGGCAACTGCCGCGTCAGCAGTTCGGCGGTGGCCGTCTCGCGCACGCGCAGCATGAACAGGTTGTTGAAGTTGCCGATCACCTGGCCAGCTTTCGCGCGGTTGCCGATGCGGGCCTCGATATCCGAGAGGGTCTGTGTGTACGCCGTGACCTGTAGCCCGGCACCGCCGCCCTTGTTGATCAGGGGCACGAATTCGTCACCCATGAGTTCATTGAATTCGTCCGCATGGACATTGATCGGCACGCGCGTGCCAGCGGATGCGCCCGGCAGGCCATCGTCGATCCCGTGCTTGTAGATATGGCCCGCGACCGAAACCAGGTCGGAGAACATGGAGTTGCCGACCGCTGCGGCAACCTCGGCGTCGGACAGCGCGTCCAGTCCCACATAGACGATGGCGCGCTTCCTGATGACTTGCATCCAATCGAAGATCGGGCGCGGGTCGGTCAGGTCGGAGTAATTCGGGGCCAGGAGCTGGGCGATCTTGCCGCTGGTGAGCTTTTCCAGCAGCGGCAGCAACGATGCGACGATCTTGTCGAAGTAGGTCTTGTCGTACCGAACTGCCGAGCGCAAGCCGTCGAGCACCGGGTCGTAGTTGCGCGCCTGGGAAAGGTACTGCTCCAGCGCGACCACGCGCTTCTCGCGCCCGATCATGTTGCGCGGGATGTTCTTCTCGTTGAGCTTGGCCTCGATCTGGACGATCACCTCCCAGGCCTTGGGCTCGGTCTTGGCGAAGTAGTGCTGGGCGTACTCGATAAACAGTGCGTCGATGTTGATGACGTGCCGCTGGATCAGCATGTAGTCCGGGCGCTGCCCCAGTTCCACCAAAGCGCGGGCAATGATGTTGACGAAGCGCCACGCGAACTCCCGGAAGGCCGCGCTGTTGCCTTCACCGGAGAGTTGCCCTGCGATACGGGTGGCGACTTCCGAGATGCGACCGAAGCGTCCTACCGCGTTGTAGCGGGCGCTGATTTCCGGCCAACCGAGGTGGAAGATGTAGAACTCGCCTTCACGGCCTGCGCGCTGGGCTTCGACGTACATCCGCTTCAGGAGATCCGCGTCGCCCTTGGGATCGATAACGATCACGACCTCGTGCTCGCCGGCAGCGTTCTTGCGACGGATGTCCTGAGTCACAAACAGCTCGGCCAGCCGCGTCTTGCCCACGCGCGTCGTGCCCAGCACCAGCGAATGTCCGACGCGCTCACCCAGCGGCAGGCTGACGTCCACCTCGTCGGGTTCGATGCCATGCAGCCGCGGCAGGCCACCTACAGGTGGCAGCGGGCGCACAGGGTTGAACGGAACGTCCCAGCCCGTGAGAGCGGAGAGCCGGGACAGCGGGAACGGCGCAAACTCCAGCCGTTCCTCCAGCCGACGCGCCAGGCGATAGGCCGGTGTCGGCTCCGCGTAGCGGCGAAACTCCGGCCGGTATGTCTGCATGAGCCTATGGGTGTGCTTCTGCTCCCACAGGAATCCGCGCCCGATGAAAAGCCGCTGCTGGCTGACGGGCACATCCTTGCTCGTCATCACGTAACGCGGCAGGCGGCGGATGTTGCGCCTATAACGCAGGATGACGCGAGCGTCGCGGTAGCGGATCGCGCCGTAGGCGCCGAACGCCAGGGCGCTGCCGACGCCCATGGCCGGACTCAGCGCGAGCGACCACGGGGCCACCAGGGACAGAAACGCGGCGCCTGCACACGCTGCGACGGTGTATAGCTCCACCGCTGGGCGTAGCAGAACCTCGACCGGCTGTTTCCCCGACATGGCTTCATTGCTCGATGCCGGTGGCCGTGATCAGCGCCGGGTAATGCCGCAGGCCTAGGCGATCGGCCAGGTCGTCTCCGGCTACGGGCGCGAGCGGCACGCCCGGCACCAGGGCACGCAGCCCTGCCAGGCCCTGCGCGGTCTCGACATTGACCACTAGGCCGACCGCGCCGCGTTCGCGCAAAGCAACGCCGCGGCGCTGCAACCAGGCCCGGGAGGCGTCGTCGTCGCCGATGACCACGAACGGCCGCAGGCCGGGCGCTTCGATCACGCGCCGAGCGACGGTGCCAGGCGTGAGTTTGGTGCTGCGCACCGGCAGCATCGCTGCCTCGTCCGCGGGTGTGGCGGGAACCTGTGGCGTCGGAATGGGCGGCCGGGCCGGGACATCGGCGCGCGGCTGGAGGTTGAGGGCCTCGTAGTACGGCAGCGCCGACGTGCCACCGCGATCTTCGACCACGATCAGCGGATCGCCGGCACGCGATGCCAGCGGCAGACCCGCCAGCAGCACAAGCAGGCCCCGCAGGGCCAGATGGGATTTCGTCATGGGGAAGTCTCCTGGCGCGTGGCGAGCACCGCGGCGTTTGGGCGTGCGCCCTGCACACGCGCGAGATGGCGCGACACGCTGCGCCGGTAGCGGGCGGCGGGCTCGCCGCCCGCAGGACGGTGGTAGCGGCCGATCGCCAACAGCCAGTCTTCGCCGGACGTGTGCTGCTCCTTCAGGATCTCAGCGGCGATGGCGAGGTTGCGATAGGGGTCCAGCAGGTCGCACGCGCTGGTGAAGCGGTGCTTGTGGTAACCGAGGTTGATCTGGCCCAGGCCTGCATCGATGCGCGTGTGGGGCGTGGCGCGCATTGCCTGTTGCAAGCCCGAGCAGGCGTCGGCGCGCGTGGCGAAGCGGCGCGACTGGCCGGCGACATTGAGGGACCACGGCCACGGGACGATGCGCCCGTTGCGCCGAACACCGCTCTCCTGCAAGGCCACGGCGAAGAGCACGGTCGAGGGGATGCCCGCCCGCTGTGCGGCGAGTTGGTAGGCCGGTGGTGGAACCTCCTGGGCATGGACGGCGCAGGCGCACAGGCCGGTAGCAAGCACCAGTGCGCGCAGGAGCTGCGAGACGGAGGTGGCCGCTACGGCTGACGCTGCCATTGGCCGTTCACCTCGCGCACAGCCGCGGGCAAGTCACCGGGCAGGCCCAGCGACAGCCAGCGGCCGCCGTCGTGGTTGAGGGTAATGCTGCCGCTGCGCACGCGCGCCGGGTCGATCTGCGCGCGCTTGGCCCAGTCGCGGATGCGTGCATCGTCCTGGCGGCTGCCCACCATATACAGGTCGAACTCGGCACCCGAGGATTGCAGGCGCTGCACGAGCTGCCCACAGGCCGCGCAGCCGTCCTTGACGAACACCGCCATTCGGCCGCTGCCGCGCGCGGTGCCGGCGCCCGGCCCGTCGTCGGGCAGGTTCACGCGCTGCATGCCGGGGTTCAGGCGCTGCCAGGCTTCGTCGTAGGCGCGTTGGTAGGCGAGCAACTTCTCGACGCGGCGTGCTTCGATTTGCACCTGCAGCTCTGCATAGCGCCGCCGTTCTTCGTCGGTCCGTGCCTCGATGCCTAGGGCAGACAGCGGGTCCAGGTTGGGCGAGTAGATTCCCAGCGGCCCATCCATCAGCTCGCGGTAACGCACCCATTCCTGGGGTTGGAGGCCCCAGTTGCTTGCTACTCGGTCGTCCAGGACGCGGGCGGCCAGCGGGCGCTCCTGGCTCTGCGCATTGCGAGCGGGAGCCGTGGCTGACTGCTGCGCCCACGCGGGCCACTGGACTGAAGCCAGTAGGAGTGCGGAAAGGATGATCGACGGCTTCATGTGGTGTGCTCCGATCAGGGAATCGCCACGCGACGGGTCTGGTCGCCGGCTTGGAACACCGCGGCGCTGCCATCGATTGCCTGCAAGCGCCATGGGCCGACCGCATCACCGGGCAGCAGCACCTGAAGCTGGTCGGGCGTGAAGTCCCCACTGCTCGGCGCGACGGACACGCTGCGCTGGCCGGCGCGCAGTTCGGCGCCGACGATGCGGAACGGCAATGGCGGCGGTTCAGACTTGGCGGCGGGCTTGCTCGATGTGCGCGGCTGGACGGGGGCTGCTGCACGCGCGGCGGTCTGGCGCGTCTTGATCTGCTCGATCTCCGCGCGCAGCGCCTGAAGGTCGTCGGCGGCTGCGTAGCCGCTCAGTGTTTTCTCAACCTGGGAAGCGCGTGCTTCCAGGATTTGGCGGGTGTCTTTGAGGTCCGCCGCCGTTGCGACGGCCGGACGCTGCTGGATGGTCTCGATGGCCTCGGCCAGGGCCACCGCCTGCGCTTCGAGGCGTTGCAGACGGGAATCGAGCCGTTCCTGGTCGGCCTGGTCGCTCATCGCCTGGTAGCCGAGGGCCACGATGACGCTTAGACCGAGCAGCCAGAGCCAGAGCATGCTTTGCACCACCACGGCGGCGGTCGGGCGACGCGAAGATTGCGGAGCGTTCACGGCTGGCCTCCTGGAGTGGAAGGCATCAGCGGGAAGGTCTGCACCGCATCGGCGGCGGTCGGTTCGGGCATGGGTTCGGCGGCCACGCTGTCGCCGGGCCGCTCGAAGCAAATCTGTCGTGCGCGGTCATCCGCGTGCAGTTCCCAGGCCGGACCAGCCAGGGTGAGCAGCGCATCGCGCAAGGTCATGGGACCGAGATGCAGGTGCGCCGCCGGGAGCGGCAGCTCATACAGCTCGATCACGGCATGCGCCGTTTGGCACAGGCTGTAGCCGCTGCGCTTGAGCACATGCCGCAGCCCATCGCCGACCGTGGCGCGGGCATCCTCGGGCATCGACACGTCGATGGTCTGCAACAGCAGGTCGCGCTGCGCCGCTGTAGGGGCCAGTTCGACCAGCGTGTAGCGGGCGTAGCGCACGACCGGGATGTACTCGGGCGCTTCGGGTTCGGGCGCGGCCGAGACTTCCTCGATGGTGTCGGGCGCGACCGGCGCAGTCGTCGTCGCGCAGCCACCGGCCAGCACCGACCAAAGCAGGCCGAAAAATCCCGCCAGCAGGCGGCGTTCGGGATGGTGAAACCAGGGTGGAGAGGGGCACATAGCTCGGCGTCCTGAAACATCGAGCCCTCACCATCGCCGCTCGGGCTACGAGCGGCAGCAAACAATGCGAACCAGACAGCGCCCGATTTGCCGGCAGCGCCTTCACCAAAGAAAGGCCCCAAGTTGGGGCCTGTGAAAATGGGTCTCTTATTTCTCGTCGTCGATGCCCATGCGCTCACGCATTTCGGCGAGGAACGCCTCGGGGGCCATCAGACCATAGCGTGCCAGGCGCACAGGGATGTCCTCCGCATCGAGGTTCCCATCTTCGATGCGCTGCCGCAGGAAATCCGCAATCTCGGCTTCCAGCTTCCGTTGGGTGTCGATGGCTTCGGACGGTTGGGTGTTGGTATTCATGGAAATCTCCTTGGGATGAAAAAAGCGCAGCCACGTCCACGGAGAACGTGGGCGTGGCTGCAAGGTGGGAACAACAGAAATGCCGGCGGCGCTAGGCCGGCTTGTGGCGTGGGAATCAGGCGGCGACCAGTTGCCGGGCCAGTGCGACCTCGACGGAATCACCATCCTGGTTCAGGACATCCAGCCCCGATTCGGGTACATCGCCCGAGGTGGACTGCGAGACCATGATCTTCTTGGCCATCAGTTCGAGGCATGTCATCTGCGAGGAACCGGCGTAGCCGAGATAGATCACGCGCACGGGGTGCTTCTGCCCGATGCGCCAGGAGCGGCGGGCCGCCTGCTGGAGCGAGTACACGTTGTAGCCCGACTGCATGAACACGATTGTCGGGAAATCCAACAGGTCCAATCCCGTCTTGACCAACTCGGGGTTGGTGATGAGCACGTCGATGCCACGATCCAGTTGCTCGGCAATCCAGTCCTCGCGGCGGCTTGCATCCACGCTCGCGCGCAGCACCGCCACCTTGAAACCTTCCTGCTCCAGCAGTACCTTCAGGCGCGACGTGGTGTCGCGCGTGCCGGTATAGACCGTGTAGGCGAGGACCTTGCGGCCCTGCGCCTTCTCCTGTTTGCAGATATCGATCAGCTCACGCTCCTTGGGGCTGATCTCGAACTCGTTGAACTGAGCCGGGACGAACGCCAAGGTGTTGCGCGTGCGCGGATGCACCACGGTTTCCGACCGGAAGCAGCAATCCGGCCAGGCCAGCAGCACGTTGAGGACCACACCCAGCAGAGTCGTATCGCGTCGCGCCAGAGCCTGTTTCAGCTCCGCGGTCAGCCGGCCCGCCAGATCGCGGTAGGCCGCGGCTTGCGCCGTGTCCATCGCGACTTCGCGGAACTCTTCGTCATACGGCGGCAGGACGTTGCCGCCGATGTCCTTGAGCTTGAGGAAGATCGTGAACGGCAGGATGCAGCGCAAGACGCCCTTGGGGCCGAAGCCCGGGGCTTTGACCGTGCGCACCGATACCTTGGTGCCCTTGGCCGTCTTGTGCGCCGTGCCGGCGCTCTCGGAGTAGATGTCCTTCAAGACCCCGTGATCGCGCATGAACGCCATCGCGGCCGAGGTCATGCTGCCGCTCGTGGTCGGGCGGTAGCCGTCTTCGATCATCCGCCCGGGAAGGGCTCGGAACAGCAGGTAGAACAGGTCGTCCCCGTAGCCGCCCATCAACGTGCCGGTCAGCAGCAAGGTTTTGCGAGCCTTCGCCGCCAGCACGCCCATGGCTTGGCCCTGGGCACTGCCGCCGTTCTTGTACTCGTGTGCCTCGTCGGCGATGAGCAGGTCGAACGTGCCTTGCGGCAGGTATCTCTTGATGAACTCGGACGGCTGATAGCCGCCCTCGCCAAACCCGAACTCCATGTTGGCCATCGCGCGTTCCATGCGCGTGGCCTGACGGTCGGAGAACACCAGTTCGCCGTTGCCGTCCATGAGGTTGATGAACTCATGGATGTTGTCGCCGAGCATCGAGGCCAGGAAGCCGTCGCCGAACTTCTGCATCAGCTTCTGCGCGGTGACTTCCCCGATGGTCGGGATGCGCTTCAAGGCTTTGAGGACGGCCGAGGACTGATCGCTGCCGGACAGGCTTCTCGGGCGGATCAGCGTCCACAGGGGGGCGGCGCAGTGGCTGCACTTCCTGCGGGATTCCTCGGCTTCGAGTTCGACCGGGTTGACCGGCTCGCCGTCGAGATCGGTGATGACCGTGCCGCAGTCCGGGCACGCTGCCACGTTGCCGTGGCGGGTACGCCGCTGAGTGAAGACAGGCTTCCAGTGGAACCCCATCCGCATCCTGACGCGCCCCAGGACAAAGAACTCCTGGCCCGTGGGCTGCACGCCCAACTGCTCGCGTAGCTTGATGAGCTTGACCAAGGTATCGGGGCCGTTGAGCACCCACACCTTGGCGCCTGCTACCGTCTCCTGGATCTCGCGCCGCCACTTGTAAACAAGGTGCGGCGGCGAAAGAACCAAGGTGCGGCGGTAGCCTTCGGCGTTGAGCACGGCGGCCGTGGCGATGCCGACGGTCGTCTTGCCGCAGCCCATTTCGCCATTGACGATCGCGGCATGTTCGCCACGGTCAATCAGCAGCTCGGCGGCGGCATGGACGACTTCGGCCTGGGCCTGGAACAGCTTGCGCTTGAGGCTGGCGACGATGAGCTGGCGATGTGCCTGCGGTTGGCCGGTATAGACCGGCGGATTAGCGCTGTTGAGGGCGTCGAGCAGTTCGTCGCCGAACTCGCCGACGAAATCCTGAAGGCTCAGGGTCAGAGGGGAAGATTCCGCATCGAGCAGTTCGCCCTGTACGGGCGCGGCTTCAGCGGCATTGGTTTCGAGATCGAGGGACATGGTGATGCTCCAAAGAAAATGGGGCATGCACCACCCCCAGTGGGGCAGTGGCATGCCCCGTGGTGGGAAGTAAATCGGCGCGTGGCCGAAGGTGGTTGAAGGTGCTGGCCTGGATGGCCAGCGGGTGAACCGTGCTCAGTCCTCGGACGGCAGAACGATGACGGTGGCGCGGCGCTCCGCGTCGGTAACGATGCGAATGGCCAGCCCCGGGTGGATCACGTAGTGCGATGCCAGCGAAGCACCTGATTGAAGCGCGGTGCTGTTGGCCTGCCATTGCTGGACGTTGACGTCGCCCCAGTCACCACGGGTGTGGCGCCTGAAGTACGGGATCGGGTCGAGGCGACCCGAGCGGACCAGGCGGTCAATGCCTTTGCTGAAGATAAGCGCCCCGATGGGGAACGCCAGCCTCTGGCAGTAGGTTTCGATGCGATGTGATGCCATGGGCTCCTCCTTGAAAGGTTATTGAGCCACGACACCCCTGGCGGAGTGAAGTGGCTCCGTCAGGTGGATGAGAATGACGATGTGGGGCCGTCAAATCAGATCTTGCTCCTCGGATAGCTGGACCACCGTGGTTTCATGGTCCTCGCTGGTCTTGACGATCAGTGCCAGGTCCGGCGTGATCCTGAACTGCGAGATCATTAGGTTGTCCTGTTGGATTGCGACGTTGTTGGCTTGGCGGGTGGCCTCGTCGATCTCGCCCCAGTCACCGCGCACGTGGCGCTGGACATAGGCCAAGGGGTCGATCAGGCCTTTGCGTGCCAACCAATGCACCTTCTCGCTCAACTTCAGCGTACCCGGTGCGAACAACGGTTGCTTCTGCGGCGCGGGCCGCTTGAACGGGTTTGCGAACATGGTGTTTCTCCTTCGATGTGGGAATAGCAGGACGGCAGCGCGTCCGGTGAGTCAGCGGATGGTCAACACCTCGCCCCGTGTCGCGGAGCCAGGCGTCATGTCCCACGCGCGGATGACGGGCACAAACTTGTCGGTGAGGATGCGGGTCTCGGCGATCGAGCCGTCTTCGCGTTCGGTGAATTCACGCTGGAGCGTCTTGTCCTTGTGGGTGTCACCTTTGACGACGAGCACGCGCCCGGTCTTGGAGCGCACAACCCCCGAGATCGCGCCCGCGGCCAGAGCCAGGGCGAGATGCCAGTGGGACAAAGCCCGCGCCGGTGGACGCAGCGACTGCTGCGCGGCCCCCAGGTGCGTGTCCAGCGACGGCCAGAGGCCTTGCAGCCTGCCAACCTCGTCGGCGAACTGCTCGGGCTCCATCGTCACGCGGAAGAAATGCTCCGGCTCGGCCGGACTGGCGGGGACGATGTACGGCAGGAACGGCCAATCGCTCGGCAGCTCCTCGGCTTCGACTTCGCCAAGCCCAACCTGCAGCAGCAGATTGCGCACGGCCTTGACGCCATCGGGAGCCTGTTCACGCTGTCGCACCCTTCGGCCGAAGATCACCACCTGCTTGAATTGCGTTTCCACCGCTCGGTAGATGCGCAGGTCCGTGTAGTGGCGTGTCAGCCAACCGACCAACTCCGCGTCGAGCACGTAGCCGGGGACGATGAAGACCAGCACGCCGCCGTACTGCAACAGCGACAGCGAACGCTGATAGAACAGCTTTTCGAGGCGGGCACGGCCCTGGCCTTGGTAGCCGATGTTGCCGTTGACGTCCTTGGACAGGTCGCCATACGGCGGGTTGAGCCAGAGCAACCCGAAGGATTGCTTGGAGACCATCGTGTCCATCAGGTCCGCGTGCAGGCAGTGATCGACCAGGCCGCGGGCATGACGTGCCCGCTCCGGGTCGAACTCGACGGCGAACGCCTTGGCCTGCTCGCGCCCGAGGGCATGGGCGGCTTCGGCGATCGCCACGCCTTCGCCGGCGCAGGGATCGAGGATGCACATCGGCCCGTCGCTGGGCATCAGTGCGTTGAGGGCTCTTTCGAGCGTGGGTTCGTCGGTCGGGTAGTAACCGTTCTTGGCGAAATTGCGGGCAAGCCGCGGGAACATGAGGGCCATGGAAGTCTCCTGGTTGGCGGGGAGGAATGGCGGAAGCACGCCAAGGCGTGCCTCCGCAGGTGGGTCAAGCCGCTACCGCTTCCGGCGTCCAAATCTTGGCCGGATACGGATAGGCGGTGAGTACGTCACTTCGGATCAGGGAACCCAGCGCCAGGGTCAGCGCCGGCACGTCGATGGCGAGCCGATGGCCTTCCAACGGCCCGAGGGCGAACGGAAGGCGGGCCAGCATCTCGCGGGTTTGCAGCAGTTCCAGCACGGTCTCGCGCCAGTGGTCGAGCAGCGGCAACGGGCAGGTGTCCCGCACCAGCATCCACAGGCGGTCAAGCCGGTGGGAGCTGTCGCGTGGCAGCAATGCCAGCGCGCTGGCGTTGGCCTTGTCGGGCTTCACGCAACGCCGGTCGAACAGCCACACGTTGGACAGCGAACCGAACAGCGTTCGCCGGTAGGCGCGGGTCATGCGCTTTTCCAGGCGATCGACGTTGCCGACGAACACCGGGACGCTGCCGCCCTGGTCGGTGATGACGTGGAACTGGTCCAGTCCTTGCTCGTCGCGCCCGAGGGTCAGGCGAGCGAGGAACTGCTGGACGGCGGTGTCGCGCGCCCAGATGGACAGGAAGATCAGGTTGCCCTGGTCATCGCCGACGCAGGCGTCGGCCATCACGTCCGGGCATTCGTCGATGCGGTACAGCGTGGAAGAAGTGTTTGCGGGCATGGTGGTGTCCTCGGATGAACGGGAACAGCACCGCCCGCCGGGGCAAGTACTGCCCCAGGGGGTGGAAGAAAATCGCTCAGTCCGGCTCGAACTGCCGGGTGTGCGGGTTGAAGTGAAGCGCCTCGTCCACCGCGGTGATCGGCGTGAAGCCGTCCAGGTAGATGTTGTTGAGGTACTGGTCGCGGTAGGTCAGCGCCTGCCGCGCCTGTTCCTCGGTAAGGCCGTTGCTGATGAAGTACTCCTGCATTTCCTCGTCGGAAGACACTTCGTCGTTGGACAAACTGCCTTCAACGAGTTTCAACAGTGAGGCGGGGAGCGCAGCCAGGATCGGGTCCATGTCGGTTCCTCCTGACTCAGGCCAACAGCGCCGCGGCGGGTGCCGTGGATGCCGTGGGGGTGCGCCGCCGCGCGTGGTAGGCGCGAACGCCTGCACGCCAGTCGGCGGACTGCTCCGGCGTCATGTCGAGGTAGCTCAACGGGCACGAGTAGTAGTACGGGTGCATGGACTCGTCCAAGGGCTTGTAGCCCCATTGGCTGCCGCTGCGCTCCAGAAGATCGCAGCGGATGTAGCGCAGGGACTGGCCCGGTGCGAGATCACGATGCACGCCTTCGGCCCTGGCCGTCACTTCCGCGACGGACCAGAGGACGTTGCCGCGCAGCGTGTGGGCGATGACCTTCACGCTGGCGCGCTCGGTCTCCTGCGGTGCGATCAGTTCCGCGATCAGTTCAGACCGCGATTGGGGAGAGAAATACCAGCCCATGAGAGGCCTCCTGAAGAATGTAGAGCCAGAGGCCTCCCCGTGGGGAAGAACCCCCAGCGGGTGATGGAATGCCGCGTGTGCGGCGATGGAATGCAGTGCGGGCTAGGAACCGCAACCGGCCGGGCAGCAACCCAGCGTGATCCCATGCGAACAGCAGCCGTTTTCAGCGAGCCAGTCCTGGGTTTCCTGCCGTTCGGCGGGTGTTGCGTAGTCCCATTCCTGGGTCGCGATTTCCAGCGCATGAACGCGCTGGCTTTCCGGCAATCGACTGGCTTGCGCGTCGATCTCCGAGCTGAAAAGCGTGACCCAGTGATCCCAGGACAGGCCGCAACCACGTTGGGCATGCTCGGCGGCCGTCTTGCAAACGGCGCGCCACGCGGTTTCGTCCAGCGCGGAACGGGGTGTATCGCAAGTGATGATGGACATGATGGAGACCTCCAGAAGAAAGCCGAGGCCACCCCCGCATGGGGAAGGAACCCCGGCGGGTGGATGAAGAACACCGCGGATGCGGTGTCTGCAATCACGCAGGTTGCAGTTCGGCCTGGCGGCTCCACTCCTGCGTCTTGAAGTCCAGCGCGTAGCCCAGTTCGCCCAGGCGGGCGATCTGCGCGCGCAGGGTGCGGCGGTCGATGGTCGAATCCAGCTTCACAGACTCGCCCAGCGGCCACAACAGGCCGAACAGCGCGGCGTCGCCATCCTCGGTGCTGCCGGGGGCAGCAGCCGCAGCAGGCGGCGCGTCCACGCCGAAGGGCGTGGTATCGACCAGCGGGTCCGCGGACGTCTGCACGGGTGCAGGTTTGGCGGACCTGGATGCCTTGGCGGGCTTGGCCGGCGTTGTCGCAGGCTGTGTCCCTTGCTCTTCATCGAGCGGATCGACTTCCTGCGGAGCAAAGCTATGTGCTTCGGCCTTGCTCAGCTTGTCGATGCCGAAAAGTGTCATACCGTCCAGGTTGGCGCGCATCTCGAAACGCATGCTGCCGTCGCTGATCGGATAGCCTTTGAGGAAGATGTAGCGAAGAACGAATTCCCCTTGGTACTTGCCCTCGGGGTATTGCTCCAACTCCGCGTCTTTAATCGTGAACTTGCCGAGTTGGCATTCGAGCTTGCCAACGTTGAACTTTCCGTTGCGGCCGTGAATGGTGCGCAGCGCGAGCTGGCCCGGGACGATGATGGGCGTGGCCGATTTCTCGGGTGCCGATGTGACTGCCATGATGCTTCTCCTTGAGGAATAGGAAAAAGGCAAGGCCCCGTGAGGGGCCATGCCGGATCAGAACGAAGCAGCCAATGCCGGCTCCTGCTCTTCGACTTCACCTGCGGGCTCGCGCTCGGCGGACTCGATAGGCTGGTCGGCAGCGGTGTCGGCGGCATCCTCGGCTTCGGGCGCGGGTGCGTCCTCGGCCTGCGGCGCCTCGGCTTGCGCCTGGCTCGTCGGATAGACCTGGGTGCCGTCGATCTTGATCAGACCGATGTGGATCAGCGTCGATTCCAGGCTCGCTCCCGGCTCCCCGGCGCGCTCACCCTTGGTGCGGATGTACGGATCGATCTTCATGTCGTTCAACTTGAAGGCGATCAGCACCTTGCGGTCCCCTTCGATGGCCTGCACGCACCGGCGAACCAGGTGCTCGGCTTCAGGGGTGGCGACGATGGTGTCGAAGTACCGATAGTCCGGTTCACCGACAGGCCCGGCCAGAGCCGCGACGCAGCACGACAGGAACGGATCGCCATCCTTGGGGGTGACGTCCTTCGGACGGCTGAGGTAGCCGATGCCGCGGGTGATCAGCTCGTGCTGCTTGATGGAAGCCAGTTCGGCCCGGTCAAGCGGCTCGGCCTTGAGCAGTCGCGCCTTGAGGGACGCGGCGGCTTCACCCTTGCGCTCGCCCTTGTCGCGGATGTACGCATCGCCCCACAGGTCGCCGAGGCGGAAGCGCACCAGCGGGCGCTGCTTGGGATCGTCAACGCCGATGTAGCGCTGGACGAGGTTCTTGGCCTCGGCACCCGAGACCTTGACGTCGAAGTAGCGGTAGCTGGGGTCCCTGGCGGGGCCGACCAGCGCGGCAACGGTGCATGCCAGGAAAGGCTGCGCACGGCGGCCGCCCCGGACAGGCACTTCACGGACACGCTGGATGTAGCCGATGCCCGAGGTGTGGAGGTCGAAATACGATTTCTCGTTGGACGTGGTGTTCATGGTGAATCTCCATAGGGAAGAAGCGGAGACACACCAGCCCCACGCATGCGGGGAAAGGTGCGTAACCCCGCGGTGGGTCGATAAGGCGAAAGCATCCGCCACCAGAGACTGGTGGCCGCTCGCGGATGGATGCGGTGCGAGCTGGCTCGGTCACGCAGTGGGAACTGCGACGCAACCTCGAAGACCGATGGTTGCCTGGCATGTCGCTGACAACGTCAGCAGGCATGGGGTCAGCATGGCCGGGCCTCGCGCGCGCGACAGCAATCAATCGGCATCCGGGCGCTTCCCATTTTTTCCAGGCTGCCCAGTTCCGCCCAAAAGAAAGCCCCCGAAATGGGGGCTTCAAGGGGTATGCGGACATTTTTGGACTACGCCGATTCCACCGCCGCCAGTGACAGATACGTAGCGGTGGCGGACAGCTCCAGATCATCTGAGCTTTGCAGAATGCGAGTGAAAACGCTGTCTTTCGGGTCGAAGAACTCGCCGAAATCGTCGCCGCCAAGCTCGGCGCGTGCCAGTTCCCACCAGTCATCGAACGGGTCGGTATCCGGGTTGCAGCCGACGGCATAGGCCAGCAGCTTCACGCGGCCATCGGGGCGGCGCTCTCCGCGCTCGGCGAGGAAGTACACGCCCTGGTCCTTGGCCAGGGCGACGCGGCATTGGTTGGCGATGGCCTCGGCAAGCACGGGGCGCAGGTCGGAGCCTCTGAATCGCAGTGACATGGTTGAAATCTCCTGTATGGATGAAGAAAAAAGCCCTCCACCGAAACGGATGGAAGGCTTGTGGGGCAGTCGCCGGTAGGCTGTGGACTGATCAGTCGTGCCGCTAGGCTTCCTGTCTGGCGCGTCAGGCTGGAACCGCCTGACGTTGACGAGAGGCTTTGGCGTCGATCACGCTCACGCCGATCAGGCGCCAGCGCCCGTCGTCGATGAGCCGCTCCAGCACTTCACCGAGCATGTCGAAATACACCTCGTCGTGCCTATCGATCAACTCACCGTCGCGGTGCAGCTCCACCACGTAGGTGTCGCCGCCACGGTCGTAGAGGATCGTCACCTGACCCTCGAACTTGGTGGTTGAGACCGTGAAGCTGATCGCCGGCGGGGTCTCGATGATCTTGGAGGGCTTGGGATCGACCCAGGCGAAGTCGCGGGCACCTGCATCGACCAGCATGTGGGTGATGCACCGGAACCCGTCGGGCGCGGGCATCTCCTCCAACTGCTCGATGAGTTGGCCCAGCTCCATGCACTGCGGCTCGGGAATTGGCAGCTTGGCGGGTGCTTTGCCAAGGATATGCCTCGTGATGGTGTAAGGCGTGCCATCCGAAGTCTTCTCGGTGACGACTTCCGGGGTGTCCGCGCGCAGCCCGTCGAAACGTCGCCGGGCGTAGGGTTGGACATGGACCTTGGCGCCCTCGCTGGGAACGGTGGTCACCAGGTTGGGATCGAGCACGGCGAACTCGGAAGGCTTGAGCTTGACGACGATGGCATCGTCGGTCGCGGAGACCACCTTGCCGTTGAAGGGCTGAGGGTCGATGGCGAAGCCCAACGTCGAGGACTGCGGCTGATCATCGAATACGCGGTATTTGAACGAACGCACGTTGCGAGGCATATGGCCCGCGACAAGCGAAGGCATCATGGATTTGATGAGGGAACGGTCCATGGGAATCTCCTTGAGGAAGAACAAGGGATTCCCCGCCCGCAAGGGAGAGGTCCCTTGTGGGTGGCGTGAACGGACGGGGTACGTCCATAGGAAGAAACGACCAGCACGGTTTCCCGCACTTGCAGCCTTGAAGGTCTCGGCTGCCAGGGCATGTGTCGGCAACGCCGACGAACATGGAGCAAGGATGGCTCTGGAATGGGCGGCCTGCCCGCAAGAAATCGCACAGCGTCGCACCCGCTTTCCTGCGCTGCGGACAAGAAAAAGCCCCTCGAAAGGGGCTTGGTTGGGTCAGGCTTCGTACACGAAGTAGTGCTCGCGCTGACGTGGGAAGAAGACATGCTTCCATGTATCGCCGCTGGTGTTGCCACCGTCGAAGACGACCATTTCGTAGTCGTCAATGTCGGTGTCCACCAGGTCGGCGCTGGCGATATGGCGCATGTGCAGCGTGCCGCTCATGCGCTCGAATACCAGGATCTGGCCGATGGCGTCGTCCTGGCCCATGGCATTGACGCAGGCGCCGAGCTGGTGCTCGAAGTCTGGCGTGCGCGAGATGAGGTCGGGGAACATGAGGTTGCTCCTATGAAAATGGATCAGCCCGGTTCCGGGAGGGAGACGGGCCGGTATGGGGGAGAACAAAGAGGAAGGATGTTGCGTCGAGCGGCTGCTAGGATTCGGCCAACGGCAGGCCCAACAGCACGGGTGCGTCGGCGTCGAGAATCAGGATGCGCACATCGGCCTGGCCAGCCAGTTCAATGACGTTCGCCAGGTCATCCGGCATACCCTTGCTTCGGTGCTCCTGGCGAAGCTGCTCCGCACTGATGCCCTCGGCGTGGTCCAGGTTCTTGTCCGTCCAGGGGGTGGAGATCAGCTTGATGCCGATCGCCGGGCTGTACGGAACCCGGAACGCGATGAACAGGAAGGCCTCCGGCGTGGCGAGGTCTGCCAGGTTGGCGAGGTATTGGCTGGTTTCCTCGCTTATGTGCGCGCTGCTGATTTCCCAGCACCGGCTGTAATAGCCGGTCTCGAAACTCAGGCGCTGTACGACCTCCCGCGCTGCCTCTGCCGAATAGGCGTCGCCGACGTGGATGGGGCGGCCGTCGAAGTCATCGCCATGGATGGCATAGACCACGGCGCCGATTACGCCTTCGCCGCTGACACCTTCTCCGGCATCGCATTCGGCCAGTACCTCGGCACTCACGGGTTCGGGACCATTCCTGACTACGGCGAAATCGCTGGTGACGATGCACGAGGATGAAATCATTTCCTCGTCGGAAAGGTGCTTTTGGCTCGGGTGGATGATTCGCCAGACATGCGGGCTTCCATCCTCGTAGCTGATGCACAGCGTGCGGACGATTTTCAGATTCCAGTATCCGCGGAGAAAGGGATTGGGTTTCAGGGACATGGGAACTCTCCAGATTTGAATAATGGAGCCAATCCCCGCCACCGGGAATTGGACCCGGTGGGTTGAAAGTGGAAAATGCGTCAGTCGGCGCTGATCGTTGACGTCTGAGCCAGCCGTTCGGCGATGCGATGGCGCACATTTAGGCGAAATTGCTCATCGGTGATGCCGGCAAGCAGGTTGGCGGCCTCCAGCGCGATCAACGCTGAGGCCTCTTCGATGTCGGCGGCCAGGATGGTGTTGCGCAGTTGATCGCCGAGTTGAAGCGCCTGCGAGGACGTTCTGAAGACCTGGACCTCGCGGCTCAGGTAGCAGCCGTTGCCGCCGAACTCGAATAGCCTTGGCTTGCTGCAATACCAGCAGCCCTCAAACTGTATGGCGGTCAGGTTATGGCCATCATCGAAGCGGGTAGCGATCAGAAGCAGGGCTTCCAGGTCCGCGCTGTCCTCGAAGTGGTGGTGCTCTATCAGGTTCTCCAGCTCCCCGTCCTGGTCAGCACCGAAGTGCGCGGCCAGCCGTTCAAGCAGAGGCGGAATCGACAACTCTTCGTCGTCGGGCATGGGGATTCCGAGTTGTGTGGCCAGGTTTTCCAGACCGTCCAGCACATCTGTCCAGCGTGGATCATTGGTCTCGGCGATCTGGGCGATGTAGGCCTGCCCATTGCCGGGATGGTTTTCGTCGAGCGCGAAGGCATCGAACAGTGCCTTGATGACGGGAGTAACGCGGTCGAGCACGAGAACGCCCGTGCCTTCGTAGTAGTTGTTTGCCATGCTGGCTCCTTTCGAGAAGAGCGGAGCCAGCCCCTGCGGACGATGGCATCCGCAGGGAATAGCCCAGGGCCGTTGGCGCCGGGCGATGGGGAAGAAAAATTGAGGGACATGGCCTTATGAGCGCATGTCCCTCACGGGAGGATCGAGAAGACAGTGGCGTGCCGGAGACCGACTCACCAACCGCTGTAGTTCACCAGCAGGTCGGCGATGACCTTGCGGCGTTCCAGATCGAGACCGTCGAAGTCCGACAGCCCGTGGAAGTGGCAGCGCTTGAGCATGGCACCGCCCTCGCGCGCGTTGTAGAAGCTGACCATGGCGGACAGGAACATGCGTTCGCCGCTGCTCAGGACGCCGAGGGCATCGTTGAGCCGCAGCATGTCGGGACGCAAATCCCACTTGGTGTTGGCCCGGTTCAGGCCTTCACGGGTGCCGTCGCCGAACCACTCGGGACCAGCAATCTCGACACCGCGCTTCCAGGCCTCGAAGAAGGCTTGGGGCGCGGCAGCGAAATGCTGCTCTTCCCGCATGATCTGATCGACGACTTCCCGCGGCAGTAGCTGGTTCATGATGTGATTTCTCCAGTTGGATCAGGGAATGGCGAGCTGGGACCAGCCGCCTCTTTCGAGGGCGCGTTGAGCCGCGGCATAGCTGCGGAAGTACTCGCGGGATTCCCGCGAAACGGGACCTTCGGTATCGCGCGTGCCGATGTAGTGGCCGGCGGCGCTTTGCAAGACTTCGAGCGGCAGGAACTTGCCGCAGTAGGTCAGGGCCAACTGGCCGAAAGAGGCTTGCTGGGACATGGACGGGCTCCTTGGAAAAGCGGGGCCTTGTCCCTCACGGGATGGCAGCTCCCGCACGCGGTTGATAAAAAGCATCAGCGTCACGGGGACGCTCATCCGCAGAATTGATGCGATGCGGACTGGTGGGTGACGCGGGAGAGACCCGCGGCAGCCTGGAACCCTGGCTGCTGGCATGTGCTGACGAATCAGCGAACATGCGGGCAGCTTCTTGCGAGGGCCGTGCTGCGTCAGTTGGAAAACCGCATCCGGCACAGCCCCGATTGATGGGCTCAGAGAAAAGAAAAGCCCCGCGTCGAGTGCGGGGCTGTCAGGAGGGTGCGGTGGTGCTGGGTCAGTCGGGCTTGTCGCCCAGGACATGCTGCTTCCACAGGTCGAATGCCTGCTCGGGCGGCAGCTCGGCGAGGATGACGATGGGCTGGGCCTGCCGGGCGCGCAGCGAAGCGAAGTACGACTTGCGGTCGGCGATGGCCTTGAGCTTGATGCCCTTGATGAACAGCAGTTTGCGGTCCTTGATGAACAGCACCTTGTTGCCGATGTCGCGGTTGAACGCGGCTCGCACCTTGCGTTCCGCGTGCATGGCATCGGCCAGCTCATCGACCAGGAAGTCGAGCGTCATGGCGATGTAATGAGGGTCTTCACCCTCGTGGCCCAGGTCGAGCGGCGCAGGCGGCAGGCCCTTGGCGAAGGCTTCGGCCTGCGCCAGCAGCGCCGCCTTGCCGTTGAGTGCGTGGAGGAACGTCGAGCCGCCGTGGCCGTCGTTGCGGGCCTCGGCGATGGGAATGCCGTCGAACACGATGGTCGCGGTGAAGCACAGCGTTTCCTCGCTGGCGAAGTCGGCCACCTTGAGGTTCTTCAGCGTGATGCGGTCTTGCTTGGTGATGGTTTCCATGGGAGATCCTGAAATCGACCGGGTGGCGACATGCCCCTAACGGGACGTGGCGACCATCCCGTGGGTTGGAGAAAGGAGGCATCGATGCCCCGGTGGGCAGCGTTCGCCGGTGAGATGCCGAAGCGAACTGGTGGGTGGCGTGGGCGGAACCCACGGCAGCCTTGACACCCTGGCTGCGGGCTGCTGCCGATACATCGGCAATGCAGGGAGAGAATGGCGCGGCCGGCAGGCTGCGTCGTCGATCAATCCGAATCGGTCAAGTCCGTCTTGTGCAGGCACTGCACCAGCCGGTTGCCCAGCCAAGCCATGCACGGGACGGCCATGGAGTTGCCAATCGCCTTGTAGCGCGGAGCGTCTGCGGCAGGCTTGCCGCGATACGGGATCAGCGTGTAGTCGTCGGGCATGCCCTGCAGCCGCTCGCACTCCATGGGCATCAGCCGCCGCACCCGCCATTGCGACCAGTCCGCTGCACCGGATTCATTCCAGTCGTAGCGGAAATGTGCCTCGAAGTCGGGGGCCAGGACATGGGGCTTGTCTGCGCCGCCGCCGCTGGTACGCAACGCCGCTGCAACGCTTCCGCCCAGTTCGGCGGCAAGACCCTGCGTCCGTCCCCGCAGGGCAACGCAGGCCACCATCGGCACACCGTAGCCCGGCTTGCCGTTGGACAGGACGGTGCAAGACACCTGTCCATGCCCCGACTCGAAGCGCACTTCGCCGCGGTTGTTCTGCGCGAAGGCGATGGCGGGTACGACGCCTGCGTTCGCATGGCTGTTGCGATGCCCGCCGGCACGCAGCGTCGGCGTCAGGTCGATCGTGGCGTCCGCGCCGCTGCCCTGGGCGGTGAAGGCGATGATCGGCACGCCCTTTCCCGTACCGTCCTCGCTGCTGCCCTTGCCGTTGTTGGCGGTGTCGAGGGTGTGGGCGATGCTGCCGGCGATGGACTGCACCATGAACGTCTCGGTGCGGATGTCGTGCTTGGGACCCGCGGCCATCAGGCATGCCGCAACATCGACGGGGCCGATGCCGCCGCTGAATCCGAACGTCGTCGTGACCTTGCCGTAGGGCTGGTTCAGTCCAGCGAATCCTGCGTATCCGCCTGCTGCAGCAGCACCCGATCCAGCAGCGCGGGCAGCTTCTTGCCACGGCGCGCGGCCCGCAGAAGAATCCCCGCGCAGGCCTGTGCGCTCAAAAAGTACTTCGGAGGGATCGAGGTCATCACCACCACATGCCACAAGAAACACGCGCTTGCGGCGTTGGGCGACACCGAAATATTGAGCGTCGAGCACGCGCCAGGCGATGCGGCGGCGGGGTCCAGACACACAACCAGCGTGCGCCCATTTTTCCCCTGGCGGCTGGAGCGCACGGCTTTCTCCGGCCAGTGCTCCCAGGAAATGCCCGAAGGCATTGCTGCGGTCGTTGAGGACGCCGGGGACGTTTTCCCAGACGAGCGTTGCCGGCGGGCGGCGGTCTTGGTGGCGGGTTTGGTCGATGGCATTTGCAAGCTCCACATAGGCAAGGGTCAAGGCGCCGCGCGGGTCGTTCAGCCCCTGGCGCGCGCCGGCAACGCTGAACGACTGGCACGGCGTGCCGCCGACCAGGATGTCGGGCGCCGGCACGATGCCGGCGCGCACCTGACGGGCGATCGCGGTCATGTCGCCCAGGTTGGGCACATGGGGGTAACGGTGGGCGAGCACGGCGCTCGGGAACGGCTCGATCTCGGCGAACCACGCGGCTTTGAGGCCGAGGGGTTGCCATGCGAGGCTCACGGCCTCGATGCCGCTGCACACGCTGCCGTACAGCAGTGGCGCGGCCTGGGGCGCACCGCGAAGGGTGCAAGGTTGCGGGTTCATGTCGGGTCTCCTGTTCGTGTGGCCCGGGGCGGGCCGGGACGTTGATAGGCAGGAGAAAGGCGCCGAAGGCCCTGCGGCCTTCGGCTCGGGAGGACAGAACCACCCGTGGGCTGGTGCAGGCCCGGTCGTCGCTAGAACCGTCTGCTCATCAGCAATCACACCCGGCGCATGTCGTGGTTCGCGCCGGCATCGTCTGGCGCACATCCGCGCACAAAGGGAGCCCGTTTTTGCGCCGGCGGGCACCGGCACCGAATACCGCTGACCACGAAGGGTCTCCGGGTGGCTCGCGCAGCTTGGCAAGCCACCGGGGGACCCTTCGCAGAGGCGGGAGAAATGCAGATCAGCAGAACGCGCAGGAGGCGGTTCGCGGAGAAGCTACCTTCAGGTCCCGCGGCCGGGGACGGCCAGGCGGGACGCGCACACGGACAAGAAGGCGTTGCGCGCTGGGCGTCCCGCAGGGCGTGCGGAACACAGGCCGCGCCGCCGATGGCGGGCACGGCTCACGGGGAACGGGGTCGGTCAGGAGCCTTTGCGGCCGCTGCGGCGCGGGCGCGAGGCACCACGCCTGGACGTGCCGGATTCGACCGGCAGCGTGCCTTTGCAGTCGGGGTAGCGACTGCACGACCAGAATGGGCCGCTCTTGCCGGTGCGCTGGCGCGTCGGTGCGCCGCACTGTGGGCAAGGCGGTCCGTGGGGAACCTTGATGGACAGGGACGTGCTGCCGTACTGCGCGATCAACTGTGAGATCCATGCAGCCTGCTTGCCGATGAATACGTCCAGCGTGAGCTGTCCAGCTTCGATCATGTCCAGCGCCTGTTCCCAGACGGCGGTTGTCCCTGGGTCGGCAATCGCTGTGGGCACCGCGTCGATCAGGGTGAAGGCCGCATCCGAGGCACGGATGGCGCGGCCCTTCTTCACGAGGTAGCCCCGCGTCAGCAGGCCACTGATGATGTTGGCCCGCGTCGCTTCGGTGCCGATGCCGACCGTATCCTTGAGCTTCTGTTTCAGGCGCGGGTCCGAGACCAGTTTGGCGACGCCCTTCATGGACTTGACCAACTCGCCCTGCGTATAGGGTCGAGGGGGCAGCGTCTTGAGCGCCTTCAGATCGACGTCGGCCACCTGACATGCCAGGCCCTCGCGCAGCGCGGGCAGTACCTGGCTGCGCGCCGCAGGGTCGCCATCCTCCTCGGATTGCGGTTCGGCCAGCACCAGGTGCCAACCCTTGACGACGACCTGCTTGCCGGTGGCCGCCAGCGTCTGCTGGCCGCAGGAGAGGTTCGCCACAGTGCGGTCGAACTCGTGGTGAGGAAGGAATTGCGCCAGGTAATGCGCCCGGATCAGCCGATACACTGCCAGTTCTTTCTCACTCATGGTCGAGAGGTTCGCCGGTTCGAGCGTCGGGATGATGCCGTGGTGAGCAGACACCTTCGCGTCGTTCCAGGCGCGTGAGCGTTGAGTGCGGTCGAGCTGGTCCATGATCGGTCGCAGCAAGGGATCGGTCTTGACCAGGCTGTCGAGGACCGTTGGCACCTCGGCGAACATGCTTTCGGGCAGGTAGCCCGAATCGGAGCGCGGGTACGTCGTGGCCTTGTGCGTCTCGTATAGGGCCTGAGCAATGTCTAAGGTCTCCTGCACATCGAGCCCAAGCTGCCTGGAACACACCTCCTGCAAGGTCCCCAGGTCGAACGGCAGCGGCGGGCCTTCCCGCACGCGCTCGGTTTCGACCGCCACCACCTGGGCGCTGTCCGCGGCGCGGATCTGCTGCGCGGCGTGCTGCGCGATGGGCTGCTGCAGGCAGCGGCCGGCGTCGTCGGTGCATGTGTTCGGGGGAACCCACTGCGCGGTGAAAGCCTGGCCACCAGCGGACAGGGACACGTCGATGGCCCAGTACGGCACGGACACGAAGGCGGCGATCTCGCGGTCGCGGTCCACGACCAGTTTGAGCGTGGGGGTCTGGACGCGGCCGACCGACAGCACGCCGTCGTAGCCAGCCTGTCGTCCCAGCACCGTGAACAAGCGGCTGAGGTTCATGCCGACGAGCCAGTCCGCCCGAGAGCGTGCCAGCGCCGAGTAGTACATCGGCAACGTCTCGGCCGATGGCCGGAGCTTGCCGAGTGCCGCGCGGATGGAAGCATCGTTGAGCGCCGACAACCACAGCCGTTCGATGGGGCCGCGGTAGCCGCACAGGTCGATGATCTCGCGGGCGATCAACTCGCCCTCGCGGTCGGCATCTGTGGCGATGACAAGCTGGGTCGCCTTAGCCAGAAGCGCCTTGACGACCTTGAACTGCGTGGCGGTCTTCGGTTTGACCTCGACCCGCCAGTGCTGAGGAATGATGGGCAACTGCTCGATGGACCAGCGCTTCAACTGCTCGTCGTAGGCTTCGGGCGCTGCGGCTTCTACGAGATGGCCGATGCACCAGGTGACGGTGACGCCGGAACCGTTGAGGCAGCCTTCAGCGCGCTGCGTGGCACCGAGAATCCGGCCAATGTCTTTGCCCTGGGAGGGCTTCTCGCACAAGAACAGCCGCATGTCCGTCCATCCCGATTCCCGTTGTTCATGGAGTTGCTGGAATCGAGGATGCCGAGCGCCACCTGGGGCAGCAGCAAACAAGCCGCATGCGGCGGTGACCGCTTTCACGGGATGGAATGGCTTGTGCGGGGGTGGCGCGTGGCCGCAGGTGTGCGGACCGGGAGCCGCGATATGAGGGAGCGCGTGAAAGTCGGTGGACGTTGGTGGAGCTATCCCCTGGGGATAGCTCGCGAGCGCATGGAGGGCGGCGAAGACGTGCGACCGCCCTCCATGCCGGTTCACTTCCTGCGCTTGGATTCTTTCGGCGCAGCCGGTTCCTGCGCGGCCTGGGGCTTGGGCTCTGCCTCTTGCGGCTTCGGGCTGAGGGTCACGGATTCGATGCGGTACGGCAGGATGCCGACGCTGCGCGCGTTGATCTGCCAGGTCTCGCGCGGCTGATCCTCGTTATCCGTCCAGGGTTCGCGCTCCATGCGGCCGACGACCAGCACGCGCATGCCTTTCTGGTACAGGTCCTTCCAGTGCTCGGCGTCGCGGTGCCAGATTTCCACCGGCGCCCAGAAGCCGCCCCGGTCCTCGAACGTGCCATCCTTCTTCGGCACAGGGTTGTCGAAATAGACGTTCAGGCGTAGCAGGCGACTGGGTTCGTCGTTGCCGTTGGGGAATTCGCGGTACTCCGGTGGCGAACCGATGTTGCCTTCGCCGGAAAAATGCGTGCTCATGATGTGATCTCCGTGGTGGTTGAAATACCCGTGCCTCGTCGGCGCCGGGAGCGTGCTGGGTGCCCGGCGCAATCACCGATCGCGCATTGCGGCGGGAATGGGCGTGAGCCGGCGCAGGTAGGCGTCGTCCGCCTCGGCCGCCTTGCTGGCGCATTCCTGCGCCTGCCTGCCCAAGGTGTGCAGCAGGCTGATCTGCATGTTCAACGTGATGCGCTGCAGCTCGATCGCGTGCAGGTCGGCCAGCAGGTTGACGGGTGTGCTGCTGCTGGCGACCAGCTCCCGCCACAGCGCCACGCCCATGGCCGACCTGTCGTGTCTGCGCCAGCGCAAGAAGACGGTTCCTGCGCCAGTGGTCTGTTGGGCCAGTTCGATGGGCAGCAGGTGGAAGGGGTGCCCGCATGCCTGCTCCAGTACCTGTCGCTGTGCCAGGGCAATCAACTCGTCGCGCATGGCGAAGCACTGGCTGGCCCAGGCCTCGAAGTCCCCTTTACCCTTAAAAGGCTTTAAAAGGCCTTTTAGATAGGCCGCGTGTTCCAGCCGCATGAAGGCACCCTGTTGCAGGCCTCGGAAGTAGCGGGTCGGTGGGTTCGGATCGCTCATGCCGGCTCGTCCTCGCCGGCTGCGGCTTCGGGCGACTCTGCGGTGGTGGTTTCATCGCCGAGCAGTGATGCTTCGGCAGGACCGTCGCCGCGCTGCTTCAGGCCACGGCGCACGATGGGCGGCGCAAACTTCGACCGGCGCGTGCCTTCCAGCACGTCCTGCGGCAGTTCGCCATACTTCTCCAGCGCTGCCCGCGCTGCGGCATTCTTCGACGCGAAGTCATCGCGTGTGCAGCCCGAATAGCGATACTGCTGGGCCAGCGAGAACAGGCTGCGCAATGAATGTGCGCCCTCGTTGAGCCAGCGTTCCAAGGTGCTGCGGTCAATGAGCGCGGTGTGATGGGCGAGGATCAGCTTGCGGGCGATGTCGTCGTAGTCGGCCAGGAGATAGACCGCGGCAAAGCCGAGCTGCGCGTTGACGAAGAGCGGGAGCTTGACCGGCTGCACGTTGAGGTTTTCGCCCAGGCTGAGCGCCGGCGGCACACTCGCCAGCGCCTGGTCCACCTGCTCGCGCAGCGATTGCAGCGTGACCTTGGTGTGGTCGAGCTTGTCCTCGATGCGCAGCATCCACCAGTCCGAGTACGGATCGTCTTGTTCTGAGCCCCGCCGCATCTTGTTCATCTGAGCGATATAGCCATTCAGGCCGACGATGCCCGGTCGCCCCTCGGCGGCGGCGCGGCCATGCCAGATGCGGGAAGCGTGATGGGTGTGCAGGGTCAGCGACATCGCACTGCGCAGGGAGCCGAGATTCAGTTGCAGAGGTTCATTGGTTGCCATGGTGTCTGCTCGTTGTTGGAAAAGGAGCGGCCAGCTTCGACAGGAAGCGGAAGGCAGTCAGTCAAGAATCCGAATCCCGGCGGGCCCCGGTTTAGGGCGTGGCGGTTGCATGCGGCGCGAGCTATCCCCAGGGGATAGCTCCATGGAGCGCTAACGAACGCTGCACGCCGAGATCAGGGGGGACAACGCCGATGCTGCGGCAGATGGTCGATCCCAGGCCTGCGACAGCTTGGCGTTGTGCCCAGCAGCGGAACTATCCCCAGGGGATAGCTCTACTGGCGGCCATGGGCATCTAGTTTCACCGCCTGGCATGCCGACTCATTTGCTGGCGAGCAGATTGCGTAGCCGCTCGATGTGCTGCTTGGCGACTTCTGGCGGCACTGGCTTACCCTGCGGCTGAGGTGGCGGTGCTGGTGGTGGTCGCTCGTTTGGTGGGACGGATGCCGATGGCGCGTCTTTCTTGGCCCAGGCATTGAACTCGCCATGGATGGCGCGCTGGATGATGCCGAACAGATACCCCGCAGGATTGCGTATGCCATGACTGCTGCATCGTGTGGCCCATTCGTCCAGCACGGCCTGTCTCAGCGCGGCATCAACCTGCTGCAATGCCACCCTGGCACCTGTCTGCTGCTCTGCCTTCAGTTCCGTGAAGCGCTTGGGCCATTGCAGATCGCCCAGCGCGCGCGCCTGCGCGGTAGTACGTACTTCATTAATACGACTACTACGTACTGTACGGGCCTGCTTCGGATTCCGAAGAGAGGCGTTTGGCACGGGTTTCGCCCCTGCTTCGGATTCCGAAGATGGGTCATCCGCATTCCGAAGAAGGCTCGATACTCCTTCTTCGGAATCGTGGGCGGCGTCCTCCTGTGGATAACTTGCGGCGGCCGTGATGCCTTGGCTGGCGAGGCGTTCTGCCAGAACCTGCAGCCGCGACGGCAATGTGCGCCCGGAGAGCAGCGGATCTTCCGCGATCTCCTTAAGGGTGTTCAGGCCGACCATCTGGACGGCCTTGGCCGAATGGCCGAGGGACTGGCTGACCAGTGCCAGGTAGTCGGCGTCGAGCTGCATGGCCTCGAAGGGCGTCAGCGGTTCATCGTGCAGAACGTAGAGGTTGCCGAGGATGCGGCCGGTCTTGGGGTCACGCCGTCGCCGCACCAGGCTCAACCATCGGGTGAGGCGCAACAGCGTCAACGCTCGGGCCACGGTTTCATGCGAGGCCTGCCCGGCGCAGGGCATCGATGCCAGCCAGGGTCGAAGCTGCTCATACGTCGGGAAGGCTGTCACGCCATCGTCGTTGAGCATCAGCCGGAACACCTGCCAGGCGTTGCGCTCCAGCGGCGTAAGGCGACGGTCGAGGAACAGTCGCCGCGGCACGGTCTCATGCCGGTTGCCGCTGAAGAGGAAGGCATCGCCGGACGTGGCGGGCGTCGGCGCAGGCATAGGTGCTGGCGCACTGGGCTTGGGCACGAGGTCTTTCAAGGCGGCGTCGAACAGGTCCGCGAGTGCGACGGGGCCACGGCGTGGTGCGGTGTCGTCCACGGCCATGGCTCAACCCAATCCTTGATCGACCCAGCTCTTGATCGAGGCCCAGACCACCGACAGAGGCAGCGACATGCCTTCGGCCAAGTCCATGGCGGCGTCGAGAATGGAGGTTTCGTCTTCGAGATCGACATTCCTGCTGCCGGTCACGGCCTTCCATTGCCGCCACAGATCCGTGTCCTGTTTCTCGTCCAGCACGGGGTGGCGGCCCTTGCGCTTGGGCAGGCCGAGGATTTCGCGGCGAAGCGCCACCTCTTGGTGGGTCAGGCCATAGAACCGACTGACCATCTCGGTGCTCGCACCCAGCCTGAGCATGCGATCGACCGTGGCGATTTCCTTCTCCACGTCCTGCGCCTGCTTGAGTAGTCGCCGGAGCACTTCGCGGTTGACCGTCACCGAGCACCAGGAGACGTTGGCGTTGGCGAGCACGCTGATCAGCGCGGGATGCTTGAGGGCGTCCAGTTCTTCCTCACCAAACCCCATCAGTTTGCACCGGCGCAGTTGCCCATTGCGCAGGTCATAGAGGGCCTGCGCGATGACGGCCTGGTTGAGTGGGTGTGGTGCGGACATGCTGGCCTCCCTCGCTCACGTTCCAAGGTCCGCAGCGCCGGCTTCAAGATCGAGCAGGCGCCGGGCCAGCCGCAGCAGCCGGAACAGCTTGACCAGCGCGGTGTCGCTCAATCGCTGGGCCGCATCACCCTGGCCGTGCAGCAATGCCGGCAGGTCGATGACGATTTGCCCGTCGTGCAGACCGACGTCGGCGGGCCGCTGACCGGCCAGGCACGCCAACAATGCGAGGACGGAACGGCCCAGCGGCGCCGGACTTTGGGTGCGGGCCCGGCAGGCGAAACCGATACCCTCTGCACGGTCATCAATGCACTCGTCCAGGTCTGCCTCGCTCGCGATTTCGCGGGCGAACTGTGCGATGTGGATGCGCAAGCGCTCGGCAGTATCCAAGCCGGGATCGATGTACCAGACATCGGAGATCGGATAGAGCCCGCCAGCCTGCACGGGGATGGACTGCAAGACGCTCGCCGAGAAGTCGGGAGGCAGCGCATCGCCCAACTGATCGGCGACCATGCGCTGGATGGACTGGAGCCGTTCGGTCGTCGGTGCCGGCGAAACGATGTGCTCCCGAAGCAGATCGCTCCCCGCCGCAGGGCTGGCCGGACCCGCCTGACTGGTATCCGTGTCGCTCTCGCGCGCAGGTCGGCCTGCAGGCGGCGCTGCCGATGCAGCCCCTGCGGTGGGTGGCGCGGTGTTGGCAGTTGGGCGCGCGATGGTTTCCGACTCCGGCTCCGGCAACGCAGGCGGCGTCGAGGGCGGCGTTGGGTCGCTGATCAAGGCGCGCTGCCGGCTTTCGGATTCGGTCATGTCCAGGGCGAGCACGTCGTAATTGACACCCAGCAACTCGGCCATCTGGCCGATCAGCTCGTCCTGTACGCGCTGCGCGGAGAACTCGTCGGCCTGGACGTCGAATTGCGACAGCGCTTCCTGGAAAAATTCGTCGAAGTCCTGAACCAGGGAGCGGCCCTTGGCGTAGCGCTCCCACGCGAGCATGCAGGCTTTGCGCATGACCGACAGGCGTTCGACCTGATGGCGACCGAGGCCGCCATAGAGCACGGTGGGGATCGCGGGCAGGAGATACTGCACCGCGTCGTTCATGCGGCTGATGTGCGACTGTTGTACCGGGAAGCCATCGGCAGCGAGGCGGCGGGCCAGCTCGGACTGGCTCAAGGTAGTGCCGCTTTCTTGCTCGTAGAACTCGCGTGCCTTCTCGACGCCGAGGGCGCGCTCGATGAACGTGAGGCCCCCGCGTAATTCATTCTCGGCCAGGTGGCCGGTCAGCATGACGACTTCGCCGCGGCTGGGCCACGGCCGGAACAGGCACGATATACGGAAAAACCGCTCGTCCTTGGTCTCTGACCATAGTTCGCGCAGGATCGCCAGCCGCGTATTTCCGCCGTTGCGGATGATGTAGTGGTCCTCACCTGGTCGGCGAGTGATGGCCGGCGCCGCGTCCAGACCGCGCTCGCGGATGGACGCCTTGATTTCCTCGTAGGCCGGGTTGCGTTTTTTCCTGGGATCGTGGTCGTAGGGGCGCAACTGATCTAGGGTCACGACCATGGGTGTGTCGGCGATCGGGTCGCTCAAGGTCGAGGCTGACGGGCCGCTGCGCTCGAACCCGGCCGCGAGCAGCTTGCCAGCCATCTGCTGGGAGGTGATCTCAGCCATGGCCGCCTCCCTGCGCTTGGTATCGGGCCTCGCGCTCGGCGCGGCGGATTTGCGCACGGGCATTCAGGGTCGCCCGGTGGTCACTGGCCGTCGAGCTGGTGTAGATCGCGGCGCAGCCAGGCTTGGTGAACTTGAGGTGGCCGCCAGGCGTGCGTTTGACGTGCCAACCTTCGCCAACCGCGAACTCGATCAGGGCGCGAAGCCGCTTGTGGCCTCGGGCAAGCTCATGTGCGTTCGCCATGGAACCTCCCGGCATCAAGAGGGTGTGGCGGACGGCCGGACACCATGGCAAATCGGTGCCGCCATTGCGGAAATAGTTCGTCTGCGAGGCCGCGCATGGTGTCGAGCGCGGCGGGGGCGACTCTGCCCGGCGGCTGGCGGTATTCGACCCGATGCACTGGCAATCCGCGCGTAGCTGCACGCGGATACGCCTCGATGGCCGGCACGTCGGTGGCCAGCACGCGGATGCCGGCATGGTCCTGGAAAAGATCGCGCAGGGCCTGCTGGATCAGCCGTGCATTGGCTGACACAGGGTGGACGCGATTGATGAGCAGATGCAGAGGTGGAGGCTCGATGCCCAGGTGCCGGTAGGGCGCAATGTCTTCGAGCAACTGCATGGTGCCGCGCCGCAGCTCGCGCGCCGCGAGGATTTCCGGGGTCACGGGCGACAGCGCGAGGTTGGAGGCGAGTACCGCCATCTCCAGCAGCACCGATCGCGCGCCTTGGGTGTCGATCAGTACCAGGTCATAGAGAGGCGCCAGGACCGGCAAGAGATGGCGCAACCGCAGGCGGCCATCCGGCGCGTGCAGCAGCAAGGTGTTCAGCTCGCCTCGGTGGTCGTTGGAGAGCACCAAGTCCAGGCCCGCGACGATCGTGCGGGACACAAGCAGCCCGAGGTCGCGCTCGTTGAAGGCCAGCAACTCGTAGATGCCACCAGGTGCGCGGTGACCTAGCTCGTAGTACGAGGACAAGGTGGGCTGCACGTCGAGGTCGAGCAGTAGCACACGCAGCCCCGCGTCGGCGGCAAGCCCGCCGAGGTTCGCGGCCGTGGTGGTCTTGCCGACGCCACCTTTTGTTGAAATGATGGATACGACCTGCATGGCGTTCTCCGTGTGAGGATGGGAAGTCCGCTGGAGAACGGGTCAGGCCCGGTTGTTGACGCGCTCGGCGATCCACTGATCGATCTCGATGGAGTCCCAGCCGACCGCGCGCACGCCCAGGCGCAGCGCCTTCGGGAACAAGCCTTTGCGCATCAGGTTGTAGATGTGGGCGCGTTTGAAACCGGACTTGGTTTCGACTTCATCAAGCCGCAGGATGCGGCGCTCGCTTGCGGGCAGTGCAGGTGTTTGCGACATGGCGGTCACTCCTGAACGCTCAGTGGCGTTTGTTGGCGTGACCTCCATTCAATAGACATGGATGGGAAAAGACATTGCAAATGCAATCTCCGCGATTGCACATACAAGATGGAAAACCTCAGACTGTCGCGCTACGCAGCCGGCGTCTGGCCGTGGCGAACTTGCCGTTTAGCGTCCGCTCCGCGATCCCCATGGCGCCGCTGTGATGGGCGACCAATGCACTGACCACCGCCTCCTGCGTCTTGAAGCTGGAGTACGGCACGCCCGAAGGCGACTGGCCGAGCATCAGGTCCAGCATGCTGCCGATAATGTTCAGGTAGGTGGCTTCGGCGCGATCACTGATCAGGCACTGTGCGCCAGCAGAGGGCGCCATCTGCTTGAGAAGCGCCCCGTGCTTTTCCTGCAACTCATGCAGTTGGCGTTTGTACTGGTCCAAGGTGGATTTCAGGGCCAGGCGCTCGACTAGCATCGCCTGCCCAGTTTCCAGCGAGATGAAGGGATGGGTGATGCGCTCGCTTCGGGAGAAGAGGAAGCCCGGTCGTTGCTCGGGATAGTGTTGGCGCATCCAGCGCTTCAGATCGACGTGGCGCACCGTCAGATCAGGGGAGTCGATCAGCGTGGAATCGCGCGTCGTGATGCCGTTCTGCCCGAAGGGCAGTTCTCCATTGAGGATGCCGTCGAAGATACGTTCGGTGCAAAGTCTCAGCTCGGCGCAACGTGGGCAGTCCAACGACTGCGGCAGGCGCCTTGGCGACGAAATCGAAGCCAGGATCACCTGCTCGTATCGCAGCAGCCCGGCCCAGCGGATGGACGCTTCGATCGGGCGATAGAACACCTTTGATGTTGGTGCATCATTCTTGTTCTCGTGCATGCTCCGTCTCCTTCCAGGAGAAGAACTACATGACCGACTCCTTTGTCACCGACCTCATGGTCGGCCTGTCGTCTGTGCAGGAAGTGGGCACCGAAGGCCGCTTCGTCATGTGGTTTGAATACTGCTCACCAGTTCGCGCAACTGGTAGTCGTCGTGTGCTCGATGTGCAAAAATTCATCGATTAGAAGGTCGAGCATCGGGACGTAGGCTCGACAGTGACGCTCACGCTATCAGGGTCGTGAGAAGTTACGGTTTCTGCAAAACCGTCTAGGTATGACCTGATATGCCAGCGGTCTCAGGAGGCGTTAAGGGGCCGCAATCGTCGTCGAATGTCCAGCCGGACGCAGCAAACCCGCGTCTGTCATGCTTGCCCCGTCATCCTGATATATCGACAAAGAATCGTGTGCGGAAACGCGGTGGCCAGCGTGCGCGTTCTTTCAAAGGAGCTTGAGCAGAAGGTCCTTGTGAGTTGTGGTGCAGGCGTTCCCAGCATCCGACCTGTGCCATCACCAGAACCATCTGCCTGATCGTCTTCACGATGATGGATGCGGGGCAGACAACCGGGCGTGGATGATGAGTTCGAGGCAGTCGCCTACGACGATGTACCGATCGTGGGTCTGGTGTACTGAGTGCAGCTCTTTGGACGTCTGTGGAACTCTTTGGACGAATTTGTTGCCGAGGACGAAAAACAAGGCTACAATTGAGGTCTTCGCTGGCCAGTCCAACGAAGAAAGTGTTTGGGAAACAACGACTTACTGTCCTAGTACACGTCTCGTTTCCCGCTCCAGATTCTAAAAAGCCCAAACTTCGGTTTGGGCTTTTTTTCATGCTTTCGAATATTCGCTGCCCTGGCGGCAGCGTTTCCATAGCACCCGAAATACAGCTGAAATCGCACGAGCCGCCGATGCGGATCATTTAACCGCCCTGGTCAGTCTCTATCCCAGAGCTCCCGGTAGAACTGAATCCGCGTCATATCTGGCTCAACGCCATAGGTCGAAAAGAAGAGGTCGTCGTAGCTCCGCCCAAAATTCACTTCCCAACTGATGCTATAGGTCGCAATAGCCAAGTCAGCCCAGCGATCTGCAATACCCAGTCTGGAAAGGTCGACGTGCGCGGAAAATCCACCGCCGCTATTGAGGAGCGTGTTCGGCACGCACGGATCGCCATGGCAGACTACCAAGCGCTCGGGCTCCGGCACCAGCTCGCTTGCCCCGACCCATGTGCCGCGATATGGGCAACTATGCACTGGCAGCGCATCATGGAATCGCCGTAACCCTGTCGCGATGGCACGCACCACGACTTCCGCTTTACCGTGCCACCGCAGGTCGACAGCTGGTATC
Source organism: Bordetella muralis (assembly GCF_054781015.1). NCBI lineage: Bacteria > Pseudomonadati > Pseudomonadota > Betaproteobacteria > Burkholderiales > Alcaligenaceae > Bordetella > Bordetella muralis. Next base: position 155,643 of record NZ_BAAGVF010000010.1, on the reverse strand, counting down.
GCGTCAATGGCCTCAGTAACGAGCCAGGCGGCGCCATCAACCTCGCCATAGTCAACGACGCGGGGAACCGCAACGAACTGGCCCGCCCAGCGTAGCTTCTCGGCCTCTATGACGAGGTCCACATCCGCCCGCTCGGCCGGACTCAAACCGACCGAAGGCTGCCACTTGATATAGCGTGCTCCCCGTTCGCCGTGACAACGAAAAGTCAGGCCTCCTAATTCATTACGCCATACCACCTCGACCGAATCGGTCCCTGCAAGGTCCAAGACCTTGTTCGGAATAGTTATGCCACCAGCCGGAACGCCTGCCGCTACCCGTTCATGACGCATTTGCTCTCACCATCGTTGCCTCGACTCATGTTATTGAATCACGGCAGTGATAGCCCCTGCCGACTCGCCGATGCATTTATCGCCTGGATGCCCTCAGGACACACAAGCGTTCACCCTCGTTCGGGTAAAGCAAGGCCGCTCACCCTCGCCCGAGCTCCCTGCCAATGGCCCGCTTTGCTTCAACAATACGCCGCAGAAAACGATCACGCCAGCGGCGGCGTTCCGTTAAAGCCTGCGCGGGCACGGCCTCGCGCATGCACGCTTCGATGCCGGCAATCAATGCCGGCCCCCACTCGCGCGGATCGGCTTGCTCTTTAGCCAGACCGTAATACATCGGACCAAGGTTCTCGCAATATTGTGCGACGCCATTTGCTGCATTCAGGTCTATGGTCGCAAACGGCCCCATGAAACACCAACGCAGGCCCAGTCCGTCGGCCATCGCGGCATCTACCTCAGCGGGAGTGCAGACACCATCCTCCACCAGACGAAAGGCCTCACCGAGCACAGCGCTTTGCAAACGGTTGACAACAAAACCGTTGATTTCCCGAGTCAGTTGAATCGGGCTCTGGCCAATTTCGCACATCAAGCCATGGACGAAACTCACCGTCGTTGTTGCCGTGGCAGGCGCCGGAACGAGCTCGACCAACGGAATCAGGTGAGGCGGATTGATCGGATGCGCCACCAGGCATCGTTCTGCATTGGCCAACTCCGCGGTAAAGCTCGAGGCAGGAAAGCCGGATGTCGAACTGCCGACAATTGTGTCAGCGGACAACAGCGCGTCCATTTCCCGATAGAGGGCCTGTTTGATCGGCAGTCTCTCGGGCGCGCTTTCCTGGACATAGTCGGCCCCTGCCAACACGTCTGCTAAATCGGCCGCTATCCGGCATCGCCCCGCATATGACGCGTCCTCAGATGCGACGAAAGCCACCGCGGCCTCAGCGGCCTCGAGCGAGCGATCATAAATCGCGACCTCATGACCGGCACGCGCAAATACCAATGCCCATGACGAGCCGACCACACCACATCCAACGATCGCCAGTTTCATTCCCTACTCTTTTTAATGACAGGCCTATTCGAACGGCCTCGATCGCAAAAGGCCCCGAGCAGCTCGCTATATATTCAACGAAGTGAACCGCCGCGCCGCACTCAGTTCACGGTGATGTTGCTGTCCTTGATCACCTTGGCCCATTTGGCGATTTCGCTGTCGACGAATTTCCCCAACTCTTCAGATGTTCCGCCACCGGCCTGTGCGCCTTGTTTCTGCAGCGCGTCCTTGACCTCCGGACTACGCAACACCACGTTGGCAGCATCCTGGATTTTTTTGACAATCGCTGGCGGTACTCCCGCGGGCGCGATCAGGCCGCTCCAGGTGTATGCACTAAAGCCTGGCAGACCGCTTTCGGCCACCGTCGGCGTATCCGGCCAAGAGGGATCTCGTTGCGCGGTACCGATGGCCAGCAGTTTCATCTTGCCATTTTTTACTTGCGGCCCGGACGACAACGCAGCATCGAACATCATGTCGCAGGTGCCGCCGATGGTATCGATGATCGCAGGACCGCTGCCTTTGTATGGAACGTGCGTGAGATGAGTCAGCCCCGACATGGACTTGAACAGCTCCCCCGCCAAATGCGATGGCGAGCCCGGACCAATCGAACAGTAGTTGGCCTTATTCGGATTTTCCTTGGCCCAGGCGATAAAGGACTTGACGTCACTGTAGGGTGCATCGGCCGGTGCCACCATCAACAAAGGAATCGTCATGCCCAGCACAATGGGCACAAAGTCCTTGACGGGATGGTATGGCAGCTTGTCAAACAGGCTGATGTTCACGACATGCGGACCGCTACCGTTCATCAGCAGTGTGTAGCCATCCGGCTCGGCACGTGCCGCGGCCTCGTTGCCAATGATGCCCGAAGCACCGCCGCGGTTTTCTACCACTACCGGCTGGCCCCAACGCTGGGTCAGACCCTGTGCCAGCAGGCGGGTCAGGATATCCGTGGAACCGCCAGCGGGATATGGCACGATGATGCGCACAGCGCGATTGGGGTAGTCCCCCGCGTCGTCGGCCATGGCCGTCAACGGAGTTGCGACCACCATCCCGAACAGACAGGCCGCCATCAAGGACCTGATTTTCATAAAGTCTCCTCCTCTTGTATTTTTTGTGCGGGCCTTTCCGGCTCCGCCGCGCGCTGCTTCAGGCCGCTGCGCGTTGCTCCCACCGCTCAGGCAGCACATCGTTCAGGCCGGACTGTTCTGTGGCCGAGATGGTCGTGCGCACGATGGAGCGCAGTTGATTAGGTCCCCAGGGCCTGCCACGATGCATGGTGGCACGGTTATCCCACATGACCACATCACTCGGCCGCCAACTATGCACGTAGGTATAGGCTGGCTCAGTGGCACGCTCGATCAGATCAGCCAGCATATCGGCGCCATCTTGGTCACCCATCCCCTCGATGGCGCCCGCATGCGATGCCAAGTACAGCGAACAGCGGCCATTGACTGGATTACGCCAGGTCATGCGGCGACGCACGGCCGGCAAGGCGGCATGCTCTTCGGGTGTCATCATGGTGCGGTCGATTTTGTTGCGCGATGTGGCATAGCTATGAATCACCACGGCGTCGCGCAGCGCGGCCTGCTCAGCCGCACTCAACCGTTCCCAGGCAGCGCGAGTCGAGGTGAATTCAGTCTCGCCGCCCTGCTCGGGAATGACGCGCGCAGACAGGACGGACGCCACGGCCGGTATCTGTTTGAATGAACTGTCGGTATGCCAGAGTTGGTTGGCTCGCGCGATGATCAGCGACTTGTCACTGGGCGGCACGATCTTTCCGTCTTGGCCGATGTTGCTCATCCGCGAATAAAACGTGCCATGGCCCGCCGAACCGACCTTGACCAACTCCAACGGCCCAAATCCGCGCGAGAACGTAGCCTGTACATCGTCGGTGACGGGCTGGTCTCGCCATACCAGTACGGAATACTCTTCGAATGCGGCGCACACTTGGGCAAACACCGCCGCGTCGGATGTTGCCTCGATCAAACCCACACCGTGAATTTCCGCGCCGAAGTCCGGATGCAGACGCTCGATACGCATGATGACCCTCCTGCTGATTGGGGACAAGGGCACACTGCAATACGCTTTGAAAAGCTTGCAGGTACTCTATCATCGAGCCCCGGAAAACAGGCCGGAAAGCCGCATTCCGGCTGCATTTACATATATGTGAAAATCCCGGCGCCAAGTTGTGATGGAGCCGAAGCCCCGGTCCTCAGGCAGTCGAATCCGGCTCGCCTGCCTGCGTAGATTTCGCGATTTCCAATTGGGCGATGCCTGCACGCATGGCCGCAACGACCTCGGCTTCTTTTTCTTCCAATCGTTGCACGGGACCGGAAACCGCTAACGCGAACAGCCGGCCAAAGCGACGTTCGGGCAGTACCATGCAAATCCCTCCTGCGCCTTGCTCCAGCGTGTGCTTGTTGAATACGTAGCCGTCGCGCCGGCCCTTTTCGACATGCAGCATCAGCTCGGTCAATGAGGTCTTGCGAGCCCGATCCGGCTCATGGAAATTGACTCGCCGCACGAGCTCGGCGATCTCTTCATCGTTGCGCGCGCCCAGCATGGCCCAGCCGCTGCCTGAACGCGTGATGGGCCTGATCGTGCCGATCGGCACGGCGTACCAGATCGGCAGACGCGAGGGGATCAGGTAAACATACTGGACATACAAGTCGCTTTGCGCGGACAGTGTGACAGTTTCCCCGTAGGCCTCGGATAATCGCTGCATCAGGCACAGCACCTCTTCGTTCTGGCCGAATAGCGCGCGTTGCACCCAGGTACCCAACGACGCCATACGCATCGTGGGCATGTAGGTGCGCGAGAAGCGGTCATAATCCAGGTAGCCCAGCGTCACGAGGCTTTTTAACAGCGCCGAGGCACTGGAGGGCGGATAGCCGAAACCACGCGTGAAATCCTTCAGCGCCATAGGACGCTGCTCGGTCTCGAAGGCCTCGAGTATTTCGAACACCCGCTGCGAGGTTTTGATGGGTTTTTCCGGCATGGCATGGAGCTTGGCGGCGCATAGGTCGCCGAAAGCATACGCTTTTTTCATCCCAAGGATCCATTCAGGAACAACGACTTAATGTTCTAATGCAGATCTCGTCTCTCTCCCAATTTGAAAAAGGGCCAGACTTCGGTTTAGGCCCTTTGTCTTGTGCGCCGGCGTATCGGTAGGACATAGAAGGATCACAAGCGATGGACATCGCATTAACGTTGTTGGCAGTAGTCGTGGTATGGCAGGTATTGCGCGTGCGTTATCAGCGCACGCACATCGTTTTGCTCGGACGCCATTTGGCCAACCTGCAACTCGAGCGCCACATGGAAACCCTCACACAAGGCTACATTCGCGCCATCAAGGCGGACACCGAAGCCCGTCAGCTCCAGGTGCTGGAGACCTTTGCTCCCACCGAGCGCTCCGTGGCTGCACAAGTACTGTCACTGGCCAAATCCATGCAACAGGAAAGCCGCCAGGACACGCCCATGTGCATGCTGTCGTTCTGTGTCCCTTACATCGAGCGCTTTCTACCCAGCATGACGCGGGATTTTCGTGAACTGCTGCATATCCACGCAGCGGGCTTGCGCCATGTCGTAGACAACAACGATGGCTGGGATCCCAAAACCCGCGCGTATCACCTCTCGGCAGAGTTGTATCTGTTTCAGCACAGCTGCCACTGGTACTGCAAATCGCGCAACGTGGCCGATGCACGGCTGATGCTACGGCACCAAGTGAGTCATCAGAAGGTACTGGACTCGGTCTCCACCGTGACGCGTCTGGCTTATCAGCAATGGCGGGGTTAGGCCGCTGCGACTATCCCGAGTGACGCCCGCCCTCTGTTAACTGCCGCGCCGCCGCCACAAAAGACGTCTCCACAATATCCAGCAGCCGATGATCCGACTCGGCTTTGCGACGCACCATGGCGAGCTTGCGTACTGGCGCGTTCGGTCCCAGGCTCACTTCACGCACGGCGTGTGCATGCAAATGCTCGACGCGTAATCGCGGCAGCACCGACACGCCGACACCCGCGCCAACCATGGCCACAATCGCATCTATCGACGGCAGATCGATCAACGCCTGCCGCTGAGGCACGAGCTTTTCCACGAATTGCCCAGCCATGCGGCCCGCGACCATACGGCGGTCAAATCGGATCCAGGGCTGCTCACGCAAAATCTGAGCGGGCGGTGCAGATCTCAATCCCTTGGGCACCACGAGCACCAGTTCGTCATTCAGCAACTCCGTCCACAACAGCCGGCTCGATCCGCCGGTAGGCGGCCGGATCAGCACCGCCACATCGATCCTGCCGGCTTTTAATTCGTCCAGCAAAATGGGCGTCGAACCGCGTTCGATTTGCAGCTCCACCTGCGGCGCGCTGCGCAACAGATCGGCGAACGCCAATGGCAAAAGCGTGGTCTGCGCGGAATCAGTGATGCCCAGCCGAACCAGTCCGCCGGGCGCACGGGCCGCATGACTGCGCAACGCCTCGATTTCGGCCATGGCTCGATCTACCGTACGCACCACCTCGCGCGCAAAGGCAGTAGGCTGCACATGACGCCCGGACCTGTCGAACAGCAACTGCCCGAAATACGCCTCCAGTTGCTTCATCTGCAAGCTGACGGCGCTGCGTGTCAGATTGACCTGTTCGGCGGCGGCGGTCAGATTACCGTGCGCGACAACGGCGGAAAGCGTGGCCAAATACTGCAGTTTCATAGGTTGTCCGAGCCCCTGGCTATCCAGAATGCGCGATGGCAGCCTTTTCTGAGGCAGCTGCGCTATTGTCAAGAATTCCTTACTTATGGAACGACGAATTATCGCCCATTACTTGATTATTTCGCTCTAGCATACGACCTTACTCGCTCATTCCGGAATTTTCATGCAAGACGAACTCCGCCTACAGGACTACCCCATCGCCAGCCACACCTCTCCCACCAAATCCAATACGGGTGGATGGCAGGTGCCCCAACGCTTGCGACGCGTGCTGTCGCTGGCGGATTTCGAGGAAGCCGCTCGCCGCCATCTGCCCTCGCCCATCTTTGCCTACGTCAGCGGCGGCTGCGAAACCGATCGTGCGCTACACGGCAGCGAGGATGCCTTCGCCGACTACGATTGGATCCCCCGGGTATTCATCAGCACCTCGCGCCGTTCACTGGCCACGACGCTGTTCGACGAACGCTGGGCCGCGCCCATCGGCATCGCCCCCATGGGCGTGAGCGCGTTGTCAGCCTACCGGGGCGATCTGATCCAGACACAGGCCGCCGCGGCAGCGCAGATCCCCGCCATCATGAGCGGGTCTTCGCTCATCCGCCTGGAAGACATCGCCGCCGCCAATCCTAAAGCCTGGTTTCAGGCCTATGTTCCTGGCGAACCCGAACGCATCGACGCCTTGGTGGACCGTGTCGCGGCCGCGGGATTCAAAACGCTCGTCGTCACCGCCGACGTCCCAGTTTCGGGTAATCGCGAAAACAATATCCGCGCGCGCTTTTCCACGCCGCTGCGCCCCAGTGTGCGTCTGGCCTGGGATGGCATCACCCATCCCCGTTGGCTGTTCGGCACCGCATTCAAAACCATTCTGCGTCATGGCGTGCCGCATTTCGAAAACTCCCACGCCACACGCGGCGCGCCCATCATCGCGTCGAACGTCATGCGCGAATTTGGCGCCCGCGATCATCTGAACTGGGCGCACGTGCAACAGATACGCGAGCGTTGGAAAGGCCGCCTCGTCATCAAAGGCATTCTTGCCCCGGAAGACGCGCAAATGGCACGGCAATATGGCGCTGACGGCATCATTGTCTCGAACCATGGCGGCAGGCAACTCGATGGCGCGATCGCTCCCTTGCGCGCACTGCCCGATGTCGTACGTGCAGTAGGCCCGGATTATCCCGTCATGATAGATGGCGGTTTTCGTCGAGGCAGCGATGTCCTCATGGCGTTGGCCTTGGGTGCAAAATTCGTGTTCGTCGGTCGGCCGTTCAATTACGCCGGCGCCGTGGCCGGGCAGGCAGGCGTCACGCACGCCATCGGTATTCTCGCTACGGAAATGGCGCGCAACATGGCCTTGCTGGGCGTGCTGAACCCGTCAGAGTTGGGGCCGCAACATCTGCGGCAACGCAGCCGTTGACACAACCCGGGCCGGAATCAATCCCGGCTTTACGCATCCTCAAATCGAGTGACAGTGCGCGCAATGGCGGGAACATATCACTCCACCTGGGTCAGCCTGCCTTGGTGAACAATGGATTGGCAGCGCACATCCAATTCCATGTACCTCCCTGTATCTACCACCACACAACGGATACAGAACGACCGCAAAACGCATTCGCACCGACACATATCAGCGACACTCCATTTCTAGACTGTGATGGCTCGTTCAACCTTGCTCCTGATCTCTGCATCAATTGGAGTCAACCTGGATAACCATCATGCCTCATGCTCTGATTCAGAATTCCCAGTCTATCCGACGTGTGCTTGCTACTGCCTCCCTGGCAACGATCGCTCTGGTTGGATACATACAGCCCGCCAGCGCCGCAGGAACTACGGCCCAGGCCACTGCTACGGTACCTGCCGATGCCAACGCCGACGAAAGCATTCGCCCGTTCCACGTACACGTGCCCCAGGCCCAGATCGACGACCTGCGCCGGCGTATTGCTGCCACGCGTTGGCCGGACAAGGAAACCGTCAATGATGATTCTCAGGGTATCCAGACCGCGCGTATGCAGGAACTCCTGAAATACTGGGGTACCCAGTACGACTGGCGCAAGGCCGAAGCTCAGTTGAACGCGCTGCCTCAATTCGTGACCAGGATCGATGGTATCGACATCCATTTCATTCATGTCAAATCGCGCAATCCGAACGCCTTGCCAATCATTCTGACGCACGGCTGGCCAGGCTCGATCTTCGAGTTCATCAAGACCATCGGGCCGCTGACCGACCCCACCGCCTACGGCGGCCGCGCAGAGGATGCATTCGACGTGGTCATTCCGTCAATTCCTGGCTATGGTTTTTCGGAAAAACCCACGGATTTGGGTTGGGGGCCCGATCGCACCGCGCACGCGTGGGACGTCCTGATGAAACGGCTTGGGTATAAGGAATATGTATCGCAAGGCGGTGACCATGGCTCCGTCATTTCCGACGCACTCGCACGCCAGGCGCCGCCAGGACTCAAGGCAATTCACTTGAATATGCCCGCCACGGTACCTGGTCCGCTGATGAAGTCGCTCCTTGCCGGCGACCCCGCACCGGCCCAACTCACCGACCCGGAGCGCAAGGCCTACCAAACCTTGAGTACTTTCTTTGGCCGCAATGCTGCCTACGGCGCCATGATGGTCACGCGTCCGCAAACCATCGGCTATTCATTGACGGATTCGCCCCTGGGCCTGGCCTCATTCGCCTATGAAAAAATCGCCGAATGGAGCGACAGCAATGGCAGGCCGGAGCAAGTGATATCCCGTGATGCCATCCTGGACGACATTACGCTGTATTGGCTCACCAATACAGGGGCATCGTCGTCGCGCTTCTACTGGGAAAACAATAACAATAATTTCAGCGCCGAAACCCAAAAGACACGCGACATCAAAGTGCCGGTAGCCATTACCGTCTTTCCGCACGAGATCTACCAAGCACCGGAGAGCTGGAGCAAGCAGGCGTATCCTTCTCTGTACTACTACCATACAGCAGCCAAGGGTGGCCATTTCGCAGCATGGGAACAGCCGCAGCTGTTTGCCGAGGAACTGCGCGCCGCATTCAAATCGGTGCGATAACGCTGTTTCCGATCTTGTGAACACGTATGACGCGACTCAAGGATCGCTAACGTCCTGAGTCGCGCAACCGTTCCTGCGAGGCAGGGAAGACGTCTTCGCCGACTATGATTGGATCACCCGGGTATTCATCAACACCTCGCACCGTTCGCTGCCTGACGTAATACGCGCATCAGGGCCGGGATCAATCCCGGTTTTGCGCATCCTCAAATCGATTGACAGTACGCAATGGCGGGAACAGATAACTCCACAGGCCCACTACGCCCAAGGTACAAAGACCGCCCGCTATCGCCGCCGGCACAGCGCCGATCCAGGCCGCGCTGGCGCCGGCGCGGAACTCGCCCAGCTCATTGGACGAACCGATAAACAGCATGTTCACGGCATTGACCCGGCCGCGCATCTCGTCGGGTGTCGCAAATTGGAGCAAGGCGCCTCGTACATACACGCTCACCATATCAGCCGCGCCCGCGACGGCTAGCGCGAGGCACGACAGCCACATCCAGTGCGATAACGCGAACACCAGATTGGCAATGCCGAACACTGCCACCGCCAGCAACATCCGTTGGCCCACCTTGGCGTTAAAGGGGAACATGCTGAGGCAGATACCCGCCACCACCTCGCCGACTGCGGCGGAGCTGCGTAACAGGCCCAGCCCCTGCGGCCCTACCTGCAGGACTTCGTGAGCATAAATAGGCAACAGCGCCACAACCCCACCCAGCAGCACGGCAAACAGATCCAGCGAAATCGTTCCTAGAATCATGGGGCGGCGGAAAATAAAACGAATGCCGATACCAAAACGCTGCCAGATATTGGTGCTGCCCGCCTGCGACGTAGCGGCCCCGTTCTGGTGGGCCGTCGAATACAAAACACGCACTTTTTGCAGTAACAGCGCCCCTGCAGCAAACGCCACCATACAGATGGGATACGTCGCGTGGCTGCCACCTGCGCCGTACAGCAAACCACCCAGCATGGGAGCACCGATCGCTGCGCTGCGCATCACCATGGTGTTCGTGGCAATCGCCTGAGGCAATTGTTCGCGCGTGACTAATTGGGGCAGCAGACTTTGCATCGCCGGCCCGGAGAACGCGCGCGAAGCGCCGAACAATACCAGCACGGCATATATATTCGAGACGCCGTCGTATCCATGATCCGATAGCCACCATAGCAAGGCGCTGCAGACTGCGCCTACACCCCAACTCACTCCCAGAATGTGTTTGCGCGGCAATCGATCAATCAGGTCTCCTGCTGGCAGTAACAAGAACAGCATGGGCAGGAACTGGGCCAACCCCACATAGGCCAACGCCATGGGTTCGCGCGTCAGATCGTAAACCTGCCAAGCCACCACCACTGCCTGCACCTGCGTAGCAACCATGGCCAATACACGAGCGAGCAGAAACGACAGGAAACCGGAGGGCTGATGAAATAGCGCAGAGCGGCTGGAGGGAGACGGGGCAGACATAAAGTCGGGTAAAGGACGGCCAGAGCCGGCGGCCGTTCCTCGGGCAAGGAACAAACAAAGGGATAGGTGCCGGCAGGTATTATTATGCCAGTCTTATATAAGACTGGCAGCAACCATTCAGGGCGGCGACTTATGCCCAAGGGAAACCCTATAGCGTGGCCAACGCAGGCATGCGGAGATGCCATGCCGTGTTTTTCTGAAATGCATGCCCGAGCCTCAATAGCAATGACTCGCTGTAAGGGCGCCCAATCAACTGGAACCCTACTGGAAGCGCGGCCGTTTCGTCGTCAGGCACACAGGTTCCTCCTGGCAACGACAACGAGGGCAAGCCTAGGTAGTTGAACGGCCGGGTAAGGCGCGTCAATTCGCCACGCAAACGCCGTGACTCGGCATTCATCGTGTCAAACGCATCGACACGTGGTGTCGGCAGGGGAAAAACAGGCGCCATCAGTACATCCACATCTGACATGACCGTCCGCACAAACTGCACCAATAACGGACCACGCAGAGCCATCGCCTGCAGATACAGGGAGGCGGGAATCGGCGTGCCTTCCTGCAGCCTGGCGCGGGTAAAGTCGCCCAGGACGGCGTCAGTCCCAGGCCTTATCAGGCGCTCATACAACGACGTGGCTTCGGCACGAATCATCAAGATCGCCATTTCATTAAGCGTATCGTAGGGGAATTCCGGCACCTCCCGAATGTCGGCTCCGAGCGATCTCAACGACGCCAGGCTTTGCGTCATGACGGCTTGTATTCGTGAATCCACGCCGTCGGCGAAGCCCCCCTGCAGCACGCCTATCCTCAGCCCCGCCACCGATCTATCAATCCCGTCAACGTAATGGTTGTTTTCCGGGGCCGGCACACTGCCCGCATCTGCACCGTCGTACCCTGCGATTGCCTGCAACATCAGCGCACAATCTCGTGCACTGCGCGCAATAGGCCCGAGATGATCGTGCGTAGCGCTCAAACTCATCGCGCCTGCGCGGCTGACCAAACCATAGGTAGGCTTTAAACCCGTCACGCCACATAATGCGGCAGGAATACGGATCGAGCCCCCGGTGTCGCTGCCCAATGCCCCATCCACAGCGCCCGCGGCGACCACAGCGGCCGAGCCGCTAGATGATCCGCCGGGAATGTGATCGATCGACCAGGGATTGCGGCAATGGCCCGCCATTTCGTTGGTGCCGGACGGGTCAAACGCAAGTTCCGTCATATGCAGCCGAGCCAAGTGCAATGCTCCGGCTTCGTCAAAACGACGCAACACGGTAGCATCGAACGAAGCCTTCGCGGCTGGACCCGCCATACCGTAGCCTGTCTCATAGCCTGTGCGGTGCAACAGGTCCTTATGTGCCAACGGCATTCCACCTACCGGCCCCAGCGCTAGCCCACTTGCCAAACGCTTGTCCAATGCGCGGGCCTGATCAAGCGCTGACTCACGAAGCAATTCAACGCACGCCATCGTCACGTCATTCACGCGAGCCAAACGATCCAGCGATATGTTCGCCAGGTCTTGCACGCTGAAAGCGCGCGCGGCAAGGCCTGCCCGCTTTTCCCACCAATCGTGCCAACCCAGTTCAGCAGTTGGCATATTGACCGCATCGCGGCTCGGCTCCACCTGGGCGGTGGCGTGCAATGCCTGTGCCATAGGGATCGACGTCAAACCTAGGCTGGGCATCGCGGCCTCGGCCAGGCGATTTGCCATTTCTTGCCACTTTTCAATTATTTCAAGCTGTCCGCTGGCCATACTTTTCACCGCACGCTCCTGGTTATACGCGAGGACTCCCGATGCCGAAGCTACAGCTTCGGAATATTGCCCAGGGTGATGATGTCGTCCCATTTTTTCAGCTCCTTGGCAATAAACTGCCGAGCTTCATCACGTGTTCCGGGCAAGGTCCCGGCGCCGCGTTCAGCGGCATAACGCCGCATATCATCCTCGACCAAGATTGTGTTGAGCGTCCGGTTAAGGGAGTCTGCAATATCGTCCGGAATGCCCGCCGGTGCTCCCAGAAAGAACCAGGCAGAGACATCGAAACCCTCTAATCCATACGGTTTACCCACCTCCGACAATGTGGGTAAATCGGGAAACAAGTCAGAGCGTGTCGTACCCGTTACCGCCAAGGCACGCAGGCTGCCGGCTTTCACATGGGGTGCCGACGACGGCATGTCATCAAACATCACGTCCACATGTCCGCCCAGCAAAGCATTGACGGCGGGCCCACTGCCAGAAAAAGGCACGTGTTCCATCTTGGTGCCGGCTTTGATGTTGAACATCTCGCCAGCCAAATGAATCGTGGTCCCCGCACCTGACGAGGCATAGGTGGCGTTGCCGCTCTTACCGTGTTGCACCAAGTCGCCGATCGAATGCAGCGGCGAGTCTTTGTTCACGACGACGATTTGAGGGCTCGCGGCGATCAAGCCGATAGGTGCGAAATCCTTGACAGGGTCATAGCCCACGTTCTTGTACAGATTGGGGGCGACGCCGTGCGATGCAACCGTACCAAGATACAGCGTATAGCCATCGGGTTTGGCCCGGCCCGCGTAGGCGGTACCAATGTTTCCCCCTGCCCCCGGCTTGTTCTCGACGACAAACGACTGCTTGTAATGATCCCCCAGTTTTTGCGCTAACTTGCGGGCCAGTACATCAGTTGCTCCTCCCGGAGCAAAAGCCACGACGATCGTGACAGGCCGTTGAGGATACGGCTCGTCTGCCAATACCGGTACAGCACAAGCCAACCCTGCCGTGACGGCAGCCAAGCTTACCAACGATTTGATACTGCGGCGATTCCACATTTCAAACTCCCTTGATAAACACCACTGATATGGTTTGTGATTGTGTCGATGACACACCGCCACGCATGCCACACGGCAGGCGTGCAGGGGTCTTCAGGAATTCACACGTATTTGCCGATCAACCCGCCATCCACGACCAGTTCGGTACCCGTGATATAGGCGGCCTCGTCCGAGGCCAGGAACGCGACCGCGTTGGCGACCTCCCACGGCGTGCCCATGCGCCCCATGGGTACCTGCCGATCCCGCGCGGCTTTGGCTTGCTCAAAATCGTCAGCCGAAAACATCTTTGCCACGGTGTTGCGCACGCGTGGCGTGTCGATCAAACCCGGCACAACCGTATTGGCACGGATGCCCTGCTCCGCATACTGTTGAGCGATCATGCGGGCAAAATGGATGATGGCGGCTTTGGTGACGTTGTAGGCCAGATGCGGATAGCCCAAATAGCGCATGCCGGCGACCGACGAGACGGTGATGATCGACCCATGACCCTGTTTACTCATAATGGGCAGGATCAACCGGCTCGCGATCAGCAGGCTATCGACGTTGACTTTCTGAATGCGCTCCCAATCGGCTAATGCGATGTCTTCGGGCCCGCCGACTTTGCCTATGCCGGCGTTTGCCTGCAGGATATCGATCCGGCCGTATGCGGACATCACCGCCTGCACGGCGCGCTCCATCGCTGCCGCATCAGCGACATCGGCCTGCAACGCGATACCCTGTGCGCCCAACGCCTTGACGGCACATAGCGCATCCCGGGCCGCATCGAGATTGGCATCCAACACGCACACGGAGGCGCCATGACGAGCCAAGGTGACGCAACAAGCCTTGCCTATGCTCCACCCCGGGCCGCTGGAACCTCCCCCTGACACCAGGACGACCTTCCCCGCCAGCCTGGCGCTCGGGGCGGGCAGCACCGTCTGCAGGTAGTCGAGATCTGTGCTCATGCTGCGTTCCCCAGGCCTACGGTCATACCGCCGCATACATACAACACCTGTCCAGTGATGAACCCGGCTCGGTCATCCAACAGAGAGGCCACTCCGTGGGCCACATCCGCAGGGGTGCCCATGCGCCCCACTGGAATACTTGCCCGGATTCTTTCAGTTTGCGGTGCGCCTGGAGGGTTGACCCGCTCGAACAGTTCGGTCGCGATCGGACCTGGCCCGATCGCATTGACCGTGATCCCATCGCCGCCCATCTCCAGAGCCCACGTACGCGTCATCCCCAACAGGCCTGCCTTACTAGCCGCATAGACGGTGCGCTCGGTTTTGCCCAAGGCAGCACGGCTGGAAATATTCACGACCCGCCCAAACCGGTGACGGCGCATCGTCGGCAACAGTGCCTGCATCAGTAACATCGGCGTCTGGATGTTCAACGCCATCACGAACGCCAGGTCCTCCGTCGATGCATGCTCGAGCAAGGCGGGCCGCACCGTCCCCGCGTTATTCACCAGACGCAGGACGTCACGTTCTGCCACCAATGCCGCAGCCGCCTGACGGGTGTCCGCCGCATTCGCGAGATCGACGCAGACGTGCGTCTCGCCTGGCAAACACTGGGCCGGCGCGCTGACATCAAAGTTGATGACTTCGTATCCCTCTTGCAGCAAGCGTTCAATCACCGCTCGGCCTATACCCGCGCTGCCGCCCGTCACGAGCACGGCAGGCGGCGACGAGCCTTTGGCGTCGAAAGTGCTCATCTTCAATCCCCCGCTTGGTGATGCGCCGATTTCCCTGCTCCGACATACGGAATCTCACGGTCAATCGTTTCCCAGATAAATCGTCCAGACGGGTCTTGTTGTTCTTCGGCAATATGCGATACCAGTCCTGCTGCCCGCGAAATCACCGCAAATCCGCGCATCAAATTGGTCGGAATACCCAGCTCACCCAACAACGCCGCCACGGCTCCGGTTGCGTTGATGGTGATGTGCCGACCGTAGATCTCGTCGACGGTGCGAGCGAGCAGTTCCAATGCGCTAACCCACTTGCCTTGCAGATCCGGCTCCGCTTTTGCCAAAGCCAATAGTTTGAGCGCACGCGGATCATCCGGCTTGTGCAAGTGGTGGCCGAATCCAGGCAATGGCTTTTTAGTATCTCGATGCGCCTGCACGATGTCGCGCGCCTCGGCCTCTGCGTCGTCTGCCTTGAGAATCCGATCGAGCAGCACAGAGCAGTTTTCCATCGTACCGACAAAACTGCTGCCGACCGCCATCAAGCCAGCCGCCACGGCGCCTTGCAGATTCTCCGGTGCACTCATGTACACCACGCGTGTTGCGATCGCGCTGGGCGTTAATCCATGCTCCATCAGCGTGATCAATACGGCATCGACAATGCGCAAGTCCACCGGCCGCGCATCGCGGCCCATGATTTGTGAAAACATCACTTCGGAAAATGTCTTCTTGCCAATCAGATCCTCGACCAGATCGGCATCACGGTACGACATGCCCTCGAGATGATGGGCGCACAGATGGGTAACGGGACGGTTCATACGGCCTCCTTCAGCACGGAATCTCGAACAACGTTTTTGAGGACCTTGCCGACCGGCGAACGCGGCAGGCTATCGATCACATGAATGCGTTTGGGCGTGTGCACCGGGCCGAGCCGATCGCGAACGAATGACATCAGTTCCTGCGAATCGACCGAGAGGCCGGGATGGAATTGCACAGCGGCCTGCACGGCCTCGCCCCACTTATCGTCTGGAATGCCGAACACCGAGCATTCATAGACCGCGGGATGTTGCGCCAACGCGTTCTCGACATCAATGGGATAGACGTTGAAGCCGCCCGTGATGATCACGTCGCGTAAGCGGTCTTTGATATATAAAAAACCACGCTCGTCGACGACACCGACGTCCCCCGTATGCAGCCATCCGTCGACAAGCGTCTCAGCTGTTTTTTCCGGCAGCCTCCAGTAGCCCGTCATCACCAAATCGCCGCGCACGACAACCTCGCCCGGTTGACCTGCCGGTTGAATCCGTCCCTCGGCGTTCATGATGGCGAACGCTGAAAACCACGTTGCGCAGCCCACGGATCCCACATTGGCGGGATCAGCAAAATCCTCTGGCGTGATGACAGTCACGATTTGCGGCGACTCGGTCTGGCCATAGGTAGAACCGATCACAGGGCCGAAAAATTCACGGACCTGCTCAAATTTCTCGACCGGCATCGGTGCCCCGCCGTAGATCAGATTACGCAGCTGCGGAAAATCTGCACGCGACACACCGGGCTGCGCCATGATCATATAGATCAGTGTGGGCGGCATAAATGACAACGTCCCCCCGCGCTCGCGGAACGCTGCGGTAATCGTGGCAGGCGAAGACTCCTCGAGAAAGACATGCGTGCCGCCTTGTGCCAACACCGGCAACAAATATGTCGAGGTGCCATGTGTCACCGGTGCGGCGACGACGTAGCGATCATCGCTGGTCAATTTCCATGCATGGATCTGATTGACGATCACCGCCGTCCAGGCACGATAGGGTTGCATCACGCCCTTGGGCAGTCCCGTCGTGCCGCCCGTGAATTTAATCGCTTGCGTAGCGTCGGTCCCGGGCTCGCAACGCACCGGTTCGCGGCCCTCGTAAGTCTTTAGCAGGCTGGCGAGAGCCAGCCCATCAGCCGGCGCATCCAGGCGTATATGCACGGCCTGACCGACATCTACCAACGCATCCCCCATACCATCGGTCATCACGATACTGGGCTCAGTCGCATCCAGAATGCGCACGATCTCCGACTTGGTGCTGCGATAGTTCAGGGGTACCCAGATTTTTCCCGCAGCAATGACAGCGAGCAACGCCACCACATGCTGTGCGGTGTTGCCCGCGCAAATAGCGACTCGGCTTTGCGGTGCAGGATCGAGCGTCTGCAACGCGGTCGCCAGTGCCAGCGACTCGCGGCGCAGGCGGTCGTAGGTCCAGGCACCTTGTGGCGTATCCAACGCGATGCGATCACCAAAGCGAGCAGCCGCCCGCAGAAAAAAATCAATCGGGTACACAAACAGCTCCTGAGATGGTTATTGCACTTTGATGCCAGCCGAGGTCACGACCTTGCCCCACTTCGCGATCTCGCTATCGATGAATGCCTGCAAGGTTGCCGGCGTATTGGGTTGTGCGGGCAGCACGAACCCGCCGTTTTCGTACGCACTGCGCATCTCGTTCCCCGTCAGGCCTTTGTTGATCGCGGCATTCAGTTTTTCGACGACGGCAACAGGTGTGCCTGCAGGCGCCATCACCGCAAACCACGACTGCACAGAGAACCCTGACAAACCAGATTCCGCCAAGGTCGGCACGTCAGGCACAAAGGGGACTCGCTCAAGCGACGTCACGCCCAGGACACGCAGCTTGCCTGCCTGGACTTGCGGTAGCGATGACGGCAGGTTGTCGAACATCGAGTTCACCTGCCCGCCTAACAAATCGGCGACCGCCGGTCCGCTGCCGCGATAAGGCACGTGCAAAATATCCGTGCCGGTCGCCATTTTGAAGAGCTCGCACGACAGATGGATAGAAGAACCGCTGCCCGATGAGGCGCAGGTCAGCTTGCCGGGATGGCTCTTGGCGTAAGCGATGTATTCCTGCACCGACTTGATGGGCAGGCTGGGATGCACCACCAGGATGTTCGGTATGGTGGCCAGCAATGCCACAGGCGCGAAGTCTTTCTTGAAATCGTAGTTCAGCTTTTCGTACAGCGTGCGGTTGATCGTGTTCGCGATCGAACCGACGTACAAGGTATAGCCGTCAGGCTTGGCGCGGGATACCACTTCGGCGCCGATGTTGCTGTTGGCGCCGGGGCGATTCTCGACGACCACCGCCTGGCCCAGCGAGTCCGACAAAGACTTCGCCATCAGACGAGCCACGATGTCTGTGGCGCCGCCGGCCGCATAGCCGACGACCAGTGTGATAGGACGAGAAGGATAGTTGTCCGCCGCCTGAGCGCCAGTCGCAAAGCCGATGCTCACGAGGGCGAGTGTCAGGCAGCCGGCAAAACGTCGCATAACAGAATGCATTGCAGTCTCCAATGGGTTGTTTATTATTTGGACAATATAGGTTTGTCCTGTGCGATCTATGATGTGCTCGCTCGGATATCTCGCAAAGATGTTGTGTTTGAATAATGAACAAAGACTCCCAAAACAGTAGCCATGGCGCAAGCACCCTGAGACGGGGGCTGCATATCCTTGCAGCACTGCGACGCTCCCCCGAGGGGCTGGACATCAACGGGATTGCCCGGGCGCTGTCCATGCAGCGCACGAGTGTCTATCGCTATATCTCCGTCCTCGTCGAAGAAGGCTATGCCGTTCGCGATCCGCAAACGGGCCTGTACCGCGCAGCGTCGCTCTGGCCGCAATTGGGTGACGAGCAGACGCTGTCAGTGGCGCGGCTCGCTCCTGCCATGCGACGCATCAGCGATCACACGGGCGACTCGTCTTTTTTGATCTGCCGTGTTGGTTCCGACTCGTTGTGCCTGCATCGGGAAATCGGCAGCTACCCCGTTCAGGTATTGGCCGTGACCATCGGCCATCGTCAGCCCTTGGGAGTCGGCGCGGCAGGGCTGGCGTTGCTGGCGGCTTTACCCCCAGATGAGGCGGAAGCCGTCATCCAGCAAAACCGTGAGGCGTTGCGCTCATACGGAAACATGACCATGGCCCACATGAGACTGTTGGTCGAAGCCACGCGTGACAGAGGATGGGCAACTGTCGGCAATGCCGCCGTCTCGGGCGTACTCGGCGTTGGCGTCGCATTGCGCGACCGTTCCGGGTACCCGCGGTTGGCGCTCAGCGTCTCGTGCATTCTCGATCGAATGCCTGCCCCCCGCCAACGCGCCATCGCAGAACTGATTCGCCGTGAAATCGGAGAGGCCGTGTGAACCCTACCGCTCGACGACCAACTCCGCCAATCGCCGCACGGCGGCCTGGGCGGCCTCGGGCGTAGCGAAATTGGCAAAACCCATGATCAATCCCGATAGCGGCGATTTACGCATGCACCATTGACTCAATGCCTGGACAGCCAGTCCATTGGCCTGCGCCTGGGTCGCGATGTGTCTGTCGTCAAACTCCCCCTGTAAATGCGCCATCACTTGAATGCCTCCAGCCTGGGGTTCGACATATAGCCGATCGCCCAGCGTACGTTGCAGCGCATCGACGACATAAGTGCGTCTTTCAGCATAAAGAGAACGCATCCTGCGCAGATGCCGCGCAAAGTGTCCTTGCTCGATGAAATCGGCGACCATGGCTTGCGGCAGCATTGAGCCTGCGCCCGGCATGTGCTCCACGATGTCCCGGAACCGCTGTACTTGCGAATCCGGCACGACCAAGTAGGCCAATCGCAATCCGGGAAACAGCACTTTGCTAAACGTCCCGGTATAGAGCACGCTGCCCTCCCGATCCAGGCTTTTCAATGCCGGCAAGGGACGCCCGTGATAGCGAAACTCGCTGTCGTAGTCGTCTTCGATGATCCAAGCCTGGTGATGGCTGGCCCATTCCAGCAATTGCAGCCGGCGGGGCAGCGATAGCGCCATCCCCATGGGGCTCTGATGAGCCGGTGTCACCACCACAAAACGCGCTTGATCCGCGCGCCGTTTTCCGACATCCACATTCAGGCCTTCGCCATCGACCGTAACGGGCATCAAACGCAAGCCGAGTTGGTGTAAACACTGTCGAGCAAAGAGATAGCCGGGCTCCTCATACCACCCCAGATCTCCGGCTTGCAACAGGGTGCGATAAACCAGTTCCAACGCACCTCGATAGCCGACCGTCACAAACACCTGCTCATGCGAGCAAGCGATACCGCGGGAAATACCCAGGTAAGCCGCAATAGCGCGCCGCAGGGGCTCGTATCCCGCCGGATCGGGCGCCAGCATCGACGCCGTCTCCAGCGTACGCAGGCTGCGCCCCGCTAGGCGGGCCCAGGTTTTACGTGGAAAGGCATCCAGTGCAGGCAACCCCAGCCTGAAGGGCACATCGTCTCCTAGCATCTCCAGCGGACGTGCCAACGTATGCGTCCCAGAGCTGGACGCCTTGACGTGAACAGGCTCCGATAGCGTTCCCAATCGCGGCGACACCACTGTCCCGGCCGCACCGCGCGCCACGAAATAACCCTCGGCGACCAGCATTTGATACGCCGTCTCGATGGTTCCACGCGCCAGGTTCAACTCGCTGGCAAGGCTGCGCACAGAAGGAACACGATCACCTGGCGACAGCTTGCCTGACTCGATCGCCTCTCGGTATCGGCGATATAGCTGCAAATAAACCGGTCCTCCTTGCTTCCGGCTCAACCTCAGGTCACGCCAGTCCATAAATCATGTCCTATTAATTTATTCAAATCTTGCACCTACCTGATAGGTCAAGATTTTCCTAAATTAGAGGCCTCACCACAAGGAAATCTCATGTCCGATCTTCATTTACGACATCTTGAGAGCGATCAAGACTATCAAGCCGGTTTTGTAGTCATGCGGGAATTGCGCCCGCATCTGACCGGCGCCAGTGCCTTTACCGCCCAGGTACGCCGGCAAGCCGAACAGGGTTACCGCCTGCTGGCAGCCTGGCGAGACGAACAGATTCAAGGGTTGGCAGGGTATCGCCTGCAGGAAAACTTGATATACGGACGCTTTCTTTATCTCGATGACCTGATCACCACAGGGAATTCGCGCCGGCATCGCGTGGGCGCAACGCTGATCGACAGCGTGCGCGACGAAGCGCGCCGCCAAGGTTGCGCGCATTTTGTGCTGGACACTGGCCTGGCCAATGCTTTGGGGCAACGCTTTTATTTTCGTCAAGGCTTGTTGGCCACAGGGCTGCATTTCGGTCAGCAGCTGTAAATTTCTCTTATCGCTGCTTTTTATTCTTGAGTATCCCTCATCGGAACAGACAATGAGCACACTACGCCTTCCTTATTGGACACTTTCCCCCGAAGCCTATCAAGGTTTCATGGTCACCAAAAAAGCCCTGGAAAAAAGCGGCCTGGGAAAATCGCTGATCGAACTGATCTGGCTGCGCATGTCGCAGATCAACGGCTGCGCATTCTGCCTGGAAATGCATAGCAAATCGCTACGCGGCGACGGCATCGACACCGCCAAGCTCGATAGCGTCGCGGGTTGGCGCGTGAGCGAACGATTCACAGAACGCGAACGCGCCGCACTGGCATGGACAGAATCGCTCACGCATGTGGATCTGACGCATGCGCCCGATGCAGATTTCGAACCGCTCAAGGCGCACTTCAGCGATGCCGAAATCTCGGATCTATGCTTTGCGATTGCCTTGATGAGCGCATTCAATCGACTGGCCATCGGAATGCGCCAATGAACATTCTCCATATCGATTGCAGCCCGAGAGCCGCATCACATAGCCGCCAGCTTTCGGCAGCGATTGTGGCGCGGTTGCTCGCCGCTCATCCTGATGCGCGTATCACGCGCCGCGATCTCGGCGGTGATCCGATTCCGCACGCCGAGTCCGATTACGCGACTGCGTTGGCCTCGCGCGAGACATTGGCGATAGGCATAGCCAATGGCGCAACACGTCTGTCGGAACAGTTGATTCTGGAAATCGAAGACGCAGATGTCCTGGTCATGGGCACGCCGATGAACAACTTCACGGTGCCGTCTGTACTCAAAGCCTGGATAGACCAGATCGTGCGCATAGGCCGCAGTTTTGCGCCGGCACCTACCGGCGAAAAAATCGGTCTGCTGCCGGATCGTCCTGTGTATATTGCTATCGCGTCCGGAGGGCTTTTCACAGGAGACAACGCCAAACAACCGGATTTTCTGACACCATATCTATCCGCCGCACTGGGATGCGTGGGATTAAACAGCGTGCAGTTCCTGTCGCTGCAGGGAACGGCGTTTCGCACACCGGAGCAATTGGCAGCGGATCAAGAGGCATTGCTCACCGCACTCCATCTCGCGTGAATGGCCTTTCCCCTGCAAGATTGTTAATCTCATAGCCGGAGAACACAGCCATTCACATTGGGACAAGACGGTGCCACAGACCGGAAATCAAACCGCAACACCATCGACGTCCTATTGGGTGATCGCCTCACCGGCGCTTTTTCTCTTGCTCTGGTCCAGTGGATTCGTTTTCCTGAAGGCCGGGTTGCAGTATGCCGACCCGCTGACCTTTCTGGCATTGCGTTACGTGTGCGTGGTAGGGCTGCTTCTAGTCGCGTGTTGCTGGCGCCGGCCGAGCTTTCGGTTAACAGCCCATGAATGGGTCAGCCTGATCGGCACCGGCCTCTTGATCCAGGCCGGTTATTTTGCGTTCACGTACCTCAGCCTGAAACTCGGCACGTCTGCCGGGACGATTGCGCTGATCACCTCGCAACAACCTATTCTGATCGGGCTGCTCGCGCCCTGGGTCGCCAAAGAAAGCGTGGGGCTACGCAGATGGATCGGTTTGATCCTGGGCGTGACCGGCGCAATCGTTGTGATCCTTTCTAAATCATCCATCGCGCTGACGTCGACACTGGGGCTGGGATTCGCGGTCCTGGCGTTGCTCACCCTCGCGGGAGGCACATTATGGGAAAAGCGTTTTGGCACGCAAGCCGATGTGCTGACGGCCAACACCGTGCAGTACAGCGTCGGCCTGGCCGTCACAGCTCCATTGGCATTCTGGCTCGAGCCCATGCAGGTGCAATGGACGGCGGGCCTGTTCGGATCGCTGGCCTATCTGGTCGTGTGCAACTCGCTGCTGGCAATCTCATTGCTGCTGGCCATGATCCGGCGCGGTGAGGCATCGCGCGTGTCCGCGCTGTTTTTCCTCGTGCCGCCGATGACCGCAATCATTGCGTTTGTGGTCTTGCGGGAAACGCTGCCGGCGCTGGCGATCCCCGGCATGGCACTCGCCGCGGCCGGAATCTATCTGGTAATGAAGCGATCGTGAGGTTCCACTCTCGTCGGATCGCGTCACACCAGCGGCGGCAATAGATTCAACAACAACACCATGACCAGGCCCACTACCGCCACAATCGACTGCACCACCGAAATGGTCTTGGTCGCCTCGCCCATGGTCATGCCAAAGGACTCTTTGACCAGCCAGAATCCGGCATGATTGGCATAGTTGAAAAACAACGAACCGCAACCGATCGACAAGGCCAGCAACGGCAGATTCAACGCAGCATCAGTGCCAGCCAGTGGCGCCAACAACCCTGCCGCCCCGACAATCCCGACCGTCGCAGAACCGGTGGATACGGACAACAGCATGGAAATGATCCAGCCCAGAATCAGCGGTGACAGCGCGAACTGATGCGTCAGATGGACAATCGCATCGCCGACTTTTGCATCGGTCAGCACTTGCTGAAAGGCACCGCCGCCAGCGATGATCAACAACACGCCCGCGATCGGCTTCAGACTCGCGGTCAATGATTTCTGCAGATGTTCCGCGTCGCCGCGTCGGGCGTAAACCAAGGCAATGGTGGCGAACAACAGGCCGATCAACATGGCGATCACTGGGTTCCCCAAGAACGCCGTCACCTGCGCGACGGCCGACGTTTTGGAAAACAACAATTCACCCAACGCATGACATAACATCAACAGTGCCGGCAATAGCGCGGCCAGCAACCCCAAACCCAACCCAGGGCGAGACGAGGCATTCGCAGCGGTATCGGTTTGCGGCGAGAACTGCGCAATCAATGACTCGTCCGGACGCACCGTCAAACGAGGCGCGATGAACGCCGCATATAGCGGTCCCGACAGCACAATCGCAGGAATGGCGGCGATAAAGCCATAGATCAACGTAGCGCCGACACTGGTATTGAGTGTCGCAATCGCCGTCAGCGGGCCGGGATGCGGAGGCACCATGCCGTGCATCGACGCCAACGCCGCGATGACAGGCACACCCACGTACACATAGGCCGAACCGCGTCGTGTCGAGGTTTCCTCGACTTTGCGTGCCACGCTGAAAATCAGCGGCAGCAATACCACCAGGCCGACTTCGAAAAACATCGGGATGCCGATGATGAAAGCCACCAACGCCATCGCCCAGGGCAGGCCCCGCACCGACGTACGGTTCAGGATGAAGTTCGAAATACTCTCGGTCACGCCGGTATCGGCCAGGACCTTGCCCAGCATGGCGCCCAGAGCGACCACCAGGCCTACTGCGCCCAAGGTCTTGCCCGCGCCATTGGTGATCGATTTGACCAGGTGATCAATCGGCATACCGGTCACGAGGCCGACCCCGATAGACACCACCAGCAGCGCCAGCAACGGATGCATCTTGATGCGCGAGACGATCAATGCCACCAGAATCAAGACACTCGCAAGCGCCGTCGCAAGCAGCTGAAAATCACCTGAACTCATGTTGTTCCTAAAGAAAACCACGCAGCACGGCCGCGCCAGATTCCGAGAGAACACTTGCGTTCCAGGGCAAGGCGGCCGAGCGTTTGCCTGATTATTCCATGGGACACATGACAGTCTGCTGAGCTTGGTTCCGCTGCTATCGCTGCGTCATCTCGGCCAAACCGGTCTTGGCGCGATCTATCCACTCGCGATTATGTTGGCGCGCGTATCGCGGACCATGCTTTGCGTCCTGCAAAACATCGCTGTACAGCATGTGTGCCTGTTTGCGATCCGCCTCGTTGTTTTGCTGGACCAGCCAATCCGCATACAGACAACGAGCCGCGGCGTCGGTGCCATAGGTGACAGCCCGAGCGAATGCCTCGCGCGCCTGCTCCGAGCCGGTTTGTGCCAATACGCGGGCATAGAGCAATGTGGGCCCTGACTGCTCTTTCGCGGAAGGCTGCGCGACAAAGAGCTTTTCCAAAGACGCTTTCGCGCCCGCCACGTCGCCGATGGCATATTGCGCCTGTGCCAAGCCCTTCAACAAATCCGGGTCATCCGAAAACGGGCCATTGGCAGCCTGTTGATACTGCTCGCATGCCTCGGCAGCCTGCCCCGCCTCGAGCAGTAAGTCTGCCAGCCGCATGCGATGCTGGATCGTCGGCGCACGCTCCAGGTCCTGCCGAGCTTTGCGGACGGCTTGATTGGGATCGATCAAGCGTGACGCTGCCTTTGCCGTCGTGCGAAACCCGCGGGAATGACGCATTTCCGGCAGATAGATCGCGAAAAAGTACACGATGCTGCCAAGCCCGGGGAATGAAAACAGGATGAACAACCAATAGGTGTTTTGCTGGCTACGCACCGCATGAACGGCGAAAAACAGGGCGATGGCCACATGAAGGCCAAGTCCGAGATATGGCATGAAGCAATGAAGTCAGATCTAAAAACGGGAGAATTATGCACCTGGCGCCCGCAGCATGGTCACAGTTGCACAACCCGAAAAAATCCTGCTATAATTTTTTTCTTTGGTGCCGGACACCGGTGTTACCAAAATGCGGGAGTAGCTCAGTTGGTAGAGCGCAACCTTGCCAAGGTTGAGGTCGCGAGTTCGAGACTCGTCTCCCGCTCCAAGATTTTTATCCATGAACACCCACCAAAGTTCATAGATGATTGAAAAAGGCCGAAAACTTCGTGTTTCGGCCTTTTTTTCGTCCAGTGATGTCTGCTATCTACCTACGGCCACGCGCTGCCTTCACTGCCCGATCGCTTCACAGCCTAGAAGCTGTAAATCAAAAATACAGTTCATAATTTGTATTTTCGTTTTACAAACCACATTGCGTATTTCGTATTTACACCCTATAGTTTGTAAAACACCGATATAGCACGAGGTTTGTATGCCCGACTTCACCGTCCGCACTGCAGAGCAACTGCCCACACTGCTCCAGGCGTTTCGTAAGCAGGCCGGCTTGACACAGGCGGCTACGGCCATGCGCCTGGGTGTCACTCAGCAAACACTCTCCTCATTGGAACGCAACGCCGAAAAGGTCAGCGCCGACCGCTTGCTGGAACTCCTGAGCATCCTGGGCGTGGAGCTCGTCCTGCGCAAGACCAACGAATCGGCGGCGATCAAGCCGCCAGCCAGCCCGAACTGGTGAGCCATGGGGCGACGCTCGCACACACGCTCCCTGAATCTCTGGATGAACGGCGAATTCGTCGGCACCTGGAGCGTGCAACCTCATATCGGGGAGGTCCTGCAGTACGACGACGCCTGGGTGGCCTCCAGCCTAGGACGCCCGCTGTCGCTCTCCCTCCCCTTCACCCCGGGCAATCAGTTGCTCCGCGGCGATGCCGTGCGTACCTACTTCGAGAACCTGCTGCCGGACAGTAAAGAAATCCGGGAGCGCGTCGCCCGGCGGTTTCAGGCCGGCTCGACCAATGCGTTCGCACTGCTTGCCGAAGTCGGCCGGGATTGTGTCGGCGCACTACAGGTAATGCCCGGCACGGAAGCACCAGGCGGAACGCAGGAAGTGAACGCGGTTCCAATGACCGATGCCGAGGTCGCACGTCTGCTACGCAACACCCTGGCGTCAGCGCCGCTGGGCGGCCGAGAAGCCGCCGACGATGATGACTTCCGCATTTCCATCGCCGGCGCGCAGGAGAAGTCAGCCCTGCTCTGGTACGACGGCCGATGGTGCCGGCCGCATGGTTCGACGCCGACCACCCACATCTTTAAATTACCTCTGGGCCTGGTTGCGAACATGAAGTTCGACATGCGCGACTCGGTCGAAAACGAGTGGCTATGCTCGGAAATCCTGCACGCCTACCAAATGCCGGTGGCGCGCACCAAGCCCCTGATGTTCGAGGATATGAAGGTGCTGGCAGTCGAGCGGTTCGACCGGATGTGGTGGGAGACCGAAGAAGGCAAGCGCTGGCTCATCCGCCTGCCCCAGGAAGACATGTGCCAGGCGACGGGCACCCCGCCGCACCTGAAGTACGAGTCCGATGGCGGGCCCGGCGTACGCCAAATCATGAAGCTGTTGGCCACGTCGCGCTCCCCGGACCGCGACCGGCGCATGTTCTTTCAGGCGCAGGTCCTATTCTGGATGCTTTGCGCCACAGACGGTCACGCGAAGAACTTCAGCATTTTTCTGCGCCAGGGCGGCACCTACGAACTCACGCCGTTATACGACGTGCTCTCGGCATACCCTATCATCGGCAAAGGCGCGAACCAGTTGTCGCCGTATAAAGCCAAGATGGCCATGGCTGTGCGCTCGAAGAGTCCTCATTGGGTTGTGCGGAATATCCTACGCCGGCACTGGGTTGCCGTGGGTACCGAACATGGCGTGGTAACCCCAAACGGCCAGGGGGTGGAGCATGTCCTGGACGATCTGGTAGCGCGCACACCGGGGGTCGTAAAGACGGTTCGAGCGCTACTGCCAGAGGGCTTTCCTCAACACGTGGCAGACAGCATCCTCAACGGCCTGCAGGACGCCGCCGATAGGCTGGCCGGTTAGCGTCAGATGAGTAAGAGGCGTGTTCACCCTGGCGTCGGCCAGCACGCCGCTGCGTCGATAAAGAAAGAGCAAAGAAAGTAGGATTCAACGGCCGGTGAAAGACGGTGTCTCCCGATGTCGAAAGGCATCAACGCCGACACGAAAGTCGTCAGTGGCAGCGCAGGCCTGAAAGGCAGCTGCCTCGGCGTCGAGTTGGCCCGCCAGGTCGCGGTCCTGAAAACTGCGCATCAATCGACGAAGGTGACCCAATGCCAGGGTTGGGCCATTCGCCAACCGGTGCGCCAGCGCCGACGCCTCGGCCGCCAGCTCTGCGGCTGGTACCACACGGTTGATCAAGCCCATGCGTTCAGCGGCATCCGCGTCGTACGTATCGCTAAGCAGTGCAATCTCCAGCGCGCGCCTCAGCCCTACCCGGCGCGGCAGTGCCCATGAGGCGCCGACGTCGCAGCTAGCGCCGATGTTCGCGTACGCGAGATTGAAGCGCGTGCCAGCGGCGGCTAGCACGAAGTCGGCCTGCAGCATCAGACTCAGTCCCGCGCCGGCCGCCACACCATGGACCTGCGCGACAAGCGGGGCATCCATAGTGTCCAGCACACGAACGGCCTCGTGCAAAGGCCCGATCAGCTCTGCGGCTCCGCGTCGCGGGTCGGCATTCAACACAGCCAGGTCACCTCCGGCCATGAAGCCGTTTCCAGCCCCGCGCATGATCACGGCACGCACGCTCGGGTCGACGGCCAATTCGCGCACAATGGAGAGAAATGCGCGCGCCATGGGCGGGTCGATGGCGTTGAGCGCCGACGGCCGGTTAAAGCAAATTGAAGCCACAGCGCCTTCACGCTCAAGCAGCAGGGGAATATCAGTGGTCATAAAAAGGCTCTCGATTCTGATGCGACATCGCGCGTGTTGTGAATGGCATGTTGCCCCTTCAGTCCTTGGTGACTCGGTCCCACTTCCCGCGTCGGCATGCCGCTTGGTATTCGCGGACGAGCCGCGCGAACAGCATAGCGACGGCTTCAACCAGTTCGCCGACACGCCAGTGACGCTGGGCAATCACTCGTAAGTCACACACTTTTCTCTGATTTTGGTAAAAGACCCGGTCAGATCGACGTGCCTAGTTTCTCGCGCTGCCGGCGCGGCAACAGGCGAACCACAACTTCGCGCTCTGCCGCGAACGCGTAACAGCTGTCCACACGAAAACGACGCTGTGCGTCGTCTTCAGGGTCATCAGTCGACGCGAGGCGTAGCGGCGCGATGCCTTGCAGCACGGTCGTGGCCATGGGACCCAACAGCTCAACAATGTGCGTGCAGGACGCCACGCCCCTAAGCAGTTCGCGTACGCGCTTGTTCCAGCCTGCACCGATGCTGAGACCCACCAGCGCCTGCAGCGCAGTTGCAGCCCCCGGGCAGATGCTGAACGGAGTCGCCGACATTCTTGCATCCGCAGCATGAACTCGGAGCTCAGCATCTAGCACAAGGCGAACGGTGATGTCGTGCAGGTGGTGACCTGGCGGGGCATCCTCTTCAGCCAACAAGCGACGAAACGGGTGTGTCTTGGTGTCGACCAGTCGCCCTTCGACCTCGAAGAGGCCGTCACTGCGACGGTAAAATCGCAAGTCGACGTCGCGGTGGTGCAACTCTTCGCGAGTCACTGTATCTGTATTCATGGAATCTCCGACCTCGTGAGTGCTTCATCCCATCGCAGCACGGAAGATGCGCATGTAATTGCCACCCGCGATCTTCCCCGCCTCTTCGGGCGTGAATCCGCCACGTAACATCGCCGCGATCAGGTTGACCCACTGCGCATAGTCTTGCAGCGCACCGGGGGCGACTTGTTGATCGGTCCCCACGCAGACATGGTCCACCCCGATGATGTCAGCCATTTCCTTCAGTCCCTCGACGTACTTTTCCAGGTCAGGAAATATGGCCCAGATCCCGACGGCACCACCGGTCTCTGCAATCGCCCTCGCATGGTCCGCACTCACGCAACGGGCGACCAATCGGGTCGATGCCATCGCCCGAGAACCGGCAAGCGCGGTGTGTGAAAGCAGCAGCGGCTTGGTAGAGACTCTCGCCGCGGCTTTGGCCGTTTGTTCAGTGGCGTGTGCAACATCGATGATCATTCCCAACCGATGGCACTCCCGAATCACCTCGACGCCAAGTTCGGTCAATCCTTCGTGCGTCACGACGCCCATCTGGAAGTCACCTATATCGTTTGGGGTGTAGTGCACAAGCTGAGCCGAACGGATGCCGCGCTGGTGTGCTTCCTCCAATCGCTCCAGCTTCCCTTCCATGAAGTCCAAGCCTTCAACGCCTCCGACCAACGACGGCTGGCCTGCGGCGTGGGCCGATGCCAGGTCGGCTGCTGTCAATGCGCGCTGCAAGCCATGGTGGGTCACCATCTCGTCAACCCACGCGAGTCGTTCTAGATGGTGCCTGTAGAGTTCACCCGGCTTCGGCGAACGTGTGATGCCTGTGACCCCCGCTGCATTCCTGCCAAGAAGAGGCTCGTCCGGAATTTCCGACAGGCACACGGCGGCAAGGGAGCCGGCCCGCATCCCGGCAGCGAGCGTCCCGTTAGGAGCGGCCGGCGAGTAGATGCCCTGCGGTCCGCCGTGCGTATGGACATCTACCGAGATGTGTTTGCGCAACACCGCCAACGCTTTAACGCCAAACTCGGCAACCCGGGCCGCTTCGGTCGAACCGTTGGGTCCGACATCGCCGTTGAGAATGGCCTGAACAGACGCCATCGGCGTGCTCCAGATCGAATGGTGGCACGGGGTGGCAAACGAGTGAAAATGAGCGCAGCACATAGCTTGTCAGACGGTAAACGTCGCAGTCAATTTGGCTTAGTATTACTGCGAAACGGCGGTCTCACGTCCAGCGAGTGACTTCTCCCACACGATCGCCTCCTCCTCATACTCCTTGGAGAACTGCGCCGGCGACGACTCGACCAACGTGCCTGCGCCTGCGAGGCGAGCCTCCAACAACTTGCGCCCCGGTTCATCCGCATACAAGGCTCCGAAGGTGCGCGCAATGACGTCGACCACTGCCGTGGGCGTGCCCTTGGGCGCAAAGATCCCGCCCCAGGATATGGGCAGAAAGCCCTTGTAGCCGACGGCTTCTTCGAGCGTGGGTACGTCCGGCAGACGAGCGAGTCGCGTACTGTCGATCACCGCGAGCGCATGCAACTCCTTTGAATCGATCTGACCTTTCACCGAGAGATACCCGCTTATGGAAAGTTGCGTATCGTCGCGCAGAAGACCCAAGATCATTGGACCCACGCCACTGTAATCTATTGTCGAATAGCGCAATCCCATCGGATTCGCCAGAGCCGACATCGAGACGGTGAAGAACGACGCGGGACCGGCTCCGCCGAAAAAGATCCCTTGCTGCGTGGATTTACTCAACTCCACCAACTCGGCCATCGTCTTCGCGCGCTGCGCCGTTTTCGCATTGGTGACGAACACGACCGGCGTGTTGAAAACACGGTAGACCGGTATCAAGTCCGTCAGAGGATCGAAGCGGAGCTTGGGGGCTGTGTACTTTGCCAGGAGCATACTCGGACTGGCCATGAGAAGCGTGTGGCCGTCGTTCGCGGCCAGCGTGTACTCGGTGCCGATGATGCCCCCCGCGCCCGCCTTGTTCTCCACGATGACTGGCTGCTTCCACATTGCCTCCAACCGAGGCGCCAGAAGGCGAGCGACCATGTCGGTCTGCGAGCCCGGGCCGGTACCCACTACGATTTTCACCGCTTGGGTGGGCCAGGCGGGTACCTGGGCGAACGCTAAATGCGGCAACAGGGAGGCGGCTGCAGCGACCAGCAGGAAGTTGCGGCGGCTCGAATAAGTGTTCTGGAATTTCATTTGTCTCACTCTAGTTATATAAAAAATCATCGTCGAACAACGCTATGGCGGCGCTCAGGTCACGGCAGTCAGCCCGAAGCTGAGTCACTGAATCGTAATTTCGGCGCCACAAATCGAAAGTAGGGAGTCCATAATGTGGCTGTTTTTATGCATTGGCCGAACAGAGCCTTCGCCCACTAGTCTCCTAGCAACTGTTTTGCAATCATGTTGCGCTGAATCTCGTTCGCCCCCTCGAAGATTCGCATGACCCTCAACTCGCGGTAGACCCGCTCTACCACCATGCCTTTGATATAGCCCGCACCGCCAAAAATCTGTAAAGCTCTATCCGCAATGCGATTGGCAACTTCGGTGCAGAACACCTTGGCGTAAGAGGACTTCAAGCGCACGTCCACGCCGGTTTGCAGGCCCCATGCCGCTTCCAGCAGCAGCATTCGTGCGGCATGCTGCTCCATCGCCATATCGGCCAACATGTGCTGCACAACTTGATGGTTCGACAGTGGTTGACCGAACGTCACGCGATCCTTGGCGTACTGAAGCGCGTGCTCAAACGCGATCTGGCTGCCACCCAGCGCTTGACAGCCAACGTTGACCCGAGCCTCGTTCAGCCCCGATACCGCGTAGTAGAACCCGCGGTTCTCCTCGCCGAGCAAGTTCTCTGCAGGGATCTCGCAGTTGTCAAACGTCAGTCCGTAGACACCGTTCGTCATGAAGCCCATGGTGCGAATGGGCTTGCTCATGCTGAAGCCGGCAGTCGTCGGCTCTACGAGGAATGCCGACACGCCATCGCGGCCTTTGCTCTGGTCGGTCTTGGCAAACACAAGAAACAGGTCGCCGCGTTCGGCGTTCGAGATGTACGTCTTGGCACCTTCGAGGACCCATCTGTCGCCCTTCTTCACCGCAGTTGTTCGCATCGCTCCGACGTCTGATCCGGCGTCCGGCTCGGTCAGCGCGAAGCAGGCGGTGGCACCAGCCGCGATCCGTGACAGCCATTTGTCCTTTTGTTTCGCCGTGCCGTGCAGGAGCAGCAATTGTGGGATTGGCCCCAATGCCTGGCGTATGGACGGCCAGAACTGCGGCGGCATGCGCGCGAGTTCCATCTGGATCAATGCCAATGTGACTTTGTCCACAGGGGTCCCACCAAACTCCTCAGGGATGGACAACCCGTAGTAGCCCATCTCCCGCAAGGTTTCGTCCACGTCCTTATGCACCTCGTTTGTCTCGTGGAAGTGCTGCTCGTACTCGAGCAAATGGTTGACCACTTTGTGCGTAGACGCTTGCATGGCGAGCGAGTCGTCAGAAAGTTTGAAATCCATAAATTTCCTTGATGAGGTCGTTGGACGGGTTAAAGGTCAACACAGGCGCCGGACTCAGATCCAACGCGTAAAACTTTCCACCGGCTCTCGCGAGGTTCTGTAGGTATTCACAGGCGCGGACTCGTCTGCGTATCCCAGTGCCATGCCGCAGACCAGCATTTCGTTGGCGCCCGCGCCGATGAACGGGAGGACGATCTTTGCGCAGTTGTTCCACGCCGCCTGCGGACAGGTATGCAGGCCTAACGCGCGTGCCGCCAGCATCAGCGTCTGCAGGAACATGCCGTAGTCGATCAGCGAGCCGCGGCCCATGACGCGGTCGATGGTGAACATGAGGCCGACCGGTGCGTCGAAAAAGCGGTAATTCCGTTGCCCCTGCGCATGCATTTTGTCCTTCTCACCCTTTTTGATCCCGAGGTGACCGTACAAGGTCCAGCCATTGTCGCGCCGCCGATCGATGTAAGGTGAGACCCACTCTGAGGGGTAGTAGCCGTCTACCTCACCGTACTCAGCGGTCAGGGAAGAATTGTCACGGGTCGCATCGTGTGCAGCACACACCTGAGCCACGAGAGCATCCCGACGATCGCCTTGCAGAACGTACACTTTCCACGGCTGGGTGTTCGTGCTGGACGCAGCGCGACTCGCGACCCGCAGGATTTCTTCGATTTTCTGGCGCGCGACCGGCCGGTCAGGAGAAAACGCGCGGCATGAGAAGCGGCTCTCGATGGCCGCCATCACGCTGGCCGGATCCCGAACGACTGCGTCGATGTGGGACATAGTCACGAGTGTCTCCATGGTGTTCACCATCTCAGACCGTACCTGCCTGACGCAGCTCGGCAATCTGCCCGGCCGAGAGCCCTGCCAGTTGACGCAGAATCTCATCGGTGTCGGCACCCAAGGCGGGCGCCGGTTTGATCGGCGAGGAGGGTGTCCCGCTGAACCGTGGTTGTACGGCTGGCATTTTCAGCTCGCCGATCTGTGGGTGCTTGACGCTGGCGATGGTGCCTCGAGCCGCATAATGCGGGTCCGCAACGATGTCCTTGATAGAGTAGATCAACGAGTAAGCGAGGCCTTTCTCTTCGAGGATGCGGCAGACATCCAGCACTGGCAGCGACTTGATCCATGCGGCGACGATGGCATTGAGCTCTTCGACGCACGCCGTGCGTTTCGCGTGTGTCGAATACCGCTCTTCGCCGCCCAGGGCCGGAATGGCCTCGCACAGCCGACCGAACATGCGATCGTTGGACACGGTCAGAACGATGTAGCGTCCATCGCAGGTTTCAAAATGATCGCCAGGGGCTGCCGCGAAGTGCAGGTTGCCCGTGCGCTCGCGCGACAGTCCCAACTTCTCGTAAGCTGTGATCATTACGTCGGTGAAGCGGAACACCGTTTCATACAACGAGAGGTCGATTTGCTGACCTTCGCCACCGCGCGTGTCACGGTGGTAGAGGGCCACCATGATCCCGAAAGCGCCAAACAACGCAGTCGAGTAGTCGGCCAGCGCGGTGCCCAGTTTGACCGGCGCACGGTCCGGATAACCCGTGGCGTATAGCGTACCACCCATCGCCAGGGCGATGCGGTCATATCCTGCGCGCTTTGCGTATGGGCCTGTCTGGCCATAGCCAGAAACACTCAACATCACGAGTCTTGGGTTCACTTCGCGCAAATGCTCCCAAGAGAGGTTCCATTTACCCAGGATGCCGGGACGGAAATTCTCCACGAGCACGTCCGCGTGCTTCAACATTTCTTTCAGGACCCGCTGACCTTCGGGTTGGCGCAGGTCAAGCGTCACGGACTTCTTGTTCCGACCTTCCACGTTCCACCATAGGCTCTCGCCTTCTACCGACGGCCCGATATGGCGCAGTGAATCCCCGCGGCCTGGTTGCTCGATCTTGATCACCTCAGCACCGAGGTCTGCTAGCAGGGTTGCGGCGACCGGGCCTGCAACCATAGTGCCAATATCGATCACGCGGATACCGGCCAACGGCCCTTTGTCTTTCGATTCCATACTTCTGTTTCCTTCAAGTCGTCGATACCAAGTCACCAGAAAGCGATAAAGACTCAGTTGCCCGTGAACCGTGGGGCGCGCTTCTCCTTGAACGCCGTGAGCCCTTCCACTCGATCCGAGGAGAAATGGTGCAGGTTGCTCAGGGCCCGCTCGTAACGCAGCGCAATCGGCAGTGGTTGGTCCACGGCATCATTGAGGGCCTGCTTCATTCTGGCCAGCACCAGCGGACTCTTGACCGCCAGTTTCTTGGCGAGTGCCGACACAGCATCGACAAAGCCGTCATCCGCGACCACCTGACTCACCAGTCCAAGCGTCTTCCATTCGCTCGCGGGCAGCATCTCTCCCGAAAACATGAGGAGCTTTGCGTTGTTGAGCCCCACCTTTCTCGGCAGACGCACCGTGGAGCCCGCACCCGGAAAGAGCGCATAGTTCGAATGAGCATCGCCAAGGCGGGCAGACTCGGCGGCAATCACGACATCACATGCAAGTACCAGCTCTAGTCCGCCGGCGACCGCAATTCCGTTGATCGCTGCAATGACCGGCCGGGGGGAAGCTTCTATTAGCTCCGTTAGCGCGCCAATCGCTTTGACAAACTCAGCGCCGCTTTCTGGACGACTCCTGGCGGGATCCTTCAGATCGGCGCCTGCGCAGAAGGCGCGGCCCTCACCGGTCAGAACAATAACGCGAACGTCTGGGTCGTTTTCCGCATCTTTTATCGCCGTCGCCAATGCATTGACGAGCGACAACGTTAGCGAGTTCAATGCCTGCGGTCGATTCAGTTTCAACCATAGAACGGCTTCGCTCCGCTGTTGTTGCAGTTCATCTGTTTTCGTTGCTGTATCCATTTGTCTCTCCTAAGGGGTTTCGATTTAAGTAGTAAATGAGATGGCTCGCTAACGCAGACCCAGCGACTTCGCTACAATGCCGCGCAGCACTTCTTTCGTCCCGCCGCGGATAGTGCATGAAGGTGCGTGCAGGATGACGTTGGCCAGTGCCGAGCTGTATGCGTCAGATGCGCCGGGCTCGGTCTGCAGAACTAGCCGGAGGTTCTCGGGAATCTCCTGTTCAAAGCAGGTGCCAAGGTCCTTAACCAGAGCCGCATGCAATGCGGCATCTTGCTCATCGGTGATCATCGTGGCCACCGAGCGCGACATCCGTCTTAGCGTCGAAAGGTGAGCGACGAGGCGCCCCACAGTCCTAGCGCCTTCACTCGATGGCCGCTGCTTGAGCACGGCAACGAACTCTTCAACCGCACCCATGTGGGACATGAAGCGATCAGGCCCGCTTCGCTCGAACGTGAGCTCACTTGTGACCTGTTGCCAGCCTTGCCCTTCTACGCCAATGAGCGCATCGTCGGCGAGGAATACGTCCTGGAAGTGAACTTCATTAAAATCGTGGTCGCCGGCGATGTTGACGATCGGCCGGCATGTGATTCCTGGTGTCTTCATGTCGACCAGGAACTGGCTCAGGCCAGCATGCCGTACTTCACTCGGAGGCGCCGTCCGGCACAGCAGTATCATGTAGTGAGTACGGTGTGCACTCGAGGTCCAGATCTTGGCGCCATTCACGACCCAGCCACCGTCAACCTTTGTGGCGCGCGTTCGCACCGACGCGAGATCCGAACCCGAGTCCGGCTCGCTCAGACCGATGCAGAAATAGCACTCTCCGGCGGCAATGCGGGGAACGATCTCCTCGCGCTGCCGTTCGTTGCCAAATCTCAGCAGTAGCGGTCCACTCTGGCGCTCCGCCACCGCATGCGCGAAGATCGGTGCGCGCACGGCAAGCAATTCCTCAAGGACAACAAGGCGTTCCATTAGCCCGTAGCCGCCGCCACCATATTGCTTGGGAAAGCCCATGCCGATCCAGCCTCGCTTGCCGAGAGCCTTGCTGAACTCAGGATCGAAGCCGCTAAACGAAGCAGCGCCGTGCCGATCCCCATGCCAGCCATCGAGGAACTCGCGCACCTCAACCCTCAGCCTTTCGCCGATCTCGGATTGCCGCGGGTGCGGAAAAGAGAGATTGTTCATTGCGTTGCTCCCACGGATTCGGCTGCTGCACCGCTTGCGCTCGTTTCGGTCGGGACCATTGCATGCCAAAGGGTCTGTCCGACATCTCCTGCCAGGATCTGCTCGCCAAGCTCGCGAGACCAGAATGCTTCGTTACCGCACTCGTCCCGCCATGACCAGAGCCGCTTGGTGAATTGGTGCAACTCGTGTTCTTCCGTGAAACCGATTGCGCCGAACACTTGGTGCGCGATCGCACATGCCTGGCTTGCTGCCTCACCAGTCCGGATCTTCGCGCTGGGGGCTGCAACGCTTTGCGTTAGCGGCTTACCACCCCCAGCAAGCCATTCATCAATTGCTTCGCCGCCAGCCTCGGCTGCCGCACGCGCAGCAGCCGCCTGCGTTGCCAGATGGGCAATGTTTTGCTGCACTGCCTGAAATTTACCGATCGGTCGTCCGAACTGAACACGAAGGTTGGCGTATTCAACTGCCAACGCTAGCGAACGTTCGATCGCCCCTGCCATAAGCGCGCTACGTAGAACAGCTGCAAGGGAAAGCAGCTCGCGGGCATCGAAGGGAGCGGCAACAACAGCCAGCGGCACAACATCATCGAGAAGCAGTGTGTCGCGCGGCTCACCGGCGAGATTGCGACCCGATGAGATGGAGACCCCTGCTGCATCGCGGGCCACGACGATCAGTTGGGCGCCCGTACCGGCCCCCAAAATGAATGCGATATGCGTGCATGCTCCCCCCCATGGCACACGCGGAAGTGTGCCATCAACGCGCCAACCGTCGAGAGAGCGACTCGCCCGAATTTGCTCGTCGTGTGTCGACACAATGGTGGGTAAAGTCGCGCCCTCGACACCTGCTTGATCCAAAAGCCAATGTCCGACCATCGCTTCCGCCAGCGGCGCGGGCGCAGCGTACTCACCCGCAAGCATCAGAATGCCGCATGCATCGGTCCAACGCAGGGCCGCGCCGCCCTTGTGCTCTGGCAACAGAGCCTTATCGAATCCGGACCCTTGCAGCACTTCCCAAACATTGTCAGGCTTGTCTGCAAAGATTCGGAGGGCCGCCTCATGCAGCATGCCTCTTGTCTCGTCACCCATCACTTGCTCCTGGTGGTTATCCGCATCACGTCAAACTGGATCCCAAGTGAAAATGTCGCGCGATTTGTCCAACGGGAAGAAGGAGGGCTTCATCATGGATAGCGCCACGTCGAGACACGTATCCACGGTCCAGCCTTCGCTGCGGTGCGCAGTGCGAATCGGCCGTGGCTGCGAGAACAGATAGATCTCGTTGTTGCGGACACCGAAGATCTGGCCGGTCACATCGCTGGCTTCATCGGTCAGCAGCGCGCAGGTGAACGGAGCGATCTTGGCTACCTCCATACGCTGGTTGACCAACGTGCGGGCCAACCCTTCCGGCGTGTCAGTCGGGATAGAGCTCACCATGCGAGTGAAGGCAAACGGAGCGATGCAGTTCGACCGAACGTGGAAGCGCTCCATATCAAGCGCGATCGATTTCGACAGCCCGACAATGCCCATCTTGGCTGCAGCGTAGTTGGCTTGCGCGACATTACCGATCAGCCCAGATGTCGAGGTCATGTGCACGATTGCACCAGCCTCCTGGCCTTTAAAATGCGGCGCAACGGCGCGGGCCATATTGAAGCAGCCCTTCAGATGCACTTTAACCACGGCGTCGAAATCCTCTTCCGTCATCTTGTGGAAGATTCCGTCGCGTAGATTGCCGGCATTGTTGACCAGCCCGTCGATACGCCCGTAGGTATCGAGTGCATGCGCCACAATCTGCTGGGCCGAACTCCATTCCGCCACGCTGTCTATGTTGGCACTGGCCTCGCCCCCCGCGGCGCGAATTTGTTCGACAGTTTGTTGTGCCGGTCCGGCGCTGTGGGCGCTGTCGCCATCCATGCTCACGCCCAGGTCATTCACGACCACCCGCGCGCCCTGACGCGCCGCCTCAAGTGCGATTTCCTTGCCCACGCCGGCGCCTGCGCCGGTCACCACAATCACTTTTCCTTGCAGTCGTTGTGTCATGGCCGCCTCCGTTATGCAGTCAAAATAGAGACAACCGCCACGGCGGACTCGTGACCAACCTGGCCTCCCGAGTTTTGCGCCAGGGCTACCTTGGCCGACGGACGCTGCCGCTCGCCTGCTTCGCCGCGCAGCTGCTGGACCAGCTCCGCGATCTGGGCCGTACCGGTGGCGCCGATCGGATGGCCTCTGCTTAGCAAACCGCCGCTCGGGTTGACGGAGATCCGACCGCCGATGTCCGTGGCACCGCTTCTGAGCAGCTCTGCGCCCTGTCCTTCAGGACAAAACTGCACGACCTCGTAGTTGATGATCTCACCGGGAGCCGAAGCATCATGAACCTCGGCAACATGGACCTCATCGGGACCGATCGAGGCATCCTCATAGGCAGCTTTCGCCGCGCTGACGGAAGCGCTCGGCTTGGTCGGGTCGGCCATCCCTGACAAAAGTACAGAGGTCGCCACCCACACTGGCCTGGACCCTGTCAGTTGCGCGGCAACGCGGCTCGAGACGAGAACGATCGCAGCCGCGCCGTCTCCGATTGACGAGCACATTGGAAGCGTAAGTGGCTGGCTGATCATACGGGCGGTCAGCACCTCTTCGACCGTCGTCTCCTTACGGAATTGCGCGTATGGGTTCAGAGCCCCAGCACGCCGGCTCTTGACAGTGACCCGGGCAAAGTCCTCCGGCGTCGTCCCCGTCGCCTCCATGTAGCGCCGCGTGCGCTCCGCATAGATGTCCATGAAGATGGACCCACTGCCGGATCCGATATGCGACGGCATGACATCTTCCTTGTCCACCGCGCCACCAAATGCCCCGAACGACACCGCCTTGTCAGGATGGCTCAGTTTTTCCGCACCGATAGCCATGGCCACGTCGGACTGACCACTGGCGACCGAATGCCAGGCAAGGTGAAAAGCCGTGCTACCGGTTGCGCAGGCATTCTCGACGCTGACCATGGGCTTGCCCAAAAGGCCGGTGTATCTCAAAGCGGCTTGAGCACGCACCATCTCTTGGCCCGTGATAAGTCCGGCCGCCGCGTTACCGAAAAAAACGCGGTCGACGCGCTCGGCTCCGATGCCGGCATCTGCCAGCGCGTTCCGTACGGCTTCTTCCGCCGAAGTCCGGACCGAGCGGTCGATATATTTGCCAAACGAAGTCATGCCAATTCCAACGACTGCGACGCGCGTGGTCATGGTCTCTCTCCAATCAAAGTTATGTGAAGGTCAAAAAGGGGTGCCGGCAGATGCAGCAGAGTCGAAGCTGGCGCAATCAGATTGCGCTGGGGTTGTCGTTCTTGCGGCGGGCGGGACCGTCGTACTCCACCTGGTCCAAGCTGATCTGCCGCCAGCCGGGCTCGCGTACGGACTCCTCGAAGGCATGAGCGAACAGGCCAGCAGTGCGGGGGACAACGATGAAGGCTCGAGCCAGCCGCCAGTCAAAACCCATGTCCGAGATGAGTGCGCCTACTGCCGCATCGATGTTCGCCAGCAACGGTCGTTTTTTCTTCTTGATCAGCGCTTTTTCCAGCTCTCGAGTCATCCGGACATGGTCACCTGAAATCCCATACTCTTCAGCCAGAGCAAACAGCACTTTTCCGCGAGGATCGCCCTCGGGATGCTGCGGATGACCGAAACCGTCCAGCCGCTTGTGATTATTGACATACTCTGTCGCCACGTCTTCATAGCTACGTCCGCTGGAGGCTGCCTCGGACACCAACTTTTGGATGTAGCGCGAGAACTCTTCACCGGCCCCCCCGTGAACGTCGCCAAACATCATGGCACCGGCTGCGACCGAGCACTGGATTGGCACGCCAGCTGCTTGCACAAAACGGGTGACTGTCGAGGACGGCGAAATGCCGTGATCAGCGACCGAGATGAACATGGCATTGATGATCTTCGACTCGTTACCCTTGGGAAGCTCTCCCTTGTAGAGCAGATACACCATGGCACCAAAGTCGATCTTGCCGACGAGATCAGTGAGGACGTCATAGCCCCTGACCAAAGTACCTTCGTGTGGTGTCGGGTCGCCGATAGCGGTGCGCCAGTATTTGCGATCCGCGGTCTTTGTCATGTCAGTCATGCAGTGCTCCATTTCAATGAAAGGTGAAAGCAGTCCAGATGGAACTCGAACTCGTCAGGGCGGATCGTATTCCCGGGCGTCTAATCTCAAAACCTGCATATCCACAATGTGGATGTTTTAACTAAAATTTCCGAATAAACTCTCGATAAAATCCCGTATTACGGCCTGTACTACCTCACCATGTCCACGATATGATCGAAATCATGAACAACACAGATTCACGCGGAACACAGAGCATCGATCGCACGATCGGTGTGTTGAAGCAAGTGGTTGCCCATGGAGCTCACGGCTTGACGGTGGCCGAACTCGTGGCGCTCAGTGGGCTTGAACGCCCCACCATGCATCGCATAGTCCAGGCCCTGGAAAGACAGGGCTTGTTGAAGCGACCCACTGGGTCGAAGCGCTATGTGCTGGGTGACTACTGCCGCCAGATGGCGGCTGCTTTCGCTGACCGTGCAGACTTGAGAACAGTGTGCGAACCGGCACTAAAAGGGATTGCGGATGAGACGGGAAACAGTGCGTTCCTCATTGCTCGAATCGGGTACGAGACAATCTGCCTTGCCCGTGTGGTCGGCTCCTACCCTGTGCAAGTGCTGACAGTCAACGTCGGCAGCAGGAATCCTTTAGGTGCAGGTGCAGGCGGTCTCGCCATCCTGTCGACGTTGCCGTTGGCCGAGCAAAACGAATGCATTCGCGCGAATGCGAAGCGGCTGAGGAGTTACGGCTCGCTGACAGAGTCGACGCTGCGCACGCTCATTCGCGAAACCCAACGCCGCGAGTATGCAATCATCGGGCACTACAACGTGCCCGGCGTCATCGGGATAGGAATGGTGATGCGTAACGCCGCTGGCTCCGTCATGGGCGCGATCACCACATCCTCAATCGACAGTCGGATGACCAGGGATGACCAACAGGCAGCCGCCATATCCATCGCGAAACACATTGCAAGTATCCAATCTTCGCTGGACATACTCTAGTGCTGGATTTCGCAATACGACAAGGAAAGGCGAGTCATCGGTATCGGGACGCTTGCCCACCGGCACCGCCGGCACCGCTGCTATGATCCCGTCTGGGCTGACGACATGTCGTGCTCCGACGGTTGCCGTATAGGCGCAATGATCCCGCCGCTGCCCTGCTCTTTTTATGCCGGGCACATGCCGCCGGTTATGCTTTTCTTACGAGTTTGCCGTGAATTTTCTAACCAATCTTGGCTCATCGCTTCAGTTCATCGCTTTTGCAAAACAGCAACTACAGGGCCTGCACGCTCTGATTGATGCCAAGCAGATCCCCGTCGAAAAGTCAGAAGACTTCTTTGCGCAGACCGCAGCACTGGAGCGAGCCCTGGGCGACCAGACATACGGCCAATCGCTCAACCGCTACCATTCGGCCAAAAAAGGTCTCGTCGTGGCTGCTGGCGTGATTCTGGCGATCGCGCTGATCATTTACGGGCTATCGATGTTTGGACCGACCAGCGGTCTGATCAAGGGGCTCATGTCTGACTTCATCCTGTTTGCGATCACCATCAGCATTGCGGCGGGTTTGCTGCTGATTGGGATCATCGCCGGCTGCTTTTATATCCGCTCACTGGAAACGAAGCTCCTAGGCAAAGACCTCAGCGCCCTGTGGGCCAGGATCCTGCAGCGCTGGGCGCCCGAGCTGACTGCAAAACAGGACTTCGCCACCATCGATCCTGAATCGATTGCGCAGTTCGTCACCGTACAGGCGAAGATCCAGGACGTGAATCTGGATCTGAATTAAGCATTCAACGATTCGGCCGTCCCGCCTCTCTCGCCACGCGGCATCCGTGCCTTACGGGATTTTTTTGCAGAAAGCAGCTCGATCAAACACAACGCCACAAATTCCTGTACAATAGCGGGCTTGGCTGATCACGCCTACGGCGCAATGGCAGAGTGGTTATGCAGCGGATTGCAAATCCGTGTACGTCGGTTCGATTCCGGCTTGCGCCTCCAGTACGATCAAGGCTCTCAGAGATGAGGGCCTTTTTCTTTGTGTACCTGTGTGGGGAAATTCTGACATTCGACCGCCGCTATACTGGTTCCAACTTGGGCGCCAATCATGTGCGGTCGCATAGTGCAGAAGTCTGGCCCGATGGATTACGTCGAGCAGAGCTTCACTGACTTGGACCGTATGAAAAGAACCGAGTGTAGCGCTCGGTCAGCAGTCGACGCTTCGAGGACAGTGAGCTCGGAGGAGGTGTCGGAGCACGAGCTGCCGGACGCCATTGATCCCAGTACCGGTCGTCCAGGGCTGAATATTAGGGGACACGCCTCAATTCCGGCTGGAAATACTGTTTGTAAAAGCAGCATTTTGACCATAAGCGAGATCCGACCAAGAGAACTGAGTTACGGATCGGGTTGAACCAACCCAACAGCGCTGCCGACGTCTCTACGCGCTGCGTCAATCAATCTATTGCGACATTGGCATCTACGACACCGAAAATAGAATCCATCTTCGTCATGCTCGGCGTCCGTTTCTCCAGCCTTCACCGCTGCAT
The DNA here is from genome assembly GCF_054781015.1 of Bordetella muralis. Classification (NCBI taxonomy): domain Bacteria; kingdom Pseudomonadati; phylum Pseudomonadota; class Betaproteobacteria; order Burkholderiales; family Alcaligenaceae; genus Bordetella; species Bordetella muralis. The sequence goes on along the minus strand of NZ_BAAGVF010000010.1, from coordinate 112,183 downwards.
CACAATGTCTGCAAATCCACATCGCGCCTCCCGCACATTGACTGGTGACGCCCGCCCTACTACTTGAATAAGAGGGCTATTCGAGCTCTCACCACGGACGCATCAAAACTGCTTTGGACCAACTCTCGGTTAAGAACCTTCTGACGAGCGTCGTCGGGAAGCTCGTCCCACAAGCAAAGAACCGACGCGCCCAAAAACGCAAGAATGCGCCGATCTGCCTCCTCCAACTCCTCTATTGCCAATGATTTTGCTAGCTCAGCAATTTGCGACCCGCCCTCACCATCCCATCGCTCATTGTCCGACTGCTGCGTTGACTTGATCATTTCGATCTCCTGAAGTCGGAAGTTCAGTATATAGCTGCCTTAATGATTAACTGTTTCAAATAATCGCTAGGTTATCGAGCAACAGGAGCGCACCGTGAAGAGGTGGCATTCAGCCACAATAACCCAAGAGGTACCATCATGACATTCCCAACCCGCTTCGCTGCTTCCGTTACTCCTAATGAGCCCGACGAGAAGCAAGCACCTAGCCATTCGCAAGAGCAGCAAACGCAAGAGCAGAAAGACGATGCCGCGCGCAAGCAAGCCCAAAGCGATCCGAACAAGCAACGCACCCCTCAGTAACGCAGCTGGGTAATCTAACCCAAGCTCTGGCTCGCCTTTGGCTCCAATCGTAGACCGCAAGCGATCTATGTCTTTGAAGTCGAACCAAGCGGCATCACGCACGACAAACACTGTAGCTGGCTCATCGCCCGGACGCGAGAGCCAGTGGCAGGCGTGTGCCCACCTACGATCTACAGTAACGAACGATCTACGGGTGCAATCAAAAGTTTTTCGCTCGTTCAAGGAGCACTCAATGAATAGCCCAAACGACACTGATTCCAAGTTACAGCCTGGAATCAAAGCACCTCTGCCTGCCTCGGGCGATGATTCGAATAACCTCCCGCAAGGCAATGCAAAATCACTGGGTGACGACGACAATCATTGGTTTGATTCTATACGCACTGCAACTACGCATAATTTGGAAAGTGCAGCGGACGCATCAAGCGACTTCGCGCGTAATAATCCATGGAAAATGATGGGTATCTGCATTGCGGCGGGCATGGCACTTGGAGTCTTGGTCAGCCTCCGGTAAGCCGCTCTTGCAACACATGCAATGAGACCCGGTACTCATCCGCCAGTCCCCAGCAAAACTGTCAATGCGCGTCGACACGTTAACGCCCCGACCAGCCTTACAGCGCAGTGTGCAGCGGCCGGATTGTGAGCGTCCTGCCATCATCAATTGCGCCCTCCCCAGCCGCCGACGATAGCCGCCCCATCGCGCAAATCAATGAGACCGCTGCTCTGCCCGGGATTGTTCCGCCGCTTTCACAAATTTCTCGAGCGATGCCTCAATGCGAGGCATGATCCCAGCCTCATCGGTGGAACCTATCACGTCGGTTGGAATTAGCGTCAATGGCCGCTGGCCACGCTCACGCCAAATATAAGAAACCTTGACCTGTCGATCCTCACCGATCGCGACGAGAAAGCCGAACTGTGTCATCACTTGAGATGGCAAGATATCTGCAACGTATGCGAAGCTCAACTCCGCGCCGACGAATGAACTGTGATCGTCGCGAATACGATGGACTTCCGCCGTATAACCGCCAGCCTTGGCCTCCGCCTTTTCTACTTCGAGATATTGGACAATCGCTTCGAGTAAGGCACCTGCCTCCGTTTCCAATGTCTTCAATGCCGCTTCGCGGCCTGCTTTAGCGTCTAGTTCCGTTGTCTTTGCAGCACGAAGCTGGCTCTGTCGTTCTTCATCAAGTTTCTTGAACACGCTCATGATGTTCTCCCGTGTATAGGAACTACTTGTATCACGCCACCGGCAACGAATACTCTCTGTAAAAAAAATGTCACCAGAAAGGAGCCGCAACCGTGACAAGACTCGGAACGGATAGCCCCAGTTCTCGTTGAATTTAGAGGTCGCAAAGAGTGCCTCACTTGCCCGTCTTGGCCAGTAACTCGGATTTCTTTTGACCTCCCGCCGTGCTGCCAAAATAATAGGCAATGATCTGCGTCCACGCAGTTCCCAACGATCCCAGCAGGATGTAGAGCGGTTCCCTGCTGCCCTCGGGAATGACGGCAAACACCATAATGGCCAGCATGCTGAAAAAGCCGCTGGTCACCAGAAAAGCCATCACACGTGGCGTCCAGTCCTGTCGATCGACCTCGCGCTGCCTGGCGCTGGCACGGTCGTCCGCTGCGATCTTCTCAAGATCTGCGTCATTCTTGAATCCAAGCTCAGCCATACGAGCCGCAAACTCCTGCGCGGATTTCTTCAGCTGCAAAAAAGTGTCTGGGCTAGCAGTCGCCAGCTTTTTCGCGATCTCAGCGTCAGTCGCGTCCGCCCTCAAGCCAAGTGCCTCAGTAATTGTCACAACCGCTGCGCCGGCTAACGGCCTGCCCAGGGCGGTGGCCAACATCGGCGCCAGGTTCCCCAGCGCTCATCGCTGGGGTGGTCAAACGTCACGCGCGAAATGCCTGTCATCACCAGTACCAATGTCCTAACTATCAAGCGTTCTGGTTAAATGGAACGTTTCGTACTGCTGATCATCGGCTGTCTTTTATGGACCTGTCTGTTAAACAAGCGATGGCCAAATGGCCTAATGTCCCTGCGGTGTACGGTTGGCTTTCGCTGGACGAACGCGGGCGCTGGCATATCCACGAGCGAGGCGATGCCGCTGAAGGAGGCACGGGCGAGCTCATCACCAGCCCGCAGATCGTGGCGTTTATTGGCCGCAACTACGCCGCAGATGATCAAGGACGTTGGTATTTTCAAAACGGCCCGCAACGGGTTTATGTCCGATTGGATGCTGCGCCGTATGTTTTACGCGTAGCGGACACGGGGCTGAGGTTGATCACGCATACCGGGGAAACTGTCCGCGCCATCAAGGCATGGTGGCTGGATGAGACTGGCCGGCTCTATGCGCAGACGGACCTGGGCCTCGGACTGATAGACGGACGGGATCTGGAATCCGTCCTCGCTCCTCTGCGCGTCCTGCCCGGAAACGTCCCATTGCTGGATGTCCTGGAGGACAGCGAAACGCAGACGGAAAAGGCGTCCTGGCAGGTCAGCCATCCCAGTTATCCCACCCCTGTACCGCTGCACAATGACGCCAGCAGATCGGCGCTGGCCGCTGACCAGGGTTTTGTGGCAAATCCGTTACCGGAATAGACGGATGCACGCCGGCCCGGCCATCACGCCACCCGGCGTTTGCGCGTTTCCTAGAGAGCCCGGCTACCGGTAGAATCAACGGCATGACCGACCGACCGCCCCTGACCTATTTCCCCGCACCGCGCCGCACACTTTTTTGCAGCCAATGCGGTTCGCCCATTCATCGCCGCGTGCCCGAGGGCGACAACCGCGAGCGCGATGTCTGTGATCATTGCGGCGCGATCCATTATCAGAACCCTCGCATGGTCGTAGGCACGGTGCCCGTTTGGGAAGACCGCATTCTCTTGTGCCGGCGTGCGATCGAGCCGCGCTACAACACTTGGACCTTGCCAGCCGGTTTCATGGAACTCGGGGAAAGCACGGCCCAAGGCGCCGCTCGCGAGACCCTGGAAGAATCCGGTGCGCGCATCGAGTTGGGTCAGCTGTTCACCATCATCGACGTCCCGCAGATAGACCAGGTACATATCTTTTACCTGGCACAGGCTCTGGGCCCCGAGCTGGATCCCGGACCCGAGAGCCTGGAGGCACGCTATTACGACGAATCCGAGATTCCCTGGGACGACTTGTCGTTTCGCACCGTCAGTACGACGCTGAAGCAGTATCTCGAGGACCGCCGCCGGGGCCATCTGGGCTGTCATCATTACACGCTGGACTGGCACCGCTGAATGTCGGCTCCGCCATCGTCTGTGATGGCGTACCGGCCTTTCTCACTTTCTCATCTGGACCGTTTGAATCGTCTTGCTGAACCGTGAAGCTTCCCTGGCTCGCTCCCGACACCCCGTTTCCGCCCGTTGAAGGCGCGTTAGCCGAGCCGGCCGGACTGCTCGCCGCTGGCGCGGATCTCTCACTCAACCGGCTGCAATTGGCCTATTCGAACGGGATTTTTCCCTGGTACAGCGCGGGAGAGCCGATTCTGTGGTGGAGCCCCGACCCGCGCATGGTGCTGGCTTGCCAGGACTTTGCTCCGTCGCACTCGCTGCGCAAACGGCTGCGCCAAATCGAACGGGATCAGTCTGGACCAGCCCCTCGTGTGCAAATACGTGTCGACACCGCATTCGACGCGGTCATAGCGCGCTGCGCAGCGCCGCGGGACAGTCAAGCGGGAACCTGGATCACAGCCGAGATGCAACAGGCTTACTATGCCTGGCATCTGGCGGGCGGGGCCCACAGCATCGAAACGTGGGTGGATGAAACCCTGGTGGGCGGCCTGTACGGCATCAGCCTGGGTGGCATGTTTTTTGGCGAGTCGATGTTCACGCTGGTCCCCGATGCCTCAAAAGTTGCGCTGGCGTATCTGGTGACGTTCTTGCGCCGCCATGGCGTGCAGTGGATCGATTGCCAGCAGCAGACCCGGCACTTGGCCAGTCTGGGCGCCCAGCCGGTGCCGCGCGCCCAATTTGTCGAGCATGTGCGGCAAGCGGTCGGGTTGCCCGCTCCTCTTTGGCGTCCAGGGCGGCTGGACAGCGCCGGCAATATTCACGAGCTGACTGGCCTGGACTGAGCCCGGCCGAGACCGGTTGGACGCCCGCCGATCTGGACCAGACGGGATAACGCTCAGCCGGGCTTGGCAAATCTCCGCTGATCAGGCCTGATCTCGACGGAAACTTGTCATCTCTGGCAGCCGCGTTAAGATGATCACTCGACTGCCGTCCGACGTCGGGGCGAACTGCCAATGAGTCAACTTAAAGAACTTCCTTTTGCCACCCTGCAGTTTTATTCGACTGCACCGTATCCATGCAGCTACCTGCCTGATCGCCAAGCGCGCTCACAGGTCGCGGCGCCCGGGCATTTGATCAACGCGGGCACGTATTCGCAACTGGTGGAACAGGGATTTCGACGCAGCGGTCTGTTTACGTACCGCCCGCACTGCGATAACTGCCGGGCTTGTGTGCCGGTGCGCGTCGATACGGCCAATTTCACACCCAACCGCAGCCAGCGGCGCGCCTGGCGTGGCCATCAGGCGCTGCGCGCGTTTGTGGCGGAACTGGCGTGGTCTCCCGAGCACTATGAGCTGTACTCCCGATATCAGCAGGGTCGCCATCCCGGCGGCGGTATGGACGACGACAGCCGGACACAGTATGCCCAGTTTTTGTTGACCAGCCGTGTCAATACCCGTCTGGTCGAATTCCGCAATGCAGACGATGTCTTGATGATGGTGTCCATTATCGATGTCCTGGATGACGGCTTGTCGTCGGTTTATACGTTTTACGATCCAGATGCCCAGGGCAGCCTGGGCACCTACAACGTGCTGTGGCAGATCGAGCAATGCCGTACGCTGAATCTACCGTGGCTGTATCTGGGCTACTGGATCCGCGACAGCCGAAAAATGGCGTACAAATCCAGCTTTCGTCCGCTGCAAATGCATCTGGACGGCCATTGGCAGACGGCCTCACCCGATTTGGTCTGAATTTATCTGTCCAACCGCGCAAACTGGCTACAATTGCGCTCCATGTCGATCCTCTTTCAAGCCTACCCCCTGGCGCGTCCGGCCTTGTTTGCCATGGACGCGGAAACCGCCCACGAAGTCACCTTGGCGGGCCTGCAACGCGCCTATGACTGCGGCGCCACCCGCAAACTGATGCACGCCCAGCCGCAGGCGCCGTCTACCCTGATGGGATTGACGCTACGCAACCCCGTGGGACTGGCTGCCGGGCTGGACAAAAACGGGGCGTATATCGACGCATTGGGTAATCTGGGATTCGGCTTTGTCGAGGTCGGAACGGTCACGCCACGCGCTCAGCCGGGCAACCCAAAGCCCCGCATGTTCCGCTTGCCTCGTGCGCAAGCGCTGATCAATCGCCTGGGCTTTAACAACCTGGGGCTGGACGCCTTTATCGCCAATGTGCGCCGCAGCCAGTGGCGCAGCCAGGGCGGCATTGTGGGACTGAACATCGGAAAAAACGCGGACACGCCGATCGAGCGGGCCGCGGACGACTATCTGATCGGTCTGGCCGGCGTCTATCCGCACGCAGACTATGTCACGGTGAATATTTCTTCGCCGAACACGCAAAACCTGCGTGCGCTGCAGGGCGAGGATGAATTGAGTGCATTGTTGGCACGCCTGCGCGACAAGCGCGCGGAGCTCGCCGACCAACATCAGCGCCATGTGCCGCTGGCGGTCAAGATCGCGCCTGATCTGTCTGAAAGCCAGATCGACACGATCGCCGACCTCCTGCCACGTTTTGGCATAGACGGCGTCATTGCCACGAACACGACGCTTTCGCGGGATGCCGTGACCGGCCTGAACCATGCCAATGAGGCTGGCGGCCTGTCGGGCGCCCCCGTGCATCAGCTATCGCTGGCCGTCATCGCGCGCCTGCGTCAGCGGATGGGCGCCGATGCCAGCATTATCGGTGTGGGCGGGATTCTGTCGGGCAAGCAAGCCAAGGAAAAACTGGAGGCAGGTGCCAATGCGGTCCAGCTGTATACCGGACTGATTTACCGCGGGCCAGCACTGGTCAGCGAATGCGTGCAGGCTCTCAAGGCCGCATAGCAAAGCAAGGCTCTGCTGCTGCGCCCTGACGTAGCGAAAAAAAAGCCACCCCGTGGGGTGGCTAATTCCAGCTCTGCTCTGTCACTCAACAGTACTACAACAAGCTGTATGCCGACAACAGTTCGGCATCAATCTCGCTAATTAAGCACGACGGGCGGCACGGGTCGTCTTGCCGGCAGCTTCGGCGGCGTCAGAAGCCGCCTTGAACGTGGCGTTGGCCGCAGCGTTCAGATTGGATTCGGCGACTTCGACAGCCTGCTTGGCGGCCTTGCTCAGCGAGTCATAGGCACCGTTGGCAGTAGCCAGAGAGGATTTCAGCAACGCGACGGCGCTTTCCGAGCCAGTCGGCGCGTTCTTGGAAAATTGCTCGACAGCGTCGGCGACCTGTTGTTGGCCTTCGGCGATTTGAGCCTCGGCCAGCTTGGCCAGCTCGCCCTGCACGCCGGCAACGATGTCATACACATGCTTGCCATAGGCCAGGGCCTTTTCAGCGCTGGGCTGCACCAACGAGGTGGCGAAAGCCGTGGCTTCCTGGGGGTCTTTCACGCCGAAGGCTTGTTGCGAAGTCTGAGCGACTTCGTCGAGCGTGGCTTTGACGACCTTCAGATTCAGATCGACCAGCTTTTCAAAGCCGGCAAACAGCGTCGCCTGAGTGGCGGTCAGCGCATTCAGGGCGGATTTCTGGCGGTCCAGAACTTGTTGGGGGATTGCAGTCATGGTGGTCTCCGGTAAAAATGCCGGGGCGCCCGGCTATGGCGATACGTTGCGACAAATAAGGGGAAATAAACGTGCTCGGAACCGATATTTGAAGCTAAGGCCGGCGCGTTTGCTGCACTGCACAAACATCATTCTACGTACTTAAAACCGACTGTCAAGCACTTTTGGTGCAACGCAACAGGTTTAGCCCCAAATCGGTGCAAACAGCTAGAGGACTATTTGTTTCAGGGGAAATCCCCCGGTGACGGCAACCGTATTGTTTTCTACACTCAAGACCACCTGATGACACTCCAAGAAAGACGCATCAGTCCAAGCTATCAAAATTGCCGCCTATCCCGCGGCGCAGGAGACCCCATGAGATTCATCCCCCGTACGCTATCGGTACTGCTGGCTACCAGCGCTCTTTTTGCTGCTGGCGCTGCCCAGGCAGAGTATCCCGAGCGCCCCATCAGCATGGTTGTACCGTTTGCCGCTGGAGGCCCCACTGACAACGTGGCTCGTTCGCTCGCCGAAGCCATGCGCCCCACGTTGGGGCAAAGCGTCGTGGTGGAAAACAAGACCGGTGCCGGCGGTACGATCGGCACCTCGTTCGTCGGCCGCGCCGAGCCCGATGGCTATACCGTGCTGCTGATGCATCTGGGCTACACCACCGCCCCGTCGTTGTACAAGAACCCCGGCTATGACCCCGACAAGACCTTCGCTCCCGTAGGCCTGGTGGTGGACGTACCCATGACCGTCATTGCGCGCGAAGATTTCCCGCCCAACAACATCAAAGAGATGGTCGAATACGTCAAGACCAACAAGGACAAGATCTCGTTGGCCAACGCCGGGATCGGCGCGGCCAGCCATCTGTGCGGCACGATGCTCGTCGATGCGCTGGGCGTGGACCTGCTGACCGTTCCCTACAAGGGCACCGCGCCTGCCATGAACGATCTGCTGGGTAAACAGGTCGACATGCTGTGCGACCAGACGACCAATACGTCGCAATACATCACCTCGAAAAAGGTCAAGGCCTACGCGGTCACGAGCCTGAAACGCGTACCCACGCTGCCTGATCTGCCCACGATGGACGAATCGGGCTACAAGGGCTTTCAGGTCGGTATCTGGCACGGCATGTGGGTACCCAAGAACACGCCTCAGCCTATCGTAGACAAGCTGGTCAAGGCACTACAGGCCGGGATGGCCGATCCGAAATTCAAGGAACGTATGGCGGGCCTGGGCGCGGAAGTGCTGAACGACGAAGCCAATCCCAAAGCACTGGAAGCCAAGGTCAAGCAACAAGTGCCGCAATGGGCTGAACTGTTCAAGAAAGCCGGTGTAGCACCGCAATAAACCTGCACGCCGCAGGCGCTTCAACCAAAAGGCCTGAGTCCGGGGTTATCCGGGCTCAGGCCTTTGATGTTTTTGTGCTTGGCGCGATATGAAAAGTGCGCCCCAAGCTCCCGGCGATGCCTATACGCGCGCCAGATGCGGCGATAAGCCTTTGCCAATGGCATTACCGCTCCCGTTGGCGTTGCCAGCCACCACGGGCTCATAGCCCAGCGCCTCAGAAATGATACGGGCGGACTCGACCAGGAGCTGAATCCACTCGTCTTGCAAACGCTCGGCGGGGGCAGAAATCGACAGGCCGGCGACCAATTTGCCGGTATCGTCAAAAATACCGGCTGCAATACATCGCACGCCGAGTTCGAGTTCTTCGTTATCGCGGGCATAGCCATGGCGCCGCACCAGCGCCAGTTCGCGTTCCAGACGGTCAATATCAGTGAGACTGTTGCGGGTATGGCCAGCCAACCCGGTACGCAGTGCATACGCACGTACTTGCCGGTTATCGATCGTCGACAGAAAGAGTTTGCCGGTGGAGGTCAAATGCAAAGGCGCGCGGCCGCCAATGGCGCGCACCACCTGCATCCCCGAGCGCTCGCTCCATGCCCGGTCGATATAAACGATCTCGTCGCCTTGCTGGACCGACAGGTTAATGGTCTGGCCAGTCAGTTTGTGCAAGGAGCGCATCTGCGAAATCGCCGCCTCCCGGACGTTTAAGCGGCCTTTGACCAGGGAACCGAGTTCCAGCAAGCGCATACCCAGCTGGTACAAGCCGTTGTCCACACGCTCGACGTAGCGGCCCACCACGAGGTCGTTCAGGATCCGGTGGGCGGTGGATGCGTGCAAACCCGTCGTCGCAGACAGCTCTTTTAGTGTGACAGGATCCGAATGGGCAGCCAAAGCATCGAGCAGGCGCATGGCGCGCTCGATAACCTGAATAGCAATTGGCGACTGACCCGAAGGCCGTTCGCTATCGGAACCCGACGCAGTAACAGACATGGCAGTAGTCACAGTCAATAGAGGCGGGGCAGCAAAACAGCCCCTGGGTATATATTAATGCGGCAGCGCAGCATTAATGTCTTTCCCGTATTGTGAAATTTTGAGCGGGTTTTGGCAACTCCCTTATGCCGTGGCCCTGCGAATGCCGGCACACGACAGGGAACAGCCGCTCGATATGCGGGGCCGCACGTCCCGCTCAAGATCCCCTAGGGAGACAGCCGCCCGCCCAGGCGCAAGACTTCCTCACGGAGGTACGCCAGTGCGTCCGCCGCCTCGTCGGGGTTCCCCTTGACGCCCAGTTCCAGATGAGGCGTTTCGCCCACGCTGGGCAGACTGAACGCGCTCACGCCCGTCCAGCGCAATTGCAACGCCTGCATCACAGGAGCGATGCGGGATTCGGGCAAGCCAAAGGCCAGGAATGAATGCTCCACATGCGCTTGAGCGTGATGCAGCGCCTGATAGCGGGTATCCAGCGTCCATTCGAGCATCGGCCACGCCATGACGGGAAAACCAGGCAAAAACGTGTGCTCGTGAATAAAGAAGCCAGGAATCCGGTTGTAGGGATTGGGCACAATTTCACAGCCCTGGGGAAACATCCCCATTTGCAGGCGCTGCTGATTTTCCTCGGCAGCCATATCGGCGGGTGCTTTACCCTCGGCCGCCATTTCCGCCACGCGCTGCGTAATCGCTACCTCTGCCTCGGGATGCAGTGCCAACGGCAGATCCAGCGCTGCCGCGGCTGCCTGCCGGGTGTGATCGTCGGGCGTTGCGCCGATACCGCCGCAAGACAGGACGATGTCATCCGATGCAAAACTACGGCGCAACGCGGCCGTCAGGGTCTCGCGGTCATCGGGCAGAAACTCCGCCCCCGACAATCGCATGCCGCGCGCCGACAATAGTTCGATCACTTTAGCGAAATGCTTGTCCTGGCGACGGCCAGACAGAATCTCGTCGCCCACGACAATCAAACGGATGCGACGAGAGACGGAGGAGGATTGAGTCATTAATCGCCTCGAAAAACCTCGGCATGGATGCCAGGGAGAAACAGGAAAACCCTCAAGGGGATAGCTACAGCAGGATCAGGCCTCGATGACACGCTCGTCACGCAAGCGCCGCAGGGCTTCCAACCCATAATGGGCATTCACCAATCCTGCGTACACAGGCAATATGATCCAGGCCGGCGGCAGCAGATTCAACAACGCGCAAATCAGGCCTATCGTCCAGAACCCGAGGTTGTGCCGCTCGAGCAGAACGCGGCGTTCCTGGGGGCTGGCGTGTTCCACAATCGCGTCGACCCGCATCATGCGCGAGAACGCAAAAGCCCACCAGAACACCGACAGCACCACCCCCACGGGCGGAATCAACCAAAACGGCAAGGTCAGCAACCAGCCCGCGGCAAACACGCAACTGACCCAGATAGCGTTCCACACGCTATAGGCGGTGGCGTTTCGCCCCTGACGAGAGACTCCTACGTACTCGCGAGCGCTCACGTGCCGCAGCACCAGCGGCATCACAAAGATCGCCGCAATGGCCAACCCCAAGATCCCCGAGACGGGCAGCAAGATCACCACCGCGATAATCGGAACCAGGTACAGCTTGAGCGAAAACAGGCCGATACCGATCAACCAGGCATCCGCATCGTTAATAAACTGCCATTGCGACGCCTGCATATCCAGCCAGTCGGTCAGCGGCGTCCAAAACAGCCACAACAGCAGCAAGGCCCCCAACAAGGCGATCACAAAGGGCAGCAGTATCGCGAACAACATATTGGGATGGCATTGCGATACCAGGGCGCGCTTGAACGCCTGGGCAACACCCGCGGTTCCCACGGCAGCGGTACGAACAGAAGACGAGACAGCAGACTCGGGGCGAGGAGGAATCATGTCGCGAACCCGTTAATAGACATGCCGGGTATCATAGTCTCAAACACGCTTCGTTTTCATTGCCATGCCTTTGCTCGTACCCGGACCCGACACCTCTGCCCTGCGCACTGCCCTGCAATCAGGCACAGACGAAACCTGGCTCATCGCCTGTTTCTGTGCCGCCTGGTGCGACACCTGCACGCAATACCGCCCCAAGCTGGCCGCCCTGTCGGACAGCCAACCTGAGCGCGTCTATGCCTGGATCGATATCGAGGACCACCCCGACCTGCTCGGCGACGAAGATGTCGAGAATTTCCCTACGCTGCTGGTGCAACGCGGATCACGAACCTTGTTCTACGGCCCCATGCTGCCGCACATCGGTCACCTGGAACGCCTGCTGGAAAGCCTGACTCCTGACAGCCCAACGGTACCCACGCAATTACCCGACGTCATGGCGTTATTGCGGGAATAGCCAAGAACGGACGCATGCCGCGGCTATCAGGACGCGCCGCTATCGTCAGCCTTGCGCCCACCGCCCCCCAACAGCACACCCACTTGACGCTTTGGCGTGTTGGCCCGCGATTCAGACTTTGACTCTCCCGCCTGTAAAGGCGCCGCCGAAGGCTGATAGGGCTTGTAGAAGAAATCGTCGACGGGCTGACGCGGCGACGTATAGGAAGAGGACGAAGAATTCCCACGACGATCGCGGCTGCGGGAATGGCTGTCGCGCGTATGGCTGCGTACCACCAGTTCCTGAGGAACCTCGAGCTTGCCTCGAGGCACCGGACGTTTGGTCAGTTTCTCGATGTCCTGCAAATAACGCACCTCATCCGGCGTGAACAAGGCAATGGCCTCGCCCGAGGCGCCCGCGCGGCCCGTACGGCCGATACGGTGCACATAATCCTCGGCGTTGTGAGGCAGGTCATAGTTGATAACGCAGGGAACCCCCGCCACATCCAGACCGCGCGCAGCCACGTCAGTCGCCACGAGGACCTCGAGTTCGCCGGCCTTGAAGGCCTCGAGGGCCTTCATGCGATCGGCTTGGCTCTTGTCGCCGTGGATAGACTCGGCGCGCACACCGTCGCGCTCCAGCTCACGGGCCAGGCGGGCCGTGCCGATTTTGGTATTCGAAAATACGATAACCTGTTTCAGGCCACGCGATTTGACCAGATGCACCACCGCGGCGCGCTTGGCGTCACTGGGCATCTCGTACGCAATCTGACTCACCGTATCGGCCGTGGCATTGCGCGCTGCGACCTCGATTTCCACCGGCTGATTCAGATAGGTACGGCCCAGTTTGCGGATTTCGTTGCTAAACGTCGCCGAAAACAGCAACCCCTGCCGTTGCGCGGGCAGCAAACGGACGATGCGGTCCAGATCCGGCAAAAAGCCCATGTCCAACATGCGATCGGCCTCGTCCAGGACGAGAATGCCGACTTGGCTGAGGTTGACGGTTTTTTGTTCGACGTGATCCAGCAAACGGCCAGGCGTTGCGACCAGCACCTCGCATCCCCGGCGCAGCGCCTCTTTTTGAGGCCCGATATCGACACCGCCAAAGACCACCGCGCAACGCAACGGCGTGTGCTTGCTGTACCGTTTGACGCTCTCGTAGACCTGATCGGCGAGCTCACGCGTGGGAGCCAAAATCAGGGCTCGGACAGGGTGACGGGCCGGCGAAGCACTGCTGTTAGCCAACGGCATCAGGCGGTGCAAAATCGGCAGCGTGAACGCTGCGGTCTTGCCCGTACCGGTTTGAGCCGCCCCCATGACATCGCGTCCAGCGATAACCGCCGGCAACGCCTGGGCCTGAATCGGCGTAGGCGTGGTGTATCCGGTGTCGGCAACCGACTGGAGCAGTTGGGGATGCAGCCCGAACTCGGCAAAAGTCGGGATAGAAGAAGCGTCGGAGGTAGGGGCTGCGGAATGGGTAGAGTCAGTCATCAGGATGGGCAGATGCCGGGGCTACGAAAAAGAACAAAACGAGAAATGCTGCTATGCCCGGATTGCTGTGGATAACTTTATTTTAGCGCAACCGTGCATACTACCAGACATCGGCACCTATATCGAAGTCATGCGCGCCCGCATCGCGTCAACTGGCAAGCCAGCGCAAGCCCCACAAGGTGACCATCCCCGTCACGATGACCAGCACCGCGCTGCGACTGCGCAGGAAAACGATGATGCCCACCATGGCGGCCACCAGTCTATAGTCGAAAGCCGGCCCGGTATCGGCCCTCCAGGGCAGCAAATCCGGTACCAGAATGGCCGTCAATGCGGCGGCAGGCGCATAGCGCAGGGCGCGCCGGACGCCATCGGGCAAGGGAATGTAATCGCCAAACAGCATGAAACCCGCCCGGGTCAACACGCTGCAAAACGTCAGCAACAGAATGGCGGAATAAACGTAAATCTCGGACGGCCAGAAGGTCATGCTCGCCCTTTTTGGAGGAAACGCTCAGCCAGCATACCGGCCACAATCCCACAGATCACCGCTGCAGCCAGCCCCAGACGCAGAGGGAACAACTGCCCCACCCAGGCCACCAACCCCGCCGCCAGCATCGAGATCAGCATCGGCTTGGAATTGGCCAAAGGGATCGTAATGGCCAGCAGCGCCAATACCGCCGCGAAATCCAGCGACCAGTTTGAGGGCACCATACCGCCCAGATAGATGCCGACGATGGAAGATGATTGCCACACGATCCAGCCCGGCGCAATCGTGCCGAGGAAAAACCAGAGCTGTTCGCGTGTGCCGCGCTCGGCAGCGTCGCCATAACGAGGCATGAACAGCACGAACCCCATATCGGTCGTGAAATATCCCAGCCCCAGGCGCCGGGGCCAGGACAAATGACGGAAATACGGATGCAAGGCGGCGCCGAAAATAATAAAGCGCAAATTCACCACGCAGCCTGCCATGAAAATCAGCCATAGCGGCGCGCCAGCGGCGATCAGCGGCAAAGACGTCAGTTGAGCCGATCCGGCATACAAGAGCAGCGTCATGGCCAGGGCCATGGACTCGGTCAAACCGGATTTGACCATGGCCACGCCAGTCACCATCCCCCATGTTCCCGTGGCGATCAGCGCCGGGACGATGGCACGTATCCCTTGGCGGAACGCCGCAATGCGCTCCTGCCGGATCTGTTGAAGATCGTGGGCAGAATCAACAGGCACGGCGTGCCCCCTGGCGGATGGAACTGAACGGCATGGAACTCATCAAAGACAAACTCACGCACGCCAGCCTGTGCGGCGCGGCACCAAGTTGCAGGCAGCAACAAGCTTGGCACTGAAACGCGGCATTGTACCTCTGCCGCTTGATACAATAGGCGCCACTTGAAAGGGGAACACCATGTCGATGGCAGATCGCGACGGTTTCATCTGGTACGACGGCAAACTTGTCCCGTGGCGCGACGCCGCGACGCAGGTTCTGACGCATTCCCTGTATTCCGGCGGGCGCGATCCCAACCATGCGCACTGGCTGACTCCAGCCTGAAGCCTTACATCTTTAGCATCTCTTTTTTTCAGGAACCATAATGACCGCTGCCGCCCCTGCCGCTGCGCACGCACACGAAACCATCGAAGTCGGAGCCGAGGACCTGCCCGTCTATTGCCCTGGCCCGAAAGCCCCGCTCTGGAGCATGCATCCTCGCGTTTTCCTCGATGTGACGCACACAGGCTCGGCTCGCTGTGCCTACTGTGGCGCCGAGTACCGGCTCAAGCCCGGCACGGTCGTCCACGGTCACTGAACCCCTACTGCCCTCACCTGCCAGCCCAACACCGCCCCCATGTTCGCCACGCCAGAAGAAGCCGAACAAGCGTTTTACGAAGCGCTCGAGCAAGCTGATACCGCCCGACTCATGCAAATCTGGGCCGACGACGAAGAAATCATCTGCATTCACCCAGGTGGCTTGCGTGCGGTCGGCCATACGGCTGTGCACGAGTCCTGGCAACAGACATTGGCTGCTGGGCCGTTGCATATCCGGCCGCTGCGGCCGCAGATCATGCAAAGCATGATGTGTTCGATACATACGCTGGTCGAGCAAGTGTCGGTACGCACGCGCGGGGGCACGCAATACGCTCACTGCTACGCCACCAACATCTATCACAAAGGCCCAACCGGTTGGCGCATGGTCGTGCACCATGCCTCGCCGGCGCCCGCCGATGCCGGGGTACTGGATCTGCACGACGTGCCCGACCGACTGCATTAAGGCGGATAGCTCGCGTGTCCATCGCCCGACTCGACACCTCGCCCTGCCCAGTCCCAGCCTGGTTGCCTGATCGTCATAGTCAGACGATCTATGCCGCGCTGCTCGCGCAACACCACAGCATCGCTTTTGTCAGGCAACGCGTGGACACCCCGGACACCGACTTTATCGATATTGATTGGACCGGCCCGGGGCTGTTCCCCCATAAAAGCGCAGATGGCCAAGCCATCGCCAATGCCGCGCCGGTGGTGACCGGCAAGACCGCGGCGGCGCGCTGGATGACGGAGGCGGATTGGCTATCTCTGCCGCAAACTCCCGACACGCCTGCGTTGCTGTTGTTTCATGGCCTGGAGGGCGGCAGCACCAGCCGCTACGCACAATCCATTGCGCATCATTTCCGGGCGCGCGGCTGGATCGTGGCGATTGCGCATTTTCGGGGTTGCTCTGGCACACCGAATCGATTGGCGCGCGCTTATTATTCCGGGGATTCCGCCGAAGTCGGTTTCATGCTGGATACGGTTCGGGCACGCATTCCGCATGCGCGCTGGCATGCGGTCGGGGTATCACTGGGGGGCAATGCCCTCTTGAAATTTCTCGGCGAGCAGCAGGAACAGATGTCCTGGCTCGCTGCGTGTGCAGGCGTCTCGGTCCCGCTGGATCTGGTCGCGGGCGGCACCGCCTTGTCCCGCGGCGTGTTCAACCGCCGGGTCTACAGTGCCTATTTTCTCAAGACCATGAAACATAAGGTCCTGGAAAAGGCCAGGCGTTTTCCCGGCGCCATCGACGTCATGCGTATTGCGCATGCGCGCGATTTGCGCGATTTCGATGATGCGTACACGGCGCCGATGCACGGATTTCGCAACGCCCTGGATTATTGGACGCGCGCCTCCAGCAAGCCCTGGCTGGCCAGCATTGCCGTTCCCACATTAGTGCTGAACGCGCGCAATGATCCTTTCTTGCCGGAAAGCGCGCTGCCCATGCCGCGCGAGTGCTCGAATCAGGTGTTGCTGCACCAACCCGCCGAAGGCGGCCATGCCGGCTTTCCGACGGGCGCATTTCCGGCGCACCTGGGGTGGTTGCCACAACGGCTGGGACGTTTTTTCGAAACGGGGCAGTGAATCTGCCAGAGGAATCGAATCTCCTGCGGGATCGATTCCTCTGTGGATTGCCGCATTCTCACTGCGCGATCAACTCTTGAATCGCTCCAGCAGATCGCGCTCTTCGGCCAATCTGTCTTTGACCTCCCGGATCTGCACATCGATTTGCGATTGCTCGTAAAAATCCTTGGACATGCCACGTGCTTGCTGCAGCTGAGATTCTGCCGAGGCATAGGCCCCTGTCAACACATAGTACCGAGCCATATCGCGGCGCGCCTGCACGGGTTGGCCGTTGCGCTCCTCGCTGTTTGCCAACATCTGATACAGGCCAGGCTCGTCATCACCCCATTGATTGATGCGTTGACGCAAATACGCCTGCGCATCGGCATGACGGCCTACGCCCTGCAGGGCCTGGGCGTAGGCGATGCCTAGCGCACGCTGCTGCGGCCAGCGCTTGACGGCCGCAGATGCCAACTGCAAAGCTTGCGCATTGTCTTTGCGGGCCGCGGCAAGGTCGATGCCGAGTCGTGCCAACTGCGGGGCGCTCCGCCCACCGGCCTCGGCCTGATTGAGAAAATTCTGGGCATCGTCCAGGTTATTGCGCTGAAACGCCTGCAAGGCCAGACCATAATTTGCCGCCGACTGCCGTACGCCGGTCAATCTGGCGGCCTCATCCTGCAATACTTGATTCGCCGTACGCAAACTGACGGCATCGCGCCCCTGGATCACCCGCATTTTTGCCCGGATGTACCAGTAATCGTCACTATCTGCGTAATTTTCGGACGGCAAGCTGCGAGCCCGGTTCTGTACGTCAGACATCCGCTCGATCGACAAGGGGTGAGTACTGGCCCAGGCGCCACCGCCCGTCCCTTCATTCAAACGCGATGCGCCCATCAGGCGCGAAAACATGCGCACCATGCCCTGGGGGTCATAACCTGCCTTGGTCAGCATGACAAATCCAGCCCGGTCTGCTTCGCGCTCGGCATCGCGCGAAAAACCCAGCTGTTGATTGATCGCGGCAGCCTGCCCGAAGGCGGCCACACCCATGGCCAGATTGCCGCCTCCGCCGGCCAGGGCGGCCAGCAATGCTGCAGCCAGACTGGCCATCATGACGACACCGCTCTGGCTTTGCTGCGTCATGCCGCGCGCAATATGGCGCTGCACCACGTGTCCGATTTCGTGGGCCAACACCGACGCCAGTTCGGCCTCGCTGGTAGACTCGACAATCAACCCGCTGTTGACGCCGATGAACCCGCCTGGCATGGCAAAGGCGTTGATCTGGGGGTCTCGCACGCCGAACATTTCGACGTCAGGCACCGCTCCAGGGGCAAAGGACGCCAGCTTGCGCCCCATGGTCGTCAGGTATTGAGTGACTTCGGGATCGTTGATGTAGGTAGGGTCGCGCCTGCCCTGCGCCATGATCGCCTCGCCGAGTTGGCGCTCCAGCGCGGGCGACAAGTCTGCCGACGAAGCCGCGCCCATGGACGGCAGGCCCACAGGCTGAGCGCTGGCAGGCGCAAAAGGCATGACCAAGCTCAAACTGAGGGCGCCGGCCAGGCAGCGCTTCACCATTGATGTCGAAATTATCGAATAACTGCGGTTCATGGCAATATGATAGCGATCGCCAGCAAAAGTTTTGGCAGATCGTTCAATTTTCTATTGAGGTTCTCTCTCATGCGCCCGATTCGCAAGGCCGTATTCCCCGTTGCGGGAATGGGTACGCGTTTTCTGCCGGCCACCAAGGCAATGCCCAAAGAAATGTTGCCTGTCGTCGACAAACCATTAATTCAGTACGCCGTCGAAGAAGCATTGGCCGCCGGAATCACCGACTTGATTTTCGTTACGGGCCGCAATAAACGCGCGATCGAAGACCATTTCGATTCGGCCCCGGAACTCGAGGCCGAGTTGGCGCGCAAGGGTAAAGACGAGTTGCTGGACATGGTGCGAAGTATTTTGCCAGCCCACATCAATTGCCTCTACATCCGGCAATCGGCGCCGCTGGGGCTGGGCCATGCGGTGCTTACGGCCGCACCGGCGGTGGGCAACGAGCCTTTTGCAGTACTACTGGCCGACGACCTGATCGATGCGGAGACGCCTGTTTTGAAGCAGCTCATCGACACGGCCTATGCCCAGAATGCCAGCGTGGTGGCCGTGCAGGATGTCCCTCGCGCAGACACCGGCAAATATGGCATCGTGGGGACCCGCGCGCTAGATCACCGTACGGCCCGGATTACGCGCATAGTCGAGAAACCCACTCCGGAGGAAGCGCCATCAACGCTTGCCGTGGTGGGGCGTTATGTGCTTGAAGCGGAAATCTTCGCTCATCTCAGAGCGACGCAGGCCGGCGCGAATAATGAAATCCAGCTGACAGATGGCATTGCGTCGATGCTGGGTGAGTGTTCGGTCTGGGCGCATCGGTACGAAGGGCAGCGGTATGACTGCGGAAACAAGGAGGGAATGTTTCAGGCGACCGTGGCGTTGGGACGGAAGTATCACGGGCTGACTGATACATAGCGGCGCACAGGGGAATGAGCCCCTTGGCATGAATCAAGGGGTGATGACCGATTTGTCCGGCTGGACTTGTGCGGATTGGCGTTGCCGGGCGCGAGCTTGGCGGTCTTCGGGGCGAAGGCGGCCTTTGCCAGAGAGGCGCATCAAGGTGCCTAGCGCGACCATCAGGCCAAAGACCTCCACCAGGGCAGCGGGTATCCACATGGTCAGGCCGCCGATAGTTTGGTCGGTTTGGGCGGACATGGCGATGGCGCGGCCACAGAGTTCGAACAAGGGGTAGATGTCGGACTCGGTGAAGGCAATGACAGCGCCGGCGACCATTTGGGGGGCCATGGTCAGGACGGGGGAAATCACGCGGCCGCCAGGGCTCATGGCGGCGGGCGGGCTGGGGCGGCGATCCAGGATCAGGTTCCAATACATGAACCCGCTGATGACGACGGACCAATTCATCAGACGGTATAAACGCCAATCCAGCATGGAATAAAACTGGACGGACGGGATCAGCCAGATCAGGACGAGAAAGACAAAGAGCGCCGGAACGAAGTACTTGTTGGTCAATACGGCGACGATGAGACGGCCGCTGGCCGTGCGCAGGAAACCGCGCAAGCGTACTCGCCAAGCCAGAGGTAAGCCCGCCCGCATGACGGAACCAGGGAAGGCGGCCATCACCAGCAGCGGCCCCAGATGATGCAGGACCAGGTGCTGTATACGATGTATGAAGAACATACGCTCGGCGTAGTAGTCGACCCGCGTGTGCAGGGATAGGTAGAGCAACACCATGCCGGCCCAGAATAGAAACTGGCGGGCTTTGGTGACACGATGTACGCGCTGGCCGCGCAAGAACAACACGATGGCGGCCACGAATGCGGCCACCAAGGTGGGGGAAAATTCCCATGGAACGAGCCAGCCTAAACTATCCATGCCAAGATCCGTTGAGCCCGACGATGCGTTCATTGTAAGGGAGACCGTTCTGCGCCTTTGGGATGTACGCGAAAACGATAGCGCCTCCGGTTCAACCCGCTACGGCGACTTGATTTTGCCGATGGTACGAGGCCGTACAAACGGGTTTGCGTGACTACGGCCGCGTGGATTTTGCAGAACTGGGTGAGCTCTGCGGCAAGTTGATGAAGAAACAGGCTGGCTTGAGAAAGGCAGCGCCGTTGCAGCGCTGCCTCGGATGATCACGCCGTCGCGACAGCGGCGACGTTGGTCGGGTTGGCCGATGCGCCAAAATGCACGTGGCGAACGGCAGGGTTGGCCTGCAAGCGGCGAGCCTGCGACATGAGCTCGGCACGGAGCTCGGGGGGACAATTAACGGTAATGCACGCAGACGCGTAGTCGGCGTCGCGGCTGGAGTCGATTTGGAATTGGGCAACGTCGAGCCCGGCCGCACCAAAGTCCAGACAGACTTGCTTGCGTACGGCACCCAAGGCATCGCGCGGACACACGATGGTCAATCGCGACGTACCGTGACGGCGATGGAGCGAGCTGGCGCGGTCCACACCAGCGCGGCGCATGAACAGATCAAATAAACGCATGGCAGCCTCCCGATAAAGCTCGGAGCGTTCAAACGAATACGCACGCGCCTATCCAGCGGCCATACGCTAGACGCACAAACGAGGCGCGGCTACGCAGGCTGCGATAAGACAGCGGCGGTTCTGGCGGTTTGGTGGGGATGTGACAACCAAGAACTGGTTGTCATAACCGCACCCTGCACTGGCAGGATGCGGCAGAAGGAGATTCTGCGGAGATCCTGTCAGGCAGCGACGTCGATGCAAGATCGACTACTGTCGCCGGAATCGGTATTCACAGAACAACTCCGAATGATGTAAACAGGTTGATTTTACGCGAACTTCGACTCGATAACAAGGGTTTTCCCGAAATTGTGTCAACGGCTCGCTTTCAAGCCATGCCGGTCTTTCCGGCGCAGGCCGATTTTCGGGTTCCCAAAATCAAGCCCAAAAATGCCAGGCCAGATACAGCACAAACACCCCATACAAGCCGCCTACGCCAGCCAGGCCGGTAACGCTCATGCTGGCGCGGCGAAAACGTATCCACAGTATCGAAATGGAAGCCAAGGTCAGCAGGCCTGCCATCAATAATGGGGCATCAAGCAACCACGGCGTCATGGCGATACCCAAGGCGCTGGGAATGGTGGCCTGGATCATCATGGCGCCCGAGATGTTGGCCAAAGCGAGGCGTTCTTTGCCCTGGCGTACCCAGATCAAGGCGTTCATGATCTCGGGCAACTCGGTCGCCACAGGCGCCAGCAGCAATGCGGCCAGATGCGCAGAGGCGCCAAATGCGATGCCCAACAACTCAATCTGATTCACAAACACGTGGGACGCACCCGCAATCACGGCAAGTGCCAGGACGGTTTGCACACAGGCCCAAGCCATGGAGGGGTTCTGGTCGCTGGGCCGCAGTTTCAACGGCTCGAGATCCTCGCAGTCCAGACAGGCCTCGTCGTTGGACAACTCGCGTTTGACATAAAGCGCATATACCCCGACAAACAGCAGGGCTAGCCAGGGTTTCCAGGCAAACACGAGGAGCCCCAATCCGACCTTGAAGACAAACACGCCCATGAACCACGCCTGGTCGCGTGCCAGCCTGGGTTGATCGGCGTTGATGCAGTCAGTGCGCCGTGCTCGCCACAGGGTCAGGCCAACCACAGCATACGCCAGGGTGGCCAACACCAGCGGCCCGCCCATGGCGGCGCCGACGCCTATGTCTTTTTGCTCTGGAGAGGAGCCGAACACCACGGCCATGAACGTGACGGCGCTTTCGGGCAAAGCGGTGCCGAACGCAGCGAGCACGGTGCCGGTCGCAGTCGCGCCCAGGTTCAGTCTATGACCTACCCACTCGATACCGTTGACGAAATACTCGCAGGCAAAATAGATAACCAGCGCAGAGAGGAAAAACAGCAACAGGGTGAGAAACATGATGCACAGCCGGACGAGCAGATACCAATGGCGCGACAATGCGGCTCGCCCGGCAAGGTGAACGCACTGCGGCCAAAGGTCTCGCCTGGCTGATCCGGCCGCGCGCAAGGCCGCAGCTCGGGAGCCGTCAGCGCCATGGGGGTCAAGACCACCAAGTCTGTTGACGCTGACTCCTTTGGGGATCAAAGGATGGCTACTCCCCAATGACAGTGGGCAGGATTGTAGCAGCCGCTCCAACGATGCACGTTGCACAAGGATGACAGGGAACGGGATATTTGCTGACGCCGTGCCGCCCTCGCCGTGGTGTTCATGAGCCCTGCCTGAACGCGCGGTGCCGATAAGCCGCTGCTGCCTTGGCGGTATGCGGCGCAGACAGAAAATCAGACGCCGATTGAGACATTTCTGCCCTGCCTGGACGCGATGGGTCGCGGTAAAGTGAGTGGGTTTTCATTATTGATGGCCTCGCCGACTTTGCCATGAGCCTGCCCTGCACTGATATCGCTCCATTCGTAGAACGCCGTCGACGCTTGTTGGCCCATATGCGGGCGGCAGGCGGCGGGATCGCGGTGCTGTCCACAGCCCCTCATGCGCAGCGTAACCACGACGCTGAATATCCGTATCGGCATGACAGCGATTTTTATTATCTGACGGGCTTCATAGAGCCCGAGGCATGGCTGGTGCTGGTCGCTGGCATCACAGATCGTGCCATTCTGTTTTGCCGGGCAAAACATCCAGAGCAAGAAATCTGGGAAGGGTACCGCTGCGGCCCGGATGCCGCCGTGACGCGCTATGGATTCGACGAGGCCTATGCCACAGATGAACTGGATACGTTGTTGCCCGCGTTGTTATCGGATCAACCCACGCTGTACCGCTCCTTTGCGGCGGCCGGATCGGTCGAGCGCAAGCTGCGGCACTGGCTGCTCCAAGCCGAACAGCAGGGGCGCGGCCGGCGTCTGGCGCCTGGCCGCATCCAGGACCTGCGACCCATACTGGCCGATATGCGCGTGATCAAGGACGCGAGCGAAATCGCCGCCATGCGCCAGGCGGCGCGTATTTCGGCGGGCGCCCATACGCGCGCCATGCGGGCCGCCCGGCCCGGTATGCACGAATACCAATTGGAAGCCGAGCTGTTGTACGAGTTTCGGCGTCATGGAGCCCAGTCGCCCGCCTATCCCAGCATCGTGGCTGCGGGCGCCAATGCGTGTGTGTTGCACTACGCTGCGGGCGATACCGTACTGCGTGATGGCGACCTGGTATTGATAGACGCTGGCTGTGAATATGACAGCTATGCGTCGGACATTACCCGCACATTCCCCGCCAACGGACGATTTACGGGCCCCCAACGCACGCTCTATGACTTGACGGCCGCTGCACAGCAGGCCGCTGTGCAGGCGACGGCGCCAGGGCGCAGTTGGAACGATGCTCATGAGGCCGCGGTGCGTGTGCTGGCCCAAGGCATGCTGGACGAGGGGCTGCTGCACGGCTCTCTGGATGGCGTATTGGAATCGACCGCCTATACGCGTTTTTACATGCACCGCACCGGCCATTGGCTGGGGCTGGACGTGCATGATGTGGGCGACTATAGACAGGGTTCAGTCTCGGAGCAGGATCGCCCCTGGCGGTCGCTGGCGGCCGGCATGGTGCTCACGATCGAACCGGGCATTTATGTGCGCGAGGCAGCGGACGTGCCCGAGGCATTCTGGAATATCGGTATCCGCATCGAAGACGACGCGCTGGTCACTGCAGAGGGCTGTGAGCTGATCACGCGAGGTGTGCCGGTCGACGCCAGAGAGATCGAGGCGCTGATGCGGGAATAATCCAAACGGCTACAGCACGTATCCGTCCAGCCATCCCATCGCCGTCCAGGTGTACACCACCACCATGGCGATGGCGAACATGCCTACGATGGCGCCTATCAGCGTCCCGACAATCGCCACTAACACCGGCCCCAGCCCTGTATGGGTCACCCGTCCCTGACCAGGGTGATACAGGCGATCGAATTTCTCGTCCGGCATGAGGCTGAATACCACCCCCTCGATGAAACCGTCGATCATCGGGATGAACAACAGGAAAAACACGGGATTGTCATACCACACTGGAAACTGTGCCGCCGCCACCAGGCAAACAACGGCAGCCAACGTCACCAGCCAGGCATAACGCCGCCTCAGGTACCACCAATGCGCTCCGAAACCACCCAGAAAACAGGCGAGCAGCCCCAGCACGACTTTGTTGCGAGGACGAGGCATTGCTGCGGGCGCGGAGAATGGGACGGATGTCATGGTGAGATTGTAAAGGTGGACGGTAAAATTCGACGATGACTCAGTCTGCTTACGATATCGCGATTTTGGGCGCCGGCCCGGTTGGCCATGTGCTGGCACTCTTGTTAGCACGGCATACCGCGCAACCGCAACGCATTGCCTTGCTGGCGGGATCGGCAGCGCCGGCCGCACAAGCGCCGTCCCCCGCGACGGATCCCCGTGTGCTGGCGATGAACCACGGCAGCCGGGTCTTGTTGGAATCTTTGCAGGCCTGGCCTGGCCGGGCGGCAGATATCCGCCATGTTCACGTCTCCCAGCGCGGACGGCTGGGCAGCACGGTTATTCATTCTGATAATTTTCAGGTGCCGCGCCTGGGCAGCGTCGTGTCGTATGCCGAATTGCACGCCACCCTGCAAAACTGCGTCAAGGCGAGCGGCGTAACGGTGCTGCATGGCCCCCCTGCCCATGTCCACCGCCAGGATAATCAGAGAATTCAGGTTCGACAGGGCGACACTGAGCTGCTGTGCAGCGTCGCCGTGCTATCCGACGGCAGCAGCGGCGCCGATGTACGGCGTGAATATAGCCAGCATGCCATTGTCACGAGCGCTCAGGCGACGCTGCCTCGGCCTGCTTGGGCGTGGGAACGCTTCACGCGCGAAGGGCCGTTGGCCTTGCTCCCTCACCCTCTCAATGCGCAGGCCTATTCGGTCGTCTGGTGCAGCGCCCCCGAGCGTGCTGCCGAACTGGTGCGACTGGATGATGCGGCGTTCTCGGCTGCCTTGAGTACGGCATTCGGGACTCGGTTAGGCCGCCTGTCCAGCGATGCTCCACGTCATGTATTCCCCTTGGCGCTCAATGCCCGGCGCACGCTGGTCCAAGGCCGCGTCGTCGCGATAGGCAATGCGGCCCAGACGTTGCACCCGGTGGCAGGCCAGGGGCTGAATCTCGGGTTGCGCGACGCCGCGCGCCTGGCGCAGGTGCTGTCCGGTTGGCTGAGTTCTCCCGCGGGGGATCCGGCCGCCAAGCTGGCGGAATTCGCCAGTTCACGCCTTGCCGACCGTTGGATTACGGCCGGATTGACCGATTTGATGCCGCGCGCCTTTGCGACGGGGCTCGCGCCTGTCGAGCACGCCTGCGGGGCGGGTTTGTTGGCATTGGATCTGGCTGCCCCC
The DNA here is from genome assembly GCF_054781015.1 of Bordetella muralis. Taxonomy (NCBI): domain Bacteria; kingdom Pseudomonadati; phylum Pseudomonadota; class Betaproteobacteria; order Burkholderiales; family Alcaligenaceae; genus Bordetella; species Bordetella muralis. Next base: position 86,397 of record NZ_BAAGVF010000010.1, on the reverse strand, counting down.
CTGCGAGCCCCCTTGGCACGTCATTTATTACAGGGTCTGCGTTCCTAGCCCATGGAATACGACCCTCATTGCCTTCGATCCTCGTGACAGAGATGCCCGATACGGACTGACGTCCGCGGTAAATCGGCGTGCCCGGAACCGGAGGATTACCGACGAATTGTAGGAGCAGCCTGTTTCGTGCCAAAAGACGCCCTCCCGGTCGGTTAAAATGTGCGCATGCGTATCGGCCCGTGGACCCTTTCCAATAATGTTCTGGTCGCCCCCATGGCGGGGGTGACGGATCGTCCTTTCCGTCAATTGTGTAAACGGCTGGGCGCAGGCTACGCGGTGTCGGAGATGGCCGCGAGCAATCCGCGCCTGTGGGACAGCGTCAAGACGTCCCGCCGTTTGAATCACGACGGTGAAATCGCCCCGGTGGCAGTCCAGATCGCGGGGGCGGACCCCGCCATGATGGCCGAAGCGGCCGCATTCAATGCCGAACGCGGCGCGCGCATCATCGATATCAATATGGGTTGCCCGGCCAAGAAAGTGTGTAGCCTGGCCTCGGGCTCGGCTCTGCTGCGCGACGAAGACCTGGTATCCCGCATACTGGATGCGGTGGTAGAGGCATGCGCACCATTGGGCGTGCCCGTCACGCTGAAAACCCGCACCGGATGGGATCGCGAGCATCGCAATGCATTGCACGTGGCGCGACGCGCCCAGGATGCCGGCATAGCCGCCCTGGCGCTGCATGGCCGCACGCGCGCCGATCTCTATACCGGCGAGGCCGAGTACGACACGATACGCGCCGTCAAGGCCGAACTGTCCATTCCCGTCGTCGCCAATGGCGACATCGATTCCCCGGAAAAAGCACGCTATGTGCTGGATTACACAGGCGCCGATGCCGTCATGATCGGCCGGGCTGCCCAAGGCCGGCCGTGGATTTTCCGCGAGATTGACCACTATCTGCGCACCGGCGAGACCCTGGCGCCGCCGTCTTACGAAGAAATGCGCGACCTGCTGCTCGAGCATCTGGATGATCATTACCGTTTTTACGGTGAACATACCGGTGTCCGGTCGGCACGCAAACACATCGGCTGGTACGTAGAGGGCCTGCCCGGCGCAGACCTGTTTTGCGACCGCATGAACCAGATCGACAACACGCACGAGCAATGGCGGGCGGTGTCGGACTGGTTCGACGAACTCACTCGCGGCGACCCGGCACCACCGGTTTTCGCCGCGCAACCGCTGCTGGCGGCGTGATCCGCCTCCCACCTCCAACTATAAAATCTGTACAAATGAGTAAGAATGATGTCCTGGAAGACTGCGTGCGCGCCAGCCTGGCGCGCTATTTCGAAGACCTGGGTGACTCCGAGCCCCACGACATGTGGGACATGGTGATGCGTTGCGTCGAACGCCCGGTGCTCGAAGTCGCGCTGGAACGTTCCGGCGGCAACCAATCCCGCGCCTCCGAAATACTGGGCATCACGCGCAATACCCTGCGCAAAAAACTCCAGGCACACAACATCCAGCCGTAAGCCTTTCGCGCGCTGCGCCTCTGAACGCTTTTTTTCTATCCCCCCAACCCAACCATGAAAATCGAAACTGCCCTGCTCTCGGTGTCCGATAAGACCGGCATCGTCGAATTCGCCCGCGCACTGGCTGCGCGCGGCGTACGCCTGCTATCTACCGGGGGCACGGCCCGCCTGCTGGCCGATTCCGGCCTGACCGTCACGGAGGTCGCAACGCACACCGGCTCGCCCGAAATTCTCGATGGCCGGGTCAAGACGCTGCATCCCAAGATCCATGGCGGCCTGCTGGCTCGCCGTGACAGCGCGGAGCATCTGGACACCATCGCCCAGCACGGCATCGATCGCATCGACATGTTGGTCGTCAATCTGTATCCGTTCCGTGAAACCATTGCCAAGCCGGACTGCAGTTTTGCCGATGCGGTAGAAAACATCGATATCGGCGGCCCGGCCATGCTGCGCGCAGCCGCCAAGAACCACGGCACCGAAGCCGGCGGCGTCACGGTCGTGATCGATCCGACCGATTACTCGCGCGTGTTGCACGAAATCGACCAGACAGGCAGCACCTCGTATGCATTGCGCCTGGAGCTGGCCGCCAAGACCTACGCGCACACCGCCTCCTACGATGGCGCGATTGCCGCCTATTTGACCAGCCTGGCCGAGCCTGCGCCCGCCCAGGACGCTGTTCCGGCTCGGCAGGACTGGCCGCGTACGCTGACGCTGCAGGTGCAGCAGGCCCAAGCCCTGCGCTATGGCGAGAACCCCCACCAAAAGGCCGCGTTCTATGTCGATTCGACACGCGCAGCCGGCCTGCTGGGCAACTATCGCCAGTTGCAGGGCAAAGAACTGTCGTACAACAACATCGCCGATGCCGACGCTGCATGGGAGTGTGTGCGCAGCTTTGACACGCCGGCCTGCGTCATCGTCAAGCACGCCAACCCCTGCGGCGTCGCGGTCGCGCAAGACCCGTTGCATGCCTATCAGCAAGCCTTCAAGACGGACCCGACCTCGGCGTTTGGCGGCATCATCGCCTTTAACCGTCCGGTCGATGCCGCGACGGCCGAAGCCGTCAGCAGCCAATTCCTGGAAGTTCTGCTGGCCCCTGCCTATGACGGCGCTGCGCTGGCAGTCCTGGCCGCCAAGAAAAACGTCCGCGTCCTCGAAATCCCCGCCGGCACAGGCCAGAACGATTTCGATATCAAGCGCGTGGGCGGTGGCTGGTTGGTGCAAACGCCCGACGCCTACCAGGTGCCGAGCGACGCCCTCAAGGTCGTGACCAAGCGCCAACCTACCGAACAGGAAATGAACGACCTGGCATTCGCCTGGAAAGTCGCGAAGTACGTCAAGTCCAACGCCATCGTGTTCGTCGGCGGCGGCATGACCCTGGGCGTAGGCGCGGGCCAGATGAGCCGTATCGATTCGGCTCGCATTGCCTCCATCAAGGCGGAAAACGCGGGCCTGACGCTGCAGGGTTCGGCCGTGGCGTCCGATGCGTTCTTTCCGTTCCGCGATGGGCTGGATGTGGTGGTCGCAGCAGGCGCAACGTGCGTGATCCAGCCCGGTGGCAGCGTCCGTGATGACGAAGTGATCGCCGCTGCCGACGAGCATGGCATTGCCATGGTCCTGACCGGCACGCGTCATTTCCGCCACTGATGCGAGTTCTCGGCATCGACCCTGGATTACGCCGCACCGGTTTCGGTGTGATCGATGCCGAGGGTATGCGGCTGCGCTATGTCGCCAGCGGCACCATCGTGGTACCGCCGGCGTTATCGCTGCCTGAGCGCCTGAAGGTCATCCTGGACAATCTGCGCCAGGTGGCGCGCGACACCCGGCCGGATGTCGCCGCACTGGAAATCGTGTTTCTGAATACCAACCCTGCCTCGACCTTGCTGCTGGGGCAGGCGCGTGGCGCTGCGCTCTGCGCACTGGCGGACAGCGAGTTGGCCGTGCACGAATACACGGCGCTGCAAATCAAAAAGGCCGTGGTAGGCACCGGCCGAGCGGCGAAAGAACAGGTGCAGATGATGGTGCAACGCCTGCTGTCGCTGGACGGCACACCGGCGCCCGACTCGGCAGATGCCTTGGCTTGCGCCATTTGTCACGCTCACGTTGGCCCGCTGCAGGCGCGGCTGGGCAATTTGGCGAATGCCGAGACGCTGGGCCGCAGCAGCGGCCGGGCTCGGGTGCGCGGCGGCCGGTTGGTACGCTAACCGCCGATCGCGGCCAGACCATTTACCGGATCTGACATGCAAGGCTGCGGCAACGATTCAGTTCGCATGCACGATGGCCGCTTGCCATGCCATCCCGCGTAGAATGCCGACAATACGCGGCGTATCACTCACGCCCTTTCTCACCTGTTTGCTGGCATTGTCACCATGATCGGACGCATCACCGGAACCCTGATCGAAAAACTTCCGCCCACGCTGTGCGTGGACGTCAATGGCGTAGGCTATGACATCGAAGTCCCGATGAGCACGCTTTATGGGCTGCCTGAGCTCGGCGCCCGAGTCACCCTCTATACGCACCTGACGGTACGCGAGGATGCGCATATCTTGTATGGCTTTGCTTCGGCCAATGAACGCAGCGCCTTTCGCGAGTTGATCAAGGTCAGCGGCATCGGCGCTCGCACTGCCTTGGCCGTGTTGTCAGGGTTGTCAGTGAGTGATCTGGCCCAAGCCATCACATTGCAGGAACCGGGTAGGCTGACGCGCGTCCCGGGCATCGGCAAGAAAACCGCAGAACGCCTGCTATTGGAAATGCGCGGCAAGCTGGGCGCGGACATCGGCGCGACGGCACACGCCTTGCCTGATACGCAAACGGATATTTTGAACGCGTTGTTGGCGCTGGGATACTCGGATAAAGAGTCTCAAACTGCGCTCAAAACGTTGCCGGAGGGCACAAGCGTGTCGGATGGTATACGCCTGGCCCTGAAGGCATTGGTGCGCTGAACTGACGGCCGCCATCACCCCGCCAGCAAACGGCCATACTGGGCCAGATCGACGTTGCCGCCACTGATGATGACACCGACCCGCTTGCCGGGAACGGGCACGACCTGTTGCAACACCGCGGCGGTCGACAGACACCCTGTGGGTTCGACCACCATTTTCATGCGCTCGGCAAAGAATTTCATCGTGTCGACCAATTGATCATCGGTAACGGTGACGATGTCTTTGACGCCCTGCTGGATGATAGGAAAGGTCAGTTGCCCCAGATGCGTGGTCACGGCGCCGTCAGCCAAGGACTTCGGCGCAGGAATACGCACGATTTCACCTTTGCGCAGCGACTGCTGCCCGTCGTTGCCCGCCTCCGGCTCGACGCCATAGACCTCGCAATCGGGACTAAGGGCATTGGCCGACAGGATCGAGCCCGCCAGCAAGCCGCCGCCACCCAGGCAAACGAACAACACGTCCAGCGGGCCGACATCGTCGAATAATTCTTTGGCGGCCGTGCCCTGGCCGGCAATCACGTCACGATGGTCGTACGGAGGAATCAGCGTTGCACCGGTTTCCTGTTGAATGCGGCGCGCGACGGCCTCGCGGTCATCCTGGTAGCGGTCATACGTCACCACCTGCCCGCCATAGCCCTCGGTGGCGGCACGCTTGGCCGCCGGGGCATCGTGAGGCATGATGATGGTGGCGCGCACGCCAAGTTCTCGCGACGCCAGAGCGATGGCTTGCGCGTGATTGCCTGACGAAAATGTCACCACCCCGGCAGCGCGTTGCTCGGGCGTCAGCTGTGCAATTGCGTTGTAACCGCCGCGGAACTTGAACGCCCCCATGCGCTGAAAATTTTCGCACTTGAAAAACACCTGGGCACCCGTCCGCGCATTGGCTGTGGATGAAACCAGCACAGGCGTGCGATGTGCTGCACCAGCCAGGATTTCGCTGGCGCGGACAACGTCTTCGTAAGTAGGTAATGCAGCGGACATGGGATTCCTGGAAAAGCAAGGTGAGGGAATGTGGAAATGATATCTTTTGTTTGCCGCATCGTCAGCGCCGTTATGTCCGGCAGTCGCCGATACCGCCGCCGATCACCGTCCGCCCTGCTATCGAGTTCGGTCGTAGCGCCCCGCCGCGGGTCTCATTATTGCTGTCCTCGAGCGGCTGCATCGCCCACCGCCGCCGCCCACGTGGTGTACGATGCTCACGTGCCGGCGCCTTTTATTTTTGCCCTGCCTTTTGCATGACCGCCAGCCCTACTCTGAACTATGGCCATCCAGTCTGACTCGCTTTCTTCTTTGCCCGACTCGCCTCGATTGGTCGCACCGCAACCGGTGTCGCCCAACGAGGAATCCATTGAACGCGCCTTGCGGCCCAAGGCGTTGCAAGAGTACGTGGGGCAGCACCGGGCGCGAGAGCAGCTCGAGATCTTCATCGCTGCCGCCCGAAAGCGGGGCGAGGCGCTCGATCACGTCCTGCTGTTCGGACCGCCGGGGTTGGGCAAGACGACGTTGGCTCATATCATTGCCCACGAAATGGGTGTGCAATTGCGTCAGACCTCCGGGCCGGTGCTTGAGCGCCCTGGCGATCTGGCCGCGCTGCTGACGAACCTGGAAAAGAACGACGTTCTGTTCATCGACGAGATCCATCGGCTGTCACCCGTAGTCGAAGAAATTCTGTATCCGGCGCTGGAAGACTTTCAGATCGACATTCTGATCGGCGAAGGCCCCGCTGCCCGCAGCGTCAAGCTGGATCTGCAACCGTTTACGCTGGTAGGCGCCACCACACGTGCAGGCATGTTGACCAACCCGCTGCGCGATCGCTTTGGCATTGTCTCGCGTCTGGAGTTCTATAACGCTGATGATCTCGCGCGCATTGTGACGCGCAGCGCAGGCCTGCTCAACGCTGAAATCACACCCGATGGCGCGGCTGAAGTCGCGCGCCGCGCTCGCGGCACGCCTCGTATCGCCAACCGCCTGCTGCGGCGCGTGCGCGACTATGCCGAGGTCAAAGCCCACGGCGTGATTGATACCGATTCAGCTGGCCGTGCACTGGCCATGCTCGAAGTGGATCCGCAGGGCCTGGACCTGATGGACCGCAAGCTGCTGGAGGCCATCATCCACAAATTCGACGGCGGCCCGGTGGGCGTGGACAGCCTGGCAGCAGCCATAGGCGAAGAACGCGACACCATCGAAGACGTCATCGAGCCTTATTTGATTCAACACGGCTATCTGCAACGCACGCCGCGCGGCCGCACCGCCACACTGACAACGTGGCGGCATCTGGGATTGACGCCGCCCTCGGACAATGCCGACCTGTTCAGCAAATAACGCGGGAAATCCGTCCCTGCGGCCCTACTCCACCAGTCGCAGAATATCGTCGCCATAGGCTTCGAGCTTGCGCGCCCCGACGCCACTGATATGCCCCAAGTCCTCCATGGACGCAGGTTTGGCCAGGGCAATTTCGCGTAATGTCGCGTCATGAAAAATCACGTAAGCAGGCACGCCGTGATTTTTCGCAACCTCGCCGCGCCAGTTGCGCAACGCATTGAACAACGGCATGGCGTCCGGCGGCAGATCAATCGCCGGCGCACGCGTGCGTGTGCTCGATTTCGAGCCGCGAGGTTTCTTTTCGGACTCGCGCCGCAGCATCAGCTGGCGCTCGCCCTTGAGAACGGCGCGGCTGTCTTCGGTCAGGGCCAAGGTGCCAAATCCCTCGTTATCGACGGTCAAGAGCCCCTGCGCCAGTAATTGCCGCAAAACGCCACGCCACGCGTTATCCGACAGATCAGCCCCCACGCCAAATACGCTCAGGCTCTCGTGGCCATGCTGCCGAGTCCGGTCGGTGCTCTTGCCACGCAGTATGTCAATGATATGCCCGGCCCCATATCGCTGCCCGCGCTCTTTCCAGAGTCGATAGACGGCAGACAAGACCTTTTGTGCTGCCACGGTGCCGTCCCAGGCCTGAGGCGGCTCTAGACAGACATCGCAATTGCCGCAAGCTGTAATCGTCTGTCCGAAATAAGCCAGCAGCCGCACGCGGCGACATTCCACTGTCTCGCACAGACCCAACATGGCGTCGAGCTGCTGTCCGAGACGGCGGCGATAGGCTTCGTCGCCCTGCGACTCGTCGATCATCCGGCGTTGTTGCACCACGTCCTGCAAGCCGTAGGCCAACCACGCACTGGCGGGCAGGCCATCGCGGCCCGCACGGCCGGTTTCCTGGTAATAGCCCTCGACGGATTTCGGCAGGTCAATATGGGCAACGAAGCGGACGTCGGGCTTGTCGATCCCCATGCCAAAGGCGATAGTCGCGACCATCACGATACCGTCTTCACGCAGAAAACGTGACTGGTTTGCAGCCCGCACGGCTGTGTTCAACCCCGCGTGATAGGGCAATGCACTGATGCCGTTCTGACAGAGAAAATCAGCCGTTTCTTCGACGCGTGCGCGCGACAGGCAATACACCACGCCGGAATCACCCTCGTGTTCGGAGCGGATCAGATCCAGCAATTGGCGGCGCACCTCGTTTTTTTCGACGATGCGATAGCGGATATTGGGACGATCAAAACTTGCGACAAAATGCTCGGCCTCGTCCAGTGCCAGGCGCTGCGCAATCTCGACGCGCGTGGCGGCAGTCGCGGTCGCGGTCAAGGCGATGCGCGGCACCTCGGGCCAGCGCTCATGCAGCATCGACAAGCCGAGATATTCCGGCCGGAAATCGTGCCCCCATTGCGATACGCAGTGGGCCTCGTCGATGGCGAATAGCGCAATATGGCCGCGTTCGAGCAGTTGCAGACAACGGTCCGTCAGCAATCGCTCGGGCGCGACGTACAACAGATCAAGCTCGCCATTGATAAAGGCCTGCTCGACCTCGCGTGCCACCCGCCAGTCCTGCGTGGAATTCAGAAATGCGGCCCGTACCCCCAGCTCGGTCAGGGCGTCGACCTGATCCTGCATCAACGCAATCAGGGGAGACACCACGACGCCGGTCCCCTGGCGCACCAGCGCCGGGACCTGATAGCACAGCGACTTGCCACCGCCAGTAGGCATCAATACGAGGGCATCGCCCCCTGCGATCACGTGATCGACAATGGCCTGCTGGTCGCCGCGGAAGGATTCGTAACCGAAAACGCGCTGCAGGACGTCCTGGGCGCGGGGGTCAGACATGGGGAGTAGCGGAAAACGTCATGGCGGCGATTTTAAGCCTCATTGCCTCGGCTGGGGGGCCAGGCGCACAAATTGATCACTACCAGGGGACCCACCGGCCTCGCATGAAGGCATCGACCGGCATGGTGATGCCGGCGCGCATCTCGTAATCGCCAGTCACCACGTCGCGATCGGCCCCGACCGCCAGCCGGACGCTGGGAGCGACCAACATGCTGTGCTCCAACCCAAAGCGCTGCTCGACTGCCACGCCGCTTTCGCGCGTGCCGGTGTAACTGCCCGTCAAGGTCCCCCACCCTCGCAAAGGCACACCCGCCGCCAAGGTATTGCGCATGGTGGGCGCCCCCACCGCACCGCTGCGGTAATCCGACAAATCGCCGAACCCGGCACCAATCTGTTCATTCGTCACGGCCAGGCTGACCGACTCGGCCAGATTCACGTTGTAGCCAAAGCGATATCGCCACGCATTGACGTGATCGAAACTGCTTTGTGTGGCCCCCATTTGAAACGTACCGAGATCGCCAGCGGCATAAGTCGTCCCCAGTCCATGGGTCGACATGTCGGGAGCGCTCTGCATCTGGCTTTCCAGCGTCAGCCTGGGCGTCAGTCCGTACCGCAATGAACCGCTACCCGCGGTCACGCCATAATCAATGGCGCCGGCCGAAACCGTCGTATCCGTGTAGTTCAATCGGCCCACTGCAGAGGAGTAGGCGAAGGCCCCCTCCGATAGGGTCGCCCCGCCAGTCCAACTAGAGGACACCTGCAAACCGCCGATGGGGACCGCACTGCCCCAAATGGGGGCATTTGCCGTCAAGTTGCCCATCGAAACGGTCGGTCCGACGGTATCGCGATAGGTCCAATTTCCGCCGCCATAAGAAAACCCCTGCTGCGACCCCACAGCCGAAAACCAGGGGCGCGTGGAGGGATGACCGGTCGTCACGACCACCACAGGATCCTGTAGCGAGGGATCTACGGTTTCCAGGCCGAAGGAGTACTCCTGTTGAGGCGTGGGGGCAATGTCAGGAAACAGATTGGCGCACTCGACGGGCAAGGCAGCGGGTTGATCCGCGGGTGCTGCGGTCGCGGCCGATGCATCGCCGGAATTGCCGGGCGCAGGATCAGAGGACGAAGCGTCGGGGGTGGTTTGTGACGCCGCTGCGGGTGGATTCTCGTGCAACGATGCATCTTTCAACCCCTCTACCGGCTGCATCTGGCACGGCGAGGGATCGAGCGGCAACTCCTGAAACGGCACGTTCGCGACCGGCGTGACAGGCAAGGACTGAGTAGGCGACAAGACCCGGATCCCCTCGCGCGCCGCTCGCTGGATCGCGTCATAATTGTCCGGCGACGAGGCATCAAACTGCGCGACGAACCGCGCCGTGGCAGCCTGGTTCGCTGGCGATGTTGTCGCGACCGCCGGTGCGTGCCCGGCCAATGTGGCCCCCGATATATCCAAAGTCCCCGCGATGACCGGCGCGCCTGCCATCGCAAGCGCTGCCGCCATGGCAATACGGCTACCCCAGCCCGGTTGCTCCACGCTCTTTGCTGCCAGCAACACCTCTGCCGCCCGCCTGTGCATTCGCACATGCGAGGCCAAAACACGAGACCACGCCAACACCTGCAAACGAAACATCACAACAATAACCCCACGCTGCGCCTACGGCTTGCTGTCCACCGCGCTGCTCAGATCCCATCAAGAGATACAAAGATCAATCTACATTTTAGTGAAATACCATGCCGTCTTCGTGACCCAGCGCGCAGTCACGGTATATTTCAATCCGTTTCCTCCCTCTTGCTCCCGGCCCGTTCCGCGGCCACTATGGCGACATGGATACACCACATACCAAGCTGCTGGTTGTCGATGACGACCCCGCCTTGCGGCAATTGCTCGCTGATTACCTGAATCGCCACGGGTACGACACCCTGCTGGCGCCTGACGCCAGCGACCTGACCGCGCGCATTGCGCGCTACGCGCCCGACCTCCTGGTGCTGGACCGCATGCTGCCAGGCGGCGACGGCGCGGATGCCTGCCGCCGCCTGAGAGAGCAAGGCGAAGACATTCCAGTCATCTTGCTGACCGCTCGCGACGAAGCCGTGGATCGCATCATCGGCCTGGAGGCCGGTGCCGACGATTATTTAGGCAAGCCCTTTGACCCCCGGGAACTACTGGCTCGCATCGAAGCCGTGTTACGACGCAAACGCGGCCCCTCGGCGTTGACCAAAGACGCGGCGGTTACGTTTGGTCCTTTTACGTTCGATCCCACCATGCGCCAGTTGTTGCGCGACGGTGAGGCCGTGAAACTGACTGGCGGAGAAATCAACCTGCTGGAAGCCCTCGTGCGCAATGCAGGCAAACCACTGTCACGCGAGCGTCTGTTGGCACTGGCACGTGACGACGACGGCGGCGAACGCAACGACCGCGCCATCGACATTGCCATCCTGCGGCTGCGGCGCGCCATCGAGGACGACCCCAAACAACCTCGCTGGATCCAGACCGTCTGGGGCATCGGCTATCGGTTTTCGCCTTAGACGGCTCGCCTACGCATGCGTCGTCTGACTCGATTCTTATTACCGCGCTCGCTGCGCACGCGCCTGATTCTGCTCGTGCTCGGCGCAGTACTGCTGGCCCAGGCGGCCACCCTGACCACGGTCTCCTACTATCGCCAGAAATTTCTCGAAGACGTCGCCATCGGCTACATCGCCACGACCATTCGCACGCTACGCGCGTCTCTGTCTCAAATCCCGGCCGAGGACCGTGCCGAATTCGTACGCAATGCCTCGCAGAACCAGTGGCGGCTCTGGTCGCGCACACTGCCCGCCGAGGCCCAATTGCAGCGCCCTCACCGCCGTTACCCGCCGCCACCGCCGCCGCGGGCCAACAACGGCGATAACGATCTTCGTACACCAGGCAACCCTGCGAATCCTGGCCGCCCCGCCATGGAGGGCGACGGCGGCGCCCAAAGCCGTGACACAGCGCGTCCGCGCCCTCCTCCCCCGCAGGACGACCTGAGGCGCGACCTGCGTGGCCCCATCCGCGAGCTCAATGACCGGCTCAACGATGGCACCCGCGTCGCGCTGTCACACGGCCCGGAACCCGAAATTTACATATCCCTGGCTCGCAATGCGGACACCGAAGACGCGCCCCGCCTGCGCGAATGGCTGGTCATCCCGCTCGAGCGCCTGGATCCCTCCGTCTCGACCCCGATGGTTGCCGTATGGTTAGGCGGATTGGGTCTGGTCCTGTTGCTGGCAGCAGGCTTTTCGTGGCACATCACCCGCCCGCTGACCCGCCTGGCCGAGGCCGCCGACCATCTGGCGGCCGGGCAACCCCAGCGCGTCGAGCCCTCGGGCCCACGGGAAACCCGCGCCCTCGGCGAACGTTTCAACGCCATGCTGGACGCCTTGGCCGAGTCCGATTCGGTGAGGCGCACCCTGCTCTCCGGCCTGCCGCACGACTTGAAAGGTCCCTTGTCGCGCATGTGGCTGCGCATCGAAATGGCCGATGATCCCGCCCTGAAAGAAGGCCTGCGTAAAGATCTGCAAGACATGCAGCACATGGTGGACCAATTTATCGGCTTTGTCCGCGGCACAGACCCTGCCGCCTACCGCTACGCCCCGCTATCCTTGCCCGAATGGCTGGCCGATCGCGTAGGCGGCTGGACCAGCACCGGCACCGCCATCACGCTGGACACCACGGAAGACGCCATGACCGTCCAAGGCGACGCCGTCGCGCTGGGCCGCCTGCTGGACAACCTCATCGGCAATGCGCTGCACCACGGTGAACCGCCCATCGACATCACCCTGCGACGGGATGGCCAATTCGCCATCCTCGACGTCGCGGATCACGGCGCTGGCATCGCCCCAGAGCGCCGTACAGAGGCCTTACGCCCCTTCGCCCGCCTAGACGATGCCCGTACCCGCACGGGCAACGTCGGCCTGGGCTTGGCGCTGGCCGATGCTATTGCCCGGGCGCATGGTGGGACACTGGCTCTGCTGCAAGCCCAGAGCGGGGGGCTGTTGGTGCGAATCAGTTTGCCATTGACGGCGTAGGTTTTTGGGGTTGTGGTTTTGTCGTGCTATTGACTGGTTTTGCGTTGCGTTGCTTGCTGGTCTTGGGTGTCTCTGGAAAGACGTTCCTGCCGGGTGCCCAATGGCTATGCCGGCCCTATCGCAACGGCGCATGCCAAGGCTGCCAACCCCAAGCCTCCGGCATACCACGCCCAAACGTTATTTTTGGCCGCGCCCGTAGGCGGCCAAAAATAACAACCCTGCAAGATATTCTTCCTTGCCAAAGCCCGTCCCCACGAAGCCTAAGCAAGACAGCCGTCCCAGCGATGCGGAAAGCTTGAGACATCGCGAGTCGAGCAGGGGCAATCACGGCGTGGGGGCGCCTCGTGGTCGAGCGAGGGAAACCGAAGGAGCGCAGCGACGAGGTTGACGAAGCGGTGTCGGCCGCGCAGGCGGCCGACCGACCACGCGAAGCCCCCACGCCGTGATTGCCCCTGCTCGACGCCAGAAGAACCAATCCCCCGAACGTACGAGCACAAACTCAACCACCACCACGGGCGCCAACACTCACCCCCGCCGTTCCTTCCCAAACACCGACCGATAAGCCCAAAGATTAAACACCAACACCACAGGCACCCCCACCACCGCAGCCGACAACACCAGCCGCATGGATTCGATAGACGCCGTCCCATCCCACAACGTCATATCATCCAGAATCAGATAGGGAAACAAGCTATACCCCAACCCCGCCAGCATCAGCCAATAAAGCACGATGCACAACACAAACGGCAGCCATTGATAGGGCGACTCCTCCCGGGGCACACGAGCCAGCAACATCTCGGCGCCGGAGAAACACAGCAGCATGATCGCCCAGACTCCAGCGACCGTCGCAAATCCCCCAGGATTGCTCCACTTGTAGAAAATCCCGGCATTGGCCAAGCCGAGCATCACCGACGCCGCCACCATCCCCACCGCCGTCCAGCGAATGGCATGGCGTCCCCAGCGGGCGGCACGCCGTTGCAAATCCCCGTCCACGCGCATGACGAGCCAGGCTGCGCCCAACAACACATAAGCGGCCACTACACACAAGCCCATCACCACAGAAAACCATCCGTAACCCGCCTCCGTCTGGTACCCCGTGGCGATGCGTCCCAAGATCAGGCCTTGACCAAATGCCGTCGCCAACGACCCCAGCCAGAACCCGAACACCCATCGTGATTTCAACTCGGCACGAGCACGAATCCGGAACTCAAACGAGACACTGCGCAACACCATGCCCATGGCCATCAACGCCAATGGCCCGTACAGCTTGCCGAAAATAACGCCCCACGCCAGCGGAAAAGCCGCGGCAAACAAGCCTATGCCCAACAGCGGCCAAAACTCGTTGGCGTCGCGCCAGGGGCTCAGCAGCGCCATCATGCGTCCGCGCTCATCGACCGGCGCCACAGGCAACAACATGCCCACGCCGATATCAAAGCCATCGAGCACCACGCCGCCGATAATCAATAAAAACAACAGCCCCATGAACACCAACGGGATCCAGAACGTCGGATCGTTGGCGTTGACACCTAGGGAAGCAGCCAGTGCGGCGATCATTGAGACGTTCCTCCGGGTTTGCGTACCGGCACCACGCCGTAACGAGCCGCATGAAACAACATGCCGTTAAACGCGGCAATCAACACGATATACAACACGCCGAAACCCGCTACCCCCAGCGCCAACGAGGTCGTGCTGGCTGTCCCCAGGACTTCCGTTTGCGTAATGGTGGCATTGACGACGTAAGGCTGCATGCCTACCAATGAAAACACGCCGCCCCCCAACACCATCAGCCCGCCGCTGTACAACATGCCCACCATGCAGCGCAGCCACCACGCCGGCAAAGGAGCAGGATCCAGCTTGCGCCTCAGCGTCATCGCCGCAGTGGCCCACGAGACGAACAACATCAATCCGCCCAATACCAAGATCGCGCGCAGCGTCCAGAACGTCAGCCCTACAGGCGGACGCATGCCGGAGAATTTATCCAGCCCGAGATAACGGCCCTGCTCATCGCGTCCCAGCCACGCGCCGCCTGCTGGTTCGAGCGTCCAGTCGTAGCGATTAGCCTCCGATCGACTGTCGGGCAGACCCACTATCGTCCAACTCGGCACGGTACCGCTTTTCCAATAACCCGCCGCCGCAGCAGCCTTGGCCGGCTGATGTTCAGCCATGACCCGTGCCGCGCCATTCAAAACCGGGATCTGCAGCGCCGAGGCCACCACAGCCACCACCAATGCTGTCTTGAATGTGCAGCGCTCTCCGTCCTGCAAGGGACGACGCAACGCTTGCAACGCGGTGATGCCCAGCATCAAAAAAGCTGCCGCCAGCAACGACCACACCGCCATCAGCGCGAGGTTCCAGCTGAGAGAGGGATTGAAAATCACTTCCTGCCAGTCCAGCACGCGGTAACGAGCGTCAATCAGCGTCGCCCCGGCGGGTGTCTGTACCCACGATTGCAGAACCAGTACCCAAAACAGTGCCGCAGCCTGGCCCACAGCGACCATGAATACCGCAAAGGTGTGCACCCAGTTCGATACCCGGCGCTGGCCAAACAGCATCACGCCCAGAAAACAGGATTTCAGGACAAACACCGACAACACGCCAAAGCCGATCAGCGGTGCGGCCACGTTACCGATTTTGTCCATCAGGCCGGGCCATAGGCTGCCTAACTGAATCAACACCGGCAGCCCTGCCGCCAATGCCAACACAAACGACAGGGCAAAAACACGCACCCAAAACCGATAGGCGGCCGTCCACCCGGCCTGCCCGGTGCCGTGCGCGCGCAATTTGAAAAACAGCAGCAACCAGGCCAGCGCGAACGCCAAAGCCATGAATAGCGCCAGAAAACTGAGGCTGGTCGTGAACTGGATCCGAGCCAGTAAGAGGGGAACAATATCCATGATGGCCGGTAGTGTAGAGCCTGTTTCCTGAACGCGGGAGATGGGCCGCGAGAGCATTGGTGTGCGAACGTGGCAAAATTGATGCTTTGCTGCTGCATTCACCTATCCATTCAGCATGACCACCGCCCCGACTCCGACTGCCGCCACCAACTATCTGCGCAATATCATCGAAGATGACCTGCAGGCCAACCGCTACCAGGATAAGCGCTGGGCCGGCACGCCTGGCCCAGCCTCGGTACAGTCCCAGGGCGGGCCGGACACTGCCCGCATCCGCACCCGTTTCCCGCCGGAGCCCAACGGCTACCTGCACATCGGCCACGCCAAGAGCATCTGTGTCAATTTTGGGCTCGCCCGGGAATACGGCGGGGTCTGCCACCTGCGCTTTGACGACACCAACCCCGAAAAAGAAGACCAGGAATACGTCGACTCCATCATCGAGGCGGTCAATTGGCTGGGTTTTGATTGGAAAGCCGACGGCAACAACAACCTGTATTTCGCCAGCGACTATTTCGAATTCATGTATGAATTCGCCCAGGCGCTGGTGCAGGCCGGCCATGCCTACGTCGATGAACAGACGCCCGAACAGATCCGCCTGAACCGCGGCACCCTGACCGAGCCAGGCACGGCCTCGCCGTGGCGGGATCGTCCAGCCGAGGAATCGCTGGCCCTGCTGGCGGACATGCGTGACGGCAAGTATGCCGACGGCAGCCTGGTGCTGCGGGCCAAGATCGACATGACCTCGCCCAACATCAATCTGCGTGATCCGGTGATGTATCGGGTGCGTCATGCCACGCACCACCGCACCGGTAACAAATGGTGCATCTACCCGATGTACAGCTGGGCCCATCCCGTCGAAGATGCCCTCGAAGGCATCACCCACAGCATCTGCACCCTGGAATTCGAAGACCAGCGTCCGTTCTACGACTGGATCCTGGCGCGCCTGGCCGAACTCGGCAAATTGGCCCGTCCCCTGCCGCGCCAATACGAATTCGCCCGCCTGAACCTCAGCTACATCGTCACCAGCAAGCGCAAACTGCTGCAACTGGTGCGCGAGGGCTACGTTGACGGCTGGGACGATCCGCGCATGCCCACGATATTCGGCCTGCGCCGCCGCGGCTACACGCCGGCCTCCATCCGCCTGTTCTGCGATCGCACCGCCGTGACCAAATCCGACTCGCGCATCGATTACAGCCTGCTGGAACAGGCCGTGCGCGACGACCTGGATCCCATTGCGCCGCGCTCCGTGGCCGTACTGGACCCGATCAAGCTGGTGATCACCAACTACCCGGCTGACCAGGAAGAGCTCTGCTCGGCACCTCGCAATCCCCACGATCCAGATGCCGGCAAACGCGAGTTTCCGTTCTCGCGCGAACTCTGGATCGAGCGGGACGACTTCCGCGAGGAGGCCCCCAAAAAATACTTCCGCCTGTATCCGGGCAACACCGTCCGCCTGAAATACGGCTACGTCGTGCGCTGCACCGGTTTCACCAAAGACGAATCCGGCCAGATCACCGAGGTTCAGGCCGAATACCTGCCTGACACCAAGAGCGGCACGCCTGGCGCCGACAGCGTCAAAGTCAAAGGCAACATCACCTGGGTCAGCGCGGCGCATGCCGTTCCGGCCAAGGTGCATCTGTATGATCGTTTGTTTGCCGATCCGCATCCCGATAGCGGCGACAAAGACTTCCTGGCCTGCCTGAATCCCAAGTCGCGCGAAACCGTGACTGCCTGGCTGGAGCCCGGCACCGTCGCCACGCCGGGCGCCACCTGGCAATTCGAACGGCTGGGTTATTTCACCGCGGACAGCAAAGACTCCACCCCCGAGGCCCCCGTACTCAATCGCATCGTGACGTTGCGCGACTCCTGGGCCACGGCCTGATTTTGACCATGACGACAGACTCCCTCGCCCTCGACTTCAAAAGCGCCACGCTGTATGCCATCCGCGTGGTGTTGCACAGCGCGGATCTGACGCGCCTGTCCGCCGCCCTGGATCAGCGCATGGCTGACGCCGGCAGTTTTTTTGAGAACGAACCGGTGGTCATCGATGCCAGCCGTGTGACGGATCCTATCGATTGGCCGGCCCTGCTCACCGCCCTGCGTGGCCACAACCTGCCCCCTATCGGCGTGGTTGCCGAAGGCGACAATCTCAAGACAGCCCAAGCCGCGGGCCTGGCGCCCGTTGAACTGTCCACGCCCGTAGCGCGCCCCGCGGCCACTGTAGAGATGACGCCGCCCAACCATGTCTCGACGCCGGTCCCTGGCGTACCCGCAGCCGCGTTAGCGACGGGATCTGCCGCGACCAACGATGCCGTTGACGACGCAGCCACGTCAACGGCTGCCACGCAAGACGCCTCGGCCAACAAAGCCCCTGTGCCGGCCAAAACCGATAAGACCTCGGCCAGAACCGGCAAGGCAGCGGCCTCCACGGGCAAGGATGCATCCGGCAAGGCGGCAGTTCCAGCTAAGACCGAGACGGCATCGGCCGAGCCAGCCCCGGCAGTTCCCACCACAGCATTGGTCATCACCAAACCACTACGCTCAGGTCAGCGCGTTTACGCACGGCATACCGACCTGGTCGTCATCGGCATGGTCAGCCAGGGCGCAGAAGTCATTGCCGATGGCAATGTGCATGTCTACGGCCCTTTGCGCGGCAAAGCGATGGCGGGCGCACGCGGCGATACCTCGGCGCGTATTTTCACCACACAGCTTGACGCCGAATTGCTGGCAATCGCAGGCGTGTATCGTGTGGTCGAGGCCAAACTCGACAGCGCTCTGCACAACCAACCTGCGCTCGTGCATCTCGACGGCGAAACACTGCGCGTCGACGCACTGAAGAAATGAACCAAACATGGATCTCGTTATCGGATACACGATCCGATAACGAGGTCTACATCTTGTAAGAAGCCTTACATAGGCTTTTTGCTTTACGATAACGCGATTTATTCGAACATAAGGGTTAAACAGTCATGACACGAATTGTTGTGGTGACTTCCGGAAAGGGTGGAGTCGGCAAGACCACCACGAGCGCCAGCTTTTCCTCCGGTCTGGCCATGCGCGGCCACAAAACCGCCGTGATCGACTTTGACGTCGGCCTGCGCAACCTGGATCTCATCATGGGCTGCGAACGCCGCGTCGTGTATGACTTCGTCAACGTCATCCAGGGCGAGGCCACGCTCAAGCAGGCTTTGATCAAAGACAAGCAGTTGGAAAACCTGTTCGTCCTGCCCGCCTCGCAAACACGCGACAAAGACGCGCTGACCCAAGAAGGCGTCGGCAAAGTCATCGAAGAGCTCAAGGAAATGGGCTTCGACTACATCGTGTGCGACTCGCCGGCAGGAATCGAAGCAGGCGCATTGATGGCAGCCTATTTCGCCGATGACGCATTGGTCGTGACCAACCCCGAAGTCTCCTCGGTGCGCGATTCCGATCGTATTCTGGGTATTTTGGCCTCCAAGTCACGCCGCGCCATCGAGGCCGACGAAGATCCCGTCAAGGAATACCTGCTGTTGACACGCTACAACCCCAAGCGGGTCAATGATGGCGAAATGCTGTCCTTGAGCGATATCGAGGACATCCTGCGCATCAAGCTCATCGGCGTCATTCCCGAGTCCGAAGCCGTACTGCAGGCATCCAACCAGGGCCTGCCAGCCATCCACTTGCGCGACAGCGACGTGTCCGAAGCCTACAAGGACGTCGTCGCACGTTATCTGGGCGAAGAAAAACCGCTGCGCTTCACGGACTACAACAAACCCAGCTTGCTCAAGCGCCTATTCGGAGGGAAGTAAGCAATGTCTTTCCTGTCGTTTCTGCTGGGGCAGAAAAAAACTTCGGCGGTAGTCGCCAAGGAACGCCTGCAGATCATCCTGGCACACGAACGCACTGGCCGCGGCGCATCGCCCGACTACTTGCCGCAATTGCAGCAAGAGTTGGTCGCCGTCATATCCAAGTACGTGAACATCAATCCTGATGACATCCGGGTGCACCTGGAACGCCAAGACACCCTGGAAGTGCTGGAAGTCAAAATCGAAATGCCGCAAAAAGAAGCCTGACCGCGGCACGTTGGCTTTCCCATGAGAAAGGGCCCCGACAATAGTCGAGGCCCTTTTCATATCGATCAAAACTCGGCAGCGCTACGTAAACACTATCCTGTGATCATTCCGAACAGCTAGCGCGGAATGCCGCACGCGGCCCCGCGCTACGGTCCGACATTATTTGCCGACTTGATCCCCGATGATGCCGCCCAATGCGGCGCCACCTATCGTTCCCAGGATACCGCCGTTGGTAATCACGGCACCTGCGACGCCGCCTACCGCTGCACCGCCTACCGTGCTCTTTTGACGCCGGCTCATGCTGTCCCATGACGAACAGCCCGCCACGGAAACCGCCAGCAAAATAGCCATACCCACTTTTGAGATAGTTCCGATTTTCATCATGATGTGATACTCCTGTTCTTGCTGGCGAGCCGCCCCACGGCGAAAACACCTCGCACTTTTATGAACTGTCAGGATCGCAGAAAGTGCCTCGTCAGGCTGTGAGGGATACCGATAAATTGTATCCATGGGTAGGTAATAACCCTGGTCGCCCTGTAGACCGTAGCCTGTTGTCGGGATTATTTCACGAGCTGTAACACGTCGCGAAAGCGGGGATGGTCGCAAGTCTCCATCCATTCAAACAAGGCCATCTCCGCAGTAATGACCGTGGCACCCGATGCCCGGATACGCCGCAAGCCGGCATAGTGATCCGCAGGACGGCGAGAGCCGGCCGCATCGGTGACCAGAACCGCGTGATAGTTCAGCTCAAGCAGCCCCACAATCGTTTGCAGGACGCAAACGTGAGCCTCCCAGCCGGCGACCAGAATCGTGCGCCGGGCCGGAGGCAGCCAAGCCTCGAAACCCGGTTCGCGCACAGCCGAAAAATGCCGCTTTTGAAACACCGACTGCACCGACTCGCATAACGGCGCAATAGTCTTGCCCAATGCCGCGCTGCTGTGTTCGGTAGCCACCACAGGAACGTCCAACAAGCGAGCCCCCTGGGCCAACTTGTGAGCCACCGCTGCCGACTCCATTCCCTGGGAAATCGCGGGCTGCAGGCGTTCCTGCATGTCCACGATCAACAATGTCGAATCGGCGGCGTTGAGCAACATGGCAGGCAAGACCTATGTCGAAGGTTATTTCAACGCCTTGTAGCGCAGACGACGCGGCTTGGCGCCCTCTTCGCCCAGGCGGCGTTTTTTGTCGGCCTCGTATTCCTGGTAGTTGCCATCAAAGAACACCACCTGCGAATCGCCCTCGAATGCCAGGATATGCGTCGCAATACGATCCAGGAACCAGCGATCGTGGCTGATGACCATCACGCTGCCCGGGAACTCGAGCAAGGCATCCTCGAGCGCGCGCAAGGTTTCCACGTCAAGATCGTTCGACGGTTCGTCCAGCAGCAACACATTGCCGCCCGCGACCAGCGTCTTGGCCAGGTGCAAACGGCCGCGTTCACCGCCCGACAATTGCCCGACGACCTTGTTTTGATCGGCGCCCTTGAAGTTAAAGCGGCCCAGGTAGGCACGCGAGGACATTTCGAATTTGCCTACGGTCAACAGATCTGCGCCGTCCGCCACCGCATCGAAGACGGACTTGCCGTCTTGCAACGAGTCACGCGACTGATCGACAAAGGCCAATTGCACCGTTTGACCCAGCACCACGCTGCCCGAATCCGGCTGCTCGCGGCCGGCGATCATGCGAAACAACGTCGATTTACCTGCGCCGTTGGCGCCGATGATGCCCACGATCGCGCCGGGAGGCACCTTGAAGCTGAGGTTGTCGATCAGCAGACGGTCGCCATAGGCTTTGCTGACGTTATTGAATTCGATGACCTCGTTACCCAAACGCTCGCCCACAGGAATAAAGATTTCCTGCGTTTCATTGCGTTTTTGGTATTCGTACGAAGACAGCTCCTCGAACCGCGCCAGGCGGGCTTTGGCCTTGGCCTGACGGCCCTTGGGGTTCTGGCGCACCCATTCGAGTTCTTTCTTGATGGTCTTTTGGCGAGCCGATTCCGAGGCTTCTTCTTGTTTCAGGCGAGCGTCTTTTTGCTCGAGCCAGGAACTGTAGTTGCCTTTCCAGGGGATACCATGCCCCCGGTCCAGTTCAAGAATCCACTCGGCCGCGTTATCCAGGAAGTAGCGATCGTGGGTCACACCCACCACCGTGCCCGGGAATTTGTGCAGGAATTGCTCCAGCCATTCGACGCTTTCTGCATCCAGGTGGTTAGTCGGCTCGTCCAGCAGCAACATGTCGGGCTTGGACAGCAGCAGGCGGCACAGCGCCACGCGACGCTTTTCACCACCCGACAAATTACCCACCGTGGCGTCCCAAGGCGGCAAACGCAACGCATCGGCCGCGATTTCCATTTGATGCTCGATATCGTCCGCGCCACTGGATGCTGCGGCGGCGATCACCGCCTCGAGCTCGGCCTGCTCGGCCGCCAAGGCGTCAAAATCCGCATCGGGTTCGGCATAGGCAGCATAGACCTCGTCCAAGCGTTTCTTGGCGTGCACCACTGCCCCCAGGCCTTCCTCGACGGCCTGGCGCACCGTGTGCTCGGGATTCAACTGCGGTTCTTGGGGAAGGTAGCCGATATTCAAACCCGGCATGGGGACCGCTTCGCCTTCGATTTCCTTGTCCACGCCGGCCATGATCTTGAGCAAAGTGGACTTGCCCGAACCGTTCAGGCCCAGCACGCCGATTTTGGCGCCGGGGAAAAACGAAAGAGAAATATCACGCAAAATCTGCCGCTTTGGCGGCACGATCTTGCCAACGCGATTCATGGTGTAGACGTATTGGGCCATGGACTCTTATGCAAAAGACGAATCAGAGGGAAGCCATGATTGTAGGCCGGAATAGCCTCAGCCAGCCGCCCGCGGCCGCCACTGCGCCAGACTGACTCCCGCCAACGCCATCGCACCGCCCACGATGTGATAGCTATGCGGCACCTCATTCAACATGACTGCGGCAATCGCCACAGTCCCGACCGGCATCAGATTCAGAAAAATGCTGGCCCGATTCGGTCCTAAATAACGCACGCCCTGCATCCACAGATAGGGCGCAAACAGCGACGGAAAAATCCCTGCATACAGGACCAATGGAATATTGCTGGCATTCAACGGCGACGCAGGCGCCAACAAGTACGAAGGCACCTGAAGCAAAATCCCGAACAACACCTGCACATAAAGCGACTGCCACACGCCGATCGGCAACGGCCAGCGGCGCAGCAACACCCCATACATCGCATAAGCCAGCGCCGCCACGCCCATCAACGCATCACCCGTACTGCCGCCGACCTCAAGCAAACGCAGCGGATTCCCTTCGCCGAGCAACACGCCCAATCCGAGCAGGGACAAGGCGCCACCCGCGACTGCCGTCCAGGCCGGCAGCTCTCGCAACACGATGCACACCAGCACGATCGTCAGCAACGGCACCATAGCCGTAATGATGCCCATATTGGTCGCGGTGGTCGTTGCCGCCGCCACATAAATCAACCCTTGATACACCGCCATGCCCAGCGCGCCCAGCACGGCCAGTTTGCCCAGATGCGGCACAATCGCGCGCCAGCCGCGCAACACGCCCGGCAGCACAAAAGGCGTCAAGATCACGCCTGCCAGCACCCAGCGATAAAATCCGATCACAGCCGGCGCAATCACACCGGCCGCCATCTTGGTCACCACCATGTTCAGTGACCAGATCAACGCCGCCAGCAGTGGAAACAACATGTGGCGCGCCGATGGCGCCGTTACCGCGTTCAACATGACAACAGACTTTGCGTAAGCAAAGCCGCGATATTAGCGCTGTATCGTGAATGTCGCCGCCGCGCTCGAGAAACGAGCGACAATATCGGTTTCGTAAAGACGGCTGCACAGCACGCATCGTCTCGATCACATGCAGTGCCCCTATCAGGACCCATCATGACCGCCTCCACCACGCCCCCGGCCTCGTTGACGCATTTCAGCACCCAGGAACTGGACATGCTCTCCAAAACCGCTGACGCCCTCAGTGCCTATCTGGGTAAACCCGTCTTGGCCGAAGTCGTCCTGGGTGACGAAGGCACCGAATGGGTCAGCTTCGGCATTCCCGTCGAGCAAAGCGCCAAAGACGATGACCAGCCTCACGTCCAACTCGGCGGCCCGCAGGCCCGGCTCCTCGGCAACCGCGGCGGCCTCAGCCCTACCGACAACGACACCTACGATTGCCTCTATCTTTGGGCCATCCAGATCACCCTGGCCGAAGGCGAACGATTCGTCAAACTAGACCAATCCGGCGAAGAAACCGCGTGGTCCGACGACCTGCTGGACGTCCTGCCCTTTGCATTGTCCGATGAGCCCTTGCCTGACGTAGACGAGGAGGAGGATGAAGATGAAAACGATGACGAGGACGACGACTACGATGCCGCCATTCCTCCCGGGCATCCCATTCACTGAAACCCGAGAGCGGGCTCAGCGAAAATCGCCCCAGCGCAGCGCAGCGCTAAGCCACGCCGCGCCGCTGATCCCGGCGGTACAACATATATCCCGCCGGCCACATCAACGCCACCAGCACCTTGGCTGTCGGCCGGGTCAGCGGATACGCCTGCACCGCCGTAGGCACCCCCGAATGCTCCAGATCCAACCGGAACCGCGTAAACCGCGCCGCAGCCATCAGGAAGTCCTTGGGCCGAAACCGGAACCACTCCATGTGGTGCTCGAGCACGTCCCACGCCAGTAAATACAGCCCCTGCGCGTTATTGCGTATCGATACTGCCCCCCGGCTCAACCCATCCGGACTCGGGTGATAAACACGGACCACGCGGTTAATACAATGATTCAAGTATCCCGCCCGCGCCATCGCCCACCAGATCAGGCTCTCGGGCACAAACCCCGCCACATCCTCGGGAAAAGGAAAACGGCGCAGTACGGCCGTACGTAGGCTGCCGAATTTTTCGCCCTTGATCCGATAGCGGAAATACAGATCAACGGCCGATACATCGAAAACATCCTGCGGGAAACGATCGCCCACAATTTCGCCATCGGGCCGGGCGCACAGGCCCGTCACCCCCACATATCGCTCACGTTGATCCGGCGCGATGCTTTCCCAGGCGTCCTTCAATATCTGCAACGCGTCAGGCGGCATTTCATCATCGCTATCCAACGTGATGATGAATTCGCCATGCGCCTCACGCACACCGCGATTGAATGCCGTCTTTTTATGCTGATTTTTCTGCCAGATATATCGAATCGGAAACTCAGCCTCGGCTTGCCATGCCCGGACGGCTTCGTGCGTGCGGTCCGTCGAACCGTCATCCACGATCAACCATTCGAAATCACGACAAACCTGTCGTTTCAGGGATTCATGCACACGATGCAAAGTGCCGGCCCGGTTATAAGTGGGCGTCAGTATCGTGAACGTGTATTGAGGCTCACTCATGCAATCAAACGGGTTCGCGCGAGCGCGACCACGGCAGCCGCACTGCTTACAAGTAAAAACTGGGGTAAGTGTAGGAGGATATGCAGACCGCAGACGTGTTCCGCAACAGCCATTTTGAAAACAAATTTTGCAAATTCTGCCGTAGTGAAACAAGCATATCGTCGTTGTCTGACACCAGCCGCAAACAAAACGTCATCCAGCAGGTAAACTCTGGCGGCTGCCACGGACAACCTATGGACTCTCATCCTATCCAGTTAAACGATATCGCACTGTTTGTCGAAGTTGCTCGCCGCAAGAGCTTCAGTCTGGCAGCACGAGCCCTCGCCATGCCGACCTCGACCCTATCGCGCCGCATCGGCCAACTGGAACAGGCGATTGGATTACGGCTCATCAACCGCAACACGCGGCGCCTGGAACTCACCAACGCTGGCGCCGCCTACTTGCGACGATGCCAAGGACTTGTTGACGAAGCCCGTCTGGCGCACGAACAACTGCAGGCCTTGTCTGCCAGCCCGCAGGGACGGCTCACCATTGCCATCCCCTACAGCATCGCCATCTGGCTGTTGCCGGATGCATTAAAGGCCTTTACTGAAAGCTACCCCGATTTGGAATGCGAGTTCGACATGAGCATGAAGGCCGCCGAAAACTCGCAAGGCGGTCCCTTTGATCTGGTATTGCGTTTCGGCCGCAGCGCCCCTGTGTCCGAACCAGGCGCCGTCGAAGACTCGATCTCAAAGGAAATCGCCTCGCTGGACACGCATCTGTACGCGTCGGCCGATTATTTGCGCGAATATGGCGAACCCCAACAGCCGTCCGACCTGTCAAACCACGAATGCTTTCGTACCACGATCGATCCGGAACATTCATTCTGGGTCCTGCATAACGGCCAACGCAGCGAACGTGTAGCCGTCAAAGGCGCTATCGCGGGCAACAGTATCAGTGTGATCGGCTCATTGGCTGGCCTGGGCATGGGCATTACCCGATTGCCCGATTGCCGGGCCCTGGCTCCCATCATCGACAGCTACGCCTTGCGGCGTATCCTGCCAGAATGGCGCCTGGAGCCCCTCGCGGTCTATGCCGAATTGCCAACCGCTGTCATGCCAGCCAAAACGCGAGTATTCATGGAGTTTCTGCGTCCCTGGCTGGAGCCTGCCATTTAAACGGACAGCGCTGTGGCAGGAATGTGGGTAGGCCCGGAATCGCACGCCGCGCCTTCGGCTTGCTGCCCCCCCGAGGGGGCGTTTTTTGCCTTGGGGCGGCCAGGCGGAAAAAAAAGCCCCCACGCCGCGCCTTCAGCTTGCTGCCCCCCGAGGGGGCGTTTTTTGCCTTGGGGCGGCCCGGCGGCAAAAAAAGCCCCCACGCCACGCCTTCGGCTTGCTGCCCCCCGAGGGGGCGTTTTTTGCCTTGGGGCGGCCCGGCGGCAAAAAAAAACCACCGACATGATCGGTGGTTTTTTTTACATCAAGGCGCAAGAATTACACGCGCTTGATTTTTTCCAGCATCTTGAAAACACCCTTGGGGGCGTTGACGAACAAGCGCTTGAAAGACTTGCCCAGGCAACGGCGTTCCAGGGTGTTACGACGCACACGTTTGCGCTCAGCCATGATGATCTCCGGTAAGGTTCGATAGTGCCCAAACCCGCCCGACGTTCCCAGCATCAAAGCGCAGACAACTACGCCGCAATACTGACGGGCCACAGGCTGGTGGCAGAAATTGGATAACTCAGCATTGTAGCCTCAAACGCCGCCGCCAGCCAAATCGAACCCATGCGCAGCCGTAGCGAAGCATATTCACGCGACAATTACACGGATTAGCGGTAATCTAAGATACTGTTTAAATATACAGATATTTCAGCGATATCCTATCACCCGCGGATTCTGGTCTGATTCCGCGTCGTTCACGCATCGTTCCCTCGTCATGAGCTCTCAAATTCGCATCGTCGGCGCCCGCCAAAACAACCTGAAAAACCTGGATCTGACGCTCGCCACCGGCGAGCTCGTCGTCATTACCGGCGTGTCGGGCTCAGGCAAAAGCTCGCTGGCGTTCGATACGCTCTATGCCGAGGGCCAGCGCCGCTACGTCGAGACCTTTTCGCCCTACGCGCGCCAGTTCCTGGACCGCATGGACAAGCCCCAGGTCGATCGCATCGAGGGCATTTTGCCCGCCATCGCCATCGATCAGACCAACCCGGTGCGCAGCTCGCGCAGCACCGTGGGCACGATGACCGAGCTGAACGATCACCTCAAGCTCCTGTTCGCGCGCGGTGCCAAACTCTACTGCCGAGGCTGCGGCAAACTCGTGCGGCGCGATACGCCCGACTCGATTGCCGCCTCGCTGGCGCAGCGCGCGCCGGCGGTGGGCGATCCGCGCCTGGTCATTACGTTTCCGATTGCCGTGCCCGCCAACTTCACAGAAGACGAGGTTCGCGGTTTTCTCGAACAGCAGGGCTACACGCGCGTGCACCACGAAGAAACCCGTGCGCCGTCGGCCACCAAAGCGGCCAGCAAACGCGCAAAAGCCGCCGGCAAGGGCAAAACCGCCACGGCCAACGAGGAGCGCCGCATTCTGCACGTGGTGCAAGACCGATTCCGCCACTCCAGCGCAGAGCGCGAACGCCTGATGGAGGCCCTGGACACGGCGCTGCGCATGGGCGCGGGCCACATGGCCGTTCACGTGCTCGATGACGAAGGCGTCGACGCACAAGTCTGGAAATACAGTGATCGACTGCATTGTGCGGACTGCGATATCGAATACACCGATCCGCTGCCCAGCAGTTTTTCGTTTAATTCGCCGCTTGGCGCTTGCGAAAGCTGCCGCGGTTTCGGGCGGGTCATCGGCATCGATTACGGCCTGGTCATCCCCGACGAAAACAAAACCTTGAACGAAGGCGCTATCAAGCCCTGGCAAACGCCCTCGTACAAGGAATGCCAGGACGATTTGGCCAAATACGCGCCGCGCGCGGGCATCCCGCTCTCTGTCCCATGGAAGGCCATGACCGACGCGCAACGCCATTGGGTACTGCACGGCGATCCCGACTGGAAAGGCGGCAACAACGCCTGGAAAACCCAGTGGTACGGTGTACATCGATTCTTTGCCTGGCTGGAAAGCCGCGCCTACAAAATGCATGTGCGCGTGCTGCTGTCCAAATATCGCAGCTATACCCCCTGCCCCACCTGTCATGGCGCTCGCCTCAAGCCCGACGCCTTGCTGTGGCGCTTGGGAACCAAGGCCGAGGCCGACGAGGTGCTGCCGCCAGGCGACGAACGCTATACGCGTTTCATGCCCGCAGGCGCCGCATGGAGCCAAGAACAACTCGAGGCCCTGGACGGCCTGTCGATTCACGACGTCATGCTGCTGCCCATCGAACGCGTGCGCCATTTCTTTGACACGCTCTCGTTCACCGGCGTACTGGATGCCGCCGCCGATCTGCTCTTGACCGAGGTCCGCGCGCGATTGAAATTCCTCTGCGACGTCGGCTTGGGCTATCTGACGCTGGACCGTCAAAGCCGCACCTTGTCCGGCGGCGAAGTACAGCGCATCAACCTGACCACGGCGTTGGGCACCTCTCTGGTCAACACCCTGTTCGTGCTGGACGAACCGTCTATCGGGCTGCACCCGCGCGACATGCACCGCGTTGTCGAAGTCATGCATCGATTGCGTCAGGCCGGCAACACGCTGGTCGTCGTCGAACATGATCCTCAAGTCATGGTGGCTGCGGATCGCATCATCGACATCGGCCCGGGCCCTGGCGAACGCGGCGGACGTATTGTGTTCGACGGCACGCCCGCACAACTGCGCAGTTCGCCCACGCTCACGGGCGACTATCTGGGTGGACGTCTGCGCGTCGAAGCGCCGCGCCCCATGCCTGTCGCCGCCAATACGCCGCGCCTGTTATTGGAGGGCGCTACCGCACACAATCTGCGTAACGTCTCTATCGAACTGCCGCTCGGCCGGCTCGTGTGTGTCACCGGCGTATCGGGCTCGGGCAAATCGACTTTGGTCCAGGACGTGCTGTATCCGGCCCTGCTGAAATACCAAGGCAAACCCTCCGAAGCCCCGGGTTCGTTCGAGCGCTTGTTGGGCGCCGAACAGATTGCCGACGTGGTGATGGTCGATCAAACCCCCATCGGCAAGACCGCACGCTCCAACCCGGCGAGCTACGTCGGGGCCTTCGATGCAATCCGCAAGCTCTTTGCCCAAGCGCCGCTCGCCAAAGAACGCGCCTACACCGCAGGCACGTTCAGTTTCAACAGCGGCGATGGACGTTGCCCCACCTGCGGCGGCACGGGTTTCGAACATGTGGAGATGCAGTTCCTGTCCGACGTCTATCTGCGTTGCCCCGATTGCGACGGACGGCGATTCCGTCCCGAGGTGCTCGAGGTGCGCATCGAACACTTGGGCAAGAACGCCTCGATAGACGAAGTCCTGGAGATGACCGTCAGCGAGGCCTTGGAATTTTTCAAAGGCTTGCGCGATGTGCAAACTGGCTTGGCACCTTTGGCCGATGTGGGCCTCGAATACGTGCGATTAGGACAACCCGTCCCTACGCTATCCGGCGGCGAGGCCCAGCGCCTGAAGCTCGCCGGCCATTTGGCCGGAGCCGCCCGCAGCGGCATCTCTACCGCCAAGGTTGCCAAAAAAGGTAGCCTGTTCTTGTTCGACGAGCCGACGACCGGCCTGCACTTTGACGACGTTTCGCGCTTGATGCGCGCGTTCCGCAAGCTGCTTGCCGCCGGGCATACCCTGCTGGTTATTGAACACAATCTCGACGTCATCCGTGCCGCAGATTGGCTGATCGATCTAGGCCCCGAAGGTGGCGATGCCGGCGGCCTCGTCGTCGGTGTCGGCACTCCGCAAGACTTGATGGACAATCCGCGCTCGCATACCGGTGCGGCGTTACGCGACTATGAGGTCAGTGTGCTGCCGAGCCAGGTCGTCGAGGCAGCCACAGCCGACGCGACACGCGTCGCAGACCGGGCAGCTGGCGATGCCGATATGGATGCCGCGTCAGCCGCGCAGGGTTCATCCGCGCTCACCTTGGCCGAGCCCGCCGCCGCGTATGCGGAAAGCGCTGGTACGCCGCTGCAATCTCTCATGCGCCGCCGGCGCCAGGCGCAAGCCATCGAGATACGCAATGCGCGCGAACACAACCTGAAAAACGTCAACGTCGAGATCCCCCACGACAAGTTCACCGTCATCACCGGCGTCTCGGGCTCGGGCAAATCCACGCTGGCCTTTGACATCCTGTTCAACGAGGGCCAACGCCGTTATCTGGAATCGCTGAACGCGTACGCACGCGCCATCGTGCAACCTGCCGGCAAACCGGACGTCGACGCGATTTTCGGTATTCCGCCCACGGTCGCGATCGAACAGCGCACCAGCCGCGGCGGGCGTAAATCCACCGTCGCCACGATGACGGAGATCCACCATTTTCTGCGCCTGCTATACGTCAAGCTGGGCACTCAATATTGCCCCGACTGCCAGGTCGCGGTCGAACCGCAAAACACGGACCAGATCGTGGCGCGCCTGTTGCGCGAGCACAAGGGTCAGCATATCGGCCTGCTGGCGCCGCTGGTTACTGCACGCAAGGGCTACTACACGGATTTGGCCAAGTGGGCAGGCTCCAAGGGCTACACGCACTTGCGTGTCGACGGCACATTTATTCCGGTCAGTCCCTGGCCGCGCCTGGATCGCTACAAGGAACACACCATCGAGTTGCCGATTGCCGATCTGATCGTCGATCCCGACAACGAGGCTGCGTTGCGTGATGCCGTCAAACAGGCCCTGGAACACGGCCAAGGCGTCCTCAGTATGGTCTGGCCGGTCAACAAGCTGCATGAAGCGCTCGACAGCGAACTGCAACAGCAGCATTTCTCGGTCAAACGCGCGTGCCCGTCGTGCGGCACCAGTTTCCCTGAACCTGACCCGCGCCTGTTTTCGTACAACTCCAAACATGGCTGGTGCACGGGATGCTTTGGCACGGGCGTACAACTGCAGGATTTCGACGCCGAGCAAACCGGCGAGGAATCCGCCTGGAATGCGGGCTACGATGGCGAGGCTCACACTTGCACGGTCTGCGATGGCCAGCGCCTGAATCGCGTAGCGCGCGCCGTGCGCTGGCGCGACCGCTCCATCGCCGAGCTCGCCGCCATGCCGGTGTCCGAAGCACACACGTTTTTTACCGGCCTGGTCGCGCGTGGCCGCGAGGGCGAAATCGCGCGCGATATCCTGACGGAAATTCGCGGCCGCCTGAATTTCATGAAAGAAGTCGGCCTGGATTATCTGGCGCTGGATCGCGCCGCACCCACCTTGTCCGGCGGCGAAGCCCAACGCATCCGGCTCGCGGCACAGCTGGGTTCAAACCTGCAAGGCGTGTGCTACGTGCTGGACGAGCCCACCATCGGCCTGCACCCTCGCGATAACCGCATCCTGTTGGACGCCCTCGCCCGCCTCGAGGGCAACGGCAATACGCTGGTCGTGGTGGAACACGATGACGACACCATTCGCCGTGCCTCGCACATCATCGACATCGGCCCCGGCGCAGGCGTGCGCGGCGGCCGCGTCGTGGCGCAAGGCAGTGCGCAGGACCTGATCGACGCCCCTGAATCAGTCACCGGCCGTTATCTGGCCAAGCCCTTGAAGCATCCGCTCAATGGCCGCCGCGCGGTTGACGATGACACGCCCATGATTCAGATCCATGGCGCACATCTGCACAACCTACGCCATGTCGATGCCCGAATTCCCATTGGCCGCCTGAGCGTTGTCACAGGGGTATCCGGGTCAGGCAAGTCCACGCTCGCACGCGAGGTGCTGCTGGACAACCTGCTGCAAGCCGTCTCGCAATCCAAAGCCCCGCGCTGGAATGGCTGCGAACGCATCAGCGGCTGGGAGGCAATCGACCGCGTTCTGGAAGTCGACCAGACGCCCATCGGCAAAACCCCGCGTTCCTGCCCGGCCACCTATATCGGGTTCTGGGATGACGTGCGCCGCCAATTCGCCGATACGCGCGAGGCCCGCATGCGCGGATGGAGCGCAGCACGGTTCTCGTTCAACACCGGCGATGGCCGCTGCCCCATTTGCGAAGGCCAGGGCATGCGCACCATCGAAATGAACTTCCTGCCCGACGTCAAAGTGCCCTGCGATGCCTGCAACGGCGCGCGCTTCAATAGCGACACGCTGTCAGTACAAATGCGCGGCAAAAACGCGGGCGAGTTGCTCAACATGGAGGTCGACGATGCGCTGGGCTACTTCACCGCCCATCCCAAAATTCATCGTCCCTTGCAACTGATGCAGGACGTGGGGCTGGGATACCTGACGCTGGGCCAGCCCTCGCCCACACTGTCCGGCGGCGAGGCGCAGCGCATCAAGCTGGTCACCGAACTGTCGAAAGCCCGTTTGACCGAGGGCGTCATCACGACTGGCCGCGCTTCGCGCATTCCACACACGTTATATGTCCTGGACGAGCCGACGGTCGGGCTGTCGATGGCCGATGTGGAAAAGCTGATCCATGTGCTGCATCGCCTGGTCGAGGCAGGCAATACTGTTGTCGTGATCGAGCACAATCTGGACGTGATTGCCGAAGCCGATTGGCTGCTCGACCTCGGCCCCGAAGGCGGCACCGGAGGTGGCCAACTGGTCGCCGAGGGTTCGCCCGAACACGTGATGACCTTGCGCGAACGCTCACATACTGGTCGTGTCTTGACGGAATTTCTCGCACAACAACAGTAAGCATCATGCAATGTCGTTTTGAGGATCGCGTGGCTGGGCGCGCACTGAATCTGCAGCGCCTGCGCCAGCGCATCGAAGCCCGTCACCCTGAGGAACTTCCCGCCGCCCTGGACACCATCGAGGCCGCGCGGCGCGCGGGGTATTGGGTCGCGCTGCTGCTCGACTATGAGCTGGGCGAATGGCTTGCCCCCGAAACCGTCTTGCCTGCGCCCACTGGCGGCCCGGCAACCAGGCAGGTCGCCGATGGCACGCCTCGCCTGACAGGATTGGTATTCGAGCGCATGACAGTAGAAACGCCGTGGCCGGCGGAGAAAACCGTACTGACACAGACCTCGGAAAACACGCCTCTCCGGCACGCAAACGCGGTCTCTGCCCCGACCTCCTCCAATACGGCAGATATAACGACTCGACAAGCGCTTGCCGCAAAGATCTCTTCCATCGAGCCTCGCATGGCACGGGCCGACTATCTGCGGCAGATCGAAGCCATCCGCCAGCTGATTGCCGCGGGCGAGCTCTACCAGGTGAACTACACCCAGCCGCTGGACATACAGGTACAGGGCGACCCGCGCGCACTTTATCAGCACCTCGCCGCTCTCCATCCGGTGGCCCACGGCGCCTATATCGAAGACGGCCAACGCACCGTGCTGTCGTTTTCCCCCGAGCTGTTTGTACGGCGAGAAGGCGCTCGCTTGACAGTACGCCCGATGAAAGGCACCTCGCCACGCCATCCCGACCCCGCCGAAGACGAACGGCTAGGCCGCGAACTACACGCCAGCGCCAAAAACCGCGCGGAAAACCTGATGATCGTGGACCTGCTGCGCAATGATCTCGGCCGCCTGGCCCGCCCCGGCTCGGTCCAGGTGCCAGCCCTCTTCACCTTGGAACGCTATCCCACCGTATGGACGATGACCTCAACGGTGACTGCCGAAGTCCCGGACGCGACGTTCAGCCAGATTCTGCACGCCTTGTTTCCTTGCGGTTCAATTACCGGCGCGCCCAAGGTCGCCGCCATGCGGCGCATCCGCCAAATGGAAATCGCACCGCGCGGCCTGTACTGCGGTGCGATTGGCTGGCTCGCGCCTGATGGGGATTTCTCACTGAATGTCGCGATTCGAACGCTGGTGCTGGATCAAACCGGCCACGGAGTTTATAGCGTCGGCGGCGGCATCGTGCACGACTCGGATCCGGAAATGGAATGGCAGGAGTGCCAGTGGAAGGCTAGACTCCTGCGAGATGCCATGCCGGCATCTGCGTCAGTCTCGGCATAGCTATCCGCCGCAACGCCGGCATCTGTACCGATATCAACATCGGCTTCACCCCTCATCATCGGATAACATTCCATCTCGCCCCCCGCATTCCATCGCCGGGCCGTTTCCCGCACTCGAGATTCAGATCATGTCTGCTGAGTTGATCGAAACCATGCTAGTCGATGCAGAGGGCAACATTCCTCTGCTGCCGCGTCACCTGGCCCGTCTGGAGGCCAGCTGCGCCGCGCTGGACTATGCGTGGGCGGGCGCGCTGGAAATCGAACGAGCGCTTTATTCCGCGCTATCGATGGTGGCCACACCCGGTGCGCACCGGCTGCGATTGCTGGTCAATCGCACGGGACACCGCACCGTCCAAACTGCGCTTTTGCCCGCGTTATCCGGCGTTCAACACATCATGCTGTCCGATGAGGTGCTCAACGCCGATGAGCCGCTGCTGCGCTACAAAACCACCTATCGGCCCTGGTACACCGAGGCGACGAGCTGGCTGGCCGCGCATCCCGATGTATTCGACCTGCTGTACCTGAATCAACATGGCGAACTCTGCGAAGGCAGCCGCAGCAACGTTTACCTGCTGATCCGGGGCGTGTGGTACACCCCCCCGATCCGCAGCGGCTGCCTGCCGGGCGTGCAACGCGCCGAGTTGCTCGATCGAGAGTCGGTGCACGAACGCACCCTGACCGCGCAAGACCTGCATGAGGCCGAAGGCATACGCCTGTCCAATGCGCTACGCGGCTGGTTCGACGTTACCTTGAGATCAGCCTGACCCGTGAGCAACAGGCGCCGGCCTCGAACAGCCGGCGTTCACGTTGAACCGGGATAGTCAGGCGCTGGCTACGCCTTAGCTTTCAACGCCAGTTGCAGCGCCTCGTTAGCGACGGCCATCCCCATCGCCGCCGTCACGGTCACGACAGAGCCATATCCTGCGCACGACAACCCTTGCGGCGCCACCGCCTGCCCGGCGGCTCCCATATCGTCGGTCACCTCGGCAGCGCGTGCCCAAGCGGCGGGCATGATCGCCGGCTGATCGAACCAGAGTGCTCTCACTCCCATGCGCGGGACCCGTTTGAGCGCCTTGCCCCGCGCATCACTGGCCTTGGGAAATCCGTGCTGGCGGCGCAATTGATTGCGCAGCTTGGCCAGGAGCGCGTCGTTCACGGCCTGCGACAGATCCCCAGCGCGCAGGGCCAGCGGGTCCGTCTTGCCCCCCGCTCCACCGCACAATAGCAGCGGCACGCGGCGCTCGCGGGCGTACAACACCATCGCGATTTTGGCCGTTGCCTGATCCGTGCAATCGGCCAGCACGGTATAGGGGCCCGGCAGCACCTGATCGATATTGCCAGGCTCGACAAAATCCTCGACACGCGTCAACACGCACGCCGGGTTGATCGCCTGAATCCGATCCGCCATGGCGTCGACCTTGGACTGTCCGATGGTCGAGGTCAGGGCATGAATCTGCCGATTGACATTGGATTCCGCGATGTTGTCCAGATCGATCAGGGTCAACGCGCCCACACCACACCGCGCCAGGGCTTCTGCCACCCAGGAACCCACCCCGCCCAGGCCAGCCACCGCAATGTGCGCCTGACGCAAAAGCGCCGGCGCATCCGGGCCATACAAGCGCGCCAATCCGCCAAAACGGCGTTCGGCATCAACATCATCCAAGGTAGCTGAAATATCCATGGACGCTATTTTCCCACGACGGCGTCATGCGGGACGCGAGCCAGCGAAAACAACCCTACTGCGGCCAAGCGTTGCAATAAGGACACACCCTGGACGATCGTCGGCCCAACGCGCCACGCACACGGGAAAAGCACAACTTCTGTGATCTATCAATTAATTAACATCAGTTCATCGCAACCGGGTTCCTACATGCTCACAAATGTCCTGTTCGGGTCTCTAATCCCCGCCAAGTTGCCCCGCCGCCGCGTCTCGACACCCCAGCGACTTAGGATCAAAATCGCAGAAGTTAATGCCGCATCAGTGTCAACTTCAGCCCATTCCCCCTCGTCTTCCTCTCACGCGACGGAGTTCTCCGGAGCGGGGCTGCTGTGCGTGGTTGCCATGCTCAACCACATCGCTCTCACGGGCGGACGCATCACCGTATCGCTAACTGCCCTGCAATTGGGGCTATCTACGTTTATCGTGGGCAGCCTGGTCGCAGTATTCGCCGTCATCCCGATGTTGATGTCCGTGCGGGCCGGCCAGTGGATCGACCGTATCGGGATACGGCGTCCGATCACCTTGGGCAATGCACTGGTGGTCATTGGCACCGTGTTGCCTTTTATCCATCAGCACCAGATCACGCTGCTGATTGCGGCCTGTAGCATCGGTATTGGCTTTATGTTGCACCAAGTCGCGACCCAGGACGTGTTGGGGCATGCCGAGCCTGCCCGCCGTCTGCGCAATTTTTCCTGGCTGTCGCTGTCCATGGCGGGATCGGGGTTCAGCGGTCCGCTCATCGCCGGGCTGGCCATCGACCATCTGGGCTCGCGGTTGGCGTTCGGCATCTTGACCCTGGGGCCGCTCTTGGCGTTGGCCGGATTGCGCCGGCTACAGCCGGCTCTGCGGGCAGTAGACGAAAGCATGGAGCCCGCGTCGCGGCAAATCGCGCGCCGGCGGGCCACCGAATTACTGCACCTCCCGCCCTTGCGGCGCATCCTGATGGTTAACACCATTCTGTCGGGCGCCTGGGATACCCACCTATTTGTCGTCCCGCTGTTCGGCGTCGCCATCGGGTTGTCCGCTACCACCATTGGCACGATACTCGCGTCCTTCGCGCTGGGAACTTTCCTCATCCGGTTGGCATTACCCTTTATCCAGACACGGGTTCGTTCCTGGACGCTTGTGCGCACAGCCATGGTCATCACGGCGGCAGATTTTCTGATTTACCCTCTTTTCGCCGACGTTGCGGTCCTGATCGGGCTTTCTTTTGTACTGGGATTGGCCCTGGGATGCTGCCAACCGAGTATGCTGTCGCTACTGCACCAACATACGCCTCATGGTCGCGCCGCAGAGGCGGTGGGCTTGCGGATGGCATTCATCAATGCTTCGCAAGTCTCTCTGCCATTGACCTTTGGCGCATTGGGTGCGGTAATTGGCATCGCTCCCTTGTTTTGGGCCTACGCTGCTGCGCTGAGCGCAGGCGGCTGGGTCAATCGTCACCCCCCGCAAGACGCAGAAAATCCCGCGCCGTGAATTCGCCGACTCCTCCTTCCGCCCTCACTGCTCCCGCTCCCCCTTTTCGTCTCTGGACGCCCGAAGAACGACGCGCCTCGCTCGACGAGGCTCTTAAACATTGGCGCGAAGGCGAGGACGTCTGGGTCTATGCCTACGGCTCGCTGATCTGGCGACCCGACTTCCATTTTCAGGAACGGCGGCTGGCGACCTTGCGTGGACACCATCGCGCGCTGTGCCTCTGGTCACGCGTCAATCGCGGTACGCCGGAATGCCCCGGCCTGGTGTTCGGCCTGGACCGCGGCGGCTCCTGCCGGGGGGTGGTCTATCGCTTGGCAGGCAACTCCGTCCCTGAATTTTTCCCGGCACTGTGGAATCGCGAAATGTCCACCGGCGCCTATCTGCCCCGCTGGATCAACTGCGCCACGGACCAAGGCTCCGTACGCGCCTTGGTATTCATCATGAACCGCGACAACCCGGCCTACATCCGGACGCTGCCCGAGCCCGAATTGCTGGCCATAGTGCGGCGGGCATCCGGCAGTTGCGGCCCCTGCACGGAATATGTGGTCCAGACCGCCTCGGCCCTGCGCGAGGCAGGTATACATGATGCACGCCTGGACCGGATCGCCCGGCAACTCGAAGAACAGACCGACCCTTTGCCCGATAACTGAACCCCATCTCACGAAGGCGGTAAACTGGGGGATACCCGATTCTGATGCACCTGGATGTCCCGCCTCATGTCTGTATCTGATTTGCGCCAAAGCTACGAGAAAAGCGTCCTGCTCGAGGAGACCGCTGCCGCGTCGCCGCTCGAACAGTTCAGCCTGTGGTTCGACCAGGCACTGCAGGCCAAGGTCCCCGAGCCCAACGCCATGACGCTGGCCACCGTCGACAATACTGGCCAACCCTCGGCCCGCACCGTGCTGATCAAGGGTTTTGACGCGCGTGGCTTTGTGTTCTTTACCAATTACGAGTCTCGTAAAGGGCGCGACCTGCTGGCCAACCCGCGCGCCGCATTGCTGTTTTTCTGGCAACCGCTAGAGCGCCAGGTACGCATCGAGGGGGTCATCGAAAAAGCCTCGGCCGAGGAATCCGACGCCTATTTCCATAGCCGTCCGCTGGGCTCCCGCCTGGGCGCCTGGGCTTCGGAACAAAGCCAGCCCATTACCCGTGCCGAGCTCGAAGCCCGCGAGCAGACATTCCGCGAGCGTTATGGCGACCAGCCGCCCAGACCACCCCACTGGGGCGGTTACCGCCTCGTGCCGACTTTGTTCGAATTCTGGCAGGGCCGCGCGTCGCGGCTGCATGACCGCCTGCGTTATTTGCCCGACGGCCAAGGCGGCTGGGCCATTGACCGCTTGTCGCCTTGAAACCTAAGCCTCCTGCGCGACTCTCGCCCCGCCGCCCTCAGTTGCATGTCCCATACACCTCCTTCCTTCGATGCGCGCTTTTTCCGCACTGCCCTTGGCCGCTTTGCCACCGGGGTCACGGTCGTCACCACAGCCGCGCCGGACGGCGCGCCGATCGGTCTGACGGTCAGTTCGTTCAATTCGGTTTCCCTTGACCCGCCCCTGATACTCTGGAGCCTGTCCCGACGATCGAGCTCGCTGGAGGTATTCGAGCAATGCGAGCGTTACGTGGTCAACGTGCTGTCTGCCGGCCAGATCGCGCTGGCTCGACGCTTTGCCACTGGCAACACCCGCGAGCGCTTTGATGGACTGCCGCGCAGTCAGGCCCCGGGTGGCACGCCCATGCTGGACGAGTACTGCGCGGCCTGGTTCGAATGCCGCAATCGCAGCCAGTACGTCGAGGGCGATCACATCATCATGGTCGGTGAAGTCGAACGCTGCGGCCACACTGCAGAGGCGCCCCTTGTTTTTCATGCAGGGGGATTCGACTTGACCCCGGCTCACCCTGACTCGAAATAAAACCCCGGTTCCCTTATGAGTACTGACATCGATTGCATCGTAATCGGCGCTGGCGTCGTCGGCCTGGCCGTGGCGCGGGCACTCGCCCTGCAAGGCCGCGAGGTCTTGTTGGCGGAGGCCACCGAAGGGATAGGCACGGGCACCAGCTCCCGCAACTCCGAAGTCATCCACGCGGGGATCTACTATCCCGCCGGCAGCCTCAAGGCGCAATTGTGCGTACGCGGCAAGCACCTGCTGTACGACTACTGCGCCGCGCGCGGCGTGCCGCACCAACGCCTGGGCAAACTGATTGTCGCCACGACAGACGATGAGGCCCTCTTGCTGGACGGAATCGCACAGCGCGCCCAGGCCAATGGTGTTGACGATATGCGCAGGCTCAGCGCCGCCGAGGCTATGGCGCTGGAGCCGGCCCTGCGCTGCACCGCAGCCCTGTTATCGCCCTCCACCGGCATCGTCGACAGCCACGCGCTGATGCTGGCCTACCAGGGTGATGCGGAAAATGCCGGTGCGCAATGCGTCTTTCACACGCCGATGCAGTCGGCCCGCGTTCGGCCCGAAGGCGGATTCGAGGTGCAATTCGGCGGCGACGAGGCGATGAGCCTGTCGTGCAACGTATTGATCAACGCCTCCGGCATTCATGCGCCTACGTTGGCGCGGAACATCGATGGCTTGCCGCCGGCCAGCATTCCGAACGAATACCTGTGCAAAGGCAGCTATTTCACGCTGACCGGCCGAGCGCCGTTTTCGCATCTGATCTACCCGGTGCCTCAACACGCGGGCCTGGGCGTGCACCTGACGCTGGATATGGGCGGGCAAGCCAAATTCGGCCCGGATACCGAATGGATTCCGGCCGAAGACTACACGCTGGACCCGAGCCGAGCCGACGTGTTCTATGACGCGGTCCGCACCTATTGGCCCGCCTTGCCTGATGGCGCGCTTGCTCCTGGCTATACTGGCATCCGCCCTAAAATTTCCGGCCCCCACGAACCCGCCGCGGATTTCGTCATTGCCGGTCCCGCCGTGCACGGCGTCGCGGGATTGGTCAATCTGTTCGGCATCGAATCACCGGGCCTGACCGCCAGCCTGGCCATCGCCGACGAGACCGTCGCTCGGTTGTCGTCGTAGTTTTCCCGCCGCCGAGCCGCAGCGTAGTGACCTTATTATTTTTCTCAGATCATGCCGCATAACGATCATATCCTGACCCTTTCCTGCCCCGACCGCACAGGCATCGTATATCGCGTCAGCGGCCTGCTGTTCGAGTTGGGCTGCAACATCCTGGATTCACAGCAATTCGGCGATGACGAAAGCGGCCGTTTCTTTTTGCGCGTGCATTTTGACCTGCCTGACACCGTGACCGCGGACAGCCTGCGCGAACGATTTGCCCCCATGGCCGATACCTTCGCCATGGACTGGCAGATCCATGACGCCCGCCGCAAGCCGCGCCTGTTGATCATGGTCAGCAAACAAGGGCACTGCCTGAACGATCTGCTGTTTCGCGTACAGAGCGGCCAACTGCATGCCGAAATCGCTGCCATTGTGTCCAATCACAATGACTACGCAAGCCTGGCCGCGTCGTACGGCATTCCGTTTCACCATCTGCCCGTCACGCCCGACACCAAGGCCGAGCAGGAAAAGCAAGTCTTGGGCCTGGTCGAGTCGGAACAGATCGATCTGGTGGTCCTGGCGCGCTACATGCAGATCCTGTCGCAGGACATGTGCCAGGCGTTAAATGGCCGCGCCATCAACATCCACCATAGCTTCCTGCCGAGCTTCAAGGGTGCGCGCCCCTATCACCAGGCGCATGCCCGCGGGGTCAAAATCATTGGCGCGACCGCACACTACGTGACATCCGACCTGGACGAAGGCCCGATCATCGAGCAGGACATCGAACGCGTGGATCACACCATGACGGCACAAGACCTGACGCAAGTCGGCAGCGATGTGGAATCGCTGGTGCTGGCCCGTGCCGTACGCAGCCATGTCGAGCACCGCATTCTGCTCAACCGCAACAAGACAGTCGTGTTCCGTTAGGCTTTTGCGCTGGCCGCGCCATAGTGATCGCGCACCAGCCGGACGGCGGTGCGCAGCAGCGGCGAGTCCACCTGTCTCGGCCAGATCGCCTGACTGACGGACCGCGCCTGGTGTTCGAACGCTATAAAGCGCGTGCCCGCCAGGCCGCTGCGCGCCAGGCACGCTGGCACAATAGACACCCCCAATCCCTGCGACACCAGCGCTGCGACGCTCAACCAGTGCCGGACTTCGTGGCGTATCACCGGGTGAAAGCCCGCGGTCACGCACATCGACAATACCGTCTCGTAATAGCTGGGCGAGGCCTCTCGCGCAAAGAAAATAAAATCCTCTTTGGCCACCGCCCGCAACGTCACCCGGCGCCGGTGCGCCAACGGATGCGTATCAGGCACGCACAACACAAAGGGCTCGGCTATCAAGTCCAGCGTCCTGACTTCCTCAGGCGCAGGATTCGCATGAATGAATCCCAAGTCCTGTTCGCCCCGGCGCACAGCCTCTAATTGATCGTGAGAATTCAGTTCAACGAGAACATGCTCGACATCGGGCAACGCCGCACGCATCGACGCCAGCAAATCGGGTAAACCGCGATACAACATCGACCCGACGAAACCGATGCGCAAACGTCCGCGCAGACCGGCATCGACACGCTGCACCAACGTGCCGATGGCCTCGGATTGGCGCAACAAAGCTTGCGCCTCACGATACAGCACGCGTCCAGCTTCGGTCAGCGCCACGTGGCGGCTGGTGCGTTCCAGCAGTTGCGCCCCAAGCGTACTCTCGAGCTGTCGAATGGCATAACTGAGAGGCGGTTGAGAAATATGCAGCCGTTGCGCGGCACGGCTGAAATGGCGCTCTTCGGCGACTGCGATGAAGTAACGCAACAGACGTGGCTCCAGATCCATGTGCATCTCCCGTCGATCTTTTCATCTATATTTAATTTGTATTGTTCAACATTAAAACAGTATTTGTATAGATGGATGGTTTGAGTGACGATGCGTGCTCCAGCACGTGCACTACGCCCTTTCTCGAGCCCGCCATGACCTTGTCGCCAGCCTCCTCCGATGTTCCCGATTCCCGGGGCCTGAATCTGTTTCGCGCGGATCCGTATGCGGCCGCGATGAGCGCACGATATCTGCCGTCTGATTTACACGCGCATCTGCTGCCTCACCTGGATCGCCTCGGCGCGCTCGCGGGTTCACGTATCGACGAACTGGCCACCATTGCAGACCAGAATCCTCCCACCCTATCGGTACGCAACCGTGCCGGGCAGGACGAATCGCGCATACACAAACATCCCGCTTATATCGACATGGAGCGCTTGGCGTACAGCGAGTTCGGTTTGGCGGCCATGTCGCATCGCGGCGGCGTACTGGGATGGCCTAATCCCATGCCGCCCGCGGCCAAATATGCATTGAGCCATCTGTTCGTTCAAGCGGAATTCGGCCTGTGTTGCCCGGTCAGCATGACGGATTCGCTCGCGCGGACACTACGCAAGTTCGGCGACCCCGCATTGATCGAAAGAGTGCTGCCCCAAGTCACCTCGCAGGATTTCGATGAATTGCGCCAAGGCGCGATGTTCATGACAGAGCAAGGCGCGGGCTCCGACGTCAGCGCCACGACAACGCGTGCGGACTTGCAGGATGACGGCACCTGGCGGCTATATGGAGACAAGTGGTTCTGCTCGAACGCTGACGCGGGATTTGCCATGGTGCTGGCGCGCAGCGAGCCCGTCGAGGGTTTGAAAGGCGTATCGCTTTTCCTGTTGCCGCGTGACTTGCCCGACGGCACGCACAACGCCTATCGGATCCTGCGGTTGAAAGACAAACTCGGCACCCGCTCGATGGCCAGCGGGGAAATCCGTCTGGAAGGCGCGCAAGCCTGGCTGGTCGGCGAACGCGGCAAAGGGTTCCAGCAGATGGCCGACATGATCAACAATTCCCGGCTGTCGAATGGCATGCGAGCGGCTGGCTTGATGCGGCGGGCAGTCACCGAGGCGATTTACTTTGCCCAACATCGCCGCGCCTTTGGCAAGCGATTGATCGAGATGCCGTTGATGCGCCGTCAGCTCGTAAAAATGACGGTCTGGGCCGAACAAGCGCGCAGTGTGATGTTCCAAACCGCAGCGGCCCTGGCTGACGCCGAACACGACACGCAGTCGGCGGCATTGGCCCGCATCATGACGCCGCTGATCAAATTCCGCGCCTGCCGCGATGCGCGTAAAGTCACCGGAGATGGTATGGAAGTGCGCGGCGGCTGCGGCTATATCGAAGAATTCGTCGAAGCCCGCCTGGTACGCGACGCTCATCTGGGATCCATCTGGGAGGGCACCAGCAACATCGTGGCGCTGGACGTATTGCGTGCGATTCAGAAAACCGATGCCTTGGCAGCGTTGCGCCAGCATATCGATACGCTCTTGCAAGCCGGTGTACCGTGCAGTCCTGCCGTGGCTGATACGCAAACCAAAGCCCTGGAGAGCGCCTTTGCGCTCGCCCATCATGCGGCACTGAAAGATCGTCCCGACCTGGCGCGCCAAGCGGCATCGGCGCTCTATCATGCGCTATCGATTGCCGCACTGCGCTGGGAGGCCTCAGAGACGGCGCTGGCCGATCGTAGCCTGCTGGCCGACCATGTCCTGCGACACCGCCTGGCGCAGCCCAATCCGTGCGCCATTCCGGACGATGAAGACGACAGCTGCCGCGAACTGCTGCGGCATTTCTTGCTGTCAGACAGCCCCGAGGCACAAAGCATCAGCTAGGTATTCAGCGAGCGCGGCCTCGTAGAACTCAGAAACCTCGCGCGTCGAATGCAACCGAGCGTGGACGCACGCGTAGGGACATTTCCCAACAAACAGACCTGTTCAACGGGCAAATATTCACCCCACAGGAGACAACTATGCAACGACGACATTTCTGCCTGACGCTGGCCGGCGCCGCCTTGTTGGCGTCCACCTCTGCTCGCGCCGCGCAAGCATTCCCCAATCAGCCGGTCACGCTCATCGTGCCCTTTCCTCCGGGCGGCCCCACCGACGCGATGGCGCGACGTCTGGCCGAAGGATTAAAACGTCAATTGGGCCAAACCGTCGTCGTGGAAAATCGCCCCGGCGCTGGCGGCAACATCGGCGCGGAATATGTCGCCCGCGCCAAACCCGATGGCTACACCATCATGTTCGGCACATCGGGCCCGCTCGCCATCAACGGCAGCCTCTACAAACAGCAGCAATACGATCCCCAACAGAGCTTTGCTCCCGTCATCCGCATCGGCCACTTGCCCAATATCCTGGTCGTTCATCCGTCGCTGCCCGTGAAAAATGTGCAAGAGCTGATCGCCTACGCAAAACAGAATCCGGACAAGCTCAGTTATGCCTCATCGGGCAACGGCGCCTCGTCGCATCTGGCCGGCATTCTGTTCAACAAAATGGCGGGCACGCAGATCCTGCACATTCCCTATAAGGGCACCGGGCCTGCATTGAATGACTTGCTGGGCGGTCAGGTGTCGATGTCGTTCACCGACATTCTCACTGCCCTGCCTCATGTCAAAGCAGGCA
This sequence comes from Bordetella muralis, assembly GCF_054781015.1. Taxonomy (NCBI): domain Bacteria; kingdom Pseudomonadati; phylum Pseudomonadota; class Betaproteobacteria; order Burkholderiales; family Alcaligenaceae; genus Bordetella; species Bordetella muralis. Next base: position 41,721 of record NZ_BAAGVF010000010.1, on the reverse strand, counting down.
CATTGCGCGCCATCGGCCTGGCCAGCGCACAGCGTTCGCAAGCGCTGCCCGATCTGCCCACCCTGTCAGAGCAAGGGCTGGACGGCTATGACGTCAGCGTGTTCTTCGGCATCGTGGCGCCGCGCAGCACGCCCAGCGATGTGATCGATAAATTGAACCAGGCGTTCATCGCCGTCCTGGCCGACCCTGATGTCAAAGAGACCTTGCACAAACAAGGCATTGTGGAAGCGGACGACAAAACCCCTCAAGGCCTGGCCTCGTTCATCGATGTACAGGTCCCGAAATGGCGCGCCATCATTCAGGAAGCCGGCGTCGCCTTAGACTAAGGATATCCCGCATGTCTTTCCCTTCGCTGCCGGCCGGTGCGCTGACCGGATGCAAAATCATTGACCTGTCGCGTGTACTGGGGGGCCCATATTGCACCCAGCTGCTCGCAGACCATGGTGCTGACGTCATCAAGATCGAGCCGCCTGTCGGCGACGAAACGCGCGGATGGGGCCCGCCTTTCCTGCATGAGACCGCGTCATATTTCATCGGCGTCAATCGCAACAAGCGCGGCATGACGCTGGATCTATCCGAGCCAGCGGGACAGGAACTATTGCGTCATCTTCTGGCAGATGCTGATGTGCTGGTCGAGAATTTCAAGCCAGGCACCCTGGAAAAATGGGGCCTCGGGTACGAACAGCTCAGCGCGGCATTTCCGCGTCTGATTCACTGCCGCGTCAGCGGCTTTGGCGCCGACGGCCCATTAGGCGGCTTGCCCGGCTATGACGCCTGCGCACAAGCCATGTGCGGTTTGATGAGCGTCAATGGCGATGCCGATGGCGATGCCACACGGGTCGGCCTGCCTGTCGTGGACATGGTCACTGGCCTGAATGCAGCCGTCGCCATCCTGCTAGCGTTCAACGAACGCGTGCGCAGCGGCCTGGGCCAGTTTCTGGACATCACGTTGTACGACTGTGCAGTATCGCTATTGCATCCGCATGCGGCGAATTATTTTTATAGCGGCAAGGTCCCTGGCCGCACGGGAAATGCGCATCCCAACATCGCACCTTACGAAACGCTGCCGACACAAAGCGGACCGATCTTTCTGGCTGTGGGCAACAATCGGCAGTTTGCAGCGTTGGCGCGTGCTTTGAACGCCGAGGCCTTGTTGACTGACGCGCGCTTTACGAACAATGCGGATCGTCTGCAACATCGTGATGCCTTGCGTGCAGCGTTGACGGAAAAACTGGCCTCGCACGACGCAGCGACACTGGCAGAACAACTGCTGCGACAGGGGGTGCCCGCCGCCGCGGTACAAAATGTAGAGGACGTGCTGCACCATCCACATACCCGGCATCGCGGAATGGTGTTGGAACAAGGCGAATATCGAGGCGTGGGATCACCGATCAAGTTGTCTCGCACGCCAGCCAGTTTGCGGCGATTGCCGCCGAAACTGGGAGAACATAACGAAGAGATACGATCTGGCATAGACGACGCGTACCGAGCCTGACACACAGCCCGGACGGCACATCCCGCTCAAGCGCAGGCTGGCAATGATCCCTCGTCAATCATGTCCAGCCATGCCTGGGCCAAATCATGCAGCGGCTTGTCCACGAGTTTGCCGTCCACCGTCACCGCACCATGTGCGCCTTGCGCTACCGCGTCTATCACTCGTTTGGCCCAGGCCAGCTCATCCTCAGAAGGCAAGAAGCCCCTGTTCACCGGCGCCACCTGCTTGGGATGAATACATAGCTGCCCGCCAAAGCCGAGGCGGCGCGCAGCGGCTGCCGTGGTTTGCAAGGCGTCGGGATCATCCCAATGCAAGGTCGCGCCATCGACAGGCGCAGCCAAGCCGGCACGCCTCGACGCCAGCACCAGGGCAACACGTATTGGCAGCCAGCCATTCTCGTCTTGAATACCCGTATCACGGGCAAAATCCACGCTGCCAAATACCAGGCGTACGACCCCGGGCACTCGCGCCAAGGCCGCCGCATTTTCCACCCCTGCTGCGGTTTCGATCAACGGAAACAGGCGTACGTTATCGCCCAGGCGATGACGCAGCTGATTCAGTATCGACGGATCCTCCGCCTTGGGCAGCATCACCGCATGACAGCCCGCCTGCTGCAAGGCGCTGACATCAGCGTCAAACCAAGGCGTGTCTGCGCCATTGATACGTATCAACGCTGGGCAGGCAGATGATGCGAGCCATGGCACCGCCAAACTGCGCGCCCGTACTTTTGCCTCGGGCAACACTGCATCCTCGAGATCCAGAATGATGGCGCCCGCCCCGGCCGCCGCAGCCTTGTCAAAACGCTCGGGACGATCTCCCGGCACAAACAGCAAGCTACGCAGACGTTTCATCACTCATGCCTCCTCGCGAACTGAGAAACGACGCCGCTGCGTCACCAACAGCACGCCGCACAGTAAAGCCGGAATCACGATCAGAACGAAGGCGATCCGATAGCTGTCAAACAGCGCCATCATCGCGCCGAACAAAGGCGGTCCCACGACAACGCCCAGAAAAGTGCAGGTCAGCGCTCCGCCCGTAGCCATACCCGTTTTTCCCGCCGGCGCCTGCCGCGCGATTTCTGCCAGGTATACGCCATTCCAGCCGACGGCTGCCGCGCCCAGCACCACCAGTGCAAGCGCCACCATCGGCACAGGTGCCTGGGCCGACAACGACGCCAACACCAGTACCCCCAACCCCATCAAGGCTGCCAGCACGGCCAGCATCAGGACCGCCCCCAGATAGCGGTCGGCACACCATCCCCAAAAAATCCGTCCCACCACCCCGGCCACCTGGCCCAACGACAACAGGGCGCCCGCAGCAATCAAGGTGTACGCGAGACTATCGTGCAAATACGTCACGAGGTAGGCACTGAACGACCATTGCACCGCCGAAAAGCATAACGATGCGCCAGCTAACAGCGACAGCGTTCTATGCGAAAAAATCAACGCCAGCGGCGCACGTAGGCCTCCCAGTCCCGCTGTTCGGGCCGGTTTGCGGTCCGCATCCAGTTCCGCGCGTACCCATTGCGCCAACAACGCACAGACCAGGCATGCCGCAGCCGTCACCAGCAGCGCTCCCTGCCACCCCACGCCGATTTCGAGCTTGGGGGCCAACAGACCCGCCAACACGCCTCCCAGCGGCACGCCGGTCTGTTTGACGGAAAACACGAACGACATCCGATTCACAGGCGTGGTCTGGATCAGCAGATGCGAACTGGCCGGCGTGATCGGCCCATAACCGAGCCCCAACAGTATCGCGCCGATAGCCAGCAACACCGTATATCCGGCCACGCTCAAGAGCAGCCCTGCCGCACACAGCACCAGCCCCAATTGACTGGCACGGATCGCTCCCAGTCGAGACACCCAGCCGCCAGCCATCAAGCTGCCTGCCATCGCCCCGACATACATCAACGACACGTAAATGCCGATCGACTCGCCCGCTACGCCCGTCTGGGCACTGATCGCGGGTGCCAACACCGGCACCACCAATGCGGCTGCAGCCACCAATGACTGCACCGCCAACGTAATCGCCAGAACTGCGCCGCTGGAGACTCTCACACAGGCACCTGCCATTCACGGCGGAATGACTCACGGTAACTGAAGCGATCCGCGGGATGGACACTGACGGCCAGTTCAACCAGCGCATCGCGCGCATCCATATATCGGCGCTCGAGCCGCAAGCCTGCCGATCCAGCCTTGACCCCCAGGCGGGACGCCAGCGCCTTGTCCAATACGACACCCTGTATATCCTGATGCACCGTCGTGATCTGCACGTCGAACTCGTCCTCCAGAACCGCGTACAGCGCACGCGTCATCCGGCCCTGTATGCCCGTCACCGAGCGAAAGGCCGGCGCAATGTACGCGTCAGTCAAACAGATAGGCGCGTCATGCGCCTTGGTGTAACGCAGCCCCCATACGTGCAGCCAGGTTTCGCCCGGCGACGCATCCAAGGTATCTGCCAGGTCGCCGTCTACATTCAACAATGCCTGGCCCTCGATTTCCAGAGAGGTTTCGTAGGCATATTGGCGCAGATCCGTGATCCCCGACATGGTTTGCGTGTACTGCGTCACCGGCGCCTGCCGGAGCACGCGGCTGCCGACGCCCGCCTGACGCGTCACCATCCCCATCTGGACCAACTGCTTGACCGCCTCGCGGATGGTAAAGCGCGACACGCCAAACTGATCACACAATTCAAACTCGGTGGGCAGCAAACTGCCCACCGGATACCGGCCCGCTCGTATCTCGTTGATCAGCGTCGTCGCCAGCTGCAAATATCGTGGACGGCCTCCTGGCGCTTCGATCTTTACTGTCATAAAACGGCATTCTTCCTCAAACTGGCAATCTGATCAGGTCCATAACCCGCCTGCGCCAGCAACTCGTCAGTATCAACGCCCATGGCTGGCGCCGCCCGGGTCAATGGGGCTTCTCCAGGGCACCGGATCGGCGACGCCACATTCCGTATTGCCCTGCCCTCCGTATCATAAGCGTCCAACAGGCACTGACGCGCCTTTACAAACGAGCTATCCAGCGCCTGGGCCACATCATAAACGGGCGCCGCCGGCACCCGGCCCGCAAAACGCGCCATCCAGTGGTCTGTCGTCTGGGACATGAAGACGGTTTCCAGCTCCTCATTAAAGCGGTCGCGGTTCTGCAAACGATCCTTGAAACTGCGGTAGTCCGGATTATCGATCCACTCGGGATGGCCCATCGATTGCGCCAGCAAGGGCCAGAACTTTTCCTTGTTGCACATGATAAAGATCCAGCTGTCGGCCGTACGATACAGCTGGCTGGGCACCAGCGAAGGGTGACCGGACCGGGGCGCACGTCCTGTCTTGTGCCCGCCGTTCAAATACCATGTCGCCAGGTATCCCAGGTTATGCAACGCCACGTCGAACAGGCTGACATCCACGTCGCGCCCTGTCCCGCTCTGGCGTGCGCCCAGAACAGCCGACACCAGCCCCAGCGCAGCCGTTGTTCCCGTCATCAAATCGATGATGGACAGCCCGAATCGCGACGGCGGACCATCAGGCTCACCGGTGAGCGAAAGGTATCCCGCCTCCGACTGCATCAGATAGTCATACCCCGGCCAGCTCGCGCGCTCGCCATCACGGCCATACGCTGATAAATGCACGCAGACGATATCCGCCCGCACCTCACGCAAGGCATCATAGGTCAGTCCGAGCCGCCCTGGCAGGTCTCCGCGCAGGTTATTGAATACCGCATCGGCGTGCCGGCACAGATCGCGCAGCACCTGCTGGCCTTCCGGCTGTTTCAAATCCAGCGTGACACTTTTCTTGTTGCGATTGAAGGCTTGATAAAAATGGCTATCCCCTGGGCCGAAATAGTGTGGCCCCACGGCGCGGCCGACATCGCCGCCATCGTGGGGGTTTTCGATTTTGATGACCTCTGCACCTAAATCGGCCAGATGCTGCGTGCCGAACGGCCCCGCGCCATATTGCTCCACGGAAACAATACGTAATCCAGTGAGCGGCAGACTCATACGCGGTTCCTCTCGACCAACTGCTTGGAAATGATGATGCGCTGCAGTTCGTTGGTGCCTTCGCCAATGACCAGCAGCGGCGCATCGCGGTAGAACCGCTCGACCAGGTATTCTTTCGAATAGCCATATCCGCCATGAATACGCATGGCTTCCAAAGAGTTCTCCACGGCTGTCTCGGTCGCAAAGAGCTTTGCCATCCCCGCCTCCATGTCGCAACGTTCGCCGCGGTCATAGGCTTGCGCCGCTTGCAGCGTCAACAGGCGTGCGGCTTGTGTGCGCGTCGCCATTTCACCGAGTTTGGTCTGGATGGCCTGATGCTCGCAGATCGGTTTGCCGAACGTCTTGCGCTGCTGAGCGTACTTGACTGATTCGCGCAACGCCGCTTGCGCCACACCGACACCGCGGGCGGCCACATTGATGCGGCCCAACTCCAGTCCGTTCAGTATCATCTGCAGACCCCGGCCCTCGACTCCGCCAATCAAGCGATCGGCCGGAATGCGGTAGTTCTCGAATACGAGCTCGGTCGAGTCAATGCCTTTGTAGCCCAGCTTTTCGAGTTTCCGGCTGACGGTGAAGCCCGGCCCTTTCTCCGCGATGAAAAGACTCATCCCTTTATGACGCGGCTCAGCTTGCGGATCCGTTTTGACCAGCAGTGCAAAGCAATTGCCGTAATAGCCATTGGTGATCCACATCTTTGCGCCATTGACGACATACTCGTCACCTTCGCGCCGTGCCGTGGTCCGGATCGCCTGCAGATCGGTGCCGCAATCGGGCTCCGTCAATCCAATGCCGCCACGCAACTCGCCCGTCGCGAAACGAGGCAGAAACGCCTGCTTTTGCGCCTCTGTACCGTTGCGCTGTACGGCGGCCGCCATGATCAGATGCGAATTCAGAATGCCCGACAGCGACATCCATTCCTCGGAAATGCGCTCAATGATCTTGGCATATGTCGTCGTCGACAAGCCCAGTCCGCCATATTCCGGCGCAATCAGGCATCCGAACAGACCCATGGCCTTCATTTTTTCGACGATTTCTTCGGGATAGACATCGTCATGCTCGAGCTGCCACACATGAGGCCGCACCTCTTGCTCCAGAAATCGGCCGACCATATCCAGAATCAGTTGTTCCTGTCCATCATCATGCATTGTCATCAGATGCTCCTCAACACCTATAGGCGGCACACGCCGCTCAAGCCTCGCGTCCCAATTGATCCGCCAGCGTGCGCGACGATCCTTGTTCCATCTGCAGCACGCTCTGTTCAAGGGCATCAGCGTGTGCCGCCGACATTCGGCGCAATACGTTGTCCCGATACTTGGCCCGGATATCCGATTCGGTCAAAGGCCGGTCTTCCGCACCGCGGTTGACTGCCTCGCGCTCGCGCAGAACACGGCCGTCTTTCAGCTCCACGATGACCTCGCCCGAGTAATGCTTTGGAAAACCGCTATCGGGATCGTGCCGGTAATCCGTCACCTCGGCCAAGGCCAGCACAGCAGGATCCCGCAACGCGTCCGGCTCCAGATCGTCCAGCGTCAGCCGGCCTTTGCACAATGCTGTGCCAACCAGGTACGGAATGCTGAACTGCGCCTCATAGCTATTGGCGGGTTTGCGCTTGGAAGACTCGGGCTCGCATACCGTCTTGACGACCTCCTGCGGCACCAGCACAGTAATGCGATGTACTTGTTTCGCAGAGATCCCTTGCGCATGCAACCGTGCGGCGGCATCGACACTGGCATGCGTAAAATGGCAGGCAGGCAAAGGCTTGACCGACACGCGCATCAATTCCCATCGATCACCGAGTTCGGCAGTGGCCAGGCCCAGGTCATAGTCGGCTCCGCTCAAATGACTTGCATACAAGCCGAACCTCCCCTCATAGGCTAAACGCGTACCGGTATAACCATGCTTGCCGAACGTGGCTGCCGTGATCCCCGCCGACGCGGCCCAGCCGGGATGCATGCGCTTGTTCCATGCGCCGTCGTTGAGAAACTCCAGGCTGCCCGAGGCCAGAGACAAGGCGATACCCTGCGCATCCACCATCTGCTGTACGTTCAACCCGAGCAGCCAAGCCGCTGCCAGGGCGCAACCAAAGGTGCCGATCAATCCCGTGGGATGAAAACCTATTTGATGAAAACCGCCCTTGGCTACCGCCCCCAAGCGCGTGGACACCTCCATACCCAGCACATAGGCTGCCACCATGTCCGCACCACTGCGGCCCTCGCGCGCCGCCAATGCCAATACGGTAGGCAACGCCGACGCCGTGGCATGAATCACGCCTCTGGCATGGGTGTCGTCATAATCCAGGCCATGTACCAGAATGCCATTGGCCAACGCGGCGTTACGCAAGTCCATGCGTCGTGAGCTGCCGATCACGACGCTATCGCCACCACCATCCAGTTCGTCAATAGCGGCCAACGCACGTCGGGAAAAATCATAACCACGCGAAGCGATGGCGATACCGATGGAATCCAGCATCAGCAGCCGCGCCCGCTCGCGCACCTCATCAGGAATGCGCCGCGCATCGAAACCGGCAGCGTATTGCGCCAACACCTCTGACAGAGCCAATCCTGCGGCGGGCATTGCATTGTCTTTCATGTCTGTTCTCCAGAGTCTATAGCGATGCCGTCAATGCACGAGCGTCAACGACAATGCGGGCACAAAAGTGATCAGGGCCAGGGACACCAACCTGGTGACGTAGAACGGCACCACGCCACGGGCGACCTGCTCGACCGGGATACGGGCAATACCGCTCATCACGAACAGGTTCAGGCCGATCGGCGGCGTCAACGTCGCGATCTCTACGTTTGCCACCATGATCACGGCGAAGTGAACAGGATCAATCCCGAGGTGAGTCGCCATGGGAAAGAGCAACGGCGCGGTCAGCACAATCATGGCAACGCCGTCCAGGAACATGCCCAACGCCAGCAGCACGACATTCGCCAGCAGCAGAAACTGCCACGCAGTCATGTCCATGCGTTCCATGAAACCGATCAGCGACGCCGACACCCCCATACGTGCCAGAATGAAGCCGATCAGGCTTCCCCCCATGACCACCATGAAAATCATGGTGGACTGCAGGATCGACTCTTGTGAAGCCTGCCACACGTCCCGCCATTTCATCGTGCGATAGATCAACACGCATAACAATGCGGCATAGCCCGCTGCGACAGCCGACACCTCGGTGGGCGTGAAGATGCCCAGGTAAATGGATCCCAGCACCAGCACTGGCATGGACAACGCACCCGCGGCACGCGGCAAACGCCGTGTAAAGCCCGCGAAATCCGGGGTTCCCGCCGTATTCCCGTAACCATGCCGGCGCGTCAGCCATACCGTGGTCATCAACAGAAACGCCGCTTCCATCAAACCCGGCAGGATTCCTGCGATGAACAATTTGTCCACCGGCAATCCGACAATAGAGCCAATCAGGATGAAACCCAATGATGGCGGGATCATCAAACCCAATGTTCCGCCCACCGCAACCAAGGCCGCCGAAAAACGTGGCGGATAGTTCTCACGCTTCAGGCCATCGACCGTCGCTGCGCCAATCGCGGCCGCCGACCCAACACTCGATCCCGACACGGCCGCGAAGAACACGCACGCCAACATCACCGTCAGCGCCAATCCTCCACGCACGCAACGCACCAGGCTGCCGATGAGTTCGATCATGACAGCGACGATATTGCCGCGCATCATCAAATTGCCCATCAGTACAAACATGGGAATTGCCATCAGTGGATAACTATTGATGGACTTGAAAGCCGTCTGGGCAACGACCGTCAGGGGGACGCCGTCGACCGACAGCACCATGCCGCTGGATACCAGGCCCATCGCCGTGCCCACATGAGCCCCCAGCGCGAGCAGCACCAATAAGCCAATAACAGAGAGTCCCAGTGTCATAGCGACGGCTCCTGACGGCTCAACGCTGCAGTGACGCTTGCGTCGGGTACCTCATCGACAGGCTCGGGGGCAAAGGGATCTCCCCAGCGCCACGCATACCATGCGGCGCAGGCATAGTAGATAAACAATGCCACACCCCCCACCGGCATCGCCAGAAACAGCAGCCACATGGGCAGCTCCAGCGATGATTCGGACACCATGCCCATCGAATAAAACCGCTGCACTTGAGGGATGGACGAATACGCCAGAATCAAAGCGAACCCCATGCCCGCAAAGCAAGACAGCAACCAGACCGCGCGCTGCGCCGTCAACGGCAAACGCTGGACCAGCAACTCGCTGCGAATGTGGTAATGGCGAAAGCCGGCAATCCCCAATGTCAGGAAAAAGGCCCACACCATCAGAAAACGCACAGACTCTTCAGCCCAGAAATAGCTGACATTCAAGACATAGCGGCTAAAGCCTTCCACGATCATGATCAAGGTCGCGCCCAAGGCAAGCACAGTGGCCAGCGCCAACGTCAATCGGGATAACCAGCCCAGCTTGCCGAATACCGGCGTAATGGCGGCTGCAGGTTGCATAGTCTTGCCTGACGCCTGCTTTGCAGAGGTCAGCGCAGGGGATTCCAGATTACTTGCCATCATGGACACACTCCTTGCGTATGTTTTCCAGCTCGGCAATCGCATCGGCATGCTTGCTGCGAAACCCTGCCCCCGCTGCGACGACACGCTCCTTCAGTTGCTCGACCTGCTCAGGCGCCATGACCCGGTAATGCCCGCCCTGGGCCACCATCTGCTCGATCAGTTGCTGATCCTTGGCCACGGTCTCTTTCCACTGCTTGGCGATGATCTCGTTCAACACGTCGTGGATGGCCTTGCGCTGGTCCTCGGGCAGCGCATCCAGCCAAGGCTTGTCCACTGTCACGGCGGACGTGGCCAGCCCCATGCCTGGCGCCAAGGTGGCGAATTTCGCGGTTTTCCCCAAGACATCCACCCACCCTGCGGGGGACGTCATGGCGCCGTCAATCGCCCCCTGGGACAAGGCGGCCGACATTTCCGAAGCAGACATGGAGATCGGACTGGCCTGCACAGCGCGCATCGCGTCCAGCATGATCTGTCCACCAATGACCCGGATCTTCTGGCCCTTGAGATCGTCCACGCTCTGAATATCGCGATCTTTCATGAGAAAAATCAGATCGGCCGTGCGCAGGAAACCCAGCACTTGTATGCCGCGAGGCTCGAGATAGCCTGAAATCTGGCGTGTGAACCGCTGCGAGAAACAAGGATTGGTCATCTCCTCCGAGGTCAGTGCAAATGGCAAGCTGGCCACACCGACGCGCGCATCGAACTGCTCCAAGCGCGAAGACACCGGCCACACCATATGCACGGCGCCCGTACCCAACGCCGCCAGCCCATCGCGATCGTTATAGAGTTGCGACGCCGGAAAATACTTTCCTTGTATCGCTCCTCCCGTGCGCTGCTTCACGGCAGCAATGAACTGCTCGATGTAGGGGCTAGGATTGGTCGCCGATGGGATTTCACTGGTGATGATCATGTCGGCTGCGTGTGCCGCAGATCCCCACCCCACCACCGCGGCTGCTGACCAGGCAATGGCCCAGTTCCGAAGTGCTTTCATTTCGTCTCCTCCGTTGCCGTGGTCCGGCTATCCCGATGCGATGGAGCTGTCCATGCTGCAGGGCGCCGCTGATGCCACTCGGTGAATTGTTGATACCGCCGTCCTAACGCCAGCACACGGTCTTCGCCCAAAGGCGGCCCCACTAATTGCATCCCCAACGGCAAGCCCTCCGCCCCTTGTCCTGCTGGTACGCTCAGTACAGGCAATCCGAGATAATTGATTCCTCGCGTCCAGATCGACAATAGGGCAAACTCCCGTTCCAGGCGGGCTTGGTCTGCATGCTGAGTGGGCGCCACCAGTGGCGCGACATCCGGCGTACTGGGCAACATCAACGCATCGGCATCGCCCTGAATGTCTCGCAAATACCGTTGCAAGAATGCATGCCGCAGACGCAGCGCATCGTAGTAATCCACGCCAGACACCAGCAAACCGCGCGAGATCCGGCGACGGACCTGATGTCCGTACGCATTACCGAACTGACGCAGCCACCGCTGATGCAAGGCCGCGGCCTCGACTGCCAGCACGACGGAGGCCAGAACACTCGCCTGCTGCAAGGTGGCATAAGGTGACGGGACCATGACGCACTCAACGCCGGCATCGCGCCATACACGTTGCGCTTCATCCAACGCGTGCCGCATCGCGCCGGAGATCGGATCGCCGTCGTCCCATTGCGGCACAGCCACCTTTAAGCGCCGCGATGCTGCGCCCAAGGTCACCGGCGCATCCAGGCAAGACAGATCCGCGCAGTCCCGCCCTGCGATGGCTCGATATGCGTAGCCGCAGAGTTCAGCCGACCACGCCAATGGACCAATACAATCCAGGCTCGCCGACAAGGGCATTGCCCCGGCGGCACTGACGCGATACTGCGTAGGCTTTAAACCAGTCAAACCGCACAACGCAGCCGGCAAGCGAATCGAACCGCCCGTGTCGGATCCGATCGCCAATGGCACATGCCCTGCTGCCACCGACATGGCCGCCCCGCTGGAACTGCCGCCGGACACTCGGTCCAGGTCCCAAGGATTACGGCCGGGCCCGTAGGTTTCATTCCAACCGGTGGGAGACATGGCGAACTCGGCCATCTGCTGCGTTCCCAGGATGACAGCGCCGGCACGGCGCAAGCGCGTGACGACGGTGGCATCTGCTTGCGCCTGAGGGCTGCCGGCACGCAGCGGCGTTCCCCAGCCCGCCGTGCGGCCCTGCATGTCGAACATATCCTTGATGCCCACAGGCATTCCATGCAATGGGCCGCGCCATTTGCCATGACGCTGTTCCTCGTCCAGTGCGCGTGCATCGGCCAGTGCAGTGTCGGCATCGATATGCATCCAGGCAGCCTTGCCAGGCTGGCGCTGTTCAATCGCTGCCAGGCTGGAACGCACCTGGTATTCACTATCCTGCGATGCGCTGCGGGCCTCAATCGCGACATCAGGGAACGGCTGGGGGGCCAACGCACGCAGCACCTGGCCAAATGGCTCGCAGGTCTGCATCATGTCAGATGCCGCCCAATCCTGTCTGAGGTCTATTCTCAGGGCCTCGACCATCTCCGCCAATTCCGGCACGTCCCCCGCATCAATGGGCAAGTCGCGCGCTTGTGACCACTGCAATGCCGATTCAATGAGCGCGCTCATTTCAGACCCCGCAACGCTTGGCCAGCTCGTCGACCTGTTTGACGACCTCGGGGTATTTGTCGGTGTAGACCTTTCTGGCGGCCTCGGCACGGGTTTTCCATTCCGCGCTGGCAGCCTCGTCGGCCACGCGATAGACCGATCCCTCGTCCTGCATTTTCTTCACGAGTCTCGCGTCATCTGCACGAGCTTCTTTCCATTGACGCGGAATGATGCTGTTCAAGCTGTCCACAATGGCTTGACGTTGCGATGCCGAAAGCGTCTCCATCCATCCCCGGTCCACCACGATGGCATAGGTGGCCAACGACATGCCCGGAACATGGAATGCGTACTTGCCCGTTTTGCCGATCATCTCGGCCCACCCCGCCGGTGACGTCAACACGCCGTCGATCGCGCCCTGCGCAAGCGCCGAACTCATTTCCGATGCGGCCATGGAAATCGGGCTGGCACCAAAACCACGCACCATGTCCAGGAAAATGCGGCCCCCCGTCACGCGCAGTTTGGCTCCCTGCATATCAGCGAGCGACTTCACGTCCCGGTCACGAAAGATGAAAAACAGATCTGCGGTGCGCAACAGGCCCAACACCTGCAATTGCCTGGATTTCAATCGTTCGGATATCAGATCGGTCAGGCCGCTGGCAAAGCAGGCGTTTTCCATTTTTTCATCAGACAGGCCGAACGGCAGATTCAGATAACCCAGACCCGCATCCAATGTCTCGAGCCGCACAGATACCGGCCATACCATGTGCACGGCACCGGTGCCCAATGCCGCTACCCCGTCCTGATCGTTGTACAACTGCGAGGCGGGAAAGACCTTGACTTGAACTTCGCCGTTGGTGCGTTTCGCAACGTCCTTGGCAAATTCATTCATGTATTGCGTTTTCCAGTGCGAAGCCGCGACTTCGGAAGTCAGCACCATCTCGACCGCACCGGCGCTCATTGGGATGGCCAACGCGCATAGCACCGCAAGCCGGCGGAAAAACGGATAAAACATAGCAATATCTCCTGAAGTGAGTACTGCAATGCCACGGTTCTCTCCAGACGTAGAGAACCCTTGAGCCACGCAGGCTCATCAAACAGCTGAAAGTGAAATGCCGGCGTTACTTGTCGCCGACGGCGTGGCCGCGTTTGGGTACCAGGCAGGATCGGATGAAGTTCATGACTTCGACGCCGTTCTGGTTATAGGCCCGCGTCCGGGTCGTCACGATGCCCTGTGTCGGCCGGCTGCGCGACTCACGCAGCTCCAGTACTTCCGATTCGGCATACAAGGTATCGCCGGCGAAAACGGGAGCGGTCAGATTGATCTCTTTCCAACCCAGATTGGCGATCGCCTTACCGCTGACATCCGCTACGGTCATGCCCAGCACCATCGCCACCGTCAAGCCACTGTTGACCAGCAAACGGCCAAACTCGCTTTGCGCAGCAAACGCCGCGTCGCAATGCATGGGATGAAAATTCATCGTCAACAGCGAAAACTGAATGTTATCGGCATCGGTCAAGGTGCGGCCGGGCCGATGCTCGTACACAGCGCCTAATTCGAATTCCTCCAGATAGCGTCCAAAGCTGAAGCGATACCGCTGAGGACCGGTTTCCACTACCTCCATGCTGCCTCCTTTGTTCAATTTGTTAGTTTGTCTGGACAAATAGTCCTCCAAGCGCAAGAACGTGTCAACGACTTTTTGTCGTGCGATGCAACACAGGCAAAAAAAACGCTGGCATCGCACACATGCGATGCCAGCGCTCTTGGCCGAGGGACTGTTAGCGGGCGATGTTAATTTGCCGCATTCAGAAATGCCCTGACCTGCTCAGGTCTAGGCAAGGGATCGACCGCCCCATATCCGGTCGTGGACAAACCTGCGGCCGCGTTGGCGTAATAGCAGGCCTGCAACCAATCGTCACCGGCGCAGGCGCGCGCCAATAAATTACCTGCGAAGCAATCGCCCGCCCCGGTGGCGTCGACGGCTTTCACGCTGCGCGGCGCAATGGGCGTGCGAGTGAGCTTGTCGTCCAGGATCACGCCCTTGCTGCCCATCTTCAGTACGACGATGGCGTGGTCGTTGACGGCGCGAATCCAGTCCAGGATCGCATCCGGCTGGTCCATGCCGGTCATCAACGCCATATCGTCCAGACCTGGGAGAAACACGTCGCACTGCGCGATGGCTTCGCGCAGGATGGCGCGAGCGCGTGACATCGGCCACAGGCGGGCGCGCAGGTTGGCGTCCAGGCACGAGCGCGTCCCGGCGTTGCGGGCGCGTTCCATGGCGGCGAACACGGTATCGCAGGCGGTGGTGCTGATGGCCAGGCTGATACCGGATACGTGCAGATAGCGCGACCGTTCGACCAGTCCATGCTGCAAGTCCGCGGGCCGCATGCGCGCGGCAGCCGACTCGTGGCGTGCATAGCTGAAGCGATGGCCGTCCGCCGCATGCTGCACGAAATACAGGCCGTTGTTGGCCTGTTCGTCACATATCATGCCGGACACGTCGACACCCTCGTTGCGCCAGGTTTGCAGCAGCAATTCGCCGAAATCGTCGTTGCCGCCGTAGCGGCCCAGATAGGCGGTGCGAGCGCCTGCGCGCGCTGCGGCGATGATGACGTTCGAGGTGTCGCCGCCGATGCCTTGGCGGTACATGGGCTCGCCCGGCACGGTCTGGTTGAATTCGATCAAGGCCTCGCCCAGGCCCACCACATCGAAATCATGCGCGGCCATGGGCGGCCTCCCGGGTCTGGCGCACCGCCGCCAAGAGGCTGTCGGTGTCGCGGGCGGCAAAGGCTTTTTTGTCGTAGAGAGAGGACCCTATACCGACGAAGTTGGCGCCTGCGCGGAAATAGTCGTGCATGTTGTTTGTCGATATGCCGCCCGTAGGGCAGAACACGGTGTCAGGGAACACGGCTCGCAGGGCGGCTAGATGAGCGGGGCCGCCGGTGTCGGCGGGAAAGATTTTCACGACGTCGGCGTTGGCCCGGTTCGCGGTCATGACTTCGCTGGGGGTGAAGGCGCCTACGAGGCATAGTTTGCCGGCCTCGTGGGCGGGCGGGATCATGTCGGTGGCTAACCCAGGGGAGACGAGGAAATCGGCGCCGGCCTTGAGTACGGCGTTTGCCTGAGCGGCGTCCATCAAGGTGCCTACACCTAGCAGGACGGCACTGCCGTGTTGCTGGCGCAGGGTTTGCAGGACGTTCAGGACGTCGGGAATGGTCCAGGTCAACTCGATGGCTTCGAAGCCTGCACGGATGGCGATGTCTGCGGCGTAGAGGGCTTGCTCGGCGTCGGTGTAACGGAGGACGGGGACCACGCGGGTCTGGATCAATGCGTTTAGCAGAGGGGTTGGCATGGGGATTGTCCTGGGGATGTTCTGTTCACGGAGGACGGTGACTCCGCGTCTTCAACTTGTTTTATACGCTGGCGGTCATGCCGCCGTCTACGTAGAGGGTGTGGCCGTTGACGAAAGAGGAGGCGTCGCTGGCCAGGAATACGGCAGCGCCGACGAGCTCTTCGGGATTGCCCCAGCGGCCGGCGGGGGTACGTTGGCTGAGCCACTGGGTGAAATCGGGGTTGTCTACCAGGGCCTGAGTGAGTTCGGTGCGGAAATAGCCCGGAGCGATGGCGTTGATTTGCAGGCCGTGACGCGCCCAGTCGGTCGCCATGCCGCGCGTGAGGTTGCGTACAGCACCTTTGGTGGCGGTGTACGGGGCGATGCCAGGGCGGGCCAATTCGCTCTGTACGGAGGCGATGTTGATGATTTTGCCGCGGCCGCGCGCGATCATGTGAGTGGCCGCAGGTTTGCTGACGTAGAAGATGCTGCTGATGTTGGTGCGCATCAGGGCATCCCATTGGTCTACAGGGAATTGCTCCAATGGGCCGCGATGTTGCATGCCGGCGTTGTTGACCAGGATGTCGATGGGGCCAAATTCGGATTCGGCCCCGTTGATGCCGGTTTGTGCGGCGGCGGGATCGGTGACGTCGAATGGCAATGCGTGAGCGGACAAGCCTTCACCGCGCAAACGCTGTACTGCCTCGTTCAGGCGCGCTGCGTTGCGCGCATTCATGATGACGGTGGCGCCGTGCTGAGCCAACCCACGCGCCAACGCGTAACCGAGCCCCTGGCTGGAGCCCGTGACGAGGACACGCCGGCCGGACAGGTCAAA
Organism: Bordetella muralis; assembly: GCF_054781015.1. NCBI lineage: Bacteria > Pseudomonadati > Pseudomonadota > Betaproteobacteria > Burkholderiales > Alcaligenaceae > Bordetella > Bordetella muralis. Next base: position 24,933 of record NZ_BAAGVF010000010.1, on the reverse strand, counting down.
CAGGGACGAGGCGGTTGCCGATGAGGGCGTTGCCGGTTGGTTTACATGCTGTGCCATGGGGCTTCCCTGTAATCCTTATCGCCATTTTCCGTTAGATGTCTTGTCATCATGCTGCTTCAGGCATCGGGACGTTCCACGTTGATGACGAGATGATTCTCATACATGGTCTTGCACGGGCCATGCATCAGGCTGGCCGGCTCTGTGAGCACGGCGCAGCCTGCGAGGGATCAAGAACCGCTCTTTGCGCGCAAAGCTGCGAGCTCTTTCTGAACGCGGTCCACGACGTCGGCACCAATGGTGGCTTTGTGCTGCTCGTACACCGATTGGACTTTGTCGCGCATGCGTTTCTGCTCTTCGGGGCTGACGTTGTTGACCTCGAGGCCAGCCTTTTTGATTTTGGCCAGGGACTCGCCGTTCATGGTGCGGATGACTTTGCGTTCCTCTTTGCCGCCCAGCACGGCGCATTCACGCAATGCGGCCTTCTCGTCATCGGAATAGCGGCTCCAGATCGGCTTGGAGAACAAGACCAGGAACGGCGTATACGCGTGATTGGTCACAGAGATGTATTTCTGCACCTCATAGAATTTCGAGGTATCGATGGTCACAAAGGGATTTTCCTGGCCATCAATAGCACGCGTTTCCAAGGCGGAGAAAATCTCGCCGAACGCCATCGGGGTCGCATTGGCGCCCATGGTGCGGAACGTGTCGAGGAAGATATTGTTCTGCATGACACGCAGCTTGAGGTCGCCAAAGTCTTCCCATTTGCTCACGGGATGTTTGGAGTTGCTCAGATTGCGAAAGCCATTTTCCCAGTAGGCCAGGTTGACCACGCCCGCCGCGTCGAGTTTTTCATTGATGAATTTTCCGAACTCGCCATCCATGACGGCGTCGGCCTCTTGTTCGTTGCTGAACAGGAACGGCAGATCGAACACGCCCAATGCGGGCACCAGGCCCACCAACGGCGAGGACGAGGTGATCACGGCCTCTTGGGTGCCTGAGCGCAGCGCTTGCGTAGCCTGCATATCGTCGCCCAGCGAGCTGCTCCAGTATGCGGTGATCTTCATTTTTCCGCCGGATTTCTCCTGCAGGCACTCATTAAAGACTTTGACGCCGTTACCGACCGGGTGCTCTTGGGCCAATCCATTGGACAGGCGAATGTTGCGCGACTTGAAGTCGCCCGCGGCGGATGCAGGCAACGCGGTAGCGGCACCCAGAGCGGCGATGGCGGCGGCTATGACTAGTTTCTTCATGTAGATCTCCTCATCTGATCGGCAGATTTTGTCTTTCGATATCAGTCAATAAACGTTGGACTTGGGTAAAGCGGCGAGTCTTGTTGCTCGCTTCGTACGTCTGGCCGCAACGTGTCGTCACGGCGAACTCAACATCAGGAATCTAGAACAACCAATGCATGGGCACGGTGATCAGTTCCGGGAAAATCACGAACAACACGAGCAACACTGAATACGCCAGCAGGAACGGCATCACTCCCCACACCACACGCCCCAAGGGGACGCGCGCCACACCGCTGACCACGTTCAGCACCACTCCAACCGGCGGCGTCAACAAACCGATGCAGTTGTTCATGATGAACATGACGCCGAAATACACGGGATCGATGCCGGCGAGTTTCACAATAGGCATCAGCACCGGCGTCATGATCAAGATCGTGGGCGTCAGGTCCAACGCGGTACCGACAACCATTACCAGCAGCATGATCACGAACATGAGCAACTTGGGCTGGTCTATCAAGGGTTCGATCAGCGCCGTGACCTCCCCCGGGATGTCCGCCGCGGTAATCAACCAGGCCGATACCATGGCGGCGGCCACCAGGAACATCACCACGGCCGTGGTCTTGCCCGACTTCAGGAATACGTCGTACAGATGGGAAAACTTCAGTTCGCGGTAGACGAATGTGCCCACGAACCAGGCATAGACGGCCGCCACCACGGCAGCCTCGGTCGGCGTGACAACACCCATCCGGATGCCGCCCAGAATGATCACTGGCATGCCCAGCGCCCATGCGCCGCGCCCCGTCGCCTGCAAGCGTTGTTTCATACTTTGCTTGGGCAAGGGTTTGATGTCGGATTTGCGTACCAGCCACAGCCACATACCCACCAGCGTCAACCCCATCATGAGCCCCGGCGCAATGCCGGCCATGAACAATTTGGAAATCGACACATTGGCAGCCACGCCGAACACGATGAACGCCATCGACGGCGGAATCACGGGAGCAATAATGCCTCCCGACGCCATCAAGCCAGCGGAACGAGGAACGTTGTAGCCGGCCTCGCGCATCATGGGGATGAGGATGGACGCCAACGCTGCCGTATCGGCTGCAGCCGACCCCGACAAGCTGGCCATGATGACCGCAGCCAGAATGGCAACGATGCCCAGGCCGCCTTTGATGTGACCCACGCAGGCCAATGCAAAATCAATGATGCGGCGCGACAGGCCGCCGGCATTCATCAACTCGCCCGCCAGCAGGAAAAAGGGAATCGCCAGCAGGGTAAACGTGTCCGCGCCCGTGACCATGTTCTGCGCGACGATCTGCGCATTGAACATATCCATGTGCCACATCAACGCGATACCGCAGAAAATCAAGGCAAAGGCGATCGGCACGCCTACTGCCATGGCACCTAGCAGCGAACCTACAAAGATCAGCAACGTCATCAGACCACCTCCGCAATCTGGCCGTCTTCACCGACGAAGCGAGCAATTTCTTCGTCGCTGATCCTGCCTATCAATACCTGTATCAATCTCAATGCCGAGATCAAAAAGCATGCAGCGCCAGTGAACAGCCCGATGCCATAGACCCAGGCCAGAGACAGCCCCGTGACCGGCGCGAACATCGTGGCGTTGATATCGAACTGCATGACCGCGCCCCAAAAAAAGATCGCGGAACTGCCCATGATGATGATGTTGCTCAACGCCATGCAGGTCAGGCGGCCGCGCCGTCCGAAACGCTGCACCAGGCTTTCGATGCCCATATGCGAATGCTCGCGAAAGGTCAGCACGGCTCCCACAAAGGTCAGCCAGACAAAGCAGTAGCGCGACAATTCCTCGGACACCACGATGCCGGAATTGAATCCGTAACGCAGCAGCACGTTGCCAAATACCATGACCACCATGGCGGCCAGCAACAGGACCATAATGAGGCCCAGAAATTTGTAAAACAGTTCAGTGACTCGTTGCATACCTGTCTCCTTGGTGATCGCGCTGTGCCCTCCGGCGTGCGCGATACGTTATTAGTCCTCATGCAGAGCAATGCTGTGGCGGGTCTCGGCCCGCCGGGCTTTCTATGCCTTGGGTGCCAACAATCCTCGTTCTGCCAGGTTGCGCATCAATGCACCCACGCCAAACGTCCACTCCGGACATGCGTCGGACGTATCGACCCAGTTGACCAGTTGTCCCAACGCAGGCGTCGAAATACTGACGCGATCACCCACCTCATGCGTAAAGCCCTGCCCCTCGCCGCGTCGATCTTTGGTCGGCGCAAACATGGTGCCCAGGAACAACACCGCGCCGTCGGGATATTGATGGCAACGATTCAACAACTGATCGGCCAGATTGCGCGGCGAGCGGCTGATTGCCGACATGGCGCTGATGCCTTGCATGCGAAAACCGTCGGGCCCTTGCACATCCAGCGACACTTCCAATTGGCCCAGGGATGCCAGCGTGAAATCGTCATCCAGCAGACGAATAAAGGGGCCGATCGCGCACGAAGCGTTGTTATCCTTGGCCTTGCTCAACAGCAAGGCCGACCGTCCCTCGAAGTCACGCAAATTGACATCGTTGCCCAGCGTCGCGCCGACGATACGGCCGTCCGAGGTGATCGCCAGCACGACTTCGGGCTCGGGATTGTTCCAATGCGATCCGGGATGGATGCCGATCGTCGCACCGCAGCCCACGGAGGACATGGGCTGCGCCTTGGTAAAGATCTCTGCGTCCGGGCCGATGCCGACCTCGAGGTACTGCGACCACAGGCCCATATCCTGCAGCAGCGCCTTGACCTGTTGTGCCTGTTCTGAACCTGCCACGAGCCCGCGCAGGTTATCGCCCAGCACGGGTGCCAGTTTGGCGCGAATCGCCTGAGCCTGAGAAGGATCGCCTTTGGCTTGCTCTTCGATCACGCGCTCCAGCATGCTATCGGCAAACGTGACGCCTGCAGCCTTCACCGCTTGCAGATCCAGTGGCGCCAGCAATTCGCCCGCTGAACCATCCAGAAAATCCTGCACGCTTCCCAACACAGGCAAATCCTGGTTCTGATCAAACTGCGTCAGCAGGTCAGAACGCTCGAGCAACGCGGACAGTGTGCATGCCACACTGCTGACGTCATGGAGCTGTCCTTGGCGCAAAAACACAGGACATGGGCCGCCCATTTTTTTAGACCAGACGCGGCCGACCAGACGGGCCTGGTCGACGTCGCGGGGCAAAATATCCGCGGCGGTCAGCCGCGCACGTTGGGCTGCGGCGTCGCTTCGTTCGGGGATGGTGCCTGAGGATGCGCTGGGCGCGGTCATTCTGGTCTCCTGGTCGCGCATGTCGCGCGAATACGGTTGTCGTTAGAAATGAATCTATTGCGAGCGGCTCGTTCTGCCTCGATATCAGGTCACTGCACCACGATCTCTGAGGCGATCGCCGGTAGGGGTTTCCAAATGCAGGTCCAGACGCGCGGCCGCCCCCAGAATATGGGCTCGCATAGCGGCACGCGCCTGCATCATGTCGCGCGACGCGATGGCATCGCGTATCGCGGTATGCTCGGCAACGGTGATCTGCACAATCTGTTCCAGCTCGGCGCGCGCACGCGCCACCGCAATCGTGTTGGTGATTTTTTCGCCGATGAATCCTACGAACATTGCGTAGTACTCGTTATGCGTAGCGTCGGCCAGAGCGCAATGAAACTCCAGATCCGCAGCAACGCCTTCGGATGTCCAGCGCGTATCCATGCCGCGCATGATGTCGAGCGCCTCATCCAGGCGTCCCAGTTCGTCGGCTGTGTGATGCAAGGCAGCCAGTCCTGCAGCCTCGACCTCTAAAGGCACACGCAGCTGAAAGAGACTGCGAAAGCTCTCGGGGTTAGACAAGTCGGTACTGTCAATGCGAATGACCGGCCGGCGCTGCGGCTCCAGCACAAAGGCTCCGACGCCTTGGCGCGTATCGAGCAGGCCCTCATTCCGCAATTGCGCGATAGCCTCGCGCACGACCGACCGGCTCACGCCAAACGTCTTGGCCAGCTCGTGCTCCGTAGGCAGTTTCTCGCCGGCCTTGAGGCGGCCCGACGAGATCTCCTGTCCTATGGTGGCAGCGACTTTGGCAGGCAAATGCTCCAAGCGCTGGATCTGTCCGAAATTAACCATTGTGTTCCTGCGTTTTCGTGTCAGCGCACATCATGCATCGCTGCGTATCTGGCAATTGGGATTCAGCCTGCCGTCCGGATCAATCGCCCGCTTGATAGCCGTCAACAGCTGGCGGCGCGGGTCGCTGATACGCGCTTCGAATTCGGGGCGTTTCAAGCGGCCAATGCCATGTTCGGCACTGATACTGCCGCGAAACTCATCAATCACCGCATTGATGCAGTCCTTGGCATCGTGAATCACGCGATCGCGCTCGACGGCATCCGCCGAAGCCGGCGGGATCACATTGATATGAACGTTGCCATCACCCACGTGACCATATGACAGCGTCAGGCAATCGGGAAACTCAGCTCGCAGCCGCGTCTCTGCCTGCTCTACGAAACTCGACAATTGCGACAGCGACACCGACACATCGGTACGCAAATGCGCGCCGCGCTGCGCCTGACCCTCGTTCATGGCTTCGCGGAATTTCCAAAGATTGGCAGCCTGCGCCCGAGAGGCCGCCACCACCCCATCACGCACCAACTCATCGGCCATGACGTTTTCCAGAAAGTGGTCCAGCAAGGCGCGCATATCGACCAGGCCCGAACCCGAGAGCTCCATCAGCACATAACCGGGATGGTCCATCGCGATCGGCAGCGTCAGGCTGGGAATCGCCTCGCGCGCCAGCATGAAGGCCGATGGCGGCATGAACTCGAAAGCGGTCATCAGATCGCAGCAATCGCGCCGTGCGCGGCGGTACAACGCAATCGCAGTGTGCAGTGAGTCCACGCCCAACAAGGCGGTCTCGACCTGCTCGGGACGCGGGTGCAGTTTCAACGACACCGCGGTGACCACACCCAGGATGCCTTCGGCGCCGATGAATAATTGCTTGATGTCGATGCCGCGATTGTCTTTGCGCAAGGTTCCCAACGCGTCCAGGATCGTGCCGTCGGGCAGCACTACCTCCAGCCCCAATACCTGTTCGCGCGCCATGCCATAACGCAATACGTTGATGCCGCCGGCATTCGTACTGATATTGCCGCCAATCTGGCAACTGCCCTCCGCGCCCAGCGACAGGCCCAGGAACATATCGGCATCCTCGGCGGCCTCCTGGATCTGTTGCAGGATACAGCCCGCCTCGACTACCGCAGAAAAATCGCCCGGGTCCATGCTGCGCACCCGGTTCATGCGTTCCAGGGTCAACACGACCTGATTCTGTGGATCGTCGGGCGTGGCGCCCAGCACCAGGCCCGTATTGCCCCCTTGCGGGACGACGGCCAAGCCTAGCTCAGCACATGCGCGCACCGCCTCTGCCACCGCCTGTGTCGAATCGGGGCGCAATACGGCGACCGCCCCCGAGGTCACATCGCCATGCCAGTCGCGGCAATAGCGCGCCTGATCCGTGGGATCGGTAATCACCGACGCAGCCCCCAGCCTGTGCACCAAGGCGGTCTGCAAATCAGCGACACGGGCAATAGCCGACGATGTCATGCGAGTCTCCAGATTTTTTTCGTTGGACTGGTTTTTACCAGTAGTCAGCCTGTCAGACAACCCTATAATAGGTCATCAGATTACCTGGAAGTGCAGGTTATGCCTACTAGAGATCAACCCTAGCTCTCAACAAAAATATCGTATCGGGCCCTGGGATGCCCGGAGGAGACTGCAATGCATATCGCCATCATTGGCGCGGCCGGGATGGTCGGCCGGAAATTGACGGAATCGTTGACGCGTGACCCGGTGCTGGGCACGCAGAACGTAGACCGGCTGACGTTATGGGATGTGGTGCCGCCCGAGGCGCCTGCGAAATTTCGAGGACAGGTTGATTGCGAGGCAGCGGATTTATCCGAGCCGGGCAAGGCCGAGACCCTCGTCGCCGCCCGGCCCGACCTGATCGTGCACCTGGCTGCGATCGTGTCGGGCGAAGCCGAACTGGATTTCGACAAGGGCTACCGCATCAATCTGGACGGCACCCGCTACCTGTTTGATGCCATCCGTTCGCAATCTACGGCCGATGGTTATAAACCACGCGTCGTGTTCGCCTCGTCGATCGCCGTCTATGGCGCACCGTTGCCCTACCCCATTCCCGACGATTTTCACCATACGCCGTTGACGAGCTATGGCACGCAAAAAGCCATCAGCGAACTGCTGCTGTCGGACTACACGCGACGCGGCTTTTTCGATGGGATAGGGATACGTCTGCCGACTCTGTGCGTACGCCCGGGCAAGCCCAACAAAGCGGCATCGGGCTTTTTTTCCAGCATCCTGCGCGAGCCCCTGGTAGGCCAGGAGGCGGTGCTGCCCGTTCCCGAGGATGTGCGGCATTGGCACGCGTCGCCGCGTTCGGCCGTGGGATTCCTGCGCCATGCCGCCACGCTGGACTTGCAAGGTGTGGGGCCGCGGCGCAATCTGAACATGCCTGGTGTCAGCGCCACCGTCGGCGAACAGATCGAGGCATTGCGCCGCACAGCCGGTGACAAGGCCGTCGCCCTGATTCGGCGCGAGCCCGACGCCATGATCACGCAAATGGTCCAAGGCTGGGCCCCCGGGTTTACCGCCACGCGGGCACGTGAACTGGGCTTTACGGCGGAATCGTCGTTCGACGAGATCATTCGCGCGCATATCGAAGACGAACTCGGCGGCAAGCTGGGCTAACCCGGAGTAGACATGGACAACAGTAAAAAACCCGTCAAACGGCTGCGTTCACTGGACTGGTTCGACAACCCCGATCACATCGACATGACGGCGCTGTATCTGGAGCGCTTCATGAATTACGGCATCACTCCAGAAGAACTGCGCTCCGGCAAACCCATCATCGGCATTGCGCAAAGCGGCAGTGATCTGGTGCCCTGCAATCGCGTGCATGTGGAACTGGTCAAACGCGTGCGTGATGGCGTGCGCGATGCGGGCGGCATCCCTATCGAGTTCCCTACGCATCCCTTGTTCGAGAACTGCAAGCGCCCCACCGCCGCACTCGATCGCAACCTGGCCTATCTGGGCCTGGTGGAAATCCTGTACGGCTATCCCATTGATGGCGTGGTGCTCATGACCGGTTGCGACAAGAGCACACCCTCTGCCTTGATGGCCGCGTCCACAGTCGACATTCCCGCTATCGTGCTGTCCGGCGGCCCCATGCTGGACGGCTGGCACGAGAATGAATTGGTCGGCTCCGGCACAGTCATCTGGCGCTCGCGCCGCAAGCTCGCAGCCGGACAAATCAACGAAGAAGAATTCATGCAGGCCGCATTGGACTCTGCCCCCTCGGTGGGTCATTGCAACACCATGGGCACGGCCTCGACCATGAACGCCATGGCCGAAGCGCTGGGCATGTCGTTGACCGGCTGTGCGGCGATTCCGGCCGCCTATCGCGAACGCGGCCAGATGGCCTATCGCACGGGCCGCCGGGCGGTGGAGCTGGTGCTGGACGACATCAAACCCTCTGACATCATGACGCGCGCCGCCTTTTTGAATGCCATTCGGGTGAATACCGCCCTGGGCGGCTCTACCAATGCGCAACCGCACTTGATGGCCATGGCGCGCCATGCGGGTGTGGAACTGCCGCTGGACGACTGGCAACGCGAGGGTTACGACCTGCCGCTACTGGCCAACGTGCAGCCTGCCGGCAAATACCTAAGCGAGCGCTTTCATCGTGCAGGCGGCGTGCCCGCCGTCATGTGGGAATTGCTGCAGCAAGGCAAACTGGACGGAGATTGCCCCACTGTCACGGGCAAGACCGTGCGTGAGAACCTGCAAGGCCGCGAAAGCACGGATCGTGAAGTCATCTATCCATATGCCACGCCATTGAAAGAACGCGCTGGATTCATGGTGCTCAAGGGCAATCTGTTTGATTTCGCGATCATGAAAACCAGCGTGATCTCGGAAGAATTCAGACAACGCTATTTGAACGAGCCCGGCAGCGAAGGCATTTTTGAATGCCGTGCGGTTGTATTCGACGGGTCCGAGGATTATCACCGCCGTATCAACGACCCGGCGCTGAATATCGATGAACGCTGCATCCTGGTGATCCGGGGAGCCGGTCCCATCGGCTGGCCAGGCTCTGCCGAGGTCGTCAATATGCAACCGCCAGACGCTCTGTTGCGTGCAGGAATCTCAAGCCTGCCGACCCTGGGCGATGGACGTCAATCGGGCACGGCCGACAGCCCATCCATTCTGAATGCATCGCCCGAAAGCGCGGCCGGCGGCGGGCTATCGTGGCTGCGCACGGGTGACAAGATACGCATCGATTTGAACCGGGGGCTCTGTGATGCCCTGGTGGATAATGCCGAAATCGCCCGCCGTAAACAAACCGACGGCATCCCGGCTGTGCCGCCAGACGCCACGCCCTGGCAGATGATTTATCGCCGCGGGGTCGGCTCATTGGCAGAGGGAGCTGTGCTGGAAGACGCATTGCAATTCCGGAAAATCGCACAGCGCATGCCACGCCACAATCATTGATGAAGCGAATACGGGCGCTGCGGTGCCTGCCTGGGGCAATACCGGCTTAAAAGGCGCCCGTACTTCAGCATCAATTTTTCCCGCCCAGCACCAACCCCTCACGCCGGGGATCGGCGCCGCCGGTCAAGACGCCGCGGTCCATCACGATCCCCTGGATACCACTGGGAAACTCCGTCACCTTGACCTCATGCCCCTTGGCTCGCAGCAGCGGCGCCATTTCTGCCAACGCGGTTCCCTGCTCCAGCTCGGTTGCCTGATTGCGGCTGCCCATGTTGGGCAGTGCGATCGCTTGTTGGATATCGAGATTCCAATCCAACACACCGACCAAGGTCTTGGCCACGTAGTTGATGATGGCACTGCCGCCTGGCGATCCTACTGCCATATATGGCTGGCCATCGCGAAACACGATCATCGGCGCCATGGAGCTGCGCGGCCGTTTGCCGGGCTGCACACGATTGGCCACAGGTCGGCCCTCGGGGTCTTGAAACGACATCGAGAAATCGGTCAGTTCATTGTTCAACAGAAAGCCTCTGACAAAGATCTTGCTGCCGAACGCGGACTCTATGGTATTGGTCATCGACAGCACGTTACCCTGGGCATCCACGACCACCACGTGGGTGGTGGATGGCAGCTCCAGAGCATCATCCTGTGCGCGCTGCGATAGGAGTTTCGCAGGATCGCCCGGCAATGCGGTTCCCATGCTGCGATCGAGATGAATCAGCGTGGCGCGTTGTGCCAGATACGCCGGATTCAACATGGCCTGCACAGGCACCCGCACAAATTCCGGGTCGCCGACATAGAACCCTCGATCGGCATAGGCCAGGCGGCCCGCTTCGGCGAAATAATGCACGGCCTGCACGCTGTTCGGCCCCAACTGATTCATGGGGAAATGCTGCAAAATGCCCAGCATCTGCAACACCGCCAATGGCCCGCTGCTGGGCGGCGGCGCACCACACAAACGATATTCCCGATAGTCGCCGCACACCGCATCGCGCACTCGCGCACGATAGCCCGCCAGGTCTGCCACGCTCAGATCGCCCGGACTCGCATGACCGCGAACCGCCGCTACGATGTCGCGCGCGATATCGCCGTGATAGAACGTATCGGGCCCTTTGTCGGCGACACGGCTCAGGACGGCGGCATAGTCGGGATTCTTCAACACATGCCCGACAGGCCAGGGCTTTCCCTCCGCATCCAGGAAATAGCGGGCTGCGGCCGGCTGAGCGGCCAGTGCGTCACGCGACTCGCTGATCTGCGCATGCAATCGGGGAGAGACAGCGAAACCTTGCGTCGCCAGCTCAATGGCGGGTTGGAATAGCGAACGCCATGGCAATTTTCCCTGTTGCCGATGTGCGAGCTCCAGGCCACGCAGCAGACCGGGCGTCCCGACGGATCGGCCATTGTTGACGGCTTGGGCAAACGGCAGTGGTTTGCCGTCGCGCAGGAAACGATCGGGACGCGCGGCCGCAGGCGCAGTTTCCCGGCTATCGTAGACGCGCAATTGCCGATTCGCGGCGGCATAGTGCACCAGAAAACCGCCCCCGCCGATGCCCGAGGATTGCGGCTCGGTCAGACCCAGTACCAACTGGGCTGCGATGGCCGCATCGACGGCGCTGCCGCCTGCTTGCAGGATGCGATACCCTGCCTGGGTCGCCAGCGGATTGGCCGTCGCCACCATCAGGTCCTGGGCGGTGACGGCCTGCCGCGTCGTGTAGCCGGAGGCGATCTCGGGGTTCAGATTTTCGTGGGTATCAACGGCAACCTGCGCCACGGCAGTGCTCGACAAGGCGGCGATGCATACCGCCAGGATGCTTTTTCTGATCGACATCAAGGTCTCTCCCCAGCCCATAGTTGCGGCAAGCGTGTCACTTGGAATGCGCGGCGATCGCTCCGGGGCGTTTTAATCAAAGCATCACCGAACCACCACATCGAGTCACAACACCGGCGCACGCGCCCCTTCGGGCACATTATCGCAATAGAATGGGGCGTTTTCGCTCTCCCCTTTGCCATGCGCCTTCGACACATCGAAATTTTCGAGGCTATACGCCGCACCGGTTCTTTGACCGAGGCGGCCGCGGCGCTGCACATTTCTCAGCCGGCAGCCAGCAAACTGCTCGCGCATGCCGAGATGCAATTGGGATTCAAGCTATTCGAGCGCGTCAAGGGCCGGCTGGTCGCCACACGCGAGGCCGAGATCCTGAGCCCGGAGGTCACCCGGCTCAATCAAGACCTCAATAGCGTACGCAGACTGGCGGCGAGTCTGCGGGAGCGCCCGCACGGCCACATCCGCCTGGGGTGCGCGCCCGCTTTGGGACTGGGCCTGCTGCCGCAAGTGGTGCGTGCCAGCCGCGATAAACAGCCGGGTATCACGTTCGACATTCATACCTATCACAGCGCCGAACTGGTCCAGGGGCTGTTGAGCCGCGAACTCGATCTGGCCGTGACATTCGACATGCAGGACTACGCGGGCCTGACCCGCGCGCCGCTGGGCCATACCGAATTGGTGCATCTGGGCCGCAAATCGAACGGCGGCAAAACGACGCGTCTGTCCGATCTGGTCGACGACACCTTGATTGTGCTGGACTCTCGCGATGCCTCAGGCACGCTATTGCAAATGGCCTTGGACGCACAAGGCCTGAATCCCGACGTGGCGATTCAGGTGCAAACTCACTATGTGGCCTGCGCCCTGGCCGAGGCAGGTTGTGGCGAGGCCATCGTCGATGCCATCACCGTGCGAGCCATGCTGCGTCCCGGCATGGTGGTACGCCGGCTGGACCCGCCGCTGAAAGTGCCTCTCAGCATTCTGACGCGCACGCAGGATCCTTTGTCCAACCTGCACCGCGAATTCATCGAACAGCTGCGCGAGGCCTGCGAGGCACTGTCGCAGGCCGATCCATCGCATCCATAAAGGCGGATCGCGTGGTGGAGCATTGCTGCCAGTGCCGTTGTTGTTGCGGTCCAGGGGTGGGGTATCGAGTGCTATTGGACGTCGAAGCGGGGCAGTGACCGTGGCATCGGGGATGAACAGAAGATCTCTCGAGCGACGGTTTCTTATCGATCAGCAGGAGATTGTTCGCACCACGATTTCGCGATATCCAACGATGGGCGACGCCTCTTCGCTCGCTCTGCATATCCCGATGTCCTACGCGTAGTGACGTTCTACGTACCATCGTTCTATGCGTCATGACGCTCTACATCTCATCATACGTTCCATACATCATCGTCGCATGCATCGACTCTAGCCAAGCAGATCTTCCAACCAGGCACCACGCCACCCCGCCGCATGCCCGGACTGATCGCCATTTTCGGGGGTGCAGGGCACCCGAAAATGGCAGCCCTGCAAGACCTTCCTCCTTGCCAACGCGGCTGCAGAAAAATGCCAAGCAAGACAACCGTGCCGGCGATGTCATGAGCTTGAATTACTGCGAGTCGAGCCGAGGCAATCGGGCCGGGAGGGCGCCTCAAAGCCGAGTGGAGCGGACACCGTAGGGAGCGCGAAGGCGCGGACGAGGTGAGCGAACACGGTGTCCGGCGCCCGCGCGCCGGACCGGCTTTGTGAAGCCCTCACGGCCCGATTGCCTCGGCTCGACGTCCATAAGCACGCCAACCTCGCCCACACCCAAAGCACCTGACACTGTAAAAAAAAAGGCGCCCCAGATGGAGCGCCCCTATTCATCCCTCACGCGGACAAGCCTGTAGCCTGTCTCGCATAGAACGGCTTAGTCGAGCTTGATGTTGCTCTTCTTGACGATATCTTTCGCCCAGTCGTATTGCTCTTTGATTTCCTTGGTGAACTCTTCCGGCGTATTACCCGACGGTGCGGAACCTTGTTGCGCCAGGACATCGATGACCTTCGGGTCTTTCAGGGCCACCACTGCGGCGTCACGCAGCTTGTTCACGATTTCCATCGGGGTGCCGGCGGGGGCCAGCAAACCATACCAAACCGGCTGGTTCACTTGCGGGAAACCGACTTCCTTGAAGGTAGGAACATCGGGCAAGGACTTCAAGCGCTCGGGCCATGCAACAGCCATGGCGCGCAGGCCGCCAGCCTGGATTTGTCCCATGGACGAAGGCAGGTTGTCGAAAATGATTTCGATCTGGCCGCCGACAGCGTCAGCCACAGCCGGGCCCGAACCCTTGTAAGGAACGTGCACGATATCCGTACCGGTCGCATCCTTGAAGGACTCGCCCATCAAGTGCAGCACGCCGCAGGTGCCCGAGCTGCCATACGAGTACTTGCCGGGGTTCTTTTTCAGTTCTTCCAGGAAACCCTTGAAGTCCTTGGCCGGGAATTTCGGATTTACCGACACCACGTTGGCCGTGTTGGCGAAATTGGTGATGGGCTGGAAGTCCTTGATCGGATCGTAGGGCAGATCATTGGGACGGCAAGCCGAGTTCACTGCCATCGTGGACACGGTCGCGATCGACAGCACATAGCCGTCCGGGGCCGCACGAGCCGCCTCGGCAGCGCCGATTGCGCCGCCCGCGCCGCCCTTGTTTTCCACAACCAGAGGCTGACCCAGTTCCTGGGCCATGCGCTGCGTCACCAGACGCGCAATGATGTCGGTCGAGCCGCCCGGGGCAAACGGCACAATCACGCGAATCGGTTTGTTGGGATAGGCATCCGCAGCAACTGCAGCCGACGTGGCAGCCAATCCGGTAGCCATTGCGATAGCAGTCGCCAGGATACGAGCGTTGATCTTCATTATCGTGATTCCTCCATGTGCGCGGCCCTGTCTGAGAGCCACTAGTGCAGGTTTCAGCGAGCCGCCGATAAGCCGACCGCTGGAAACACGTCACTGTGTAAATAGCCAAAACTGTGCGAAATATATACGACTTTAAATTGCATCTTCGTCGATTTCGGGGAGAATAGCAGCAAATCGGCCTGCCCGAGTAGCCCACAAATACAATAATTGCCAAACCCTCCCGGATTGTTATGTCGGTCGCACTGCTGGTTTTGCCTGATTTTTTGCTGGTTGCCCTGGGTTGGATCTTGCGTCACAAACTGGGCTTTAATCGCGAGTTTTTCGCGGGCACCGAGCGCCTGGTGTATTTCGTGTTGTTCCCGGCGCTGCTGTTTCAATCCATTCTGCGCACCCCCATCAGTGCCGGCAGTGCGCTGATGCTGCTGCAGGCAACCGTCGCCGTATTGCTGACTGGCGTTGTGCTGGCCTGGGCGGGCGGACGCGTCCTGCGGGCACCGCCCCTGGCACTGGCCTCGTCGGCGCAGTGCGCTTATCGCTTTAATACCTATATCGGGCTAGCGCTATCGGCCAGCCTGGGCGGCCCTCATGGCCAGACCACGATGGCGCTGATCATCGGGTTTGCCGTGCCGCTGGCCAATCTGGCCGCTGTCTATGGCCTGGCCCGGCACGGTAATAATGGCCTGTTGCGCGAATTGCTGCGCAACCCCCTGTTGATGGCCACGTTAATGGGTTTGGCGGGCAACCTGGCAGGATTGCAGTTGCCGGGGCCGGTCGATACGGTATTGGCGCGGTTGGGCGCCGCATCGCTGGCGCTCGGCATTCTGTGTGTGGGCGCCAGCCTGTCCTGGCAGGGCGGACGAGAACACGGCAAGCTGATTGCGTGGACCTTGACCGTGAAACTGCTGCTGTTGCCATTGGCCGCTCTCACGGCCGCAAAACTGTTCGGCCTACCCAGTGAGCAAGCGCTCATGCTGTTGTTATTTGCGGCGCTACCCACCGCCTCCGCGGCCTATGTGCTGGCGATGCGCATGGGCGGCGACGGCCGGCTGGTCGCGCTGATCATTTCTCTGGGGACGTTGTTTTCGGTGGTCACGCTGCCGATGTGGCTGATGATCTACAACTATTGACGGCCATGCAGACCGGGCCGTCGGCCACGTGCGGGTGGCCGGATGCCACAGGAACGCCGAACGTGAATGCCCCACTCTTCGTTTTTCGGCCCACAGACGACTGTCCGGTATCTCATCCCTGCGCGGTCGGGGCCCGGACACGTTTGCGCATCCGGAGCCCATCGCGCGAGGACAGCCGTATTCAACGCTTGGCGTTCGTCATGTTCGCTGGCACTACCCACTCGGCAAACTGCGCTTCCGTCACAAAACCCAGCGCCAGGGCGGATTCTTTCAGCGACAGATTTTCCTTGTGGGCTTTCTTCGCAATTTGCGCAGCCTTGTCGTAGCCGATATGCGGATTCAACGCCGTCACCAGCATCAGCGAGCGGTCCACCAGCTCGGCGATGCGTTCGCGGTTGGGCTCGATGCCCGCCGCGCAATGCTGGTCAAAACTGGCCATGCCGTCGGCCAACAGGCGCACTGACTGCAGGAAATTGTGAATCACCAGCGGCTTGAACACGTTCAACTCGAAATTACCGCTGGCGCCGCCGATGTTGATGGCCACGTCGTTGCCCAGGACCTGGGCCCCCAGCATGGTGATGGCTTCGCACTGCGTGGGATTGACCTTGCCCGGCATGATGGAGCTGCCCGGCTCGTTTTCCGGGATGCTGATTTCACCCAGGCCCGAACGCGGGCCGCTGGCCAGCCAACGCACGTCGTTGGCGATTTTCATCAATCCGGCGGCTAAAGATTTCAGCGCCCCGTGGGCAAACAGCAGGGCCTCGTGCGACGCCAGGGCCTGGAACTTGTTGGGGGCCGAGACAAATGCCGAGCCCGTATCATGCGCCAGCACGGCGCTGACTTTGGCGCTGAATTCCGGGTGCGCGTTCAGCCCCGTGCCAACGGCGGTACCGCCGATCGCCAACTGATGCAGGCCCGGCAATGTTGCACGGATCTGCTGCTCCGACAGGTCCAGTTGGGCCACATGGCCAGATAGCTCCTGGCCCAGCGTCAGCGGCGTCGCATCCTGCAAATGGGTACGGCCGATTTTGACGATGTCATAAAACGCCGCGCTCTTTTCGGCCAGCGTGGCACGCAGCGCTTTCAGGGCCGGCAGCAGATGGGTCTCCACCTGCACCGCCGCCGCCACGTGCATGGCGGTCGGAAAGGTGTCGTTGGACGATTGGCCGCGATTGACGTGATCGTTGGGATGCACGAGACGTTCTTCGCCGCGTACGCCGCCCAGCAGCTCGGAGGCGCGATTGGCCAGCACCTCGTTCATATTCATATTGCTTTGCGTGCCCGAGCCCGTCTGCCAGACCGACAAGGGAAACTCATCGGGCCATTTGCCGGCAATGACTTCGTCCGCGGCACGCACAATGGCGTCGGCGATTTTGGGATCGAGCTCACCCAGCTCGGCGTTGGCCTTGGCCGCCGCGCGCTTCAGGCGCGCCATGGCAGCAACCAGCGGCACGGGCATGCGCTCGGTCGAAATGGCAAAAAAATGCAGCGACCGCTGTGTTTGCGCGCCCCAGAGATGGTCGGAAGGGACCTCGATGGGACCGAAGGTGTCTTTCTCGATGCGGGTAGTCATGGGTGAAAATTCCTGGAAAAAATCCACGCTGCGCCTTTGGAGCGGTCCCGGGCAAAAAATGTCCGAAATGGGGCGCAGGCACAAAGCCTAAACAAGAATAAAACTCAATCCGATCATAGCAGACCGGCCACTTCCTATAATTCGCACACGTTCAACCTGTTTTACCACTCGAGCCCCGCCATGTCCGCTCCGCTGTGCAGCCTGACCCTGTCCCTGCCCGACGAAACCGCCACCGATGTGCTGGCCCGTCGATTCGCACCGTTGGTCACCGGCGCCACCGGCCTCGCACCAGGGGGACGCATCCATCTGCATGGCGAATTAGGGGCGGGAAAAACCGCCTTTACCCGGGCACTGTTGCGAGAATGCGGCATTCAGGGCCGGATCAAAAGTCCCAGCTACGCGCTACTTGAATCGTATAAAGTTTCTAACTTATACTTCTATCACTTTGATTTTTATAGATTTAACGATTCGCGCGAATGGCTGGATGCGGGATTTCGAGATTTACTGCGTGATGACGCGGTCGTCCTGATCGAATGGCCCGAGCGTGCCGAGGGGTTGCTTCCCCCCCCCGACATGCAGGTTTCCCTGGTGTATGCAGACCCGGGCCGCGTGGTCACTTTGACTGCCTTTACCGCACGAGGACAAACATGGTTGAACGCGATTGCTCCTCCGCCCCAGATGCCCTGTCCCCCAACGGGGCCCGCCGCCGACGCCTGATCAGCGTGGCGACGACGCTGCTCGTCCTGCCCGTCATTCCGCGTCTGGCTCAGGCCGCCACCATCCTGGCGGTGCGGACCTGGCCTGCCGATGAATACACCCGCGTGACGCTGGAACTAGACAGCGAACTCAAAGCGGAACACTTCACCCTGGAAAATCCGCACCGCCTGGTGGTCGACATCCAGGGCCTGCAGGCCAATGCCGAGCTGAACCAGCTGATTTCCAAGGTCCGCCCGGACGACCCCTATATCCGCAGTCTGCGCGTGGCGCAGAACCGCCCCAATGTCGTGCGCCTGGTGTTCGACCTGAAACAGGCCATCGCACCGCAAGTGTTCACGCTCAAGCCGGTGGCCGATTACCAATATCGCCTGGTGCTCGATCTGTATCCCAAGGTCGCACAAGACCCGTTGATGGCCGTACTGGACAAACAGGCCGGCCCCGATGTAGACGACCCGCTGGCGCGCATCCTCGAAGACATCTCGCGCAACTCGGGCACCCCCGGGGGCACTGCGCCCGTCCCTGCCCCAGCGCCGCAAGCCCGGGGACAGGAACCGCCCCCGCGGGTGGCCTTGCCTCAGCCTACTCCCGCGCCTGCGCCTGTCGTTCCTCAGCCCTCGTTGCCCTCGCCCTCGACGCCCTCTCGCCGCAAGCGCATGGTGACGATTGCGCTGGATCCCGGCCATGGTGGCGAAGACCCCGGCGCCATTGGCAAGAGCGGCTTGCGCGAAAAAGACGTGGTGCTGCGTATCGCGCGGCAATTGAAAGCGTTGATCGACGATCAGCCCAACATGCGCGCCTATTTGACGCGTGACGATGATTATTTCGTGCCGCTGCACGTGCGCGTCCAAAAAGCGCGGCGGGTACGGGCAGATCTCTTTATCTCGATCCACGCGGACGCCTGGATCAAGCCCTCGGCCAATGGATCGTCCGTATTTGCCCTGTCGCAACGCGGCGCCTCCAGCACCCAGGCCCGCTGGCTGGCCGACAAGGAAAACGCGGCCGACCTGATCGGCGGGGTCAATCTGGGCAGTCACGACAAACAAGTCGCCAAGGTTTTGCTGGACCTCTCTACCACGGCGCAGATCAATGATTCGCTGCGACTGGGCTCCGCGCTCCTGGACGAGATCCAGAAAATCAATCGCCTGCATAAACGCCAGGTTGAACAGGCCGGCTTTGCGGTACTGAAGGCGCCGGATATTCCATCGATCCTGGTCGAAACCGCGTTCATCAGCAATCCGCGCGAAGAAGAACTCCTGCGTTCGAGCAGCCATCAGCAAAAAATGGCTCGGGCCATCATGGCAGGCATTCAGCAGTACTTCGTCGCCAATCCGCCACTGGCGCATATTGCGGACGCCAGTTAAAACCGCGCGACGCAATGACAATCGGCCCGGGACATACCCGGGCCGATGTACTTTGAGGCGTCCGAAAATAATTCGCCGATAGACTGCGACGCCGGCTTCGCCCTCAGATTTTCCGACGTTTTCAGGAGGGCAGATCTCGATTCCCGGAACGCCGCCGCCCACGCACCAATTTGATGACGCCAGCCAGAAGGATGGGCACGATCGCTGCCGCGAGCCCCAGCAGCACAATGGTGTTCAAGTGTTCTTTGACCAACGGGATATTGCCAAAGAAATATCCCGCCGTGATCAGGCTCGCGACCCATAAGATCGCCCCGCTGACGTTGAACAACTGAAACCGCAGCACATTCATTTCCGCCACGCCGGCGACAAACGGCGCGAATGTACGGATGATCGGCAGAAAGCGCGACATGACAATGGTCTTGCCGCCGTGCTTTTCGTAAAACATGTGGGTGCGCAATAACGCGGCCCGATCCAGGAAGCGGACATTCATCGTAAAAACACGCGGGCCGATGTAGCGGCCGATCGCATAATTGACCGTATTTCCCGTCACGGCAGCGACAATAAGCAAGCCCCCCAGCAGCACGGGATTCAAACTGCCCGTCGCACCAAATGCGCCCGCGATAAACAACAAGGAGTCACCCGGCAGGAATGGCAGCACCACCAATCCAGTCTCGGCAAAAATGATCAAAAACAAAACCAGGTAAACCCACGAACCATACTGATCGACCCAGACGCCTAGGGTCTGATCGATGTGCAATACCATCTGGAAAAATTCGAGCATGCAGTAACCATGTCTGAGAAAAGGCAGTTCCACCGGGACGTCCCGACGCGAACCGAATTCGACTATAGCGCACCCTGCGTGAAATCCGCGTCGAAGACGCCGCCCCAAGACCGCCCGCACGAGCGCTAAAATCGTCACATGCCTGAACACGCTGATTTGTCCCAATCTTCCTCTGCGTCCGAGCGCCGCAGCATTCTCGCCCTGCCCGATTTGCTGATCAGTCAGATCGCAGCCGGCGAGGTGATCGAACGCCCCGCCTCCGTCTTGAAAGAGGTGCTGGAAAACGCCATCGACGCCGGCGCGCGCGCCATTGAGGTCCGCCTCGAAGGTGGCGGGATCCGGCGCATTGCCGTGTCCGATGATGGCGGCGGAATTCCGCCCGAGGAACTGCCGCTGGCGCTGGCACGGCACGCCACCAGCAAGATCCGATCCCTCGGCGAGCTGGAGTCAGTCGCGTCGATGGGATTTCGCGGCGAGGCGCTGGCCTCGATCGCCTCGGTCGCGCAAGTCACGATCATTTCCCGCACACGCCAGGGCGAACATGCCTGGCAGATCGAAGGCGGCAGCATGCAGGTCAGTCCCGCATCGGGCCCGCCGGGCACCACCGTCGACGTGCGCCAGCTATTCGACGCGGTGCCCGCGCGCCGCAAATTTCTGCGTTCCGAGGCTACCGAGTTTGGCCACTGCGTCGACGCGATGGAACGTATTGCTCTGGCTCACCCGGACATTGCGTTCCGCTTGTTCCACCATGACCGGGCGCAGCGTCAGTGGCTGCCTGCCGTACCTGGCCAGCGCATCCGTGACGTACTGGGAGCGGAATTCGCCGAACACGGCTTGCCGGTCGATGTATCGATGGGAGCCATCGGCCTGTCGGGCATGATCACGCGGCCCACGGCCGCCCGTGCACGAGCCGATCGCCAGTATCTATACGTGAATGGCCGCTTCGTCCGGGATCGCACCGTCAGCCACGCGCTGCGGTCGGCGTATGCCGACGTGTTGCATGGTGACCGCCAACCAGCTTATGTCCTGTACTTGGACATCGATCCAGGCGCGGTCGATGTCAACGTACATCCGGCCAAACACGAGGTGCGTTTTCGCGATAGCGGCGCAGTGCATCGATTCGTCACCCAGGTGGTGGGCCAGGCGCTGGCTCAAACCGGTGGCGCGTCGGCGGTCTCCGCGAAATCGGATGACGCTGAGGGACAGGCGGTGTCCGCACGAGGGCTGGACACATCAGCAACGTCCGGTCAGGTTGACACCGCGGTATTTCCCGGCACGTCATCGCCCTCTTGGACATCGGGTTCGTCACCGGGTCGCGTGCCCTCAACCGCCACCGCTTCGGACGAATTCGAGAATCGAGCAGGACAAAACGCCACCGCGAACGGCGCTGAACGGCACGCCCAGGGGCAACCGGCCAACATGGCCGGACAATCAGGCGGCTCAGAATTCAGGGGACAAACGGGCTCATGGCAGTCGTCTGGTTCAAACCGGTATGACGGACGTTCTGGCTTGGTGGCCGATGGATCCTCTTCGGCGGCGCCTCGCCAGCCTATGCGGCCGCACACTCAGGTTCCTTTCCGTCTGCATACGGAGCCCAGCGGCAACCCTGTCGCAGATTGGCGTGCGCTGTATCGGCCGCTGGATGGAACGGCCGCGGCTCCAGCGAGTACGCTGCGCGAGCCGGACGCTCCGTCAACCGCCGCGCGCACAGCGTCGAACCTGCCAACCGATGAAGAACACCCATTGGGCATGGCGCTGGCGCAGCTACACGGCATTTATATCCTGGCACAAAATCGCCGCGGACTCGTGCTGGTCGATATGCACGCGGCACACGAGCGGGTCGTGTACGAACAGTTGAAACGCGCGCTGGATGCGCGCGAGTTGCCGCGCCAGGAACTGCTGGTGCCCGTGGTCTTTCATGCGCAGGAAAAAGACGTCGCCCTCGTCGAAGAACACCAAGAGCAACTCGCCGAACTGTGTTTTGATCTGCGCCCTGCCGGCCCCACCTCGATTGCCGTTCGTTCCGTGCCTGCCATGCTGGCGCGAGGCGATATTGAAACCATGGCGCGGGCCGTTTTGCGTGACCTGGGTGCCGTGGGCGTATCGCGCCTCTTGACCGAACAGCGTAACGAGCTGCTGTCCACCATGGCCTGCCATGGCTCCGTACGCGCCAACCGGCGCCTCAACCTCGAAGAGATGAACGCGCTGCTGCGGCAGATGGAAGTCACCGAACGCGCCGATCAGTGCAATCATGGCAGGCCCACCTGGGTGCAGTGGTCAGTATCCGATCTGGATAAACTTTTTCTGCGCGGCCAATGATCCCCTCACCGATCATCTGCCTGGCCGGTCCGACGGCGGCGGGCAAGAGCGCCGCCACGCTGGCGCTCGCCCAACGCTGGCCGCTGGAAATCATCAACGTCGATTCCGCCACGATTTACCGTGGCATGGATATCGGAACAGCGAAACCGTCTCGCGACGAGCAGGCTCTCGTCCCACAACATCTGCTGGATATCCGAGACCCTGCCGAGTCCTATTCCGCTGCAGAGTTTCGTACCGACACCTTGCGCCTCATCGACGAGATCCGGGCGCGCGGCCGCATGCCCCTGCTGGCAGGCGGCACCATGATGTATTACAAGGCCTTGCGCGACGGACTGGACGATCTGCCGCAGGCCGACCCTGTGCTGCGTGCGCAATTGGAAGAACGCGCCGCACAGCACGGCTGGCCCGCCTTGCATGCTGAGCTGGCGCAGTTGGACCCCATCACGGCCGCTCGATTAGCCCCCAACGACAGCCAACGCATTCAGCGTGCATTGGAAATCTGTATGTTGAGCGGGCAACCCATGTCCGCATTGCTGCAACGTCAGCAACGCACGATCGAGTTGCCACGGACATCCCATAACGCCGACGTGGATGCCCCGGCCGGTGACTCAGCCCCTGCGCACCGATATATCACGATCAGCCTGGAGCCCTCGGATCGCACTGCACTGCATGCACGCATTGCCCAGCGCTTTGACGCCATGCTGGATGCCGGATTGCTGGACGAGGTCCGTGGCCTGCATGCGCGCAGCGATCTGCACCCCGGCCTGCCCTCGGTACGTTGTGTTGGCTATCGGCAAATGTGGAGCTATCTGGACGGCGCTGTCGATCTGGACACGGCACGCGAGCAAGGTATCGCCGCGACGCGCCAGCTAGCCAAACGCCAAATCACCTGGCTGCGAGCACAGCCCGAGCGCGTCATCGTAGACTGCCTCGCCACAGACACCGTCGCACAGGTCATTGATGCCGTTGCGCGCGCGTTGACGGAACATTCACCAGAACAATAGGCGCAAGAGCAGCGATTGTTGACACAACAATCAAACTGGCACACAGTCGAGATTCAATTTCAACCCTGAGGAGCACCAACGATGTTGCAGGAATCTCGGCGTGTTGCAGTAGTGTTGGCATTATCGATGGCGTGTGCGGCTACGCCCGTTCTGGCAAAGGACGCGGTCACTGCCAGCGCAGCGCATGACCAGGCAGTACAGAAAGTTCTATCGTCCGATGCCTACAAGAAAGCGTTGGCCGTGCTTGACGAACAGCACGGACGCATCGTCGAAGACGGCATTACCCTGACCGAAATTCCCGCTCCTCCCTTCAAGGAAGCCAAGCGTGCTCAAGCGTTTGCCGAACTGCTGCGCGCCAGTGGATTGAAAGACGTCACCCTGGATGAAGAAGGCAATGTGCTGGGCCTGCGCCCCGGCACGGCCGGCGGCGACCAGGTCGTCGTGGTGTCGGCCCACATGGACACCGTGTTTCCAGAAGGCACCGACGTGAAGGTCAAGCGTGAAGGCACCCGCTTGGCCGCGCCCGGCATCGGCGACGACACCATGAGCCTGGCCGTGCTCGCCGGCTACGTGCGCGCCATGGAAGCTGCCGGCATCCGCACGCGCGACAACATCCTGTTCGTAGGCACGGTGGGCGAAGAAGGCCCAGGTGATCTGCGTGGGGTGCGCTACCTCTTCACCAAAGGCAAGTACCAAGGCAAGATCAAGGCTTTCTACTCGGTCGAGTCCGGATCGGTAGCCCGCGTCACGCATGGCGGTGTGGGATCCAAACGCTACCGCGCCACATTCCAAGGGCCTGGCGGACACAGTTTCGGCGCATTTGGCCTGGTCAATCCCATGTATGCGCTCGGCCAAGCCGCCACGGCGTTCTCTACGATCTCGGTCCCTGCCCACCCCAAGACTACCTACAGCATAGGTCGTCTGGGCGGCGGCACTTCGGTCAATTCGATTCCGGTCGAAGCCTGGATGGAAGTCGACATGCGCTCCGAAGACGTAGACGCGCTCAAACGCGTCGAAGATCGCTTTCTGACGATCGTCAAAGAAGCAGTGGCTACCGAGAATTTCGCGCGCTCAACCAAAGAAGGCGAAATCAAGCTCAAACTCGACGCGATCGGCGACCGCCCTGCTGGCACCACAGCGGTTGATACCGATATCGTGCAGTACGCGATTTCTGCGATCAAAGCGGGTGGTTACGAGCCCGACCTGAACCGCAGCTCCACCGATTCCAATCTGCCCATGAGCCTCGGTATCCCAGCCATCACCGTAGGCCGCATGGCGCCGGGCACGTTCGGCCGCGCACATGCGCTGGACGAATGGCTGGATGCGGAAAAAGGTCCCATGGTGAAGGCTATGGGAACGACGCTGAGCACTATCCTCGTCACCACCGGGATGCAATAGCCGGCGTGGGAGAAGCGAGCGGATCGAGGTTTGTCGGCTTAGCATGATGAAACATGCGCTGGGTGAACTGAGTGCAAAGTTGGACGTTGCCTTGTGAGCAGGACGGGGGATCGAGTGCTATTGGACGTCGAGGCGGGGCAGTGACCGTGTTGGCGCTTC
>NZ_BAAGVF010000009.1:0-247467 GCF_054781015.1 Bordetella muralis | reverse complement strand
ATTATGAAGGCTTTTTTTCACGCTGTCAAATCGATTCGTTTTCGTTTCGATCTGAACGCTTCATCATCTCACAGCCACCAGGTCGCCCCAGTCGCTGCCTCGGCCATTCGGGATATCAGGGTTAACCCTAACCTCACCAACTGCCGAGCCCGAAATATTAACACACTTTTTAAATTCGGTGCAACTAGATCTCAAATAATCATCGTCGCGGGAATTTACTGCGTTACCACTTCGGCCCCACCGCCTGATCCCGTCTCAACCGAAACTGCGTTTCGTCTGATTTCGTGTTCAAGCAGCGAAGGAGCGAGACTATAGCACACATTACAAAGGCGTTACGGCAATACCGGCACTTTTTTCTAAAATATCCAAAAAAATTGGGGACAAGAGGCTTAAAAGCCGCTCGCCCCCCTGGGAAAGATAAGTACTAGCTGTGTTTTTTCAGTCGATCACTGAACTGTTTACGGAATTTCGCGACCTTTGGCGCAATCACGAATTGGCAATAGCCCTGCTCAGGGTGCAGCGCAAAATAATTGCGGTGATAGTCCTCTGCCGGCCAGAATGTGGCGGGCTCGCGCAGTTGGGTCACAATGGGCGCATCATAAATATGCTGCGCATCGACTTCGGCAATGACGGCCTGAGCCTGCTGGCGTTGGGCCTCGTTTTGCCAAAAGATGGAGGACTCGTACTGGGGCCCCACGTCATTGCCCTGGCGTCCTGGAGTGGTCGGGTCGTGCGTGGCGAAGAATACCCGCAACAGGTCCGCATAGGACAACACTGAGGGATCGAACTCGACACGGGCGACTTCGACATGGCCGGTGGCTTTGCCGCAGACTTGCTCGTACGATGGATGATCGACATGGCCGCCGCTATAGCCGGGCAGCACGCTGACGACGCCTCGCAAATCCTCGAGAACGGCCTCGACGCACCAGAAGCAGCCTCCGCCCAAGATGGCGACCTCGGTAGCCGGGGAAGATGTGGATTCCGACATGATCATGATTCCTTATTCAATAGGCGTTTCTCTGTCACTGCTGTCTACTATATCTAGATAGCAGATAGGAATGGGCCACCGCTCTATATATTAGATAGAGGGACAGATATGGAGACGGCCCGCCATATATAAAGGTGTAAAGATCGGGTCATTCGGCCATGTCGGCCGGAATTAGTTGGATTTAGCCGGCGCCAGGGACAGCACCCATTCGGCCAAGGTGCGAGCATCCTCTTCGCTGACCTGCGGTTGTGCCGGCATCGGTACGGCCCCCCAGACGCCTCGTCCGCCGGAACGGATTTTCCCTGCCAGGTACTGCACCATGGCGTCGCCCTCGCCCGCCGCGGCATATCGTTCCCCGATACTGCGCAATGGCGGCCCCACCCGTTTGCTGTCGACTTGGTGACACGCCATACAGGCTTTGCTTTGCGCCAAGGCCTCGCCTGTAGATTGATCGGCCGCTTGCGCGCCAGTGGGGGACAGAATGATTGCCCATAGGCCGAAAACAATGGCGGCCGTCCTGCCTGTCGTTACATACATCCGTACTGTCTCAAGTTCGAAAAACGATCAAAATCGCGAAACGGCGACATCCTGGCTCCTGCCCGCCTTCCTGGATTCCGGCGGCCGCCCCGCCCCTAACTGCCGCCCCCTTTCGCACAACTGCGTGGTCACTGGGCCTGAGCTCAAATGTCGAAGCGAATCGTCAGGACTCAAAGGCGTCTGTCACCGCTCCTCGGCTGGCCGTGCTGGCCAATTTGCCGAATTTAGCCAGCACGCCCCGGGTGTAGCGTGGTTTGGGCTGGACCCAGGCGTCTCGGCGCGCCGCCAACTCTTCGTCAGAAATGTTGAGCTGCAGCAGCAACTGATGAGCGTCGATGGTAACTGAATCGTCCTCCTGAATGAGCGCAATCGGCCCGCCGACATAGGCCTCGGGGGCCACATGCCCAACAACCATACCCCAGGTTCCGCCGGAGAAACGGCCATCGGTGATCAAACCCACGGTCTCGCCCAAGCCCTGGCCAACCAATGCCGACGTCGGCGCCAACATTTCGCGCATTCCCGGGCCGCCTTTCGGACCCTCGTAGCGGATGACAACAACGTCGCCGTGCTGGATGCGGCGGTCCATGATGGCGGTCATGGCCTCGTCTTCGGAATCGAAAACGCGGGCAGGCCCGGTAATGACGGGATTTTTCAGGCCAGTGATTTTGGCGACACACCCCTCGGGAGACAAGTTGCCCTTGAGAATGGCCAGATGCCCCTGCGGATACAGAGCGCGGTCTATCGGCCGAATCACATCTTGATCTGAACGGGGCACTGCAGGAACGTCCGCCAAAGATTCTGCAATGGTTTTGCCAGTAATGGTGATGCAATCCCCATGCAGTAAACCCGCGTCCAGCAGCAGCTTCATTACCTGCGGAATTCCGCCTGCACGATGCAAATCGGTGGCGACGTAACGACCGGATGGTTTTAGATCACAAATAACGGGGACACGGCGCCTGATACGCTCGAAGTCATCGATCGTCCAAGGGACTTCGGCCGCATGCGCGATGGCCAGAAAATGCAGGACCGCGTTGGTGGATCCACCCGTCGCCATGATGACGGACACGGCGTTTTCGATGGATTCGCGAGTAATGATGTCACGCGGACGCACACCACGCCGTACGGCATCGACCAGAACCCGGGCCGATTCGGCTGCGGAAACGACTTTTTCGTCGTCTTCGTTGGCCATCGTGCTGGAATACGGCAAGCTCATGCCGAGCGCCTCGAAGGCAGAACTCATCGTGTTGGCGGTGTACATCCCGCCACAGGATCCCGATCCCGGAATCGCGCATTTTTCGATTTGTTTGAAATCTTCCTGGCCCATGCGTCCCATGGTGAACTCGCCCACGGCCTCGAACACCGAGACAATGGTCAGGTCTTTGCCTTGGTAATGGCCGGGCTTGATGGTGCCGCCATAGACATAAATACCCGGGACGTTGGTACGGGCCAGCGCGATCATGCCGCCGGGCATGTTTTTATCGCACCCCCCGATGACGACCACGCCATCCATCCACTGCCCTTGAACCGCCGTTTCAATACAGTCGGCAATCACCTCGCGCGAGACCAGGGAATATTTCATGCCCTCGGTGCCCATGGACATGCCATCGGAGATGGTGGGCGTGCCGAATACTTGCGGATTGGCGCGCGACTCACGGATCGCATCGATGGCGGCATCAGCCAGGCGCTGCAAGCCGCTGTTACAGGGCGTAATGGTGGAGTGGCCATTGGCCACGCCAATCATGGGATTATCAAAATCGGACTCTTGGTAGCCCAGCGCGTAATACATGGCCCGATTGGGCGCACGGGCAACGCCGTGGGTAACGTGGCGTGAACGTTCGTTGTTGGGCATGGTCTGTCTCCATATTGGGCGCTCCTGAACAGGGTCTCGCCCAGCTCGCCTCTGGGCGGGGAACAAGAAAATCAAGGAATCGCGCCGAATAAGTCGAATGTAGCAAGTTCAAGCGCATCCAGGCCCTCGATTTTTCTGGACATGGAAACTTTCTGAACCGACTGATTCGGCATTTCCTTGAGAGTCATTGCATACCGAGCGGCATAACGACACCTGTGCCGGTTATTATCGACCCAATCTTTTATTGCATGGCGGATTATGCTGCACCATCCCGAGTTTGACCCTATTGCCCTGAGCATCGGCCCCGTCGCCATTCATTGGTATGGCCTGATGTATCTCGTCGGATTTGCACTGGTTTATCTGTTGGGCCGTCGACGCCTGACTCGCGGCCATACGCCTGCGCTCAATACGCGCGACCTGGAAGACATTATTTTTTATAGTGTGCTGGGTGTGGTGCTGGGCGGCCGTCTGGGCTATGTGCTGTTTTATAAGCCCGGCTATTACCTGGCCCATCCCCTGGAAATTTTCTACCTATGGGAAGGCGGGATGTCTTTTCACGGCGGGCTGATCGGCGTGATCCTGGTCATGCTGCTGATTGCGCGCAAAAAGAAGGTGTCGTTCTTTACGATCAGTGATTTCATCGCACCGCTGATTCCCCTGGGGCTGGGTGCGGGTCGTCTGGGCAACTTTATCAATGGCGAACTCTGGGGCCGCCCCACTGATGTGCCCTGGGCGATGGTGTTTCCGCAATCGGGCACAGATGTGCCTCGCCACCCTTCGCAGCTTTATGAACTGGGGCTGGAAGGCATCGTGCTATTCGCCCTGCTGTGGTGGTTTTCCAGCAAGCCTCGCCCTCTCGGTCAAGTGAGCGGACTATTTTTGATCGGCTATGGCGCGTTCCGGTTTTTGGTGGAATTCACGCGTGAGCCAGATGATTTTCTGGGCTTGCTCGCCGGAGGCATGAGCATGGGACAATGGTTGTCCCTGCCCATGGTGCTCATTGGCATTGCGATGTTTTTCTTTACTGCAAAGCGACAGTCCCGTTGACGGAAAGCGTCACAGTGACCTGACCAGCCTCGAGCGGCGCGTCGGCATAGCCGGCTGCACTGCTCAGGCTGCTTTTGGCCATCGCACCCATTGGTCTCGGTACCGGGACCGGTGAACCGCCCCCGCTCAATTCGAGTTGCTGCACGCGATAGCTGCTATAGCCGAAAGCCTGGGCCGCGGCCTGTGCTCGCGCCAAAAAGGCATCAGCCGCCTGACCGAGCAGTTTCTTTTCTGCGGCGTCGCGCGCCTCGCGTGACAGCGAGAAACTGATCTGCGAGATGGCGACTTTGTCGGACAGCTTGGAGGCCAATGCCGAGGCAGCGGCAAAGTCCTTGGACTCGAGGACGATTTCCCCGCGAGCGCGCCAGTTCTGGATCTTGCCCTTTTCGTCCGTGTTGGGCCAGACGTTGTAGCCACTGGTATGGACCTGTATGCCCTTTGCGCCCTCGGTACGTTTGACGGTCTCGTCAAGCACCGTACTCAATTGGGTCGTGGCCTTGGTCTGTGAGTCGGCATCGAACTCCGCGGCCAGCGTGATGCGAACGGTGTCCTGCTGTACATCGGCGGAGGCAGATGCCTGCAGGGTCAATTCGGGCACGCGTTCGTCGGGATGGACAGCAGGCGCCGGCGCGCGAGGTGGTGCCGGCGGTTGCTGAGAATGCGCCAACGGCGCGGCCGTCAGGACGAATGCTGCGCAGCAGGCAGTCGCAAGACGATTCAATGAAGGCACGCGAAAGGAGTGCATCATGAAGGACCTGTATGAAAGAGTGGGAAAGAGAGACATCCGGTGCGGGCCTGAGAGAAAATCCAGGCCCGCCGGAATAGATGCCCCGCCTGTGCCGTCTAGGCCGGCATCTCGAACCGTGAGGTTCAAGGTGGTCGCGATCCGTTGAGCTTCGGGTTCGTCTACGGGTAGACAATCACTCCCACTCACCATTCACGCAACCAATATGCCGTAAGACATAGGTTCAGAGAATGTATGGCCAAGTCACGAGCACTGCAGGGACAAACTGAAAAAACATCAAATCATGCGTGATACCGACACGCCGGGGACCGAGGTCCGTACTGCTATCCCTGTTTGGACAATGCCTCGTCAAGCAGAGAATTCATGTGTTCGATTCTACCCTTGAACTCGCCTACCGCCAAACCTCCGAGTGGACCGTCAGGCGCTTTCATGGATAACAACTCGCTAGCAACCTGCAAAGCCGCCATGACGGCAATGCGTTCGTTGCTGGAGACTTTGCCAGAACCCTGGATGCGCAGCATGAGCTGATCAACGTGGCGCACGGCGGCCAACAGCGTGGGTTTTTCTTCGGTGGAGCACGCGAGAGAATAATCGCGCCCCAATATCGTGACATCAATACGTTCCATCAGGGCTGCGCTCCGGAGGATTGGTCTTCGGCGGCAGCGCCAGGCAGGCGCGCCAACACGCTATCGATCCGTTCGCGTGCGGCGTCCGTCGCGACACGCAGGCGTTGCAGATCCGTGTCTTTGGCACTGAGGCTGCCGAGCAATTCCGCCTCACGCGTCTGGGCACGAGATTCGAGCGTTTGCTGCTCGGATATTTGGCGGGCAAGCTGCGCACGCAAATCTATCTCTGACTGGCGCGCCTCGGACAAGAGGTCTTCCACCGCCCCGTCGTGCTCCTGCAATTTGGTCTGCAGCACCAAAATTTCGGCCTGACGCTCATTGCAGCGTTGCTCTAATGCGCGCTGAGCGGCTTCGCTTTGGCCCAGGCTGATACGCAACGCATCACGCTCGGCCTGAAGTTGCCGGGTGCGTTGCACTAATTGCCCGATACGGGCGGCGAGTTGATCTAGATCTTGCAGCATGGGCGCTATCGTAAACCATCCGCGCACTGGCTGGGAGGCCGTACGCAACGTGAGAAAACCAGCAATATTCTGTAGGACTTGCAGTTGACCATGCAAACTGCCTGTACCAAAGAATTCTGACACAGGACTTGCGTTGATCAAGCCTTGATCGATCACAGGCTTTCGCCTGTCTTTCTATTTACTTTCATTTTGCTTTCATTTGGGACCGGTAGTGGCCCAAGGTTACAACTTGGACGCCAGTTTTAGGGAAAACCCCATCTGCATCTGGAACAGCTTGGGTTTGCAGGCCCAGGCCCCTTCGCTACCATGCGCCCTGCTCAAAAGACGCACCTCGATTTCATAACAACGAGCAGCACGACGAGGTGTTCATTTTTCAGAGCATCGTTCATCGAACGACTTGGCTTTAACTCACATGCTGTAAATAGGAGTAGACCATGCAGCTACGCAATCGGCAGGATTTCTGGTCCGGGGTGATGTTCATCGCCATCGGATTGGCAGCCGCTTGGCAATCGACGAGCTATCAAATGGGGACTGCCGCCCGGATGGGGCCGGGGTACTTTCCTTTCGCGCTGGGGCTGGTCCTGGCATTGCTGGGCGCCATCGTGCTGCTCGGCTCGCTGAGCAAGAAAGCAACGGAAACGCATATCGAGAAATTCGACTGGCGCATCACCTTTCTGGTGATCGGATCCGTCGTGTTGTACGCCCTGGTCCTGAAACTGCTGGGTGTCTATATCTCGGTCTTTATTCTGGTCATCGTCAGCAGCCTGGCCAGCCACGAGTTCAACCTGAAAGTCGCCATCGGCAACGGGATTTTCCTGGTGGTGTTCTCGTATCTGGCATTCATCAAAGGGCTGGGGCTGATTTTCCCGCTGTGGCCGTCGTTTCTAGGCATGAACTAAGGAGTCTTCGGCCATGGAATTATTTGATCACTTGATGCTGGGATTCTCGGTGGCGTTCACGCCCGAGAACCTGCTGTACGCTTTGCTGGGTTGTATTCTGGGCACCCTGATCGGGGTGTTGCCTGGGATTGGCCCGGTTCCCACGATCGCGATGCTGCTGCCGATCACCTACGTGCTGCCGCCGGTGGCTGGTCTCATCATGTTGGCCGGTATCTATTACGGTGCGCAGTATGGTGGGTCGACCACGGCTATTCTGGTGGCGCTCCCCGGAGAGACGTCCGCGGTGGTGACGGTGCTCGATGGTCACCAGATGGCGCGTAACGGACGGGCCGGCGCTGCACTGGCAATTGCCGCCATGGGCTCGTTCTTTGCCGGCTGCGTCGCAACGCTGTTGCTGGCCGCTTTTGCGCCCCCGCTGGCCGAAGTCGCCTTTAAATTCGGCCCTGCCGAGTATTTCTCGCTGATGACCCTCGGTCTGGTGGGCGCGGTGGTGCTGGCCTCGGGCTCGTTGCCCAAAGCAATCGCGATGATCATCCTGGGCCTGCTGCTGGGCATGGTGGGTACGGACGTCAACTCGGGGGTCGCCCGCTTTGACTTCGGTATTCCCGAACTGCAAGACGGTATCGACTTTGCCATCGTGGCCATGGGTGTGTTCGGTTTTGCCGAAATCATGACCAACCTGGAACAGAAAGAGAATCGCGTCGACATTACCGACAAGATCGGCTCACTGTATCCGAACAAGCAAGAGTTCAAGGAAGCCGCTCCAGCCGCGGTGCGTGGCACGATTCTGGGCTCGATGCTGGGTATTCTGCCCGGCGGCGGCGCGGTGCTGTCTTCGTTTGCCTCGTACACCCTGGAAAAGAAGATCTCGAAGAACCCCGAGCGCTTTGGTAAAGGCCACCCTGCAGGTCTGGGCGGCCCCGAGTCGGCCAACAACGCCGCAGCGCAGACGTCGTTCATCCCGTTGCTGACCCTGGGTATCCCGGGTAACGCGGTGATGGCGCTGATGGTCGGTGCGATGACCATCCACAACATTCAGCCTGGTCCCCAGGTGATGAGCAGCCACCCGGAATTGTTCTGGGGTCTGATCGCCTCGATGTGGATCGGTAACCTGATGCTGGTGGTGCTGAACCTGCCGCTGATCGGCCTCTGGGTCAAGCTGCTGAAAGTGCCCTATCGCATTCTGTTCCCGGCGATTCTGGTGTTCTGCACGATCGGGGTGTATTCGTTGAACTACAACACGTTCGACATCTTCACCACGGCGATCTTTGGCGTGATCGGCTATGTCTGGTCGAAACTGAAGTGCGAAGGCGCCCCGTTGCTGCTGGGCCTGGTGCTGGGCCCCATGATGGAAGAAAACTTCCGTCGCGCCCTGCTGCTGTCACGCGGTGATTTCATGACGTTCGTGGATCGTCCGCTGTCGGCATCGCTGCTGGCTGTTGCGGCGTTCCTGGTGGTAATCGTGGCGTTGCCATCGATCCGCAAGAAACGTGAAGAGACGTTCGTCGAAGAAGATTAAGTCTTTGAAGGTATCCGCGCCGCCCTGCCTCTATGGATAGATAGGCGATAAGCGGCGCTACCTGAATAGCGTCCCCTAAAGCCAGGCACTGTGAAGTGCCTGGCTTTTTTGTTGCCGGACCGCCCAAGGCAAAAAACGCAGCATGGGTCTTTGCTATGCCGGACCACGCGGAATAATCGTATCTTTTTGAGATAGTCCGTCAAGGAAGCGCGGGGGATATTCGCCGTGCAAAAAGTGTTCCCCTCCGGTATTTGACAGTTTGATTTCGTCGGTTAAACTTCCGCAAAGTTGTCTGATAACCAGGGTGGTTTTCAGAGTACATCGACTAGAAATACAACCCAGAGACATGTTCCAGAAAGTCAATTCTCGTGCGGGGCTGAGCGACGGTGTCGCACAGGCGCTGCTGGAGCAAATCAGCAATGGCAACCTGCCCGCCGGTGCAAAATTGCCGTCCGAGGCGGTGCTGGCAGAGCAATTTGGCATCAGCCGCGCCGTCGTGCGCGAAGCCATGGCGCAATTGAAAAGCCAGGGGGTCGTCGAGTCGCGCCAGGGCAGCGGCGTGTATGTCAGCCCGCATGGCCTGGTCATGCCGCTGCGCATCGATCCCGGCGATGTAGGCTCTTTGAGTGCCGTGTTGCAGTTGTTGGACGTACGACGCGCATTGGAGGCGGAAGCAGCCGAGCAGGCGGCGATAAAACGCACAGCGCGCCAACTGGAAAAAATCGAAAATGCACTGGCTGCGATCTCGCACGAGGTGGCCAAAGGCAACGACGGCGTGTTGGCCGATGTGGCGTTTCACCGGACCATCGCCCAAGCCGCAGGGAATCCGTTTCTGTTGAACACGTTGCGATTCCTGAATCAGTATCTGGAAGCGGCCGTACACATTACGCGCAACAACGAGGCACAAAACGCCGATTTTGCGCGTCAGGTCCACGAAGAACACCAGGCGCTGGTCGATGCGATACGCGCTGGCGATCCAGTCTCTGCACGTCACATGGCGCAAACCCATCTGTACAACGCTGGGCGACGCCTCAAACAAAGTGCGCAGGCAGCAACCAACCTGACAGGGCAACCGGTCCCGAAAGACCGCAAGCTCTCTGCCGGCTCTCCCCGTACGGCGACGCGGCTGAAAGGCGCCAGCAAACAGGCCAATGCGGACACTCCGCGCTCGCACAAGCGCAAGACGAGTCCAGTCAATACCCCGGGGAACGACACCTGACATTCTGCCACCCGCGCCTGGCACATGCAGCTCCGATGCCAGACGCTCGCTGACGTCCGCGCAACCGCTTTCGAGACGTCATGGCATCCCAACGTAATCGAAGGAACGAATCAAAAATGACGAAGAACGTAGGCATAGTTGGATTGGGCGCGATGGGCCTGGGCGTGGCCCGCTCGTTGCTGCGCGCAGGCTTGCACGTCTATGCCAATGACGTACGGCAGCAGGTGTTGGACGGTTTCGCTGCCGAAGGCGGGGTCGCCTGCCAGAGCCTGGCTGAGATGGGCCAACACTGCGATGCCGTTGTCCTGCTGGTGGTCAACGCCGCTCAAACCGAGAGCGTGCTGTTTGGCGCTGACGGCACACAAGGCCTGGCGCATGCAATGAAGCCCGGCTCGGTCGTGATCGCATGCGCCACGGTGGCTCCCGAATTTGCCATTCGTCTGGGCCAGCGTCTGCAAGACATGGGCCTGCACATGCTGGACGCCCCGGTGTCCGGCGGAGCCGCACGGGCCGCAGAGGGAACCATGACGATGATGACCTCTGGCCCGGCAGCCGCCTATGCGGCCTGCGAACATGTGCTGGCAGCCATGGCCGGCAAGGTGTATCGGCTGGGCGACCAGCACGGCCAAGGCTCCAAGGTCAAAATCATCAATCAATTGCTGGCAGGCGTCCATATCGCCGCGTCGGCCGAGGCCATGGCCTTGGGCCTGCGCGAAGGCGTGGATCCTGATGCGTTGTACGAGGTCATCACCCACAGCGCAGGGAACTCGTGGATGTTCGAGAACCGCGTGCCGCACATTCTGAACGGCGATTACACGCCGTTGTCGGCCGTCGATATTTTCGTGAAGGATCTGGGTCTGGTCCTGGATACGGCCCGCGCCAGCAAATTCCCGCTGCCGCTGTCGGCCACAGCGCACCAGATGTTCATGCAGGCCTCCACGGCGGGGCATGGCGGTGAGGACGACTCTGCGGTCATCAAGATTTTCCCGGGTATTGAAATCCCGTCTAAGCGCGACCCCGACACGCATTAAACGCCGTGCCTGCATCAACGATGCAGGCATACCGCCTGTTCAACTTTTTTTCTCTGCTATCCCAGGATCTCCGTCATGACATCTGGTAAGCCTTTGCTGGGCTGCATCGCCGACGATTTTACCGGCGCTACTGATTTGGCCAACATGCTGGTGCGCGAAGGTATGCGCACGATTCAAACCATCGGCGTGCCTGCTGCGCCGGTGCAGGATGTGGACGCCATCGTCGTCGCGTTGAAATCGCGCACTATCGCGCCGCAAGAGGCTGTCGAACAATCGCTGGCCGCTTTGAAGTGGCTGCAAGATCAGGGTTGCACGCAGTTTTT
The DNA here is from genome assembly GCF_054781015.1 of Bordetella muralis. NCBI lineage: Bacteria > Pseudomonadati > Pseudomonadota > Betaproteobacteria > Burkholderiales > Alcaligenaceae > Bordetella > Bordetella muralis. The sequence continues at coordinate 236,223 of NZ_BAAGVF010000009.1, read as the reverse complement.
CTTCAAATACTGCTCGACATTCGACTCGACCGACCAAGGCAATATCGGGCCCGTTGCGGACGCATTGCTGCAAGCACTGGGCGCGGACTTTACGATCGCATGCCCCGCGTTCCCCGAGAACGGCCGCACGGTGTACCACGGCCACTTGTTTGTGAACGACACATTGCTTAATGAGTCGGGCATGGAAAACCACCCGTTGACGCCGATGCGCGACGCGAACCTGGTCCGTGTGCTGCAACGTCAGACGCCGTCTAAAGTGGGCCTGATTGACGCGAATACCGTCAAGAAAGGTGCAGATGCCATCAAAGCGAAGATTGCGGCGTTGCGCGAAGCCGGCATACGCATGGCGATTGCCGATGCGATTTCGAATGATGACCTGTACACACTGGGTGCGGGATGCAGCGACCTGACGCTGATTACCGGCGGTTCGGGTGTTGCTCTCGGGTTGCCAGGCAATTTCGTGCGTACCGGCGCGCTGAACGCCACAGGATCCGCGGCCGATCTGCCCGGCATCGAAGGTCGAAGCGTTGTCCTGGCAGGCAGTGCGTCCAAAGCCACCAATGGCCAGGTCGCGCACTGGAAGGCCTCTCACCCGGCGTTCCGCATCGATCCGCTGGCGCTGGCCAAGGGCGACGACGTCGTGGGACAAGCATTGGCGTTTGCGCAGGAACATGCCCCCAAAACCGTGCTGATCTATGCGACGGCTACGCCGGACGAAGTCCGCGCCGTGCAGGCCGAGCTGGGCACGCAGCGCGCGGGAGAATTGGTCGAGCAAGCCTTGGCGACCGTTGCAAGCAAATTAGGCGATCAAGGGGTGACCCACTTTGTGGTCGCCGGTGGCGAGACCTCGGGCGCCGTGGTACAGGCCCTGGACGTACGCGCTCTGCGTATCGGCCCTCAGATCGACCCCGGCGTGCCCGCGACCGTGGCCATCGACGGCAACGGCGGCGCGCAATTGGCGCTGGCCTTGAAGTCGGGCAATTTCGGCACGGTGGATTTTTTTGAGAAAGCCCTGAAAGCGGTGGGAGGATCCCTGTAATGGCCAACGTTATCGACGCCGCGGCCAACGCGGAAAGCACACTGCGTGAGGAAATCTGCCGCATCGGTGCGGCGCTGTTCAATCGTGGCTACACCGTGGGCTCGTCTGGAAACATCAGCGCGCGCCTGCCCGACGGCTGGTTGATCACACCCACCGATGCCTGCCTGGGCATGCTGGATCCTGCTCAATTGAGCAAAGTCGGCCCTGATGGCGTACAAATTTCTGGTGCTCGCGCATCCAAGACATTGGCATTGCACCGCAACGTCTACGCTAACAATGCACAAGCCAATGCAGTCGTTCATACACACTCCACCAATCTGGTGGCCTTGACGCTGGCTGGCGTATGGAAACCCGAAGACGTGGTGCCGCCCATTACGCCGTATTACGTCATGAAAGTGGGCCATGTTCCGCTGATTCCGTATCACCGTCCCGGCGATCCAAAAGTGGCGGAACAGATCGCGGGCCTGGCCAGCAGCGTGCGTGGCGTGCTGCTCGAACGCCTGGGCCCCGTCGTCTGGCACGACTCGGTGTCCAACGCGGCGTTTGCTCTGGAAGAACTCGAAGAAACCGCCAAGCTGTGGCTCATGATGCAACGGCAAGGCACGGCACTGTCCGAGGACGCGATCGATGAATTGCGCCAGACATTCAAGGCGCGCTGGTAGCGCCTGAGGCCGGTTACCACACGGGCCGCGCCATAGCGCGGCTCGTCACCCCTTTTTATAAACAGCAGGAGGAGCACAGTGACTGCTCAAACAGTGACGGACACCGTTGGCGCGGTGTCTAATTCGGAGTCCAACCGCGTCTATTCCAAGATAGCATGGCGCATCATGCCTTTCTTGATGATCTGCTATGTCATCGCCTATCTGGATCGCGTGAACGTCGGTTTTGCCAAGCTGCAAATGTCCATCGATCTGGGTTTCTCGGAAACCGTGTTCGGATTGGGTGCGGGCTTGTTCTTTATCGGGTACTTCTTTTTCGAAGTGCCGTCCAACCTGCTGATGAATCGTGTCGGCGCACGTATCTGGATCGCGCGCATCATGATCACGTGGGGCATTTTGTCGGGCTGCTTCTTTTTTGTGTCTACGCCCACGCAGTTCTATGTATTGCGCTTTCTATTGGGCGCAGCTGAGGCAGGCTTTTATCCCGGCGTGATCCTGTATCTGACGTACTGGTTCCCTGGACATCGCCGCGCCAAAATGATCGCAGTGTTCATGGCGGCCATTCCATTGTCAGGGATTTTCGGCGGGCCATTGTCCGGCTACCTGATGCAGAATTTCAATGGCTATATGGGCCATGGCGGCTGGCAGTGGATGTTCGTCATCGAAGCCCTGCCCGCCTTGGTCCTGGGTATCGTGACGCTGCTCTATCTGGATAACGACGTGCGTTCGGCCAAATGGCTGACCGACGAAGAAAAGGCGGTCGTCGCCCGCGACATCGAGGCAGAGGCCAAATCGAAGCACAAGACCAGCCCCGGCACCACCAAAGCGGTATTCGCCGATCTGCGAGTGTGGTGGATGTGCCTGATCTATTTCTGCTTTGTGATGGGTCAATACGGCCTGACATTCTGGATGCCGTCGCTGGTGAAATCCACGGGGGTACAAGGCGCGTTCAATATCGGCCTGATCAGTGCCATTCCCTTTGTTGTGGCCGCGATCTCGATGATACTGATCGGCCGCAACGCCGACCGCATGCGTGAGCGTCGTTGGCACCTGATCATTCCGGCGACCTTTGGAGCGATCGGATTTGCAGTCTCTGCCGCTTATGCCGACAACACGGTGCTGGCAATGCTGGCCCTGTCCATTGCAGCGGGCGGCGCGCTGACGTGCTCGCCCTTGTTCTGGTCGCTGCCTACTGCATTCCTGTCCGGCACCGGTGCGGTCGCAGGGATTGCAGTCATCAACTCGGTGGGCAACCTGGCCGGCTTTGTCAGCCCCTACGCTATTGGCCTGTTGAATGACGCCACGAAGAGCTCGGCAGCCGGCATGTATATGTTGACTGCCATGCTGCTGCTCGGCGCTGTCGCCGTGTTCTTGACCAACAAGAACGAGGTGAACCGCTAAACACCATCTGGGCGCGCCGCTATCGGCTGCGCCCAGTTTGTATGCACTTCCCGGAGCTACCATAATGCCATTGAAATTTGCCGCCAATCTCAGCTTCCTATACCAAGACCTGCCCTTCCTGGATCGCATCGCAGCGGCTGCGAAAGACGGTTTTGAAGGCGTGGAATATCTATTCCCCTACGACTTTCCCGCGGCCGAGATCAAGCAGCGTCTGGTCGACAACGGCATCGAACAGGCGTTGTTCAATGCACCTCCGGGCGACTGGGCGGGCGGTGAACGCGGCATTGCATCGCTGCCGGGACGCGAGCAGGAATTCAAGGGCGCGATCTCGCGCGCGATCGAATACGCCGGTGTGCTGGGCAATCAGCGCGTCCACATCATGGCAGGCCTGATGCCGGCGGACGCGAACCGCGCAGAACGCCTGGACCTGTACACCCGCAATGTGGCCTGGGCCGCAGAGCAAGCCAAGGCCGCAGGCCTGACTATCGTGCTCGAACCCATCAACCAGCGCGATATGCCCGGCTATCTGCTGAGCTATCAAGAGGATGCGCTGGACGTCGTACGCGCCACCGGCGCCGACAACGTGAAAGTGCAGTTCGACTGCTATCACGCCCAGATCATGGAAGGCGATGTGGTCATGAAACTGCGCGCGATGTTTGATCAAATCGGGCACATCCAGATTGCCAGCGTGCCCAGCCGCAACGAGCCCGATGGCGAAGAACTGAATTACCCCTTTATTTTCCAGACCCTGGACCAATTGGGTTACCAGGGCTGGGTGGGATGCGAATACAAACCCCGTGCGGCAACGAGCGACGGCCTGGCCTGGCTGCGTACGTACCGTGCCAACTCGGAAACCAACAAATGAGTAAAGTACTGATTACCGGCGGCGCCGGTTTCCTGGGCAAACGCCTGGCCAAGAAATTGCTGGAACGCGGCGAACTGAAAGGCGCCAGCGGCCAGCCCGAAAAAATCGAGCAGATCATCCTGCTGGATATGGTGGCCCCCACCGACCTGGATGACCCTCGCATCAAGGTCGTAACGGGTGACATCGCGGATGCAGCCCTGCTGCGTCAGGTCATCGACACCAGTGTGACCTCGGTGTTCCACCTGGCGGCCGTGGTCAGCGGCGCTGCAGAGGCCGATTTCGATCTGGGCATGCGCATCAATCTGGATGCCACGCGCGAGCTGCTGGAGTTGTGCCGCAAGCTGGGCCACAAGCCTCGTTTCGTGTTCACCAGTTCGGTCGCCGTGTTCGGTGGCAAGCTGCCTGCGATCGTGCAGGACGACACCGCGCCCACGCCGATGAGCTCGTACGGTGCGCAAAAGGTCTCTGGCGAATTGATGGTGTCTGATTACAGCCGCAAAGGCTTTATCGACGGCCGCACCCTGCGTATGCCGACGATCAGCGTGCGCCCGGGCAAACCCAACGCCGCTGCCTCGAGCTTTGCGAGCGGCATCGTGCGCGAACCCTTGAACGGCGAAAGCGCTGTCGCTCCCGTCTCGCCCGAAACCAAGATGTGGCTGATGTCGCCGCGCTATGCGATCGACAACCTCATCCATGGTCATGAACTGGATGGCGATGCGGTCGGTTTCCCCCGTACCATCAGCCTGCCCGGCCTGTCGGTTAGCGTGAAAGCCATGGTGGATGCCTTGCGCGAAGTCGCTGGCGACCAGGTCGCAGACCTGGTGAAGTGGGAGCCCAACGAGGCCGTCAAAAAGATCGTCGAATCCTGGCCCGGCGAATTCGCCGCCACGCGTGCCAAGTCGCTGGGTTTTCAGGCCGACAGCAACTATGCCGACGTGATCCGGGCCTATCAAGAAGACGATATGCCCAAGTAAACGACGCAATGTGCCGCCGTTTCGGCGGTCATACACGGGAAAGCCCTCAGTTGATCTACCGTCTGAGGGCTTTTTTTCGTCCTCAGGTACCGAGTCGCGCACGGATTGCGGTAACGTTCAGGTTTTAGGTTTTGACACGAACAACCCGGAGATCTGGTATGGCATCCATCGGTTCCAGGGACTACGACAAAGTCGTACCCCAGAAAGTCGCATTTCTTGGTTTGGGCGTCATGGGCTTTCCCATGGCTGGCCACCTGGCAAAAGCCGGCCATCAAGTGACGGTATACAACCGCACCGAAGCCAAGGCCAAAGCCTGGGCACAGGAGTTCGGCGGCAACAGCGCGCCCACCCCGCGCGAAGCCGTCGCTGGCGCACAAATCGTTTTCGCCTGCGTGGGCAACGACGACGACCTGCGCAGCGTGGTGCTGGGTGACGATGGCGCCTTTGCCGGCATGGCGACGGGTGCGACTTTCGTTGATCACACCACGGCATCGGCAGATGTCGCTCGCGAACTGTACGGGCAAGCTCGCGAACTGGGCCTGCAGTTTGTGGATGGTCCGGTGTCCGGCGGCCAGGCCGGAGCCGTCAACGGTGCGTTGACCATTATGTGCGGCGGCGATCAAGCTGCCTTCGACGTCATCAAACCCGTCGCACAAGCCTACGGCCGTGCTGTCACACTCGTCGGCGCGCCCGGCGCCGGTCAACTGGCCAAAATGGTGAACCAGGTCTGCATCGCCGGGATCGTCCAGGGGTTGTCGGAAGCCATTGCGTTCGGCCAGGCAGCGAATCTGGACATGAAACTCGTGCTGGATGTCATCAGCAAAGGCGCGGCGCAAAGCTGGCAGATGGAAAACCGTGGCGGCACGATGGTAGACGACAAATTCGATTTCGGCTTTGCCGTGGATTGGATGCGCAAGGATCTCGGATTGGTGCTGGCCGAAGCCCGCAACAACGGCGCCCGCTTGCCGTTGACGGCACTGGTGGATCAATTCTACGGCGATGTACAGCGCGCCGGAGGCGGCCGCTGGGATACATCCAGCCTGATCACGCGTCTGCGAGATTAACGATCGCTCAACTCTGAAACTGCCGTCATGCAAGACTTGAACGACCTGTACTTTTTTTCTCAGGTGGTGGAACACGGCGGTTTCAGCGCCGCGGCGCGCGCCCTGGATATCCCGAAATCGCGCCTGTCGCGGCGCATCGCCCATTTGGAAGAAGCATTGGGTGTACGCCTGTTGCAACGGACGACCCGCCGGCTGCGGCTGACATTGGCAGGCGAACGCTATCTGCATTATTGCCGCGAAATGACGGCGTCAGCCCGGGCTGCAGAAGAGGCTATGCGTCAACTGCAATCGCAACCCTGCGGACCCGTCATCATCAGTTGCCCCATCTCCATTGCACAGCAAATGTTGGCGCAGCTGCTGCCGGAGTTTCTGGATACCTGGCCGTCGGTGTCCGTACAGGTGCTGGCCACCAATCGCCGCGTCGATCTGATTCGAGAGGGCGTCGATCTCGCGTTACGCGTGCGTACGCGTCTGGATACCGACGCTGAATTAGTCGTCAAACATCTAGGTGAAGACAGCAGCACCATGGTCGCGAGCCCGGCGTATTTGCAGCGCTATGGCACGCCGGAAACACCGCAGGATTTATCCGCCCATGCGACCCTGAGCTTTGATGATCCCAAGACTGAGGTGCGCTGGCGGCTGCGCAACGCTGCGGACGACGAAGTCGAGGTGTCCGTGCAGCCCCGGCTGTGCTGCAACGACTTCATTGTGCTGACTGAAGCAGCCATCCGAGGCCGTGGGATCGCCCTGCTCCCCAGCGTGGCGACCTATGACGCATTGCGACAAGGCCAATTGGTACAAGTATTACCCGAATGGCGCACGCCTACGGGCATCGTGCACTGCATCTATCCGTCGCGCCGAGGCATGTCGCCGGCAGTACGAGCCCTGCTGAACTTTATTTCGGAACGGCTGCCCGGGGTATATGCGCGGACGATAAATACCGAAGAGCTGAGCGCCTAGTCCTTGGCGGTTCCCGGCGCGGTGTGCTTGGCCGTCGCCAACGGCAGCCACAGCACAGCCGCCAACCCGACTCCGCCCCGAGTATTGGGCTCGCCATCGCGCAGCGTGATGTCGCCCGCGTTGCGGCGCGCGTAGGCTCGGGCAATGGACAATCCCAAACCAGACCCCGACGAAACCGAAGCGCGTCCGGAACTCAGTCGATCAAAACGGGCAAATGCACGATGGCGTGATGCCACATCAATGCCCGGACCGTTGTCAGATACCGAGACCTCCGCCCGATCACCGACCAAGGCTGTCGATACGGTGATCCGCGCACCCGCCGGAGCATAATGGATGGCGTTGTGCAGGAGATTCGACAACGCCTCATGCAGCTCGGCCTCGCTGCCGAATACAGGCAAAACGGGCATTACCAAGGCGCTCTCGTCGCTGTCTCGCGGCGCGTCCTCCCTTGCGACGACGTCCGGCGCGTCCATGATTCCCGCTGCACGCAATGCCTGGGCGTTGCGAATCGATGCCTCAGTGGCCTCGGCTGCCACCCAGCCCAGATCCTGCCCTTTCTCATGTGATAGCGGCAGATATTGCAAAACGACATCTCGCGCCACGTCGTTCAGATCCAATAACTGACGCGGTGTCGAATCGCCCTGACTGGCATGCGCCAACGACAATAGCTGCTCGGTCAGACGCCGCGTCCGTCCCAATTGATCCACAATCGCGCGCAAGCCTTCCTGGGCGCGTTTGGGATCAGGCTCTCGCAACGCATACTGCGCCTGTGTCAGGATGATTGCCATTGGCGTACGCAACTGGTGCGAAGCATCGGCCAGGAACTGGGCCTGCTCATCCAATACCCGCCTGTACCGTTCGATGTGATAATTCACCGCCTCGACCAGAGGGATCACCTCGCTGGGAACCCGCGACGCGTCCAACGGCGTCATATCTTCTGGCGAACGGGCACGGATGTCGTTGCGTAACCGGGTCAACGGCCGTAATGACCAGGCCACCCCCCACCACACCAGAATGGCCACCAGCGCCAACATACGCGCATCGCGCAACAACTCCTGGCGCCGGGCGGCCTCCTCGGCTTGCAATCGTCGGCCGATGCTTTCGGCCACCAGCACCAGCACCTGACGATGCTGGCCCCGGTAATACAAATCGCGCAGCACGGCTACCACGCGAACCGGATCATCACGATAGATACTGTTGAAAAACATTGGCTCTCCGCGAGTAGAGGGCCAAGCAGGAGGGCGGGGCAATTCTGGCATACCGGCCAACGTTCGCCCCGAAGGGGGCACGACGTTGGCTCCTTCCGGAAGCGGGGGGACGATTTCCTCGATGCGAAAGTATTTCCGCAGCCCGGCCTTGGACTCGAGGATCACCTGCGCATACACCGGCGTGGTCACCACCAGTTGTCCAGCGTCGGTAAATTCAATACTGCTTTCCAGCACCCGCGCAGGTTCTAGCAGCGCGCTGTCGTAAGCCTCATTGGTGATCGCAGACAGGGTCCGATAGTCGTTCCAGCTGTCGATGACCAGCAACAGGATCACCCCTGGCAGCAACAGGGTGATCAACAACGTGCGAATGCCGATCAGCGGCAAGCGAAAACGGTCAGAGCTCGGCAGTTTCACTGACGCTGCTTTCCAGCATGTATCCCAAGCCACGTACCGTCACGATGCGCACGTCGCTGCCCGCCAGTTTTTTGCGCAACCGATGCAATACGACTTCGATGGCATCCAGGCTGGACTCGCTGTCCTGGGTGAATACCTTGCCAAACAATTGGGCCTTGTCCACGGGATAGCCGCTGCGCGTCAGCAACGCCACCAAGGCCGCGTGCTCGCGCGGCGTAAGCAGGAGCAATACACCGTCCAGGGTAAAGGCGCGGCTTTCGCCGTCATAAGACAACGACCCGCATTGCAGGCGCGGCTGCTGGCGCCCCCGGCTGCGCCGCACCAAGGCCGCCACACGCGCTTCGAGTTCCTCGAGCGCGAATGGCTTGGTCAGGAAATCGTCGGCGCCGAGATTGAGCCCGCGCACCCGGTCTTGCAAAGCGCCCTGCGCCGTCAGTAACAGTACGGGAGTGCGATCGTCACGATTACGCATGTCGCGCAACACCACCAGCCCGTGCTTGTCGGGCAAGCGCAGGTCCATGACGATGGCGTCGTATTCGTGAGCGCTCATCATGGCCTCGGCGCTGCGGGCGTCCGGCGCATGATCGGGGGTAAACCCGCTTTGCGCCAACGCTCGCACCAGCCAAGAGGCCATTTCGAGCTCGTCTTCAACCAGCAATATGCGCATGGCCGTCTGGGTCGGCAGAAAGACTATCGGCGACCCGCGTCGGGCCATGAACCCGTTGGCGCAGATAGCGGGTTTCGTGCTGACGCCGGAACAGAATGCTCGAAAGCTCGTTCAGCGCCAGGGTGTATACCTCGCGTTTGAACTCGATGACCGCATCCAAAGGCACCCAATACTGGCTCCACCGCCAAGCATCGAACTCCGGATGCTGCGTCGCGCGCAGGCACACATCGCAGTCGCGCCCTACCAGGCGCAACAAAAACCAGATCTGCTTTTGACCCTTATAGTGCCCTCGCCACTCTCGCCGGACGAAATGGTCCGGCACGTTATAACGCAACCAATCGCGTGTGCGCCCCAAAATACGGACATGTTCAGGCTTCAAGCCTACTTCTTCGTGGAGCTCGCGATACATGGCCTGCACCGGGCTTTCGCCATATTTGATGCCGCCCTGCGGAAACTGCCATGCATGTTCCCGGATTCGCTTGCCCCAAAAGACCTCGTTTTTACTGTTGACGAGAATAATGCCGACATTGGGACGGTAGCCTTCACGATCAAGCATGGCCACCCCCACCGAATTCAATACAATTACAGTCGATTATACGTATCCGTGGCCACCTTTAACTATGCGCGCATCTACCTACCATCTCAACACGCTGAAAGAAGCACCCTCTGAAGCCGAAGTCGTCAGCCATCAACTGATGACCCGGGCCGGCATGATCCGCAAATTGGCGGGCGGTATCTATACCTATATGCCCCTGGGCTTGAAGGTCATCCGCAAAATCGAAGCCATCGTCCGCGACGAAATGAACGCGGCCGGCGGGATCGAGCTGCTGATGCCCGTGGTGCAGCCCGCCGAGCTCTGGCAGGAATCCGGCCGCTGGGTGCAATACGGCCCGGAACTGCTGCGCATCAAGGACCGCCATCAGCGCGATTTCGTCTTGCAGCCGACCTCGGAAGAAGTCATCACCGATATCGCCCGCAATGAAATCCACAGCTATCGGCAACTGCCTCTGAATTTCTATCACATCCAGACCAAGTTCCGAGACGAGCGCCGTCCCCGTTTCGGGCTGATGCGTGGCCGGGAATTCACCATGAAGGACGCGTATTCGTTCGATCGCGACGAGTCCAGCGCCCAGCAAAGCTACGACAAGATGTATGACGCGTACATGCGCATTTTCAGCCGTCTGGGACTGGAATTCCGCGCCGTCGCGGCAGATACGGGCTCGATTGGCGGCACGCGCAGCCACGAGTTCCAGGTCATTGCCGACACAGGTGAAGACCTGCTGGTGTACAACCCCGACTCCCAGTATGCCGCCAATATCGAATTGGCCGAGGCCCCCTGCCTGTTGGCCGAGCGGGCCGCACCGGCCGAGAAGCTGGAGGCCACTCCTACTCCCGGAGCCGCCAAGTGCGAGGACGTCGCCAAATTGCTGGGCCTGCCCCTGGAGCGCACGCTCAAATCGCTGGTGCTGGCGACCGAACCCGAGCCGGGCAAGGTTCAGATCTGGCTGCTGATGCTGCGCGGCGACCACGAACTCAACGAAATCAAGGCCGGCAAAGTCCCCGGCCTGGCAGACTTCCGCTTTGCCACCGAATCCGAAATCGTCGAGCATTTTGGCTGCAAACCGGGCTATCTGGGCCCGATCGGCACGGCCTTACCGGTACGCGTCGTAGCGGACCGCACCGTCGCCAACATGGCCGACTTTGTCTGCGGCGCCAATCGCGAGGATTATCACTACACCGGCGCCAACTGGGGCCGGGACCTGCCGGAACCCGAAATCGTCGCTGATCTGCGCAACGTGATGGCCGGCGATCCGTCCCCGGATGGCGTGGGCCACCTGGCGATCCAGCGCGGCATTGAGGTAGGACACGTCTTTTTCCTGGGTACGAAATACTCCGAAGCGCTCAAGGCGACCTTCCTGGACGAGACCGGCAAGCCTGCCACCTTGCAAATGGGCTGCTACGGCATCGGGATCACCCGGATCGCGGGCGCAGCCATTGAACAGAATCACGATGCCCGCGGCATCATCTGGCCCAAGGCCATCGCCCCCTTCGAAGTCGTGATTTGCCCGGTAGGCTGGGGCAAAAATGAAACTGTTCGTAACGAGGCCGTAAAACTCTATGACGAACTGCGCGCCCGTGGCGTAGACGTCATTTTGGATGATCGTGACGCCAGGCCAGGGGTTATGTTCGCTGAATGGGAGCTGATAGGGGTGCCCTTGCGCGTAACAGTTGGAGAACGCGGCCTGAACGACGGTGTGGTGGAATTGCAGGCCCGTTGCGAAAGCGACACTGTAAAAATTCCTGTCGAGTCGGCCCTGAATCAGGTGCTGGACAAGCTGGAAACGCTGTAGACTGCCCAGCCCACCAAGCTAGGCGTGCTGATAAGGCTGCTCTCTCACTGTGATTGAATCGACGTCCACCGAAGCCACCTTTAATATCCGTGTCTATTACGAAGACACGGATGCGGGTGGCGTCGTGTTCTACGCCAACTATCTGAAATTCCTGGAACGCGCGCGCACCGAATGGCTGCGCGACCTGGGCGTTCAGCAGTCGGCATTGGTCGCAGACGAATCACGGATGTTTGTCGTCCATTCACTGGACATGTCATACCGCAAACCGGCACGATTGGACGATTTGATTACCATACGCAGCCGGGTGACCCGGGTAGGCCGCGCGTCGATACATTTCGACCAACGCGCGGAACGCGACGGGGAACTGCTCGCGCATGGCAATATCCAAATCTGTTGTGTTGATGCAGTGCATTTGCGTCCGGCGGCACTCCCTGCTGTCGTACGCGCCAAATTGGAATCCCTTCAGGAATAACCCATGCAAGTCTCCAACGACATGTCGTTGATTTCGCTGGTCACGCACGCCAGCCTCCCCGTCCAGCTCATCATGTTGCTGCTGCTGGGCATTTCCATCATGTCCTGGACATATATCTTCGCCAAGCGGCTGGCTATCAAGCGTGCGCACACGCAAACCCGCCGCTTCGAAGACGATTTCTGGTCTGGTGGAGATCTGTCGATGCTGCAACAGGCCGTCGCCAGCCGTCGTGACGAACAAGGTGCCCTGGCCCGCATCTTCGATGCCGGCATGACCGAATTCCTGAAAGCGCGCCGCACCAATACCACCGGCGACGTCAACAGCGTCCTGGATGGCCCGCGCCGGGCTATGCGTGCTGCGTATCAGCGGGAAATGGACTCGCTGGAATCCCACCTCAACTTCCTGGCGTCGGCCGGCTCGGTCAGCCCCTATATCGGCCTGCTGGGTACAGTGTGGGGCATCATGCACGCCTTCATCGGCCTGTCGAACATGCAGCAAGCCACGCTGGCATCGGTCGCCCCGGGGATTGCCGAAGCGCTGATCGCCACCGCCATCGGCCTGTTTGCCGCCATTCCGGCGGTGGTGGCCTATAACCGCTACACGCACGACATCGACCGCCTGTCGATTCGTTTCGACAGCTTTGTCGATGAATTCCTGAACATCCTCCAACGCCAGGTGCGCTAATGCCTTCGGTACGGTCGAACGGCCGCGCGGGCCGACGCATGAAGGCCGACATCAATGTCGTGCCCTACATTGACGTGATGCTGGTGCTGCTGGTGATCTTCATGGTTACCGCTCCGCTGATCACTCCGGGCCTGATCAATCTCCCGTCGGTGGGTCAGGCCTCGGACGTGCCTGCAACGCCGCTGGAAGTTCAGATCTCAGAGGATGGTCAACTGGCGTTGCGCATGCGCGAGGCCGGCGCCACCCTGCAAGACATTCCACGTGATCAACTGGTGGATCAAGTCCGTCAACGAATCACCGCCGAGACTCCTGTGGTCATTGCCGCAGACGGCAAGGTGCCCTACGAAACCGTGGTCAAAGTCATGGACGAGTTGCGCAGCAACGGCGTGACACGCCTGGGCCTGCTGGTTGACCAAGGCGGCGCTGCCGCCCAGCAATCGACCCAGCCCGCACCACAGCAAACCAGAGGGCGCTGACGCGCAGGTGCGCGCCGCTTTGCCACATCATTTATGACCCCGCCTCTCTTTCGACACGACAGCACCGCGCCGCACTCTCCCGCCGCGCAAGACAATCGCAAAGCGCTGGGCTTGGCCATCCTGGCGCACGTGTTGCTGCTGATCGCCCTGATTTTTGGTGTCAGTTGGCATACCGAAGATCCCGGCCCGGTCCAGGTGGAACTATGGGCCAACGGCGATACGCCCAATTCCCGTCCTCCTGAAGAGCAGCCTGACGAGCCCGACGTCACGCCCGAACCTCAGCCTCCTCAGCCGGAGCCAGAACCGGAACCTGCGCCTCAGCCTGAACCTGAGCCGCAGCCCGAACCCCAGCCCCAAACGCCCCCTCCCGTCGCACAACCGGAACCTCAGCCCGATCCAGAAATTGCGCTCGAGGCCGCGCGTAAAAAACGCGAACAAGAGGAAAAAGCCCGCTTGGCCGCCGAGGCGGCGGCAGAAAAGGCCCGCCAGGACGAAATACGCAAACAAGCCGAGCTGAAAGAGCAGCAACGCCTGGAACAAGAACGTAAAGAAGCGGAAGCCGAAAAAGCAGCGGCCGCCAAGAAAGCAGCTGCTGAAAAGGCGGCCGCTCAAAAGGCTGCGGCTGAGAAAGCCGCTGCCGAAAAAGCGGCTGCACAAAAAGCGGCTGCGGAAAAGGCTGCCGCCGAGAAGAAAGAAGCTGCTGAAAAGGCCGCAGCAGAAAAAGCCGCCGCTGAGAAGAAAGCCGCAGCCGAGAAAGCGGCGGCCGAAAAGAAAGCGGCAGCAGCAAAAGCAGCAGCTGCGAAAAAAGCGGCCGCCGACAAGGCGCTGCGCGACGCCATGCGAGGCGATGCCCTCGGCGCTGCCGGAATCCCGGGCGGCACGGCTGACCGCAACCAGCGAGGCGGTGGCGGCAACGACAGTGGCTATGCCTCGAAGGTGCGCACCTGCGTACGCCCCGGCGTCGTTTTTGACACGCCCCCCCGCAGCGGTTCGTCTAACCCGACAGCCCAATACCGGGTACAGTTGAGTTCAGACGGCAAGGTAACTGGCTTGAATCTGACCGGTTCGTCGGGCAACTCCGTATTTGACCGTGCGGTCGAAACGGGGATCCGGCGTTGCAATCCGTTCCCCAAACCCTCAACGGGCGCCTATCCGTCCGTTATCGACGTTGTGTACAGAATGTATGACTGACAGGAGATTGCTGATAATGACTCCCGCCTCCAGCCGCCCCTTGAGCCCGGGGCTCGCGCGTGCCTATGGCATGCTATTTACTCTGCTGACGGCAATCGCTCTGCTGGCCTGGCAGCCCGCTCACGCCCAATTACGAGTTGATATCTCCGGGACCGGGGCCACCCAGTACCCGGTGGCGATTGCCGATTTCGCCGTGGATGACGTGCATGGCCGCGCTATTGCGGACGTTATCCGCGCCGATTTGACCCGGACAGGCCAATTCCGTCTGATCAACGCCTCCGGCGCTGGTTTGAACGTCGACTCGCAGGTCAACTATGACGACTGGCGCAACAAGGGCGCCGATTTCCTGGCCTATGGCAGCATTACCCGTGGCGCGGATGGCCGCTACGACGTGCGCTACCGCCTGGGCGACACCATCAAGAAAGGCCAGTTGGACGGCGTTGCCTTCTCCGGTAGCGAACAAGAACTGCGCCGCGTCGCGCACCAGATCGCTGACCGCATCTACGAGAAGATCACCGGCGTTCGCGGCGTGTTTTCGACGCGTATTGCCTATGTGCTCAAGCGTGGCAACACCTATGAACTGCAAATCGCCGATGCCGATGGCCAAAACCCCCAAGTTGCCTTGCGCTCGCGCGAGCCAGTCATCTCGCCAGCGTGGTCGCCTGATGGCAGCAAACTCGCCTATGTGAGCTTCGAGTCGGGCAAACCTGTTGTTTATGTGCACACATTGGCAACCAGCGCCCGCATCCCTGTTGCAAATTTCAAAGGCAACAACAGCGCCCCCGCCTGGTCGCCTGATGGCTCCAAACTCGCGGTGGCTCTCACCCGTGACGGTTTGTCGCAAATTTACATCGTTGGAGCCGACGGAAGCTCCAATATGCGCCGTTTAACGCGTTCTCCGGGCATTGACACCGAACCGATCTTTACGCCGGATGGCCGTTCTATTATCTTTACAAGTGATCGCAGCGGTGGACCGCAAATCTATCAAACCGGCCTCGACGGAGGCGATGCCCGTCGGCTGACTTTTAACGGTAGTTACAACATCTCACCCCGAATTTCCCCCGACGGTTCCACGCTGCTGTACGTTTCCAAACGCGACGGCGCGTTCCGCATCGCATCACTACAACTGGCCTCTGGTAACGAAGCCCTGCTGACTGATGGTCGTGATGACCAGTCACCCAGCTTCGCTCCCAACGGCATGCAAATCCTGTACGCTGCAGTGCAAAATGGCCGCAGCGTGCTGGCAGGAGTATCTAGTGATGGACGTGTGCGGCAAACGCTCTCCGTACTGAACGGGGAAATACGTGAACCCACGTGGGGCCCTTTTACCCGCTAAACACGCATGACCCTTCTTTGCAAAGGAAACATCATGAAGACGCGCATTGCCAAAAGCTTGACCATTGCCGCCTTGGCCGCCACGTTGGCAGCTTGCAGTTCGGTACCGCTAGATGACCAAAACGCTGGTTCGACCACGGGCAGCGGCACAGGTGGCTCGGCCTCCGGCCAGATCCTGGATCCGTTCAACCCGCAAAGCATCCTGGCGCAACAGCGCTCGGTCTACTTTGATTTCGACAGCTACACGGTGCCCGAACAGTACCGCAGCTTGGTGGAAACCCACGCCCGTTACCTGGCTTCGCACCAGCAACAGCGCGTGCAGATCCAAGGCAACACTGACGAACGCGGCGGCGCCGAATACAATCTGGCTTTGGGCCAACGCCGTGCCGACGCAGTGCGTCGCATGATGACGCTGCTGGGCGCCACCGATGCTCAGATCGAGACCATCAGCTTCGGCAAGGAAAAACCCCGTTCGACGGGCTCTACCGAAGCTGATTTCGCGGAAAACCGCCGCGCCGATATCGAATATCAGCGCTAAGCTTTTCGCGCACTAGCTCTGCCGCGCGTCGGAACGGTCAAGCGGCCGTTCCGACGTTTTTGTTTTTTGGACTCTGGAATTTCTTATGCGCGATAAAGTCTTGTCCCTGCGTACCCTGGTCATCTCAGTCGCTCTGGCTACCACAGCCCTCGCTGCCCCTGCGCAGGCTTTTGCCGACGATGAGGCCCGTCGGGCCATTCTGGACTTGCGCGAACAAGTAAGACAACAAAACGAACAAAATCAGCGCGCGCGGCTGCAACTGGCCGATCAGATGCAGTCGATGCAGCAGGAAATCACGCAGTTGCGTGAGCAGTTGGAACTGGTGTCGCGCCAGCAACCTAGTGGGCAGGCAAGCCACGGCTCGGCGAATCCGCCTGGAGCGACGGCTAGCGATCCTAGCGAGCAGTCGGCCTATGACGGCGCGATCGATCAATTCCGCCAGGCGCAATACCAGGATGCGGCTGATTCATTCGCCGCGTTTCTCGCGTTGTATCCCAATAGCCAGTTGGCGCCGACGGCCAAGTTTTACCTGGGCAGCAGCCGGTATGCAGTCAAGGACTATAAGGGTGCTATCGAAGAGCTGAATCAACTCGTGCAGCAGACGCCGAACGATGCTCGGGCACCGGATGCGTTGCTGGTGATTGCTGGTAGCCAGATCGAGCTGAATAACCGGACGGGGGCCAAGGCTTCGCTGGAGCGGATTGTGAAAAACTATCCGAATAGCCAGGCGGCTGGGACGGCTAAGAATCGGTTGCAGTTGCTGCAGTAGCGGTTGTTGCTGGCATGGGGCGCTATTCTCTTGCCGGTCTAGAGGATCTCTATTAAGCCGCCCCTGCCGGGTACCGGGAAGCCACGCCGGCCCTATCGCACGGACTCGGCCCATGACCAGGGGCCTCGGCCCGCTTCGCGGGCTAAATCCGCGCTCAACGGGCCGGCGTGGCTTCCCGGCACCCGGCAGGGGCTCACAGTAGTGAATGGCCTGGAATGTTGTCTAGCCTGCTGAAGCGATCAATAGCGCTGCGACGCCGATGATGATCAAGGCGATGCCCAACAGTTCTCGGCGGCTAGTGGCATGCGAGAAAACGCGACGGGAAAGGATTTGGGCGAATAGGACTTCGACCAGACCTAGTGTGCGGACATTCGCAGCCGCAGTGAGCGCGAAGCCGATAAACCAGCCCTGCGAGGCAGAGGCGCCCAACAGGCCGCCCCAGATGGAGGTGCGCCAGGCCGCCATGCAGGCGATGAGCAGGGTCCGGTTGAACAGAATCATCCAGACGGCCAGGATCAAGGTCTGTATGCCAAGGGACCATGCGAGCGTCCAGGTGGCTTGCAGGACAAAACCGCCACTGTCCAGCGTGAGAATCGCGCCGCGAAAGCCGATGGCGGACAGGGCAAAGCAGGCGCCCGACACCAAGCCCAGCAAGGCCGGGCGCAGGCTGCCACGGCCGGTGGCAGAGGCGGGATTGCCCGACATCAAGACCACGCCTAATGTGGCGAGGATGACGGCCAACACTCCCGTGAGCGATAGGGGATCACCGAGCACCACGAAGCCAAACAAGGCGACCTGGATCGGCTCGGTTTTGGTCCAGGCGGTGACAACGACAAAGGAACGCTCTCGCATGGCGGCAAGCATGAGACCGGTAGCTGCGATCTGCGAGACGGCGCCGCCGACGACAAAGAGCAGAAAATCCGCCTGAACGCTCGGCAACAGACCGCCATCGAAAGTAAACACGATGGCCAGAAACAGGAGCGCGAACGGGAATCCGAAGAGGAACCGGACTTGTGTTGCTCCCAAAGTGCCCAGCGTAGCGGTCAGACTGCGCTGCACCGCGTTACGGCCAGCCTGAGCAGCCGCAGCCGCCAAGGTGGCGGGAATCCAGACCCAGGTCCAATCCGTCATTCGGATGCTCTTTCAGTAGAGGAAATACGTAATGCCACGTCGGCCACGGGTGCGCCTGTCATAGCGGCCAGCTGCTGCGGACTCAGGCGGAATACCGCGTGCGGATGACCTGCCGCAGCCCACAAGGTGTCGTATTGAAAGAGATCCTCATCGAGCAGCATGACGGGTTTGACCGCATGGCCGATCGGGCATACGCCGCCGATGGCATAGCCGGTCACCTCTCGCACGAAACGCGCATCGGCCTTGCCGAGTTCGCCCACGATCTCGGCAACTTTGGTTTCATCGACGCGATTGGCGCCGCTGGCGATGACCAATACCGGCGCATCGTCGGATCGACGCCGAAAGATGATGGATTTGGCGATTTGAGCGACCTCGCAACCCAGGCCCTGAGCGGCCTCTGCCGAGGTACGGCCGGTTTGCGGCAGGACGACGATGGGATGCTCATGGCCCAATGATTGCAGCAATTGGGCCACACGCTGCGCAGATTCGGGTAAAGCAGAGGCAGATTCAGCTGACATGCTTGGCGATTCCGTGTGATCGAATACGTCGCGACCGGCAATGCGGCGCAAGGGCAATGAGTGTATCAGCGACTGGGGAGCAAAGACCTGAAACCGCCCGGAGCGCTAGAATCACGAGCTTGATTCCCTCCGTGCCCGCCATGCGTTCCGAACCCCAACTGCCCCTGCAAACCGCCTATATCAACGATTATGCGATGACCTACACCGAACACGGTCAGGGCACGCCGCTGGTTTTGGTGCACGGATCGTTGTGTGACTGCCGGTATTGGAAATCTCAGATGGGCCCACTGGGCCGATCCTTTCGGGTACTCGCCCCCAGCCTGCGCCACTATTGGCCGCAAGAGTGGGACGGCGGCCCCTTTTCCGTCGATCAACACGTCGACGACCTGCTGGCCTTTATCGAGACAGTCGGCGAAGGCGCAGCGCATGTGGTCGGCCACTCTCGTGGTGCCCGCGTCGCCCTCGAGGCCGCCCTGCGCGAACCCAGACGCATCCGAACGCTGACACTCGCGGATCCGGGGCCGCTGGCTCCCAACCCGTCCGCCGATGATCGTGGCGGCTTTCGTCAGCGGTCGCTGAAACTGATTGACGACGGAGAACTGGATGCCGGCCTGGCGCTCTTTGTCGACACCGTGTCCGGCCCCGACACATGGCGCCGCATGGTGCCTTGGTTTCAAGAAATGGTCCGGGACAATGCCACCACCTTGCGCGGGCAGGCCACGGAAATGCTCAATCCGCTGAGCCGCGAACAAATCCAAAAGCTGGCCATGCCGCTGCTATTGATCGGCGGCGCACTCAGCCCGGCACCCTACCCCGCCGTGCTGCAAACGCTGTCAGAGTGGCTGCCCTCGGCCCATAAAGAGGTCATCGTGGGCTCGTCCCACGGCATGAACCTGGGCAACCCACGCGCCTTCAACAGTGCGATCGAGAACTTCTTGATCTGACGCTGCCCGAGACTAGCTTTAACAACCGTCCGTGTACTGCTCGTGGCCAGTCACGACTACGAGTTCCGGCCGGGTGCCAGGAAGGTGCGCCGCCCCGTTGAACAGCGGGAAGTCGCCGAAGGCGACCGAGGCCCCTGCTCATGGGCCGAGCCGCTGTGATAGGGGCGGTGCGCCTTCCTGGCACCCGGCCGGAACGTCTCGACAGCGACACTCGACGCCAGCAAACGCCTCCACCGCCCAACAGCGTCCCCCCTTAACGCCCCCCACCATGCGCAGCAATGACCTGCTCCGCCACCTGGTTAGGCGTCTCGGCATAGTGCTTGAATTCCATCGTATAAGTCGCCCGCCCCTGCGTCAGCGAGCGCAGCGACGTGGAATAGCCAAACATCTCCGATAGCGGCACCTCGGCGCGTACAAGCTTGCCGCCGCCGCCCGCGATGTCCTCCATTCCCTGCACCATCCCGCGACGCGACGACAGATCGCCCATCACGTGTCCCGTGAATTCCTCTGGCGTCTCGACCTCGACTTGCATCATGGGCTCCAGCAGCACCGGCTTGGCGCGCCGCATGCCTTCCTTGAATGCCATCGATGCAGCCATCCGGAATGCGTTTTCGTTCGAATCGACATCGTGGTACGAACCGAACACCAGCGTAACCTTGATATCGACCACCGGATAACCCGCCAACACCCCGGCATTCAAACTCTCGCGCACCCCGCGATCCACCGCCGGGATATATTCGCGCGGCACCACGCCGCCCTTGATCGCATCAACGAACTCATAACCTTTGCCAGGCTCTTGGGGCTCGAGTTTCAGCACCACGTGACCATACTGGCCGCGCCCGCCCGATTGCTTCACGAACTTGCCCTCGACCTCGTCGCAGGTCTTGCGTATGGTTTCGCGGTACGCCACCTGAGGTTTGCCTACCGTGGCCTCGACTCCGAACTCGCGCTTCATGCGGTCGACCAGGATCTCCAGGTGCAATTCACCCATGCCCGAAATAATGGTCTGGCCGGACTCTTCATCCGAGCGCACCCGGAAAGAAGGATCCTCCTGCGCCAATCGATTCAACGCCACACCCATCTTTTCCTGATCGGCTTTCGTCTTGGGCTCGACCGCCTGAGAAATCACCGGCTCGGGGAATGTCATGCGTTCCAGAATGATCACATGCGCCGGATCAGTCAGCGTGTCGCCGGTGGTGACCTCTTTAATCCCCACTGCGGCAGCAATGTCGCCAGCGTAAACCTCGCTGATCTCGCGCCGTTCATTGGCATGCATCTGCAACAGACGTCCCAGCCGTTCCTTTTTACCCTTGAGCGGATTCAACACCGAATCCCCGGATTTGACGACCCCCGAATACACGCGGAAGAACACCAGCTGCCCCACGAACGGATCGGTCATGATCTTGAATGCCAAAGCCGAAAACGGCTCCTTGTCATCCGGATGGCGTTCGAGCTCGCGGTCTTTCTCATCGTGCCCCTTGATGGCGGGCACATCGACCGGCGACGGCAGATAATCGATCACCGCATCCAGCATGGCCTGCACACCTTTATTCTTAAAGGCGCTGCCGCACAGCATCGGCACGATTTCATTGGCGATCGTGCGCTTGCGCAAACCGCGCTTGATATCGTCCTCGGACAGGGTCTCGCCTGCCAGATATTTCTCCAGCAATTCCTCATCGGCCTCTGCGGCCTTTTCAACCATGTGGTCATGCCACCGGCGCGCCACATCCTGCAGCTCGTCCGGAATATCGCGATACTCGAACCGCACGCCCTGGCTCTCGTCGTCCCAGATAATGGACTTCATCTTGACCAGATCGACCACGCCTTGGAAATGATCCTCGGCCCCAACCGGAATCTGAATCGGCACCGCATCGCCCTTCAGGCGGTCGACGATCTGCTTTTGCACCCGAAAGAAATCCGCGCCGATACGATCCATCTTGTTGACGAACGCAATGCGCGGCACGGCATATTTATTCGCCTGCCGCCACACCGTCTCGGATTGCGGCTGCACCCCGCCCACCGCGTCGTACACCATACAAGCGCCATCCAGCACGCGCATCGAGCGCTCGACCTCGATCGTGAAATCGACGTGTCCCGGAGTATCGATGATGTTGATGCGATGTTCAGGATAATTCCCCGCCATCCCACGCCAAAACGCCGTCGTCGCCGCCGACGTGATCGTAATACCGCGCTCTTGCTCCTGCTCCATCCAATCCATCACCGCGGCGCCGTTATGCACCTCGCCCAATTTATGGGTGATCCCGGTATAGAACAGAATGCGCTCAGTCGTCGTGGTCTTGCCCGCGTCGATATGGGCACTGATACCGATATTGCGATATTGATCGATGCGCGTTTTGCGAGTCATAGCCTTTCCTGGTGAATTCAATCCAGTAATCCAGCACAGTCATGGAACTGCGCTCAAAGCATATTACGCCCACAAAATAACGCCCACCCCCTATAGCCCTATCCTCGCAACAGGTTTGCAAAAGGGCGCGTCAAACTGCGCCACGCGTCAGCGAGCAGCGCCTCCAACAAGACCCGTTGAAAATCAAAAGCCGTAGGAGAAAGCTGCTCGGCAAAACCCGCAACGATGGCATTCCCCCACCGCGAGCCGTCGTCCGCCATGTAAAGGCCTCACCGGCCCGTAGAGCACGGATCCCAGTCCGCGCAGCGGACCGAGCCCCCTGCTAACGGGGCGAGTCCGTGCGATAGGGCCGGTGAGGCCTTTACACGGCGGACGGCGGCGCCAAAAGAACGCCACCCTCTCGCCAGCAAAAGCCCATCCGGCCTGAAAAAATTGGTCCCACGCCGCCCGTCGACCTGCGCCCCAGAAAAGAGACGCCGTTTTCGACCCAAGGACGACGCAGAACCCTCGCTATTTCTTCTTTTCTTCTTTAACGCGATAAACCAATACCGCATTGGTAGCCAACGACAGCACCTTCGCCGTCACGCTTCCCAACAGCAAGCGCGACAACCCGCTACGCCCGTGGCTGCCGATAAAAATCAAATCGCATCCGTTCTCAGTAGCCGCCTGAACAATCCCATCGGCCACATTGAAATTGGATACCGCGCGCGAATCGGCCTTGACGCCGGCCGTCTCCGCCCGCGCGAGGATTTGCTTCAGATACTTTTCCGCCTGCTCCGCCGACGCTTTCTCGTAGTCTTCGTCAGTGATGGCATAGGCCGCGGCCATCCCATCAAATCCGATGGTGGCAGCAAAAGGCTGTGTCACATGCAGGGCAACGACCTCGGCGCCGACGGACCGGGCAAAGCAGATACCCGCATTGGCGGCCTGGGCCGAGAGCGGGGAGCCGTCGGTAGGAATCAAGACTTTCTTGAACATAATGCCTGCTCCTGTCTGCTAGTAGGAAATACCATGCTACCGGAAAACGCCGGCCGCAACATTGCGGGCTTTCCGCAATATTTGATGCGGATCAAGGGAGCTGCTGCGAGGCAACGAACAAATTCGTGCAACGCGTCCCGGTACGGCAATATGCCAGCACCGGACCAGGCAACGTACGCAGCAATTCCGCAAATCGGACCACGTCATCAGCCGTCATCGCACTGCCGACCACCGGCTGGTACTCCACCTGCAATCCCGCTTGGCGCGCCGCCTCGGACACATCCGCAGCCGTAGGCTGATCGGGGCCGCCCTCATAGTCGGGACGATTGATGATCACACTTTTGTAACCTGCGGCAGCCACCCCTGCCATGTCTGCGGGCGAGAGCTGCGGGGCCACCGCGAACTGCTCTGTCAATGGGCGAATCTGGACGTCAGACATGAAGATTTCCTCGGGTAAATACGTAGAATGAAAAAACAATCCCTGTAAGCAATCAGTATAGGACGTCCGAACAAGCCTAGGCTGCCAAGACTGCAGACAAGGCCGGCCAAATTCCCGGCGTGTCCACCATCGAAACGGAAAACCGCAACATGGTCGAAGGCGCCTGAGACGGCGAAAACAAGCTGCCAGGCGCCAGCAACAGGCCACGATCAGCCGCTGTGCGGGCCAGCACCTCGGCATCACGGCCGCAATCCGCCCAGACAAACATCCCGGCGTGGGGCTCGTGCGGCACCGTCATTCCCATCGACATCAGTTGGGCCAGGCACTGTTCACGAGCCGTATTGACGCGTGCGCGCACCCGTTCGACATGCCGGCGATACTGGCCCTCGATCAACACCCGATGCACCACTCGCTCGCCCAATTCCGGCGTCGTCAGACCCGCCAGCATTTTCAGGTCCCCCAGTCGGCGCAACACCTCGGCATTGGCCGCCAGGTAACCCACGCGCAAGCTGGCCGCCAGCATCTTGGAAAAACCGCCGGCCAGGATGACCCGGTTCAAACGATCCAACGACGCCAATTTGACGGCGCCGCCGGGATGTAATTCCCCATACGTGTCATCCTCGACCACCCAAAAATCGTGCCGTTCAGCCAGGCGCAAAATATCGTACGCCGCGCCCGCCGACAGGGTATGGCCGGTCGGATTGTGCACCGTCGTATTGGTGATGAATAAACGCGGCTTATGCAGCGCCGCGAGCCTGTCCAGTTGTTCCAGATCCGGGCCATCCGGCCCCCGCGGCACCCCGATCAAGCGCGCGCCGAACGCCGCCAAGCGCCCGAAAATCACGAACCAGGCGGGATCCTCGACCAGCACGGCGTCTCCTGGCTGCACGAAATGCCGGCCGACCAGATCCAGGCCATGCGTCACCCCGTTGGTGGTCAGCAGGTTGTGTTCGGGATGGGCAGGCACACCCTCGGCCTGCAGACGCGACGCCAACTGCTGACGCAACGGGGCGTATCCCTGCGGCGAACCATAGGACACCAGATTGCCGCGTACAGAGCGTCCCACGGCACGGACAGCGGCCGATACCATGTCCGGATCCAGCCAGTCCGCCGGCAAAAGCCCCGCCCCCCCAGGCATGGACGAGGTTGTGGGCTCGCGAAACATACTGCGCAGCAACCACGTCACATCAATGCGGGCTGGCGGTGCCAAGGGATCTGGCTTGGCGACCTCCTCGGCACTCAGCGGCTCGCGACGCGCGCGCACAAAAAAGCCTGCCCCGCGGCGCGACTGCACCAGACCGCGTGCGACCAGGCGATCGTAGGCCTCGACGACCGTAAATCGGCTGACGCCTGTCTGCTCGGCCATCGTACGAATGGACGGCAACCGGGTTCCCGGGCGCAAACCTTGGTCGTCAATACGGCGCGCAACGTCCTCGGCCAACTGGGCCACCAGCGTGGCATCGGCCTGACGCACCGGCCGCCAGTTGGAGGTAGGGGGAGATATTTCAACTGTCATGGTTGTTTTACCAGGCCAGACATCAAAGTGAACTGAAAAAGTGTATAGGTACTGTACCGCTTTATTTGCGTAGAGTGTGGGAAATCACAACGCTCAACCACGCCTGCTGAAATCATGTCGCGCCCGACCACTTATGCTGCGCCCGCCCCCGTTGCTTCGCCACTCTGGGAGGGCTATAGCTACGGCCTGATCGGGGTATTGGTGTTTTCTCTCACCCTGCCCATGACCCGGATCGCCGTGGCCGACATGTCGCCGCTGCTGATCGGCCTGGGACGCGCGCTGCTGGCGGCTGTGCCGGCCGCGTTGCTGCTATGGCTCACCCGCAGCCGGCTGCCCAATCGCGACGAGTGGCCCGGTGTGGTCCTGGCCGCTCTGGGCATTGTCGTCGGGTGGCCACTGACCTCGACACTGGCCATGGCCACCGTGTCGTCCTCGCACGGCGCGGTCTTTAATGGATTGTTGCCGCTTTGCACGGCTATTTTTGCTGCCTGGCGCAGCGGCGAACGCCCGTCGGGCGCGTTCTGGGGCTGGGCCGGCGCGGGGGCCGTGCTGGTCATGACCTATGCCTTGCGCCAAGGCCATGGCAGCCTGCAGACAGGGGATCTGTGGCTGTTGGTGGCCGTCATCCTCGGCGGCATGGGGTACGCCGAAGGCGCCCGGGCCTCGCGCACCCTCGGCGGCGCACGTACGATTTGTTGGGCGCTGGTCATCAGCGCGCCTGTCCTGGCCGGGCCTGTCATCTGGATGGGCGTGGATCTGATCGCGACCCGCGGTTGGCCCGACATGGGCGTACTCGGCGCATTCGCCTACCTGGCGTTCGGGTCGATGTTCCTGGGATTTTTTGCGTGGTATCGCGGCTTGGCGATAGGCGGTATCGCCCGCGTCGGGCAGGTACAGCTGTTGCAGCCCTTTTTGACCGTATTGGCCGCTGCGTGGCTGTTTCATGAGCCGGTTGAGCCGATGACCTTTGTGTTTGCGCTGGCTGTCATTGCCATCATTGCAGGCGGCCGCCGCGCTATTGTGAAAAAAGCGGTATAGCACCTAGCACCTAGCACCTAGTCATTGTCATTGGCCTCGATCCCTCATGTCTCTCGCAACCGCCGTGCCCTCCAGCGAACAACTCTGGCTCTTGCTGGGCCCGCTATCGCTATTCGCCCTGGTCACCTCCATCACGCCCGGGCCGAACAACATCATGCTGGCCTCGTCGGGCCTGAACTTTGGCTTTCGCCGCACGATTCCCCATATGTTGGGGGTGAACCTGGGGTTCACGCTCATGCTGGTCCTGGTGGGGCTCGGCCTGGACACCGTATTTCATCAGTTCCCCTGGCTCTATACCATCCTGAAATACGTGGGCGCTGCCTACCTGCTTTATCTAGCCTGGAAAATCGCCCAATCCGGCCCGCTGGAAAGCGGTCAACAACGCAGCCGGCCCTTCAGCTTTCTGCAGGCCGCATTGTTCCAATGGGTCAACCCGAAAGCATGGATCATGACGGTGGGCATCATCGTCACGTATACCCCCCAAACGGGTTTCTATTGGAACCTGATGCTTGCAGCCCTGGTGTGCTGCCTGGTCAACCTGCCCAGCCTGGGCGTCTGGGTCGCCTTTGGTGCCGCCCTGCAGAAATTTCTGCATCGTCCCCACGCGATACGGATGTTTAATATCGGCATGGCCTTGCTGCTGGTCGCGTCGCTATACCCCATTGTGCAGGACATGATCTAGTAACGATCCGTTGTCGACCTCCCCTCAGCAGCACACACGTCACCATTGCGCTGCGCAGCGGGCTCGCGCCTCGATGACGCGACGCAGTGTATGATCGACAACGCATTCCGTATTCGGCCGCAGAGACTGTGGCTACCACCTTGCTTATGCCTTTGCTGCCGCGATTCTCTTTACGGCGTCTTATCGTCGTCGGTCTGCTGGCTTGTGCCAGCGTGGTGGGCTGCACGCAACTCGATGCCTGGCAGCGGCAAGCGATTTTTTCTCCCGAGCCTGAACCGCAGCGCTGGTGGAGCGAACCACCGACCGGCACGAAGGTCTTTGACCTGACGCTGGCCGACGGCGACAAAGTCCATGCCTGGTATTGGCAACACCCGAACACGTCGGCCCCGACAGTGCTCTATCTGCACGGCGCGCGCTGGAATCTGAACGGTAGCGCCTTTCGTATGTCCGGCTGGACTCGCATGGGCTACTCGGTGCTTGCCATCGACTACCGCGGCTTTGGCCAATCGACACCCCGGTTGCCATCGGAAGACTCCGCGATCGAAGACGCCTCGGCAGCTTTACACGAACTCGCTCGCCGCCAACCCGATCCCGCCAAGCGATTTGTCTATGGCCATAGCCTGGGCGGCGCGATTGCGATCGACCTGGCCTCGCGTCCCGACATGCCTGCCTTTGCGGGGCTCATCGTCGAATCCAGCTTTACCAGCATTGCCGCCATGCTGGGCACGTTGAAATGGGGCAAACTTCCCGGCGCGAGCCTGCTGGTGACGCAGCCCTTTGCCTCCATAGAAAAGCTGGCGACACTGAGCACGCCCATGTTGTTTCTGCATGGCACGGCAGACCGCGTCGTGCCGCACACCATGAGCGATGAGCTTTTCGCCGCAGCCGTCAAAGTCCCGGAAAACCTGAAACGCGTCATCAAAATCGAGGGCGCCTCGCATTCGGGTGCGATCCGCAGCGGTGCGGTCTATGAGACCGCTGTGCGAGACTTCATTCGCGATGCAGGCAAAGCCTATCCAGCTGCAGCTGCCGACAATACCGCGGCCCGATCGGCGGGATGAACACCGCTGCAGTTTTCCCGTTTCTGCCGGCAGGCTTCACACTCGCCAGCCTCACATACGCAAACAAGCATCGAGCTTGAAACGTACCGATTGCCAGCATAGGCATTTTTCTCGTTATGCAAGGCCCATGGTGGTCACGCGGCCCCGGAAAGGGAATTCGTGACCGCCAAGGCAACGCAACTCAACTCGATGGGATGTTTTCGCGAAAAATCACTTGCAGCCGCGGCATATAGGTAGGCTCGGACAAACCTCGGACCGCTGCCGCAAGCATGCTGATTGCTTCGCGCGCCTCGACGCGTGGATTTTGGTCTATCACCGCGTCCATCGTGCGATCCAGGAGAAACTGCCGCGAGGTCGTCGTCAGATCGTGTCCCACAAACACGACTTGGCGCTGCACGCCGGCCTCTTGCAAGGCGCGGCCAATGCCTGAGTTGCCGGCACCGACGTTATAGATGCCTGCCGGCGTGGACTGCTGCAACACCCGCCGAGTCAGCTCATAGGCGCGCGCGCGATCGTCGCCGATTTCCAGCATGCGTTCGATCTTCAGATGCGGGAACTCCTCGTTGAGCAACGCGCGAAAACCCATTTCGCGTTCCTCGTGTCCGCGGTAGGCCAGCGAGCCCAGAAATACGCTCACGCCCTGCGATACGCCAGGGGGCAAAAAGCGTCCCAGCAAGCTGGCGGCCAAACGTCCCGCCGCCCGATTATCGATACCCACATAACCGATGCGCGATGACGTCGGAATATCCGACACCAGGGTACATACAGGAATGCCGCTGACCTGCAATGCCGCGATGGCATCTCGAACCTGGGGGTCATCCAACCCGACCAGCCCGACACCGTCGGTATTGCCCTTCAGTTGATAGAGCTGCGCCGCCAATTTGTCGGCATTAAAGCCCTCGACCAGATGCAATCTCGCCTGAATGTCTGGCCGGCATTGCGCCTCGGCCAGCAGGTGTTGCCGCAACAGCACCATAAAGCTGTTGTCGCCGGCTGGCAGCACAAAATCGAGGCGCATGGCGGTGCTTTCGGACTGGCCCAGCTCGGCGCCGTGACCCAGCTTGCGTGCAATTGCCAAGACGTGATCCCGCGTCTGGCGACGTACGCCTTCGCGTCCGTTCAGCACACGGTCTACCGTGGCAGTAGAGACCCCCGCGGCCTCGGCAATCGTCGTGATGGTGGCTCGCGCCATCGTGGTCACCTTAACGTCATCATCAGTCGGTATAGGGATTGATGATATCACATCAATTTGATTGAAATACATCAAAATGATGGGATCAACTCAAAACGCATCCTCCCCTAGGATTGGTCCCCGTGTGCCAAGACAATAGGAAGCCCTCTGCGCGCCCAGTGATCTCACTGCTCAGCGTCGGCACACGCCTGATCTGGATAGACGAAAGGCACTCTTTCTGTCAATAAGGACTATTTCTGATGTTTATTGATGTTATTTAAAGATTGAAATGATGTAATAATCACCTCTAATTAGATCAATCAAGCGCCTGCTGTGAGTCCGCCCTTTGGCCTGGCTTGCAAGACCGGCCAGCCTCGGAGACCGCCATGCCCCCTCTTACCCTCCTGCCCGATCCACCAGTGCGAGAGCACCAGTTTCGTATTGGATGTATCGGCGCCGGGATGATCATGGCAGAGTGCCATCTCGCGGCCTATCGCGAAGCCGGTTTTCAAGTGGTCGCCATTGCCTCGCGCACGCCGAGCAAAGCTCAGGCCGTCGCGCAGCGGTGGGAGATCGGGCGAGTCCATGACACTCCCCATGCGCTCATCAACGATCCCGGCGTCGACGTCGTCGATATTGCTTTCCCGCCGGATCAGCAACCCGCACTGATCCGCGCCGCACTTGCAGCACCGAACGTCAAAGCGATCCTGGCACAGAAACCATTAGCGTTGTCTTTGCCAGAAGCCATCGCATTGCGTGATGAGGCGCAGCGCGCCGGCAAACTGCTTTCGGTCAATCAGAACATGCGCTATGACCAATCCATGCGCGTGCTCAAGCAGTTGCTCGACCAAGGCGTGCTCGGCACCCCGGTGCTGGCCCAGATAGACATGCACGCCATTCCCCACTGGCAGGGATTCTTAGCTGACTATGATCGGCTCACGCTCTCGAACATGAGCGTGCATCACCTGGATGTGCTGCGCTATCTGTTTGGCGAGCCGACCCATGTCACCACACTGACTCGCAGCGACCCGCGCACGGCATTTCCCCATCACGACGGCATCGTCACCACGACGCTGCAATTCGCATCCGGGCTGATGGCCTTGTCATTGGAAGACGTATGGGCCGGGCCTCGCGGCGAGGGTCATGCCGACGACCAGTACATCCATTGGCGCGTCGAGGGCACCGAGGGCGTGGCCAAGGGCACCATAGGCTGGCCGCACGGCCAACCCTCCACGCTGTCCTACACGTCGAAGCAGGCCACCCAGGGGCAATGGGTCACGCCTGAATGGTCCTCGATGTGGTTTCCGCAGGCCTTTATCGGCGTGATGGAACAACTGCAATACGCCCTGGCCAGCGGCACCGAGCCCGCGCTGACCGTCGCCGATAACGTCAAAACCATGGCGCTGGTCGAGGCCGCATACCTATCCGACGCCGAGCGCCGCACGGTGCGCCTGGACGAAGTTCCGATTCAACACAAGTAAACCAAAGGGGCAGCACCGCCCTCCACCAAGGAGACAAACGTGATTCAAACCGGCATTTTTTCAGGTTATTTCCCCTACGACCTGGCGACCTCGGCCGCCAAGATCCGGGCACAGGGTTTCAACACCGTGCAATTGGACCTGCATTTCAAGGACATGGACCTCAGCGCAGGCCAGATCACGCCCGAAAAATGCAAACGCATCCGCGATACCTTTCGCGAACACAACCTGCCTGTTTCCTGCATCTCGGCCTATACCAACATCGTGCATCCCGAGCCTGCAGAACGGCAACGACGCAATGGCTACCTGAAAGAAATCATCGCGCACGCACAGTACCTCGGGTCCCCTTACGTAATCTCCGAGACCGGCACATTCGCCACCGAGAGCGATTGGGTGCATCACCCGAAAAACAAGACCGAAGAAGGCTGGGAACAATGCCGCTCGGTGATTCAAGGCCTGGCACAACATGCCTACGATCATGGCGCGATATTTTTGCTGGAGACCTATGTCAACAACGTCGTGGGCTCGGTAGAGGAAACGTTGCGCATGTTTGCCGAAGTCAACCATCCTGGCCTGGGGTTGTTGATGGACCCGACGAATTATTTCGAAGACCACAACATCGACGACATGGACAAGACGCTCAACCAAGTATTCGACGCGCTGTCCGACAAGATCTGCATCGCCCACGCCAAGGACGTCAAGCGCGCCGACGGCGACAAATCGGAAAAGCACAGCGACATCGGTGATGCTGACGCTGCAGAAAGCCATACGTTCCGAGGCGTGGGTGAAATCGAATTGCCGGCACCGGGGCTGGGCAGCCTGAACTACGACCTGTATCTGCAGCGCCTGGCCAAGCGCCATCCCAACATCCCCATCATCATCGAGCACTTGACCGAAGACGACGTCCCGCGTGCCAAGGCATTCCTGGACGGCAAGTTGCTGGCCAACGGCGTGTGATCCGTGCACACGCACATCTCTAGTCATTTCCCTTTATCCGGTGCGGCAGCGCGCCGACCTCTGGAGTAGAAGCACCCATGGCACAGTTATATGCCACCGCCATGACCCGGCAACAAATCGAATCGCGCTGCGGACAACTGGCACAGTTTGCCGGCGTGCGGCTCGTCACGCTGCAAGACGGCGTCGAACGTGATATCCGGCTGCTGGAGTTTCGCAGCGGCACGGGCCTGAGATTCACCGTGCTGGTCGATCGTGCCATGGACATCGCCGAATGCGAGTTCCGTGGTTATGCCGTGGGCTGGCACTCGCCAGCGGGCTTTCGCCATCCAGGGCTGCATGAATACGAGGGCGAATCTGGGCTGGGATGGATGCGTTCATTCTCCGGCCTGATGATCACGTGCGGCCTGGATCACATTCTGTTCATGCACGACTCCCCGGCGGACAACTACGTCTATAAGCCGCGAGAAAAAGTGCAGCACTCGATTCATGGCCGCGTCGGGACGATTCCCGCACGTTTGACAGGTTATGGCGAACGCTGGGACGGCGATCGCTGCTTTCTCTGGGCCGAGGGCATGGTGTCGCAAGGCACCGTGTTTGGCGAACATTTGGAACTGCACCGGCGTATCGAAATCGAGGTCGGCACCAACGATATTCAATTGCACGACCGGGTAGTCAATCGCGGCTTTTACCGCACGCCACACATGTTCTGCTATCACTTGAACGTCGGCTATCCCGTGCTGGACGAGGCGTCGCGCTATCTCGCCCCCATTCAGGATGTCGTCTGGGCGGCCCATGCCAATGAATACCGTGCACAAGGCGTAGGCTATCAACGCATGCCCGCGCCGCAGCTGGGATTTCACGAGCAGGTGTGGCAGCACGAAATGAAAGCGGACCAGAACGGCTGCGTGCCGGTCGCGCTGGTGAATGACCGCCTGAACATCGGTATCGAAGTCACCACACGCAAAGATCAATTCCCTTGCCAGTATCAATGGCAGAATTTTCAAGCCGGGCAATATGCCATGGGCATCGAGCCGTCCACCAATCATGTGCTGGGCGAAGGCGCGGCCCGTGAACGCGGCGAACTCATCTGGCTCGAGCACGCAGAGGAACGCCGTTACGACACGTGCATCCGCATCCTGGGCGATGCCAACGACATCGCGCAATGCGAACAACGCATACGCGCCATCGCTCAGCAACCAGGCGACGACTATCCGGCACTCTCGGGCGAGTTTCTGCCCCTGAACGGTGGCACGGATTCGGGAGCCTCGACATGAACCCATCGAGCATGTCGTTTTCCTTGCAAGGCCGTCGCGTGCTACTGACTGGGGCAGGCGGCGGGCTGGGACATGGCGTCAGCCTGGCGCTGCTGCACCAAGGCGCACAATTGTTTGCCGTGGATCGCGATAGCGAAGCACTGCGACAACTGCAAGAGGCCGTGCCTGCCGCCCTCGCCAGTCAATTGCAGACCCTGTCCGTCGATCTGGCCGATACCACTGCCCTGCAGCGCACGCTGGATTCGCTGACGGCCGACCACGCCATCGATGTCGTGATCAACAATGCCGCCATCTACCCGTCCAAACGTTTCGAAGACTACAGCGACGACGACCGTGCGCTGATTCATCGCATCAACGTCTCAGCGGCATTGCAGATCGTACGCGCCACCCTGCCCAGCATGCGGCAACAACAGTGGGGCCGCATCATCAACATCGTGTCCATCACGCTGTCGGGCGGCTGGGAACTGCTGCAGCCGTATGTCGAATCCAAGGGCGCCATGCTGGGCAACACACGGGCCCTGGCACGCGAATTCGGCGCATCGGGCATCACCTGCAACGCGATCTCGCCGGGCGCCTTTCCCACGGCGGCAGAGGCTATCCATCCCGACCTGCCCGGCTACGAACGCATGGTCCTCGATCGCCAGTCCATCAAACGGCGCGGCCACGCCAACGACATCGCGGCTGCCATCGTATTCCTCGCTTCCGAAGAAGCGGGTTTCATCACCGGCCAGACCCTCGCCGTCAACGGCGGCTGGGTCATGCACTGAAAGGTTTCATCATGGGAATTTTGACGGGTTACAAGGTCCTGGATTGCTCGATCGCCATGGCCGGTCCATTTGCCGCACAGCGGCTGGGCGACCTAGGCGCGGACGTGATCAAGATCGAGCCCAAAGAGGGTGAATGGCAACGCCATGCGCCCGCGGGTGGGATCAAGGGCAACAAAATCAATGTGTCCTTTCTTTCTCTCAACCGCAACAAACGATCGCTCGCCGTCGACCTGAAAAGCGAGGACGGCCAGGCCATCATTCGCCAGATGGCAAGCCAGGCCGATGTGTTCATTCAAAACTACCGTCCGGGCGTCGCTCAGCGCCTGGGCGTCGACTATGAAAGCCTGTCGGCGTTGAATCCAAGACTGATTTATGTCTCGATGTCGGGATTCGGCGAAGACGGCCCCTATGCCCGCCGGCCCGGACAGGATCTGCTGTTGCAGGCCATGTCGGGTGCGATGCTGTCGGCCGGCCGCGATGGCGAGGCGCCGCGTGCTGCAGGCCAATACCTGGTAGACGCGGTCACTGCCTACTGCGCCTTTGAGGGCGTACTGGCCGCGCTGCTTCATCGCGAACGCACCGGCGAAGGCCAGAAAGTCGAAGTCAACATGCTGGACGCGATTACAACGCTGCAAATGCAGGAGTTGTCCGTCTTCACAGTAGGCGGCAAGCCGCAGACTCGTAGCGCTGAACCCCATGCGCACAGCTATATTCGCGCGCCCTACGGCACTTTTGCGACGCAAGACGGCTATTTGGCGCTGGCCATGCCTGACATGACCGTGTTGGCGCGCGAGCTGGAACAACCTGCGCTGCTCGACTATGCCGATGAGGCAGCGGGCTGGAATCAACGCGACGAGATTTTCTGCCTGGTGCGCGAAGCGATGACCCAACGCACGACGAAAGACTGGTTCGAACGGCTCAACGCCGCCGGTATCTGGTGCAGCCCTGTGTATGGTTATGCCGAGCTCGTAGCAGACCCGCAGATCGCGCACAACGGGACCTTTGTCGAATACGAACACCCCACCGAAGGCCACGTTAAAACGCCGGGCTTTCCCATTCGCTTTACCAAAACACCTGCGCGCGTGGAGCGCGGCGCGCCCTTGACTGGCCAACATAGTGCGCAGATTCTGCGCGAATACGGCTTCGATGCGGATCGTATCGCGTCCTTTGAAGCGCACGGCGCCATTGTGTGCGGGGAACAGGCATGAGCCGACGTTGGCAAGGACTGACCTGGGATCATCCCAGGGGCTATGCCGCGTTACGAGCCGCCGCAGATCGGACCGGATTGATCGACTGGCATACGCATTCGCTTGAGGGCTTCGAGTCCGCCCCCATCGCGCAATTGTGCGAGCAATACGATCTGATTGTGCTCGATCATCCGCACTTGGGCGAAGCCTTGGCACAAGGCTGCCTGCAACCGCTGGATCGGCTCTTGCCTAACGAAGCACTGCGTTCGATAGAACGCAACAGCATCGGGCTGACCTACGCCAGTTATCACATGGCCGGCCAGCAATGGGCGTTGCCGTTGGACGCGGCAACACAAGTGATGGCGGTACGTCCTGATCTGCTGACGCGAACGGATCATGCCGTGCCTGTGCAATGGCAGGATGTTCTGGCGCTGTCACGCCAAACGAAACAAGTCGCGCTGTCGCTGGCAGGTCCACATGCCTTTCTGACGCTGCTGTCGATGTGTGCTGCGCTGGACCCGGATCTCACTTTAGATGACGGCAAACGCTGGCATCAACGTGAAGTACTTCAACAAGCCTGCGAATGGCTGGCCGAACTTGCCGCACTCAGCCCCGTTTCCGTGCGAGATGCCAACCCGATCGCCCTGCTGCATCACATGACCACGCACGACGATGTGCTGCTATGCCCCTTGGTCTATGGCTACGTGAACTACACACGAACTGCCGCTGGCAACGCATTGACGTTTCATAATGCACCACGCGTTGCATCGAATGCGCCTGGCTCCATTCTCGGCGGCACTGGTATTGCGATTTCGCAGCGTTGCCAGATCGACGCTCCCCTGATCGAGCATCTACTGTGGTTGCTCGGCGAACATGCGCAAACCCATTTCATTGCGCAGCATGCCGGCCAGCCCAGCCACCTATCCAGTTGGCGAGATCCAGGGGTCAACGCAGACAGCAGCCATTTCTATCTCGCCACGCTCGATACATTGAATGCGGCCAGCCTGCGCCCTCGTCATGATGGATTCATCGCTTTGCAAAGCCGCGCGTCGGCATTTCTGCGTGAAGGGCTGTTCAACAGATCCTCGCCCGCAACACTGGCCGACGGACTGAACACGCTGTGCGCACCGCACTCTACGATTGCTGAAAGGAATTTTTGTGACTAACCTCGTCAACCTGCACATTCAGGACCATGTGGCCTGGATCGAACTGAACCGGCCAGAAAAGCTTAACGCGATGACGCCCGAGATGGCCGAACTGCTCGTTCAAGCGATTGAGACTTGCAATCAGAGCGACGACGTACGTGCCGTCGTGTTGACTGGCGCGGGACCCAAATCATTCTGCGCAGGCTCGGATATCGTAGAGCTCGACAGCTATGCCACACCATGGGATTTTCGCAACCGCCGCGACTACTGCGATCTGATTCGCGCGCTCAAAAAACCTGCCATTGCGGCAATCAATGGCTATGCGTTTGGCGGCGGTCTCGAAATGGCGTTGGCATGCGATATTCGCATCGCCTCGGACAATGCCAAGCTCGGCTCTCCGGAGATCAAGCTCGGTTGGATCGGCGGAGGTGGCATGACGGCGCAACTGCTGCATTCGATCGGCGCTTCGAACGCCGCGTTGATGGTCATGACGGGCGACCCTATATCGGCTCAGCAGGCATTGAATTGGGGCTTGGTCAGTGACGTCGTTGCCGCTGATGCATTGCGCGAACGTGCCGCCGCGATTGCCAGCGCGATCGCCGCCCGCGCACCCATTGCAGCCGAAACCGCCAAGGTCAATCTGCGCGCGGCATTGAGCATGCCCATGGAACAAGCCACCGCCTACGAACGCGATCTACAAACCATCTGCTTTGCCACTGCGGATGCCATGGAGGGACGTCGGGCGTTTCAGGAAAAACGTTCGCCTACGTTCCAGCGGCGTTAAGGGTTGATCAAGACCGGCCGCGCCACACGCACGCCGTTCCAGCGCATCCATTCGCCGAGCTCGGGGCGTGCCAGCACCTCGAATTCCGCCACCCGCTGCGATGCCTGCGCATCGCAGCCACCGGGCAACGCCGGGTGGCACATGACCAAGTCGCCATCGCGCGCGTTGTGCAGCCAGCGCTGCAACAGGCGCGAATAACGGCGCCCGCCGCCCTGCTGGTCATACACTCCCAATAACCGGCGATTCGTCCGCCAGCCATCTCGATCCGCCACGCGAGCGACGGCGCTCGCCCCTAGTGCGCCCACCAGGCGTGCCTTGGCCGACTCGCGCAGCGGAATACCATCCTGCATACCCGGCGCCGTATGACGCAGCCAAGGAGCGCGAGAGCCGTAGCGGCACTCCAGCAATTGCAGCAAACGTGGCAACACCCCAGGCAACTGATGCACATGCTGATGCCCGTCTACGTAATCCGGGGCTCGGCCCATCACAGCCTCGAATGCGTCGAACTGGCGCGCCAGCTGCGCATCGATCCATGCCTCGTCCAGACGCCCCGCATAGGCGCGTGCGATCAGGACAGGCAAAGCCATGACCGGCGCCTGGGCGGGGTCTCCCAGGCTCTGGGTCAGATTCAGATGTACGCCTAAATCCAGATCGAATTCACGTAAATCCGGGCCGTGATCGGCAAATGTCTGCCCCTGCGATAAACAACTGACGGCGCTCAGACGCCCGAGCCGAGCGAGTCGCATGACTCCGGCGTCGATGCTGGCGTTCATGCCAAAATCATCGCCGCACACCACAATGCGTTTCCACCACTGCCCGGTGCCCGCGTCCGACGAGGGCCGACCAACGGGCGGCTGGGCAAGTTGGGAGTGGTAATCGAACAATCTGGTAGCGGCGTTATCGTCTGGCATTCTTGGCTCACTTTTCGCCGTGGGACGGGAAATACCGGTAACCATAACCGCACAGCATGTCGTTCTGATTGCAACGCTCAACCGGCGACCCCGAATCAGACCGATGGATGACAGAACGCCTGCGGTCCGTTGTATCACCATGACCTTTCCCATCAGCTACCACTGGCCCGGCTGTGCTAGCCGCCCAGCCGGCGTGCCTAGGGGAAACCTGGATAGGCGGAACGACCGGTTTTTGCCCAAACTAGCATCTTTGATTTTTGATCAAAGATCTAAATGCCCCCGACTCGCACTCTGGAACCCCTGGTCCACACCTCGGTCAACGAAGCCGTCTACCGGCGACTGCGCGACCACCTGATGCGGGGCGACTACGCGGCAGGCGAAGTACTGGGCATCCAGGAGCTCGCCGACGCCTTCGGCACCAGCGCCATGCCTGTGCGCGAGGCGCTGCGCCGGCTGGCAGCTCAACGCGCCCTGGAACCCATGAAAAGCCGGTCGATGCGGGTGCCGGTCATTTCTCGCGCACGTCTAGAAGACATCCGGCGCGCCCGCGTGCTGATCGAAGGTAGCGTGACGGCGTGGGCGGTCGAGCACATCACCGACGACGAACTGGCCGAGCTGCGCGGTTTGGCCGCTCAGATCGGCCAGTCGCTGGCCGATCCGCGCTCGGTGCCGGACGGCCTGGAAACCAACCAGTTGTTCCACTTCACGATCTATCGCGCTGCGCGCTCGGAATCGATGATGGCCACCATCGAAAGCCTGTGGTTGCAATCGGGCCCTTACCTGCGCGCCAGCCGAGAACTGATGCATTCCGATGAACGGCCGTCCGACGAACTCCACGCCACTATCGTGCAAGCCATCGCCCGGCGCGACGCCGACGCGGCTCGCGCCGCCATGGAGCGCGACATTTGCTGGGCGTTCGACCAGCTCACGGCACACCGCACCGCCCTGGCCGGCGCATAGCGCCCGCACACTTCACAAGGAACCCGCATGTCCCTGCACAAGCACCGCTCCCGCATGGTCACTCATGGCTTGACCCGCACGCCACACCGCGCATTCCTGCGCGCCACCGGCTTTGACGATGCGGCCCTGGAGAAATCCATCGTCGGCATCGTCAGCACGCAGGGCGAAAACACACCCTGCTCGATGGCACTGGCCCCGCAAGCCGACCGGGCTCGCCTGGGCGTGGCGGCGGGCGGCGGCGTGCCGGTCAGTTTCTCGACCATCTCGGTATCCGACGGCACCTCGATGAACCACGCCGGCATGCGCATGAGCCTGCTGTCGCGCGAAACGATCGCCGACAGTGTCGAGCTAGTGGTGCGCGGCCATGCCTACGACGGGCTGGTCGCCTTCGCCGGCTGCGACAAGACGCTGCCCGCCATGATGATGGCCATCGTGCGCCTGAACGTGCCGGCGGTGTTCCTGTACGGGGGTGCCACGCTGCCGGGACACGCTTTGGGCCGCCAGGCCACCATCCTGGACACTATCGAAGCAGTGGGCCGTGTCCAGCACGGCACCATGACGGCCGCCGATCTGAAAACCATGGAGCGCACCTGTACGCCGTCGGCGGGATCGTGTCCCGGCCAGTTCACGGCCAATACCATGGCCATGGTGGCCGAGGCCCTAGGTCTGTCGCCGCTGGGCTCGGCCATGATGCCAGCGGTCTACAGCGAACGCCTGGCCATTGCCCAGCAGGCCGGCGAGCGTGTCATGCGCGCGCTGGCGCAAGGCGGCCCGTTGCCGCGCGAGCTGGTCACGCGAGCCAGCCTGGACAACGCCTGTGCGGCCGTTGCAGCGACAGGCGGCTCGACCAACGCCGCGCTGCACATCCCCGCCATCGCGCACGAAGCGGGCATCCGCTACACCCTCGACGATGTCGCCGAGGTGTTCCAGCGCACGCCGCTGATCGCCGACCTGCAGCCCGGCGGTCGCTTTCTGGCCCGCGACCTGCACGAAGTCGGCGGCGTGCCGGTCATGCTCAAGGCCCTGCTGATGGGCGGCTACGTGGACGGTAGCGTGCTCACGCTCGACGGCCGCACACTGGAACAAGCGCTGGCCGATGTCCCCGACCCCGACGGCGAGGTGGTGCGGCCCTGCTCGCGCGCCATTCATCCGTCGGGCGGCGTCACGGTGCTCAAGGGCAACCTCAGTCCGCAGGGAGCGCTGCTCAAGATCGCTGGCCTGAAATCGCTGCAGTTCTCCGGCCCGGCCCGCGTATTCGAGAACGAGGAGGATTGCATGCGCGCCGTTTCGCAGCGCACCTACCAGCCGGGCGAGGTGCTGATCATCCGCAACGAAGGCCCCAAGGGCGGACCCGGCATGCGAGAAATGCTCAGCGTTACGGCGGCCTTGTATGGGCAGGGCATGGGCGAGAAGGTGGCGCTGCTGACCGATGGCCGCTTCTCCGGCGCCACGCGCGGCCTGTGCATCGGCTATGCCGGCCCGGAAGCCGCAGCCGGCGGTCCGATCGGCCTGATCCGCGACGGCGACATCATCCACATCGACGCGCAGGCTAACGCCTTGAATGTCGAACTGAGCGACGCCGAGCTGGCAGCCCGCCGCGCCGCCTACACGCCGCCGCAACAGGCTCGGCTGGCCGGCGCGCTGGAGAAATACGCGCTGCTGGTGCGGCCCGCCCACGAGGGCGCGGTCACGCATTCCGGCAACGTGCAATGGCCGTACGAAACCCCGGAGGCCGAATGAGCGCGACACTGGCATTCTGCGGTACCGGCCTGATGGGCGCGCCTATGGTGCGACGCCTGTTGGCCGCCGGCCATCGCGTCCGAATCTGGAACCGCAGTCCCGAAAAAGCCCGCGCGCTGGCGGCCGACGGCGCCGAGCTTGCCGCTACGCCGGCCGAAGCGGCGCGCGGCTGCGACGGTGTGTTCCTGTGTCTGACCGACGAGCGTGCCGTGCAAGACACCGTGTTCGGCGCGCAGGGCGTGCATCATGCCGCCGGTGCCTGGCTGGTGGACCACTCGAGCATTGCCCCCGACACGGCGCGGCAGTTTGCCAGCCAGCTGGAGCAGGCCTGCGGCCGCGTCTGGATCGATGCGCCGGTCTCCGGCGGCGTGGCAGGCGCACAGGCCGGCACGCTATCCATCATGGCAGGCGGGCCAGCCGACTCGATCGATGCGGCCTCGCGCTACATGCGCGCCTATGGCAGCCGCGTCACGCGCATGGGGCCTGTGGGTGCCGGTCAAGTGGCCAAGCTCTGCAATCAAACCATCGTAGCCAGCACTGTCAATGCCATCGCCGAGGCCGTGGCGCTGGCACAGCGCAGCGGCATCGATGCGGCGGTCCTGAACACCGCTCTGGCGGGTGGTTGGGCCGACTCCACGCTGCTGCAGATTTTTATCCCGCGCATGACGGCGCCGGTGGACCAGTTGCTAGGCACCGTGGCCACTATGCTCAAGGATGTCGAAAACGTCGCCGCGCTGGCACACGCCACCGGCACCGAGCTGGCCGGCCTGAATGGCGTACTCGCCAGCTACCGGATCGCGGCCGCGCAAGGGCTGGGCCCGGCCGACCTGTCCGACATCGTGCGCGTTGCCTGGCCCGAACGCCCGGGTCCGGCCGCACTTCAGGACCCATCATGAAGCTGGCTGCCAACCTTTCGCTGCTCTACCCCGGACTGCCGTTGGCGCAGCGCATGGCCGCGGCCGCCCGTGACGGTTTTGCCGGCGTGGAGATCCTGTTCCCCTATGATCTGGAGCCTCACGAACTGGCCGCCATGTTGCGCGACCACGGCCTGCAACTGGTCCTGATCAATACCCCGCCCGGCCAACCTGGCGAGAAAGGCTTGGCCAGCCTGCCTGGCCGCGAGGTCGATTTCAACCACGCGCTGCAACGCGCATTACAAGTCTGCGAGGCCACGCAGTGCGGCATGATCCACGCCATGGCAGGCGTGCCGGCGGCAGACGTTGCACCGGGAGCTTGCCGCGCCACTCTGATCGACAACCTGCGTCAGGGCGCAGTACTCGCCAGCCGCGCCGGCGTGTCACTGACCCTGGAAGCGCTCAACCGGGCCGACGTGCCAGGCTATTTTTATAACCGTCCCGACCAGGTCGCCGACATCATCGCTGCAGTCGGTCACGACGCAGTGCGGCTGCAGTTCGACCTGTACCACACGCAACGCGAGGCCCTGGACATGGACGCGGCGCTAGACAGCGTGCTGCCCTTGGTGCGCCACGTGCAATTCGCCAGCCCGGCAGGCCGCCACGAGCCCGACCCGACTGTCCCCGCCGTGGCGCGCGCACTGCGCACGCTAGCTCGCCACGGCTACACCGGTTGGGTCGGTTGCGAATACATCCCCGCCGGCGACACATCTGCCGGACTGGCCTGGCGCGAAGCCTACCAAGCCGTACTAGACGCGGACGATACACCATGAACATTCTTGTCACGGGAGCCAATGGCTATGTCGGTCGCGCGCTGGCGCAGCGGTTGTGCGCGCTGCCCGGTCTGCCCGGCTACGGCACGCCGGCCACCATCACGTTGTGCGACCTGACCATGGACGAACCGCCGGCGGACTTACGCGTACGCGTCGTCACCGGCAGTTTCGCCGATCCGTCGGTGCTAGCCGCGATCACCGATCCCGCGCCGGACCTGGTATTCCACCTCGCCTGCGTGGCCAGCGGACGCGCCGAAGAACAATTCGAGCTTGGCCTGCAAGTCAATCTGGCCGGCTCGCTGCAGTTGCTGGAACATCTGCGCCGGCAGGGCAAGTCGCCCGGCCTGATATTCACCAGCAGCATCGCGGTATTCGGCGCGCCACTGCCCGATCGCGTCGATGACGACACACCGACCGCGCCGGCCTTGAGCTACGGCGCACACAAGCTGTCCATGGAAATCCTGCTGGCGGACTATACGCGGCGCGGCTTTCTGCGCGCCCGCTCAGTGCGCCTGCCCGGCATCGTGCCGCGCCCGCCCGCCCCGAACGGCGCCTGGTCGGCCTTCTCCAGTACGCTGATCCGCGCGCTGACCGTTGGCGAACCCTGCACACTGCCAGTCGGCCCGCAAGCCACGCTGTGGCTGATGTCACGGCAATGCTGCATCGACAACCTGCTGCACGCTGCGTGGCTCGCCGCGCAGCCGGTCGGCGACCGCACGGCCTGGACTTTGCCCGCGCTACGCGTGTCGGTACAGGACATCGTGCAGGCGTTCGATGAGCGTGGCGACGGCCAGGCAGGCACGCGGGTGCGTTATGCCCCCGAACCTGCCATCGAAGTGCAATTCGGTAGTCAGCCGCCGCTGTTTACGCCTGCTGCCGATGCCGAGGGTTTTCGCCATGACGGCAGCCTGGCGGCGCTGCTGGACCGTGCGGCGCAAACGCCATAACCCTCCCCCCCCATCGACTCAAACCAAAACACGAAAACCACCTGAGGAGAGACATCCATGATCAAAGCCCTTGCCACACTCGCGATAGCCGGCGCGGCACTCGCCGCCACCGTGCCTGCGTACGCCCAGAAAGTGCAGTTGACCGTATCCAGTTGGCTGCCGCCCACGCATGCCCTGGTAGCAGACTTCATTACGCCTTGGGCGAAAGAGATCGAGCAAGCCACCGACGGCCGAGTCACGCTGCGCCTGCTGCCCAAGGCGGTCACCAATCCGGCGGGCCATTTCGACGCCGTGCGTGACGGCCTGGTCGATATCACGTTCATCTCGCACTCGTACTACCCGGGCCGTTTCCAGTTGACAAAGTTCGCCGTGA
This sequence comes from Bordetella muralis, assembly GCF_054781015.1. NCBI lineage: Bacteria > Pseudomonadati > Pseudomonadota > Betaproteobacteria > Burkholderiales > Alcaligenaceae > Bordetella > Bordetella muralis. The sequence goes on along the minus strand of NZ_BAAGVF010000009.1, from coordinate 193,103 downwards.
TGCCGCTCTCCGGCAACACCGCGCAGTCGCGCTCGGTCGCCGCGTGGGACACCTACGAGAAATATCTGCTCAAAGCCGACGAGCACAAGGGCGTGCGGCTACTGGGTATTTACACACACGGCCCCGGCATTGCGTTCACCACCAGCAAATCGATCACCCGCGTCGAAGATTTCGAAAGACTGAAGATCCGCGTCGGCGGCGGCATGGCCACCGACGTGGCCAAGGCGCTGGGCGTCAGCCCCATCGCCAAGCCAGCTCCCGAATCGTACGAACTGCTGAGCACCGGCGTGGTCGACGGCGTGTTCTTTCCGGCCGAATCGTTGGTGTCGTTCAAGCTGGACAGCATCATCAAGCATGCCACGACGTTCCCCGGCGGCCTGTATTCCGATACGCACGCCGTCATCATGAACGAAGACGCCTTTGCTCGTCTGTCCAAGCAGGACCAGGACACCGTGCTGAAGCTGTCGGGCCGGCACCTGGCCGAGCTGGCCGGCAAGGCCTGGGACAAGCATGATGCGGTTGCCAGGAAAGTGATGGACGGCGGCGATATCCAGGTTGTAAAGGCCGACGACGCCCTGGTAGCAGCAGTGCGAGAGCGCACCAAAGGCTTTGAGCAGACCTGGCTGGATGCTGCCGCGGCCAAGGGTATCGATGGACCTGCCGCGTTGGCGTCGTTCCGCGCCGAGCTCAAGCAGCTCGACAGCCAATGACCGAACTCGAATGCGAGGCGTCGGCCCAGACTCCGCGCCTCGTGCCCGTCACACCGAGAATGCTATGAAAACCCTGAACTGCGCGATCACCGTCCTGCTCAAGGCCATCGCCGTAACGAGCCTGTGCGGCATGAGCCTGCTGACGGTCGTCGATGCGACCGGCCGCTACTTGCTCAACTACCCCATCATTGGGTCAGTCGAACTGGTCGAACTGATGATGATCGCGGTGATCTTCTCCAGCATTCCCCTGATGACCCGCTCGCGCGGACACATCACGGTGGACGGCTTCAGCCATCTGTTCTCGGCACGCGCCGTCGCCCTGCAAGACCGGTTCGGTGCAGTGCTAGCCACCGTGGTCAGCGGCTTCCTGGCCTGGGTCACGTGGGGCAAGGCTACCAGCACGGCCGACTACGGCGACATGACCGCCATGCTCGGTATCCCGCTGGCGCCGTTCGTCTATTTCATGGCGGTGCTGCTGGCTCTGGACGCCATCTATCACGCGGCCAATGTCCTGCGCCCCATTGCCGACACCGGGAGCGAAACACCATGATCGAATCCCTGATCGCCCTGGGCGCCATGCTGACGCTGGTGTTCCTGCGCGTGCCAGTCGCCTTTGCCATGGCGCTGGTCGGCTTCATCGGCCTGGGGCTCGTTCGCAATTGGAACTCGGCCTACGCCATGGTTGGATCCGTCATCTATGAAAGCGGTTTTCAGTACCTGCTGTCTGTGCTGCCGCTATTCATCCTGATGGGCAATTTCGTGACCGAATCGCGCATGTCGCGCGAGCTGTATGCGGCCGCCCATGCTGTGTTAGGACACCGACGCGGTGGCCTGGCCATGTCCACCATCGTGGCCTGCGGCGGCTTTGGCGCAATCTGCGGGTCCAGCCTCGCTACAGCCGCCACCATGGCGAAGGTGGCTTACCCCGAGATGCGCCGCATCGGTTACAGCGAGAAGCTGGCCGCCGGCTCGATCGCGGCAGGTGGCACGCTCGGCATCCTGATCCCGCCGTCCATCATCATGGTGGTGTACTGCCTGCTGACCGAACAGAGCATCGGCAAGATGTTCGCCGCTGGCGTGTTGCCCGGCCTCTTGGCCATGGCTTGCTACATGCTGGCGGTAGCGTGGGTGGTGCGGCGTGACCCTGCCGCCGGCCCCAAGGGCGAGCGCCACACCTGGCCACAGATCCGCCACGCATTGAGCCGAGTCTGGGCGGTGCTCGCCCTGATCGCCTTGTTGATGGGCGGCATCTATGTCGGCATGTTCACGCCCGCCGAAGCGGCAGGCATCGGCGCGTTCCTGGGCTTCCTGTTCGCGTGCTGCCGCCGTACATTGAGCTGGCGCACCTTTGTGAATGTAGTAGTGGAGTCGGCCAAGACCACAGGCATGATTTTCGTGGTCATGATCGGCGCGCTGATGCTGGCCAACTTCATCAATTTCACGTCGCTGCCCGGCGACCTGCTCGAGCTGGTCGAACACTATCAGCTCAGTCCCCTGGCCGTGATCTTCGCGATCTGCGCCATCTACATCGTACTGGGCTGCGTACTGGAGAGCATGTCGATGATCCTGCTGACCGTGCCGGTGTTCTATCCGCTGGTGCAGAGCCTGGGCTTCGATCTGATCTGGTTCGGCATCATCGTGGTGGTCGTCACCGAACTCAGCTTCATCACTCCGCCGTTCGGCATGAACGTCTTCGTACTGCGCGGCCTGCTGCCTGGCGTGAGTACACAGACGATTTTCCGGGGAGTGATGCCGTTTGTGGTCAGCGACATCGGGCGCCTGACGATCCTGATCCTGTTTCCGACGATATCGCTATACCTGCCGCGCTTTGTGAGCTAGCGTGGCAGCTCTACAGCAACCGCGCTCAACGCAGCAACAACTCGCTCAACGCCCGTGAAAAACCGGCTTGCGCTTTTCCACAAAGGCTCGGGCGCCCTCTCGACGGTCTTCGCTATCGTAGGGGTCGGGACCTACTGATAGCCGCAGCGCGGCAGATATCGGCAAGCCGATACTTCTGGACGCGACCGCCTTCATGCGCTGGACTGAAAGCGGCGCGTTGTCCGCGATGCGGCGCGCCAGCTGTTCGACCTGTTCCAACAGCTCGGCGGCGGCGCAGACACGGTTGACCAGCCCGAGTTCGTGCGCGCGCTGCGCGCCGATCAGATCACCGGTATAGAGCGCCTCGAGCGCCAGGCCACGGGGAATCAGTTGCGGCAGCACCACGCTGCCGAAGTTGGCGCCCATGCCGACGCGCGCCTCTGGCAGCCCCAGCCTGGCACTATCGGCCGCGACGCGAAGATCGCAGGCCAGGGCCAGTTCGCAGCCCCCGCCGGCAGCCACGCCGTTGATGGCCGCGATCGTGGGCTTGGACATCTCCAGCACGACCTCGTTGAGGTTGCGCGCCGGCCCGTCCATGGGATGCAGCATGCTGCCCGCGCTGTCCAGCTCTTTCAGATCCACGCCGGCCGAGAATGCGCGGTCACCTGCACCGGTATAGACCACTACCCTGACCTCGGGATCCCGATCCAAGACTAGCGAGACGTCAACCAGGCGCGCGAAAGTCGCGGGCGCCAATGCGTTCATCCGGTGCGGACGATTGATGGTGACCCAGGCGATCTGGTCCTGGATGCGCGTCTGGATTTCGTCGGATGTCGTCATGTCAGTTGGCCGGTTGCATGTTGGCGCGCTTCATGACTTCCAGCCATGTCTTGCGTTCGCTCTGCGCGAAAGCGGCGAACTGCTCGGCAGTCAGGCTGCTGGGAGTCACGCTGAGCGCTTCCATTCGCTTGAGCGCTTCGGGACGGGCAGAGGCTTCGCGCATGGCCTTGTTGATGGCATCCACGATCTCGGTAGGGGTGTCTTTGGGCACCCACACACCGTACCAGGCCGTCACGTCGAAATCCGGTATGCCGAGCTCGGCAATGGTGGGCACGTCGGGCAGCTCGGGCATGCGGCTTTTGGTAGAGACCGCCAACGCGCGCAGCTTGCCGCCGCGGATCTGCGACATCACACTGGCAGCAGTGGAGTAGAGTAGGTCCACGTGCCCGCCCATGACGTTGGTCAGTGCAGGGGCGGTGCCGCTGAAGGGTACGTGGGTCATGTTCAGCTTGCCCTGGAAGGCGACTCGCTCGCCCGTCAGGTGCGGCAGCGAGCCCTGCGCGCCGGAGGCGAAGGTGATGTTCTGCGTCTTGGCGGTGTCCAATACTTGCCGGAAGGTCTTGTAAGGCGAGTTCTCGCCGGTGACGACAATGATCGGCGCCGACCCCAGCACGCCCACCGGACGGAAATCCTTCATGGGGTCGAACGACAGGTTGGTGAACATGCCTTCGTACATGACGTGCTGCGAGGTGTTGGCCAGCAGCGTATAGCCGTCGGGCTTGCTCAGCGCCACGAGGCGGGCGCCGATCGTGCCAGCCGCGCCGGGCTTTTGTTCCACTACGATCGGCTGGCCGAGGATAGCGGCGACGTCGTCGATGATGAGACGGGCGAACGTCTCGGTCGTGCCGCCAGCCTGGTAGGGCGAGATCAGGGTAATGGCGTGGCTGGGGTATTTGTCTTGGGCCTGCGCGGTGCTGGCACCGATCGCCAGCAATGCGGCCGCGCCGATCAGGGTGAAGCGCTTGAACATGGTTGTCTCCTTTATGTGTGCTTGGGCAAAAAAGGACCGCTATGGCTGCGGCCGCATGATGACCCTGCCAATCGCCTGTCTGCCGGCGATCATGTGCAGTGCGGTCTTGAATTCAGATAGGGGCAGTGCGGCGTGCACCCGTGGCCGGATCCTGCCCTGCGCGGTCCAGTCGAACAGTTGCGCATAGGCCTGGCGCAGCTTTGCATCGTTGCCGGGAGCGACCGGATGACGCCCCCAACCGAAGTAATAGCCCCAGTAGACGCCGATGACGCTGATGTTTTTTACCAGCACGATGTTGGCGGGCACGGTGGGAATGGCGCCGCTCGCGAAACCCATCGGGATGATGCGGCCGTTCGGCGCGATGCATCGCAGCGAGGTGTCGAAGGTTGCGCCGCCGACAGGGTCGTAGATGACGTCAGCGCCGCGTCCGCCGGTCAGTGCCAGTACGGCGTCGCGCCAGTCGGCTCGGTGGTAGTCAATAGCGTGGTCGGCGCCGTGCTCCAGCACGACATCTTGCTTGGCCTTGGAGCCCGCCGTGGCGATCACCGTGGCGCCCAGCGCCTTGGCCACTTCCACCGCGGCCAGTCCGCTGCCGCCGGCCGCGCCGTGCACTAGCACGACCTCCCCCGGTGCCACGCGGGCGCGCCAGTGCAGCGCGCCGTAGGCCGTGCCGTAGATCGTGGGAAACTGGGCTCCCGCATCGAAGCTGACGCCGTCGGGCAGGTGAAAGACCGTCTCTTCGGGCGCCACCACTTCCTGGGCGTATCCGCCCGACTGCACGCCGGCGATCACGCGCTCGCCGACCCGGAAGCGGGAGGCGCCCGCGCCGGTTTCCACCACGACACCCGCGACTTCCGTGCCGGGTATCAGCGGCAGCGGCGCGCGATTCTGGTGCTTGCCTTCCATGACCAGCAGGCTGGCGAAGCTGGCGCTGCACGCATGTACCTGAATGCGCACCGATCCGGCGCGCAAGGCCGGCGACGGAATGTCTTCCAGCGCCGCCACTTCTGGGCCACCGTACTTCCTGCACACGACTGCTTTCATGGTTTTCATCCTTGCACCGCTCCGCTGGCGAACATGGTTTGCACTTCCTCTTCCGAAAAGCCCGCTTCGTGCAGCACTTCCCTGCTGTGTTCTCCCAAGCGGGGCGTGGGACGGGTTGGCTCCGGCTGAGTGACCGACCAAGTGCTGGTACGTGTCATGCTGCAGATCCGGCCCTCTGTGGGGTGGTCCACTGTGGCGAAGAATCCGGTCTGCCGCAGGTGCGGGTGAGCCAGCAGCGATTCCATGGTTTCTATCCGGGCCACCGGGATATCTGCTTCTTCCAGGCAGGCGATCCAGGCATCGGTGCCGCGCCCGGCGAGTACCTCGGACACGATGGCGTACAAGGCCTCGAGGTTCTCGGTGCGATTCGCCATCTTGCTAAAGCGTGGGTCTTCCATGATTTCGGGACGGCCAACGGCGGAGAAAAACGCACGCCATTGGCGGTCGGTGAGCACCATCATGCAGAGAAAGCCGTCCTGCGTCTGGAAGGGGCGCCGGATGGAGGCATAGCGCTGGAATACTGGCGGACCGATGGGCGGCTCGAACGTCAGACCGGCCATGTGGTCAGCCAGCACCAGCGAGGCGATGGACTCGAACATGGGGACTTCGACGTGCTGCCCCTGGCCGCTCACCGCCCGGTGGTATAGCGCTCCCAGGACTGCGTTGGCCGCACAGATGCCGGTAACGCGGTCGGCCAGCGCCACCGGCGCATAGCGCGCGGGCTCGCCGGGCGCGCGCAGCGAGGCAATGCCGGCAGCCGCCTGGATCAAGTCGTCGTAGGCAGGCTTGTCGGCATGTGTGCCGCCCTGGCCATATCCCACGATGTTCACATAGACGATACCCGGGTTGTGCGCCGCCACCTGTTCGTACGCCAGGCCCAACCGTTGCATGGCCTTGGGCCGCGTATTGCAGACGAGCACGTCGGCGGTTTGCGCCAGCCGCATGAAAGCGGCCCGCCCGCCATCGAGCTTCAGGTCCAGCACGATGCTGCGCTTGCTGCGATTGGTGTGCAAAAACATGGCACCCATGCCGCGATGCCGCGCCGGGCCCAAGTCGCGGATGCTGTCGCCTTCGGGAGGTTCGATCTTGACGACATCGGCACCCATGTCTCCCAGGATCTGCGTGGCGACTGGACCCGACAACGCCGCTGTCATGTCCAGGACCCGTATGCCATTCAACGGTCCGCTCATGTGTTTCGCCTTGTCGGCCGCCGCGCTCCGCAGGTCATGCCGAGTAGTAGTGTTGGATAGAACATACTACCTAGTATCATATTAAATTACGCAATTGACAAGTCGCGATATCACCATGAAAAACTTTCCAACATCCCCTAGAAAATTATAATGATACCAAGTAGTATGTTGCCAAATACTTGTACTTGGAGAAGCAATTCATGGCAACCATTTGGAAACCTTCGTTGGATGACGATGCCCGCAGTTGGCGGGATACGGCCCGTCAACTGACGGATACGCACTTTGCGCCAGCGGCCGACGCAATTGACCGTGATCAGCGCTATCCGGTCGAACACCTGGAACCGTTGCGGCAATCCGGCGTCGGCGGCATGTTCATTCCTCGGCAGTACGGCGGCGGCGGAGCGCCGTTGACGGCACTGGTGGCGGTGGTGGAGACCATTGCTGAGGGCTGCGGCTCCACCGCCGCCATCATGGCGGCACTGTCGCTTGGGGCGTTCCCCGTGCTGCTGGGCGGCACCGAAACGCAGAAGCAGGCGCTGCTGGGCGGCCTGGCTCGCGAAGGAACCGCGGTGAACTTCGCCTTGAGCGAGCGCGGCGCTGGTTCCGATGCCGCAGCCATTCAGACCACGGCCGTGCGCGAGGGCAAGGACTGGCGGATCCGTGGCGAAAAGTGCTGGCTCGGCAACGGCGGGCATTCCAAGCATTTCATCGTGTTCGCCCGCACCGGCGAACCCGGCACGCGCAACAACATCACCGCGTTCTGGGTGCCCCGCGACACCGAGGGCGCCGCGGTCGATTTCTATGAAGACAAGATGGGCATCCGCGGCACCACGACCACCAATTTCAAGGTCGACGTCCGGGTGCCCGATTCCAGCATCGTGGGACAAGAAGGGCTGGGCCTGAAACTGGCCCTGTCGACCCTCAACGTGGGGCGGGTGGTGGTGGCCGCCCAGGCGCTGGGCATAGCGCTGTGCAGCTATCGCGCCGCCAGCGCGTTCGCGGCGTCGCGCCAGACGTTCGGCCGGACCATCATCGACCACCAGGGCGTAGGCTTCATGCTCGCCAATGCCGCCACGCAATTGTCGGCCGCCCGTATGATGCTATACGAAGCCGCGCGAGCCTACGATAAAGGGCAAGACATCAGCACCCTGGGCGCCATGGCCAAACTTTTTACCAGCGAAGCCTCGCACACCGTGTGCGACGATGCGATGCAGATCCTGGGAGGCAGGGGCTATGTGAAACCCAATGCGGTCGAGCGTTGCTATCGCGACCAGCGCATCACCGAGATCTACGAGGGCACTTCGGAGATCCAGCGCGTGGTGATCGCGCGCGCCATCAAACGCGAAGCAGAGGCCGCAGGGTCCTGACCGATCGTGCTATCAAGCCTATGGAGCAGACAGTGAAGCAAGAGCACACCCCAGACGAACCAACCGCCGCCTGGCGCGCGGTGGCCGAGTGGTATCACGCGTATTTCACGGGCATCGTCCTGTACGTGTCGTCGCGGCACGGCACGGCCAGCACCGCAGAACTGGTATACGAGATATTCTGCCGGCAGCGCCGCGAACGCTTTCTTCCCGGCTTGCAAAAGTTGGGCCTGGACAACTTGCCGCACGCCGTGGCAGCAGCCCAATACCACTATCTTTCCAATCATATCGGCGGAGTGTCCGTCGAATACATTTATGAATCCGACCGCAAGGCCTGGATCCGATACGCCGCGCCGCGGTGGATCTGGGCTGGCACAGCCCTGTGCGGCATCGCACCGGAAGTCTCGCAGGCCATGCTGCGCGGCTGGCATGCCCAGAACGGAACGATGTTGAGCAACCCACGCCTGGGCTTCGTATGCACCAAGCAGACCGTAGATGCGCAATCCGGCCTGGAAGGCTACTACTACGAGTACGACCGCGACCTGCTACCCCACGAGCGGCTGCGCTTCGCCCGCGACGAAGACGCGCCAGATTTCGACGCGGCCCAGGCCCCGCAACTGCCCACCGACCAATGGCCAGCGGCCAGATTGGCCAAGGCGCACCGCAACTACGCCATGGAATATGTACGTTCGGCATACCCTACCGCACTGCAGTTGTGGGGCCCTGACGAAGCGGCGCATCGTCTACGGATGGTCGGCCGGATGATCGGTATGCAGTTCTATCACGAAGTGGCGCGCGCGCTGGGTGGAGACTACACGCCCGATGCCGCGGGCTTCGCGCGCTTTGTCGCCGACCTGGGCACTGCGCATGGTGACGCATGCCAAGTCGTTCAACACCTTGACGACAGCCATGAGGTTCGCCAAAACGGGTGGGTATTCATGGATGGCATCAGGGAATATCACCCCATGCTGGCTGACGCCTGGAACGGCCTCATCGAGGGAGCTTTGCAGGCGCACAATCGACGCCTCAATATGACCTTCGATGTTCGTGCAATCGGCCAGGGATACGACCTAGCCTGGAGAATTGGCAACTAGGTCCGTGATGAGGAATAGAAGCATGACCATGCAGCAACATCCCGTTGGAGCGCTTGCGGGCCTGAAGGTAGTAGACGCCGCCAGAGTGCTGGCCGGCCCCTTTGCGGGGCAGATCCTGGGCGACCACGGTGCCGACGTCGTCAAAATCGAAAGCCCGGAGGGCGACGAGTGCCGCGGCTTCGGCCCGCCGTTCGTTAATGAAAGCTCGGCTTATTTCAATGCCGTCAACCGCAACAAGCGCAGCGTCGTTCTCGATCTGGGGCAGGCCAACGAACGCGACAAACTCTTTGCCTTGCTGGAGACGGCCGACGTATTGATTGAGAATTTCAAGCTGAGCACGCTGCAGGCATGGGGCATTCCGCATGCACGATGGTTCGTCGAGAGGTATCCTCGGCTTATCCATTGCCGCATTACCGGCTTTGGCGACGAAGGCCCCTACGGCGGCTTGCCGGGCTACGATGCCGCCGTGCAAGCCATGGCCGGGCTACTGTCGATCAACGGCGACCAAGCGGGCGAACCTGTCCGAATCGGTGTGCCGGTAGTGGACCTGACAACCGGCATGAATGCCGCGATGTCCATCCTGCTGGCCTTGCAGGCCAGACACCGCACAGGGCGCGGCCAGATGGCCGATGTCAGCTTGTACGACAGTGCGGTATCGGTGGCGCATCCGTTCCTGACCAACTATCTGCATTCAGGCAAGGTACCGGGCCCGTCGGGCAATCGACACGCCAACATCGTGCCGTACAACGTCTACCGTACCGCTACCGTGCCGCTATTCGTGGCCGTGGCCAACGACAGGCTGTTTGCCCGGTTGTGCTCGCACTTGAGCGTGTCTGGCCTGCCGTCTGACCCGAGATTCGCCACCAACCGCGCTCGCGTCGAGAACCGCGAAGCGCTGGAAGACGAGCTGTGTCGCGCATTCGCAAACGTCGACGGGGAACAGCTCGGGCCTGTCTTGCTGGCCGCGGGCGTCCCGGCCGCGCCGATCCTGGACATCCGGGCGGTGGCCGACGCCGAGCACGCCAAGTTTCGAGGCATGGTCGTGCGCACGGCCGACTATACGGGACCCGGCATTCCCATCAAGCTCAGCGACACGCCCGGCAGCATCCGAGCCCCCGCGCCGACGCTGGGCAACACGACGATCGCCGCCAACGAAACCTTGTTCAACACTTGAACGTACCGCGCGGCGTACAGCCGGGCTTTGCCGCTATACTGCTGTACGCCGCCAGCCAGATCTGCAAATACCGTGATCCTGACCTCCGAACTCGAAAACTGGGTGGGCATCGACTATGAAAACATGCCCGCCATCCAACTCAAACTGCTGGACGCGGCGGCCAAGGCGTTCACCATCTATGGATTCACCGCAGCGTCCATTGACGTGATTGCCAGCCAGATTGGCGCCACCAAAGGCAGCGTCTACTACCACTATCGCAGCAAGACCGACCTGTTCTTCGCCGTGCACAAGCGCGCGATGGTCATGAATCTGAAGACGCAAGTTCCTGTTGCTTGCGACGACAAGCTCGCGCCGCGGGAAAAACTTCATCGCATGGCCTACTTGCACGCGATGCTGATGATGGACTCGCTGTATTACCAGCGCGTCACCGTCCAGGGTGTCGAGCTGCATCAGTCCGTCAGCACCACGCCCATGGAACGTGAAGCATTGGCTGAAGTCATTGCTATGCGGGATTCCTATGAAGAATTGTTCCACCACGTCGTGACCGAAGGCATCGCGGGTGGACTATTTACTCAATTGGATCCCTCTTTTGCGGTCAAAAGCATTCTTGGAAGCCTCAACTGGATCACTGTATGGTATCGGCCGCGAGAAACTGAGGCCCCAGATCTCAAAGAACGAATAGCGAAACAGCTCGCCACCCAAGCGGTATATGGCATTGCCACCGACTGGCAAATCTCCAATCACTGATCAGCCAAACTCGGCGCTGCCGGTCATCGTGGCCTGCAGGGATACGTAGCAACGCGGCTGAACCGCAGCGCCCCTACAACCCCAACTTCGTCAATAGTTCGATGCGGTGACTCGCCCCCAATCGGTTATAGAGCTGACGGCGATGGTAGACCACTGTGTTGAGACTGATACCCATGCGTTGGGCGATTTGCGATTCCGACAGGCCTCGCGCCAGCCAATAGGCCAATTCATATTGGCGTTGCGGCAGGCGCAGCGCGTTCAATGCCGACATCAGCCGCACGCCGCGCGCTACGTGCTGAGTGATGTATACCCCCACTGCTTCGCCATGACCGAGGGCCGCGGCCAGACGTACGGCGCGTAGCGAGAACCGGCCTTGCGCGTTACACCAATCCATGTACGGCGGGAGCGGCAGAACACCCGGTCGCGGAGTAAGACGCTGCAACAGCGCTTTCACGGCCGCGGGCAATTCAGCACCACGCCGCCAACGCCAGCCGAACGCCAGCGGCATCAGCACCTCGGCCTCCGGGCATATCCACAACGGCCTCGCATCGAGAGTGGCAATCAACAGGCCTTGGCGATGCGCATCCCGCTCGTCCGCATCGAATGCGCCGGGTTGCAGGGCGCGCGCCAAATGGCCTTCGAGGCGCGCCAGCGCCTCGACCTCAGCGTGTTGGAAGGCCTGCGCGCCCGCGGGACGAAAGAGGAACAGCATGCCGATGCCCTGCCCTTGCTGCGTGCGCAATGCCAGGCACAACCAGTCGCCGACACCGGCCGGGCGCATGACCACGTTGTAATAGTCACTGCGAAGCAGCCCCGGATAGGTTCCCCTAAGCATCTGGCTCAGCGTGCGAGGACCGTATTCATGCAGAGCGATATCGCTGGACTGGCGCAAGGTGTTATGGAACATCTGACTTTCGCTGCGCAGGATACACGGATCAAAATGCTCGGGGACTGAAGCCGCAACGCCGGGATCTTCCATGTGCGCTTCCAGCTCGCCATCGCCGCCCGGATAGAAATAACCGCCCGATTCAAAGCCGATCAACTGGTGCATGCTTTGCAGCAAAGGCTGAATCAACTGCGGACCGCCCGTATCCAGACAGGTCATCTGATGCAGGCTTGCCAGCGCACGACTCGTGGAACGGCGGGTAGACATGGACTCTCTCCGTTGGGCTTCCCATCGAAACAACCGCTGGGCGGATTTTATCCACGCGAGGAACAGGCGAGCGCCATCGTTACCATTTTGCGACACCTACCCCGTCGGGGTGGGGCGCGGCACATGACAGACGGGTAGATTGCGGGCCTTCTGTGTGGTTTTCTTGAATGGAAAGAACCATGTCTTTCTCCTGCAACTCTTGTTCTCGGCGCTTTGTTGCGGCCTTATGTTTGATGTTCGCGCTGGCCGCAGGCCAGGTCTGGGCGTCCTCGGATGCTGACCCGGCAAGCTTTGCCCTAACTCCCGCCATGCTGGAGCGTATGGCCGCCGTGACGGTGGAACTAGGCACCGTGCAGCTAGCGGGCGACGGCGACGCAGACGATGACGACGATGACAGCGATGACGCCGAGTCAGTCGAGGGTCTCGCGCGCCGGCTCGATGCCCAGCCGGAGGTACGCGCGGCATTGGCACGGCACGGATTGTCGAGCCAGCAGTATGTTGCGGCCACGCTGGCCGTCCTGCACGCCGGCATGTATCTGGCAGTGGAACAGAGTGCCGGTCCGCAGGCGCTGGCATCGTTTACCTCGCAACAGCGGGACAACATTGAAGTGGTACGTGCACATCGAAAGAAATAGCCGGCGCCGGGCACGAATTTTTAGTCATTCCTTTGCTAACTGATCTCTGCCGATAAAAATGGAAAGCCTCGACCAGAAGAAGAATATGAGAAATGCCCCTATCAGCGCGGGAGAACTGTGCGCGCAACGCACATTACAGGAGGCTCAGCGCTTGATGGGGACACCTCCCAACGCCTTTCGACCACCGAGCGCAGAAGAAGAGCTGAAGGCCTACCTGGCAAGGCGGTACCCAAAACGCCAGGACCGTACCAGCGAGATGCTGGACTACTACTTCAAGCGATAGAACGACAGCGGACTGCCTGACACTGGATCTGCCCTACGACGAGCAGTGTCAGTGACACGGTGAAGACCGATACCGGGCTACACGAACGGAAATTTACATGAGGAGAGGGGGATGGCCGGTTTTCTGATCATTGGATTACTTTGGATGTATGAGGCGGTACAAGAGCGAATCGCCTCGCCACAGCAAAACAACGGCACGTAAGGGGCATCCTGGCTTCCTGACGGTATCTGTAGCGATGATATGGGGAGCTACCGTTAAGGATACCGCCAGCCAAGACGGCATGTCTATGCCCCTTCGTAGAGGACAATAGACAACAAAAAAGCCCCAAGCTATTGAAAACTAGGGGCTTTTAGGCTTTGGGAGACTTCATCAGAGAAGTCTTTGGTGGGTGGTACAAGGTTCGAACTTGTGACCCCTGCCGTGTGAAGGCAGTGCTCTACCACTGAGCTAACCACCCAAAGAAGCGGAATTCTAGCATAGAAAAATCCCGCACCGCAAACACGGCGACACTCTTGGGGTTTTCTCTCGATAACAATGACGCTACCGGGAGCAGCCACCCGTATCACGCGTCGGCGACCACCTCTTTCGGCGCGTCCAGACTACGCCACACGCAGTCACCCCCTACGGATTTATCCAGACTCGCCAAATACTCCTCATGCTCGACCAACTCCTCCGCCGATGCCGCCAACACGGGTAGCGCACTGCCATCAAACGCTTTCAGCGTCACGCCCGCGCCAGTGGACGGCCCGCTGTCGTCGACGTCGATCAACAACGCGTCCTGCCCTCGTGTCATGGCCAGCCAGACTTCGCCCAGCAGTTGCGAGTCAAGCAAAGCGCCGTGCAGCGTCCGGTGCGCATTGGACACCCCGAGACGATCACACAGGGCATCCAGCGAGTTCCGTTTACCCGGATACAGCGTCCGCGCAAACAACAGCGAGTCCGTGATCTTGTCGCACAAGCCGGCCAATTCGCCCCGGCCGATGCGTTTAAGCTCGGCGTTGAAGAACTTGACGTCAAACGCCGCGTTATGGGCGATGAGTTCCGCACCCGCGATGAATTCGAGAAACTGATCGGCCACTTCGCTAAAGCGCGGCTTGTCCGACAGAAAGTCCGTAGTCAGACCGTGCACCGCCAACGCCTCTGGGTCGCTATCGCGGTCCGGATTCAAATAAATGTGCAGGTTATTCCCGGTGACAGTCCGGTTGACGATCTCGACGCAGCCGATTTCAACAATCCGGTGTCCCTGATTAGGGTCCAGGCCGGTGGTTTCAGTATCGAAAATGATTTGGCGCATGTCAGGCAATTTGGTAACAAGGAGATATGCCGCGAGGCTCGGCACAGCTGGCATCCAAGCCAGCACACTGGACGTGCGGCATGGCAGCCGCCCTCAGCGGCCGGGTACGGCACCATAAGCGAAGCCATTAGTGTACCTAGCATCTACGCACCCGGCAGGCCAGATCGAGATTTCAATCCGTCGATCATGTCCGCGCCGGCATGAAACTTGCGAGGGACACATGTCGTCACGGCCCGCGAGCTGGCGCACACCTAAGCTGGCAATGCGTCGCGGCCCGCGCCGCACTCATTCCCCATCAGGAGTTCATCATGGAAAAAACTGCCCGAGAGAATGTTCCCTCAGAACACACTGATACCGATGCTCGGTCTCCGAAAACGCCCACCGACCCCGTCCATGGCACCGGCATCATGCCGATGCCGGACGACGCGCCCGAGGTCGCCGGGCGTCCCCGCCAGGGGCGCGTGATTACGCCCCCTGGCGAACCGGGCGTGATCACCCCCGAAGACGACGTGTTGGACACATCACAATCGGATAGGCAGGACCGCTGAGCCGTTAATGCTCGCCCGAAGCCGCAGCCTTGGTACTGGCGGCGGCGTGCGCCTTGTCGTCGCCGCCCGCGTCGCGGCGCAACCGGGCCTTTGCAATCAGCGTGTACGCCACAGGTACCACGAACAAGGTCAGAAACGTCCCGAGCATCAGCCCGCCAACCAGCACCCATCCAATCTGCTGCCGGGACTCCGCCCCCGCGCCGGTGGACACGGCGAGCGGGAGGGTGCCCAACACCATCGCCCCAGTGGTCATCAAAATCGGACGCAAACGCAGCACGCTGGCTTCGATGACTGCCTCAAACAGCTCATGCCCCTCGTCACGCAATTGATTGGCGAACTCGACGATCAGGATGCCGTGTTTGGTAATCAGACCAACCAGCGTGATCAAACCGATCTGGCTGTAGATCGACAAGGTGCCTCCACTCAGCCAGAGCGCCAGCAACGCCCCCGTCATGGACAAGGGCACTGACAACATGATGATGAACGGATTGCGCCAGCTCTCAAACTGCGCGGCCATCACCAGATAGATGAACGCCAACGCCATGGCGAACACGAGATAGATACTGCCCGACGAATCGCGGAATTCGCGTGACTGGCCGTCCAGATCGGTCTGCAAGGTATGGGGCAGCACCTGACGCGCCACGTCTTGCATGTGAGAGAGGACTTCGCCCAACGCGTAACCAGGCGCCACCTCGGCCTCGATCTTCACTGCGCGCAGGCGATTGAAATGGTTCAACGATTGAGGCGAGACACTCTCATGCACCGACAACAGATTGTCCAATTGCACCATGCTGCCGTCGCGCGTACGGACATAAATACCCGAGATATCTGTTGTATTGCTGCGGTCTTGCGGCAACACCTGCACGATCACGTCGTACTGTTCACCGTCATCTTTGTAGCGCGTCACCTGCCGTCCGCCCAGCATCGACTCCAGCGTACGGCCCACGACGTCGACCGCTGCGCCCACGTCGGCCATCTTGTCGCGATCCACCTGCACACGCAGTTCGGGGGTATTCAAACGCAGATCCGTGTCCAGGTTGATCAACCCCGGATAATCACGCAACGCGTTCACATACACGCTCACGAGCTTGTCCAACTCGGCATACGAGGACTGGCTCATGATGATGAACTCGACGGGTTTGGAGCGTGAGGATTGCCCCAATGAAGGCGGATTCGTGGGAAAGGCTTTGACCCCGGGCAGCGAAGCGAATTTAGACTGCAGCTCGCGCGCAATCTCCTGCTGTTTGCGATCGCGTTGCTCCCAGGGCGCCAAGCGCAAAATCGCCGTGCCGTCGGTGACGGTAGGAAAACCGATCGACGACTGATAGGCCTCGGTTTCCGGGATCTGGGCATAGAACTGTTCGATCTGCTGCACACTCTCGAGCATGTAGCCCAGCGTAGCGCCCTCGGGCGAGGTCACCCTGCCGTAAATCGCCCCGCGGTCTTCGACGGGCGCCAACTCGCTTTTCACCACTGAAAACAGAACACCGCTACCTGCCGCCACGAGCAGGCCGATGATCACGATGAGTGCCCGTTGATGCAGGGCCCACAGCAAAGTGCGGCGATAGCCGTTCGCCAAACCATTGAGCCAACCCTCGATCAGGTTGTACCAGCGGCTATGGCTGGATTGGTGGCGCAACAAGACTGAGCACATCATCGGTGTCAGCGTCAACGCGACAAAACCCGACACCAGTACCGCGCCAGCCAATGTCAGTGCAAACTCGATGAACAGCTTGCCGGTACGCCCCGTTGCGAATGCCAGCGGCGCGTACACCGTGACCAGGGTCAGTGTCATTGCCACCACGGCAAAACCGATTTCTTTCGATCCCTGCAATGCCGCCTCGCGGCGTGGCATCCCGTTTTCGATATGGCGGAAAATATTCTCGAGCACGACGATGGCGTCATCGACCACCAGACCGATCGCCAGCACCATGGCCAACAACGTCAGCGTGTTGATCGAAAAGCCAAACATGTACATCAGACCGCAAGCGCCGACCAGCGACACCGGGATTGTCACGATGGGGATGATGCTGGCCCGCAAGTTCCGCAGGAAAAAGAAAATGACCAGCACCACCAGCACAATGGCCTCGAGGATGGTGTGGTACACCGAACTGATGGAACGCTCGATGAATGTGGACGTGTCGTAGGCGATGTTCAACCTCATCCCATCGGGCAAGGTCTCATTCAATAGCGCCACCTCATCACGCACAGCCTTGGACAGATCCAGGGGATTCGCCGTGGACTGCTTGGTCAGGCCGATGTTGATCGCGTTCTTACCGTTAAAGCGTGACAACACGCGATCATCTGCCGCACCGACCTCGACCCTGGCCACATCGCGCATCCGTACGGGATAGCCTTTGACGTTCGCGACCACGATATCCGCGAACTGTGCAGGCGTCTGAAGGTCCGTTGACGACACGACTGTGAACTCGCGATCACGCGATTCGATACGGCCCGCAGGAATCTCCACATTCTGGCTGGACAGCGCGTTCTCGACATCCTGAACGGTCAATTGATAGGCCGCCAGCTTTGCTCGATCGACGTAAATCCGCATAGACGGCAGACGTTCGCCATACACACGCACTTCCGCGGCCCCGGGCAGCACAGACAGGCGTGTCTTGATATAGCGATTGATGTAGTCGGACGTCTGGATCACGGATAACGAGCCGGACTCCACCGCGATATAGATGACGGGCGTAGCATCAGCCTCGACCTTGCCGATAATGGGCTCGTCGATCTCGTCCGGCAGATAGCGGCGCGCGCGGGATACTTTGTCGCGCACCTCGGCGGCAGCGGCATCGGGATCTCGCGACAGATTGAATTTGATGTTGATATAGCTGCGTTCGGACCGGCTGCGCGAGGTCATCACATTCACCCCTTCTATACCGGCCAGTTGGTCTTCTAGGGGTTTGGTGACCTGCGATTCGATGACCTCCGGAGAGGCGCCTTTATAGGTAGTGCTGACCGAGACGATAGGCTCGTCGATGTTGGGATATTCACGCACCGTCAAGCGCGAATACGAGATCAGGCCGATCAAGACAATGATCAACGACAAGACCGATGCAAATACCGGCCGCTTGATGCAGACCTCGGACAAAATCATGATCGACTCGCCTGTGGTCCCTGCGCCTTGCTCTGCGCCGGCCTCGAGGCGGCCGCCGGGGCCACCTCGACCGGCGCCCCGTCAGTCAGCCGCTGAAAGCCGGCGACCACGACCTGGTCG
Organism: Bordetella muralis; assembly: GCF_054781015.1. Classification (NCBI taxonomy): domain Bacteria; kingdom Pseudomonadati; phylum Pseudomonadota; class Betaproteobacteria; order Burkholderiales; family Alcaligenaceae; genus Bordetella; species Bordetella muralis. Next base: position 175,016 of record NZ_BAAGVF010000009.1, on the reverse strand, counting down.
CCCGCGGCAACGCCCGTCAGTATCTCGACCTGGCCATCCCGACGCTCGCCCAGCGTGACCTCGGTGCGGCGAGCGTGCCCCTCTCGCACCGTGAAAACGTACTGCGCCTGGCCCGAGGGCGCGAGCGCCGCTTCCGGTACCGCCAGCACATCGTCGGCCCCAAACAAGAGTTGCACGCGAGCAAACATACCCGGTCGCAATCGCGCATCCGGGTTCGGGATCGTGGCCCGCAGCAGGATCGAGCGGCCTCCCGCATCCACCAGCGGACTCACGGCATATACCTGCCCCTGGCGCTCTGAGCCAGGCAGCGCATCCAGACGGATAGTCAGCGACTGGCCAACCTGGATTTTGTTGAAATACATTTCGGGCACACGGAAATCGACCTTCAGAGGATCAATCGCCTCCAATGGCGCGAGGTCCTGCCCCTGATCGACATAATCACCAACCGACACGCTGCGCAGACCCACGATGCCGGCAAAGGGTGCTCGTATAGTCATCTTGTCGAGCCGCGCCTGTGCCAATGCGGTGGCCGCCTGTTGGACTTTCAGGTTGCTGCCGGCCTCGTCGCGCGCCTGCTGGCTGACGAAACCACGGCCCTGCAACTCGACGGCACGGCGATAATGTGTTTGCGCCAACGCCAAATTAGCACGCGCCTGATCGAATTCGGCCCGTGACACCGAATCGTCCAGGCGGATCAGTACCTGTCCGCGCTCTACCGGCTGGCCTTCTTTGAAATCGATGGTCTTAATACGGCCCGCAACCTCGGGACGCAACACGACCGACTCATCAGAGCGCAGGCTGCCGACCGCGGAGATGCCACGCGTGAATTTCAGTTGCTGGACTTGCGCGACCTCTATCCGCACCGTATCCAGGGATTTGGTTTTCGGTGCGGCGGATACCGCCGTTGAAGCGGCATCTGCGACAGACCCCGCAGGGGCCGCCAACCAGCGCGGAACCCAATACCCCAAGGCCGCGCCCGCAGCGAGCCCGACCGCAATAGCAGTCAGCAGTACAGCTTTTTTCATGCGCAATGATCGCGGTGCGTAAACATGCCGAGCCGCGCGCGTTGCTGGCCCGACGGGATGGAAACAAGCTATGGAGCTGGCACTGTAGCACCAGCGGTTTACATACTGGCACAAAGTTGGCCGGCGAGCGCGATCTGCGGACTATTTCCAGGGTATTCCCGCATGAAACCGCCGTAAAAGTTATCCCTTTCGCACGCTCTCCACGCCCTGATTGGCCAGTGCGTCAGCACGCTCATTGCCCGGGTCCCCGGCATGACCGCGCACCCAGCGCCAATCCACCTGATGGCGCGAGACCTGTTCATCCAGCGCCTGCCAGAGCTCTGAGTTTTTCACCGGCTTTTTATCCGCAGTCATCCACCCGCGGCGTTTCCAGTTGACCAGCCACTCGGTCATGCCCTTCATGACATATTGCGAGTCGGTATGAATCCGTACCTTGCATGGCCGCTTGAGCGCGCGCAGGCCCTCGATCACGGCCAGCAACTCCATGCGGTTGTTGGTCGTACCGGCTTGCCCCCCATACAGCGTCTTCTCGTGTGCGCCGGCACGCATCAACACCCCCCAGCCACCCGGCCCGGGATTGCCTTTGCATGCCCCATCCGTCCACATTTCTACCTGCAGACCGCTATCGTTGTTTGTTTGCATTGTTCCTACTGTTAAGTCCGACGAGACACCCTTGACGTCTCATCACGTTTTGCCCGGCCCGGCTTCGCGATTGACGACGACCGGTGCGGCGCGGGTGCGACGGCGGCGTTTGGCGGATTTCCAGGCAGGGCCGACCAATCGCATACCCGCCACCCGCTTGACGGCGGACACCACGTAGACCGCCCCGCCCAATGCCCACCAACGCTGGCCATAGGTTTCCATGAAGTGCCATCGCTGCAGCCATTTTTCGGTCCGGCATGCCGGGGCATAGCAGCCAAAACGGCCCGACCCGACATCGAATGACATGAGCTTCAGCCAATCCTTCAGGCGCGGCAAGGATACCTGAGCCGAAGGCGGCAGCGGCAGCCAGGGCTCCATACCGGGAGTCCGGTTGCGCGCGCCCCAAAGGCTCCAGGGATTGAAACCCGAGATCACCAGGCGCCCCTCTGGCATCAGCACACGTTCGGCCTCGCGCAGCACGTCGTGCGGTGAGTCCGTGCACTCGAATGCATGCGGCAACACCAGCAAGTCCACGCTTTGCGATTCGAACGGCAATGCGTCGGGACTCGCCACCACACACCCTTGCCACAGGGCCGCCTGCTCGGGGCCGGGCATCTGCGCTCCGACCCAGCCCTTGAAGGGCATCCGGTTGGCCTGCAGCAAATTAAACTCTGCAAAACCGACTTGCCAAGCGTAATATCCGAACACATCCGCCACGATAGCGTCGAACTGCGAGCGCTCCCACGCCAGGACATACTGCCCTGGCGGTGTCTGGAACCACTCGGCTAGTTCTACAATCGGCGGAGTTTCCTCGGTCACGTCGACGTTCCTGAAAAATGATGCAAACTCTGCCCGTCACGAATGGCGACGGCCCTATCCTGCCGCTGCCCGCCTTTTCCGACAACTATATCTGGGCCATCGTGCGCGGAAATAATGCCGTCGTGGTGGACCCGGGCGAAGCCGGACCGGTGCTGGACCTGATTGCGCAGCGCGGGCTGCAACTGCGCGCCATTCTACTCACCCATCACCACGGCGACCATGTCGGAGGTGTGCTTGAATTGCTGCACCATGCCCCGGCCACCGTCTACGGCCCTGCAAACGAACGTCTGCCGCACTGCGATGTCCGACTCGTCGAGGGCGACCACGTCACCCTGCCTGAGGTCGGCCTGACGCTATCAGTCCTGGACGTTCCGGGACATACAGCTGGACACATTGCTTACTTTGGCCAGGTCCAGGACCAGGAAAAACCCGTATTGTTTTGCGGCGACACCCTGTTTGCGGGCGGCTGTGGCCGGTTATTTGAGGGCTCGCCCGCACAAATGCACGCCTCTCTGGCAAAATTCATATCCTTACCCGCCGATACACAGGTTTGCTGTGCGCACGAGTACACTCTATCCAACTTGCGCTGGGCCATGGCAGTTGAACCTGCCAACCATACCCTGCAACAGTGGTATCAGCGGGCCCAGCAATTACGCGAACACGGCTGTCCTACCGTGCCGACCACTATGGCACTAGAATTGGACACCAATCCGTTCTTGCGCACCAGCCAAGCCGCTGTCATTCAGGCTGCCCGCCAGCAGTCCGGACTAGCGTTGGACACGCCTGTGGCCACGTTTGCGGCTTTGCGTGAATGGAAAAACGATTTCAAGTGACAATGACCCGATGACCTTGTTTAGACTTCTGCTACCTGTTGTTCTCGCCATCCTTGCCGGTTGTGCCGGCACGCCGCGCCAATCGGCGACGCTGGCCCCCTCCACCAACAACAAGCAGCAGTATGTCGCAGCAGACACCTCGCGTACTGTCGATCTGACCAATCCCCCCGTAGATGCCTGGGACCGTATCCGCCGCGGTTTCGCCATCCCCAACCTGAACACCGAACTGGCGCAGGAATGGACTGACTACTATGCGGCCCACCCCGAATCGGTTCAGCGCATGGCCGAGCGGGCCGGCAAGTATCTGTATTTCATCGTTGACGAAATCAACCGCCGCGGCCTGCCCACCGAGCTGGCCTTGCTGCCTTTTGTCGAAAGCGCCTACAACCCCACGGCGCTGTCGCGCTCCCAGGCATCTGGCCTCTGGCAGTTTGTCCCCGCGACGGGCCAGTATTTCAATCTGAAGCAAGACTGGTGGCGCGACGAACGGCGTGACCCCATCGCCTCGACTTACGCCGCGCTGGATTATCTGGAAAAGCTGTTCGAAATGCAGGGCGACTGGTATCTGGCCCTGGCCTCATACAACTGGGGCGAAGGCTCGGTACAGCGCGCGATGGCCCGAAACGAAGCCGCCAATCTGTCCTCGGACTATTTGTCGCTGAACATGCCCGAGGAAACGCGCAACTACGTTCCCAAGCTGCAGGCCATCAAGAACATCATCGCCAACCCGCGTAAATACGCGGTCGTTCTGCCCCCCGTCGACAATTCGCCCTATTTCGCCATGGTGCGCAAGAACCGCGACATCGACCTCGAAGTCGCGGCCCGGCTCGCAGAAATGCCGCTCGAGGAATTCAAAGCCCTGAATCCCTCGTTCAACCGTCCGATTATCCGCGGCGAACACCAGCCCACGCTGCTGTTGCCGACAGATCGCGTGGACAAGTTCAATGCCAATCTGCAAGCCTATAAGGGCGATCTGAGCTCCTGGAAGGTCTACCAACCTCGCCGCGGCGAATCCTATGCCTCGATCGCCAAGCGTTTTGGCGTCACCGAAGTGGCGCTGCGCAGTGCCAACGGCGTCTCCCGCCGCACCAAATCTGCCAGCGGCGCCAGTCTGTTGATCCCGGCCAGCGAGCCTGGCGGCGTCCAACTGGCCTCTCTCGAAACCCCGGCCGGCGTAGCCGTCCCGCCCGCCTCTCGCTCGGCTCGACGCACCACGGCAACTCGCCCCAACGTGCGCACTCACAAAGTGCGCTCGGGCGACACCCTGAGCAGCGTCGCCCGGCGCTATGGCACCTCGGTCGACGCCTTGCGCGCGCTCAACAACATGAAGGGCAGCAACCTGAAAGTCGGCGCACAACTGCGCGTGCCGGGCACCGGCACGCGAGGCTGATCGTTACGCTTTAAAATAGCTGCCTTTCCGCACGGAATTCATAGGACACGACACATGGGCTTTCTCGCCGGCAAACGCATTCTGGTCACCGGGGTGCTTTCCAACCGTTCCATCGCCTACGGCATTGCACAAGCCTGCCACCAACAAGGCGCTGAACTGGCTTTCACCTATGTGGGCGACCGTTTCAAAGACCGCGTCGGCGAATTCGCCGCCCAATTCGGCAGCGATATCGTGCTGCCCTGCGATGTGGCCGAAGACAGCCAGATCGAGGAAACATTCGCTGAATTAGGCAAACGCTGGGATGGCCTGGACGGACTGGTGCACTCGATCGGCTTTGCCCCGCGCGAAGCCATCGCAGGCGATTTTCTGGATGGCCTCTCACGCGAGGGCTTTCGCATCGCCCACGATATCTCGGCCTACAGTTTCCCCGCCCTGGCCAAGGCCGCCCTGCCCCTGATGGAGGGCCGCAAGGCATCCGTATTGACCTTGACCTACCTCGGCGCCGAACGTGTTGTCCCCAACTACAACACGATGGGCCTGGCCAAGGCCTCGCTCGAAGCCAGCGTCCGCTATCTGGCGACAGCGCTCGGCCCGCGCGGCATCCGCTCCAACGGCATCTCGGCTGGCCCGATCAAGACCCTGGCCGCCAGCGGGATCAAGGACTTCTCCTCGATCCTGAAATTCGTTGAGGCCCATGCTCCGCTGCGCCGCAATGTCACCATCGAAGAAGTCGGCAACGTCGCCGCCTTCCTGCTGTCGGACCTGGCTGCCGGCGTGACGGGTGAAATCACCCACGTCGATGCGGGTTTCTCGACGGTCACACCGGGCATGGAATAAGCTGCTAGCGCCCCGCCGCTAAGGTCAGCGACCAACAAAAAACGCCCCTCGTCGGGGCGTTTTTTTGGCTAAGCGCTAGGACGTTCTGCATTCAGGCTGTCACCGTGGGCAGCGCCGCGTCGATGTCAAAGCGCTCGCGCCAGGAACAAACCAGCTTTCACCCAAGCATCTCAGCGCCCCCAGCGCAACACCAGCGGATCGAGCCGGCGTGCGATATCGAGCAGCTCACGCCGTGTTTCGGGGTGCATCGGCGGCAGAGGATGGCGGGGTGCGTCGCAGGCAATCACGCCGCCTTCTTTCATCAGCGCCTTGGCTGCCAGCATGCCGGCCTGCCGGTTCTCGTGGTTGATCAGTGGCAGCCAACGCTGATACAGCGTAAAGGCCGCATCGGCATCTCCGGTTCGGAACGCTTCGATAATGGGGCGAATCCCATCGGGGAAACCGCCGCCCGTCATCGAGCCGGTCGCGCCAGCGTGCAGGTCGGCCAGCAGCGTAATGGCCTCTTCGCCGTCCCACGGGCCTTCGATCGCATCGCCGCCCAAACGGATCAATTCACGCAGCTTGGCCGCCGCGCCGGCGGTTTCGATCTTGAAATACGAAACGTGTTCGACTTCCCGCGCCAATTTCGCCAAGAACGCCGCGGACAGCACAGTACCGCTGGCAGGCGCGTCCTGCACCATGATCGGAATGTCGATGGCATCTGACACACGGGCATAAAACTCCGCTATCCCGGCCTCTGGCACCCGAAAGGTCGCACCGTGGTAAGGCGGCATCACCATCACCATCGCCGCCCCCAGATCCTGTGCGCGGCGGCTGCGCTGCGCGCAGACCTGACTGGCATAGTGAGAGGTCGTCACGATCACCGGGACACGCCCCGCCACATGCTCCAGTGCCGTGCGCGTCAGCACGTCGCGCTCATCGTCGGCCAGCGAAAACTGTTCGGAAAAATTAGCCAGAATCGCCAGTCCGTCCACGCCGGCATCGATCATGAAGTCAATGGCGCGTTTCTGGCTGGCCAGATCCAGCGTACCGTCCTCATGAAACGTGGTCGGCACGACCGGGAAAATGCCACGATAAGGTGTCGAAGGATGAGCCATGTTATGTGTTCCGTATCAAATCCATCAAATCAGCGCTTGCCGTCCAACGCGGCCCGCACGACAAAGGTCATCACCACCGCAAACACCAGCATGATGGCCAGAAAATACAAACCGCCCGAGGTGCTGCCGGTAGCGTCCTTGATATAGCCGACACCGAACGGGCCGATATATCCGCCCAGATTCGCCAGCGAATTGATCATCGCAATACCCACCGCGGCGCTGCTGCCAGTGAGAAACTGCCCAGGCAACGCCCAGACCACGGCCTGGATAGAGTAAATGGAAAACGCGGTCAGGCAAATAAAGAAAAACTGCAGCGCCGGCGACGTAAACCAGGCGCTGGCGGCCAAGGTAATCGCCGCAGCCCCTGACACGATAGCGATATGCCAATAGCGCTCGCCGTGCTTGTCCGAATGCCGAGGCACAATGAGCAGGCCCACCACCGCGAACAAATAAGGCACCGCAGACAAGAACCCCGTCATCGAGTCGGTCACACCGAACTGTTTGATGATAGTCGGCAACCACATCGACAGACCGTAAATCGCCAGCGGAAACGGCAGGAACAGCAATGCCAGCATCAGCACGCGTTTATCGGCCAACGCCTTGAGGGGATTGCCATGTGATTTCAATGCATGCGTAGAGGCATCGGCAGCCAGCTCGCGTTCGATCCAGGCGCGATCATCCGCGCTCAACCACTTCGCCGTCGCAGGCGACTCCGGCAAAATGCGCAGAGTCGGTAAGCACAGCAATACCGCCGGCAGGCCGCTCACCACAAACAGCGTCTGCCAAGGCGAGAGCCCAAACCATCCACTCCCGTCCAATAACAAGCCCGCCATCGGCCCGGTCACGATCAAGGCAATCGGCTGGGCCAGCACCAATAGTCCAATGATGCGCGCCCGGTGGCGCAACGGAAACCATTTGGTCAGAAAATACAGGATGCCGGGGTACAACCCCGCTTCAGCCGCACCCAGCAAAAACCGCGCGATATAAAACGTCGTGGCGTTATGGATCAACGCCATGGCCATCGTAATCGCGCCCCACGTAAACAAAATACGCGCAAACCACCGACGCGCGCCAAAGCGCTCCAGCGCCAGATTGCTGGGGACTTCAAACAAGAAATAACCGATGAAAAACAATCCCGCGCCAATGCCATAGGCGGTTTCGCTGATGCCGATGTCGGCATTCATATGCAGCTTGGCAAAGCCCACCACAGCGCGATCGATATACGCCACGATATAGATCAACGCCAAAAAAGGCAGCAGCTTGCGCACGAGCATGCCGATGATGCGTGACTCTTCTCCTTGCTCGGCGGTGGCGGGCGCGGCCAACTGGCCGCTGGATGCGACAGTAGTCATTATTGGTCTCCGTTTTAATTTCTGTACAGAATGACGACTCAGCGCTACGCGAACCCTGCAACAAAGGGCTCGGCACGAATCGTCATCCTGGTCTTGATGTCAATGCGAATGGCGCGGCACTGCCGACCCTCGGCGACCGACGAGAAAGTCCAGATCGCAACCTTCGTCGGCCTGCAGCACGTGATCGACGTAGAGACGCCGATAGCCGCCGTCGGCGGGAGCAGCATTCTTCTGCACGGTCGCCATGCGACACTGATACTCGTCTTCGGGAATATCGAGATGCAGGCGGCCAGCGTCGCTATCGAGCTCGATCCAGTCGCCGTCTTGCACAATGGCAAGCGGTCCGCCGGCTGCCGCCTCGGGCGCCACATGCAGCACGACCGTGCCATATGCCGTGCCGCTCATACGCGCATCGGAAATGCGCACCATATCCTTGATGCCCTGGCGCAGCAGCTTGGGGGGGAGTCCCATATTGCCGACCTCGGCCATGCCCGGATAACCACGCGGACCGCAATTTTTCATGACCAGGACCGAGTCGGCATCGACGTCCAGGTCCTCGTCGACGATGCGCTCTTTGTAGTGTTCCAGATTCTCGAACACCACGGCCCGGCCACGATGCTTGAGCAACGCGGGCGTTGCCGCCGAGGGCTTGAGCACCGCGCCGCGAGGCGACAGATTGCCGCGCAGAATACGAATGCTGCCATCGTTGATCAGCGGGTTATCCAGCGGACGAATCACCTCGTCATCGTAGATGGGCGCGTCTTTGACGTTGTCCCAGATCGTATGGCCATTGACAGTGAGCGCCTGCGGATGCGGCAACAACCCGGCCTCGCCCATGCGGCGCAGCACGGCAGGCAAGCCGCCGGCATAGTAGAACTCTTCCATCAGGAAACGCCCCGAGGGCATCAGGTCGACAATCGTCGGCATGCCCTGCCCCACGCGCGTCCAGTCTTCCAACTCCAACGGCACGCCAATGCGGCCCGCGATGGCCTTCAGATGGATGACGGCATTGGTCGAACCGCCGATTGCCGCATTCGTGCGAATCGCGTTTTCAAACGCTTCGCGCGTGAGAATTTTCGACAGCGTCAGGCCTTCCAACGCCATCTCGACAATGCGCCGGCCCGACATATGCGCCAGCACGTAGCGACGTGAATCCACCGCAGGAATCGCCGCATTGTGCGGCAAGCTCACGCCCAGCGATTCCGCCATACATGCCATCGTCGATGCCGTACCCATGGTGTTGCAGGTACCCGCCGAACGCGACATCCCTGCCTCGGCCGACAAGAACTTGTGCAGATCGATCTCGCCGGCCTTGAGCGACTCGTGCAACTGCCACACCGCCGTACCCGAACCGATATTCTTGCCATCCAGTTTGCCGTTGAGCATCGGACCGCCTGTCACCACCATAGCTGGCACATCACAGCTCGCTGCGCCCATCAGCAACGCAGGCGTCGTCTTGTCACAGCCGCACAGCAACACCACCGCGTCGATCGGATTGCCGCGTATCGCTTCCTCCACGTCCATCGCCGCCAGGTTACGCGTCAGCATCGCGGTGGGGCGCAAATTGGATTCCCCAGTGGAGAACACCGGAAACTCGACCGGAAAACCTCCCGCCTCGTACACGCCGCGCTTGACGTGTTCGGCGATCTTGCGGAAATGCGCATTACAGGGGGTCAGCTCGGACCAGGTATTACAGATGCCGATGACCGGACGCCCATCGAACGCATGATCCGGCAGCCCTTGGTTCTTCATCCAACTGCGGTACATAAAGCCGTTTTTATCGTTGGTGCCGAACCATTCGGCAGAACGCAGCTTGGGCTTGGATTTGTCGGTCATATTGTGTCTCTTCCGGGAATCGCTATGCCGTCGTCGCGGCAGGAAGCGCTAATGTAGATACTTTTTTGTTATCGTTCTAATGAAAATACAGCCGCTTTCGATATCAATTTACATATTCTCGAAAACCCTATGCTCAACCCCCAGCCCTGGTATATCCGCTCGCGGCTGAAGACACGCCATCTGCTGTTGCTCGTCGCGCTGGCGGAAACGGGCAACATCCACCGCGCAGCCGCCGCGCTATCCATGACACAGCCCGCAGCCTCCAAGATGCTGCGAGAAATGGAGCACATGCTGGATGTCCCCTTGTTCGAGCGCTTGCCACGCGGCGTACGGCCCACGGAATATGGGCAGGCGCTGATTCGCCATGCACGGCTGTTGGTTGAAAGTCTCGATCAGGCGCGCGATGAAATTGCCCATCTCAAGGACGGACAAGCGGGCCACATCCGTATCGGCGCCATTACCTCGCCCGCGGTCAGTCTGCTGCCCGCGGCGATTGCCGAGATCAAACAACAATGGCCACGGATGACCATCGCTGTTGAAGTCGAAAGCAGCAATTTGCTGCTGGAACGCCTGGCCCAGGAGCGGCTGGACCTGGTTATCGGACGCCTATCGCCCGAACACGACAAGCTGGCGCTGAATTTCGAGCCCTTGGATTTCGAGCCAGTCAACGCCGTCGCGCGCCTCGGCCATCCCCTGTTGCAACAGCCTGAGCTCTCATTGGAACAGGTCGCTGACGCAAGCTGGATCGTGCCACCCATGGGCTCGGTGCTGCGCCACCGTTTCGAATTGATGTTCCAGCACGCCAGCCTGCGGCCCCCGACGAGCGTCGTGGAAAGCCAGGCCCTGCTGTTCATCACCAGCCTGCTCGAACGCAGCGACATGCTGGCTGTCCTGACTATCGACGTGGCCAGGTACTACTCGGCATGCGGTCTGGTCGCGACCTTGCCGCTGCCGATGCCCTGCCAGATGGACGACTACGGTCTCATCACCCGTAACGACCGTCTGCTATCACCGGCGACAGCACGTTTGCTGGAGATACTGCGCGCCCGTGCTGGCGCTCGGACGGAGTCGCCGCGGCATGCTGCGCCTGCTATTGCGGCCGCACCACCAACGTAGACACCTGTACATCCACCGCCGTCATCAACTTGTGCACCGGGCATTTCTCTGCCACGGAATGCAGCTCGTCGATCTGGGCATCGCTGAGTTCGCCGTGCAGCGTGAGCTTGGCGGTCAGGCGATACACCCCCTTGCGCTCCTCCGATGCGTCCCGCACGACGTCGACATCGATGGACTCCAGAGGCATTTCCTTGCGCTGGGCGTACCACAGCACTGTCAGCGCCTTGCATCCCCCCAGAGCCGTGTCGAAATAATCATGCGGATCAGGGCCGTCGCCTTGCGGTTGAGGCATGGCCAACGGCAGCGAGTGGCCTTCGGCCATCGCTGTGAATTCCATGGTACGTGGGGCATTCTGGCGGACGCGAATGGTCATTTTTTGCTCCGAAAAGCCTCGGTATTCATACCGGGCAGAAAAGGGACGCAGCCGCAATGCGGCGGGACAGGTTTGATTTGCAGTGCGTTCGCGCACCGGCGGACGTTATGCGACGGGCCTTCTTGCTATTTGTAGCATTTTCCGACGACGTTCCCCCAGAGATACCGCGTAATCTTGCATCCTGACAGAAAACTGAACTTCCTGGCCCCCAGGCAGTCAGATATTGTTCCGCATTCTCGACAGGAGCCCGCCTTTCATGAGCGCCCGCCAGCTTTTAGAACAACTTCTGCAATCCGGCCAGGGTCTGGCCCGTGATGCCAGCGCACGAGTGCAATCCGCCACCTCTGGCGGCGGCAACACGTCGTCCTTTCTGACCGGACTGGGCGGCGGCGCCTTGGGCGCTGGTGCGTTGGGCCTGCTGCTAGGCAGCAAAAAGGCCCGCAAGGTGGGCGGCAAAGTCGCCATGTACGGCGGCATGGCAGCCCTGGGCGCGCTGGCTTATCGCGCATACGGTGATTGGCAGAAAAAGCAGGCTCAGCAGCCCGCATCGGCGCCGGCTGCAGCAACGACGCCCGCGCTGACGGCCGAGTCCTTCCAGAGCCTGCCCGCGAGCCAGCTCGAGCAGCACAGCTCAGCCGTGCTGACGGCCATGATCGGCGCGGCCAAGGCCGACGGCCACATCGGCCCCGAAGAACGTCAGCTACTGGAAACAGAACTCGGCAAGCTGTCCACAGACGCAGCCGACCGCCGGTGGCTGGAGGCTGAACTGGCCCGGCCGCTCGACCCCAGCGCCATTGCCGCCGCCGCCCAAAGCCCCGAGATGGGCGCGGAAATGTACCTGGCCAGCCTCATCATGGTCGACGAAGAAAGCTACATGGAACGCGCCTACCTGGACGAACTGGCACGCCAACTCAAGCTGGCGCCTGATTTGAAGGCACACCTGGAAAGCCAGGTGAAAACACCGGCGTAATGGCAGGGCCTCTCAGACAGGCCCTACAACATATCCGCAGAAGACAACGCCGGCGTCTCGGCCAGACGCTGGCTGATCGCCCGGCAGGCCTGCAGCAGCGGCGCGACATAAGCCGTCCCGGGGTCGGGTTTTTGGCGAAAGCGCAGCGTACTGACGCTGATCGCCGCGACCGGCATACCGTCACGGCCAAAAATCGGCGCGCCAAAACAATAAATGCCCGCCTCGTTTTCCTCGTCGTCCACCGCCCAGCCACGCTGACGGACCTGCTCCAGCACCCCACGCAAGGCCTTGAGGTCTTTCACCGTGTTCGGCATATAGTGCGGCAACGGCTGCGGCAATGTCTCTAACACGGCTTGCTGCGACGCTCTGTCCAGCATCGCCAGATAAGCCTTGCCCACCGCCGTCGAATGCAAGGAAACGTTGGTCCCGATGCGCGAGTTCATCTGCACGGCGCTCGGACTTTCGAGCTTTTCGATGTAGACCATGTGCTGGCCATTGGGCACCGCCAGATGGACGGTCTCACCCGTCACATCGCGTAGCTGCTTGAGCGCCTCGACAGCCGCCAAACGCAACTCCGAACGCCCCCAGCTGCGGCTGGCCAACTGAATCAAACGTGGCCCCAGCGTCAATTTTCCCGTATGGGGATGCTCGGCCAACAAACGTTCGGCCAGCAAAGCGGCCACGGTGCGGTACACCGTAGGACGCGGATAACCGCTCAGCTTGCTGAGCTCTGCAATGGTCATCGGATCCGACGTGTCCGCCACCAGCTGCAATATATGCATGAACTTTGAGAATGCAGCAGTCCCTGCGACCTGGGCGGTGGGAGGAGACGCGACGGACGTAGAGGCTGGCATGGCAATCAATGATGGCGAATCGAAACATGGCGAAGTGTGGGCGGCCACACAAGGAGACGCCCACACTGTCTGCGTATTGTACGGAGCCCGTCAGACAAAGCCCAACACGCGGAACGCCTAGAAAGTGCCAGGATATGTACCGCCGTCGGCCAGCACGTTTTGCCCTGTCATGTAGCCCGCCTGCACGCTGCACAAAAACGCGCAGATCGAGCCGAACTCCTCGGCGTTGCCGAAACGTTTGGCAGGGATTCCGGCCAGCCGTGCGGCGCGCAACGCATCGACCTCTTTGCCGGTCTTGGAGGCCGCAGCGGCCATCGTCGCCTTCAGGCGATCCGTCTCGAATGCTCCGGGCAGCAAATTATTGATCGTCACGCCGTGGGCCGCGATGCCGCTGCGCGCCACACCCGCCACGAAACCGGTCAACCCGGTGCGCGCGCCATTGGACAAGCCCAGCACATCGATCGGCGCCTTTACCGCACTGGACGTAATGTTCACGATACGCCCAAAGCCACGTTCGGCCATGCCGTCCACCGTGGCCTTGATCAACTCAATCGGCGTCAGCATGTTGGCCTCGACGGCCTTGAGCCACTGCTCGCGATCCCATTCGCGAAAATCACCGGGAGGCGGGCCGCCCGCATTCGTCACGACGATATCGTAATCGCGGTGCTCGGCAAACACAGCGTCGCGACCCTGCGGCGTCGTGATATCGACGGCCACGGCTTTGACAAAGGTGTCAGCATTCGAACGAGCCTGCAGCAACTGCTGCTGTGCCGCATTCAGCGCCTCTGCGCCGCGCGCGACGATCACCACATTCACGCCTTCGCGCACCAGCGCCAACGCGCAGCCGTAGCCCAGGCCCTTGCTTGCCCCGCCCACCAGGGCAGTCCTGCCCGCGATTCCTAAATCCATCCTTGATTCCTCGTCTAAAAAGCCACGCTACGCCTTCGGCGTGCTGACCCCAAAGGGAAACACGCCGCACACAACGCTTACGGCTTCATGTTGAATTTTTCGATCAGAGCCTTAAAGGTAGCATTGTCGCGCTCGATCTGTGCGGTAAACACTTTCTGGTCCTCGACGACATAGCCCAGATTCTGTTCATCCATAAATTTCTTCAGGCTGTCTTCCGCTGCCGCTTTGCGAAAAGCTTCGCCCAGTGTATCCAGCACAGGCTGAGGCGTGCCCTTCGGCGCGGCGATGCCTCGCCATGTACCGATAGACAGATCGATGTTGCGCTCTTTCAGCGTCGGTACATTCTCAAAGCCTTTGACTCGTTGATCCGCCATCACAGCCAGCGTCTTTAGTTTTCCGGCTTTCACGTATTGGATGACCTCTGCGGGACTGACTGCCACCGCATCAATATGGCCTCCCAGCAGCGCCAATACAGCGGGGTTTCCGCCTGTGAACGGGATGTGATTGAACTTCACGCCGGTCTTGTCCTCGAGCGCCGCCGCAGCCAAATGCCAGATGGAGCCCACTCCCGCATTGCCCAGTTGCATCGTCTCAGGCTTGGCGCGGGCGGCCTCCAGAAACTCTTCGATCGTGTTGTACGGTGAATCGGCCGCTACCGTGATCGCCGACGGATCTGCATTGAGCTGAATGATCGGCGTAAAGCTTTCGTGCGTCGTCTTGGTCAACCCCAAATGCGGAATGATCACCATATCCGCCGTCACCAGGGCCAGCTTGTAGCCGTCCGGGGCGCTCCTGGCGACATCCGTCAGGCCGATTCCGCCTGCCGCGCCCGGCTTGTTCAGTATCACGATAGGCTGGGGAAAATGCTTGCGCGACGCATCGCTCATGGCGCGCGCCAACGCGTCCGTGCCACCGCCTGCGGCAAACGGCACCACCAGTTCCACCGGCCGGCTCGGAAAACTCTGCGCCTGTGCTGCAGGAATGGCGGCAATTGCCGCCATGGCGCCCAACAGCGCAGACACCATGCAGCGATTGAATGCACGACGCTTCATCTATCTCTCTCCATATTAAATTTGACCACATTATGGTCATAGTGTTTATTTTATGGACAGATTATAGGCAGCTTCACCACACTGACGAGATCCGGGCTTACCCTAGCGGGAGTATGTGCAGCAAAAGACACATCGCGCCTATCATGAAAAACGCCGATCCATTTAGCCTGGAGTCACACAGAAATGACGCAAGCCTATAGCGACGCAGAACGCCAGACCCGCATCGATCTCGCCGCCTGTTATCGATTGATGCCGCTGTTCGGGATGAGCGACCTGATCTACAACCACATCACCGTGCGCATCCCGGGCACGGACGACGAAATCCTGATCAACCCCTATGGCTACATGTACGAGGAGATCACCGCGTCGAGCCTGATCAAAATCAATGTTCAAGGTGAGGTCCTAGACAATCCGCACACAGACCTCGGGCTGAATCAGGCAGGCTACGTCATCCACAGCGCAGTCCATGGCGCACGCCACGATGTAGGCTGCGTGATTCACACGCATTCGCGTGCCGGCATGGCCGTCTCATGTATGAAAGAGGGATTACTGCCCCTGACGCAAACGGCGATGCGATTCAAGGACATCGCCTATCACGACTACGAAAGCGTCGCCATCGATCTGGATGAGCGCGCCCGATTGGTCGCCGATCTGGGTAAACAGGACGCCATGATCCTGCGCAATCATGGGCTCTTGGTCGCATCCCCCAGCATCGCCGAGGCATTCAATGCCATGTACTGGCTGGAGATGGCTTGCCGCGCGCAAGTCGACGCCATGTGCTCTGGTGCCGCCCTGACGATGCCGCCACAGGCCGTCATTGATAGAACCCATCATCTTTATCAGCCGACCGTCCGCCGGCCATTCGGCTTGATGGAATGGCCAGCCATGCTGCGCTATCTGGACAGGCGTAATCCGGGTTATCAGGACTGAAGCCGCGTGCGCGGCATGCCATACGCGCTGCGACGCAACGGCAAGACCACGCATATGACAAGCCCCGAACAGCATGCGGCCATGCTCAGAAAACAAGCGCGGCAGTGTGGCATCTCCTTACCCACCCTCGTAACAACCGATCTAGACATGGCCCGCATCAACTACGGCTTGCACCTTCCGTGGCCGATGCGGGGCAATGAACAATCAGTGGCTGATCATCCAGGGTCTCGCCCCCTGGAACGTCTTGCCGCCATCGGCCGTACGCCGGGTTTTGCCGGGACGAGACCGCGTTGCGCAGCATCCGCAGTTCATTCCGTGCCCCGAACGCGTACTGCGCGGCGCATCGGCGCTCTTCTCGTTTATCGCATGCGCGCGGCGTACGGCCTCAGATAGCGTGGACAACGCTGGCGCGTTGCCCACCACTCGTGGCGCGGAACATCCGCATTCCGGGCAGGCAGCGGGCGCCCTGAATTCCGACAGAGGCTTGAGCGCGTCAAACGGCCCGCAGGCCTCGCAACAATACTCATACATAGGCATGGAACGACCTCGACTCAAAGATCGTACGACACAGGCATATCGACATCCCCCTTGATATGCTTGATCGGGCCGTCGGCGCCAGGCTGGATATCAAAATCGAAAATCTCAGTGGGCAGCCACAGGGTCGCGCAGGCATTAGGAATATCGACCACCCCACTGATATGGCCCTGCACCGGCGCTGTCCCTAATATGGAATACGCTTGCGCCCCGGAATAACCAAATTTCTTCAGATATTCAATCGCGTTCAAGCATGCCTGCCGATAAGCGATATGCACATCCAGATAGTGCTGCTTGCCTTGCTCGTCGACCGAGATCCCCTCAAAAATCAGATAATCCTTGTAGTTGGGCACGATCGGGCTGGGTTTGAAGATCGGATTCTTGATGCCGTACTTGGTCATTCCCTGTTTGATCACCGACACCCGCATATGCACCCAGCCGGCCATTTCAATGGCACCGCAGAACGTGATCTCGCCATCTCCTTGTGAAAAATGCAGATCGCCGACCGACAGGCCGCCGCCTTTCACATACACAGGAAAAAAGACCCGCGAACCGCGCGACAGATCCTTGATATCGCAATTGCCGCCGTGCTCGCGCGGCGGCACCGTGCGCGCACCCTCGGCGGCCGCTTTATCCCGCGCCGCGCCCGACAACTTGCCCATATGAGCCGTCTGGGCAAACGGCGGATTGGCCAACGGCGGGACACGCGCCGGCTCGGTATCAATCAAGCTTTGCTCGCGCCGATTCCATTCGTCCAACATCGCCTGATCAGGCAGGCAACCGATCAATCCGGGGTGAATCAGGCCGGCGTAGCGCACACCAGGAATGTGGCGCGACTTCGTGAACATCCCCTCGAAATCCCAGATCGATTTCTGCGCATGGGGAAAATGATCCGTCAGGAATCCGCCGCCATTCTGCTTGCTGAAGAATCCGTTAAAACCCCACAAGCTTTCTTGTTTGGCGCCGATATCGAGCAAATCGACCACCAGCAGATCGCCGGGTTCCGCGCCCTCGACACCGACTGGCCCAGACAGAAAGTGCACGGTGCTCAGATCCACATCACGTACGTCGTCGGCGCTGTCATCGTTCTTGATGGCGCCGCCCGTCCAATCATAGGTCTCCAGCACAAAATCGTCCCCCGGCTTGACCCACACTGCGATCGGAATATCCGGATGCCAGCGATTGTGTACTTGTTCGTTCTCGTAGGGCGATTGGCTCAAATCGACTTTGATCAAAGTTTCTGCCATGGAAGTCTCCTTGGAAAGGCGGGAACAGACGCTGCAGCGACAGCGAAACGGGATCGGGTGAGAAATCAGACGGACAAATATTTGCTGATGCTTTGTTCATCGACCTCGGCGCGCGTGCTTTCCAACACAAAGCGGCCACGATCGATCACGATCAAACGATCGGCAATCTGCAAGGTGAAACTGAGGACTTGCTCGGAAACAATGATCGCCAGATTTTTCATCGATCTGATTTCCAGCAAACTTCGGGCAATGTCCTTGATGATCGACGGCTGGATTCCTTCGGTGGGCTCGTCCAACATCAGGACTTTGGGCTGCGTGACCAAGGCGCGTGCAATCGCCAACTGTTGTTGTTGCCCGCCGGACAGATCGCCGCCGCGGCGGCGACGCATCTCGTGCAACACCGGAAACAAGGCATAGATCTCGTCGGGGATAGGGTCTGCCAATGCACGGCCGCGCAGCCCGGTGCGAATGTTTTCTTCCACAGTCAGCGTCGGGAAAATCATGCGTCCCTGGGGCACATAGGCGATGCCACGTCGCACGCGTTTGAAACTCTCCAATCCCGAAACACGCTGACCGTCAATGGAAATATCCCCGCCCTGAGCGGGCAACATGCCGACCAGCGTCTTGAACAAAGTCGTCTTGCCCATGCCGTTGCGCCCCATGATGGCCAGGATCTCCCCTTGAGCCACATTCAGATCCACACCATGCACGACACGACTCTGGCCATAACCCGCTTGCAGTCCTTTCACTTCGAACATTGCGAACCCCTCTCGCCGCGCCACACTCAGTGACCCAGATAGACTTCGATGACGCGAGGATCATTCTGCACATGATCCATCGACCCTTCCGCCAGTACCTTTCCCTGATGCAGTACCGTGACCTTGTCGGCGATATGCCGCGCAAACTCCATATCGTGTTCAATGACGATCATCGACCGGTCTTTGCCGATGCGATTCAATAGTTCAGCGGTCTTTTCCCGCTCCGACACACTCATCCCGGCAACAGGTTCATCCAGCATCATGAGTTCGGGTGCCTGCATCAGCAACATGCCGATCTCCAGCCACTGCTTTTGCCCATGCGACAGCAATTCCGCGGGGCGATGCAGATGCGTCGACAGGAATATCTGTTCGGCGACTTCTTCTACGCACGCTACGACATCGGCAGTCAATCTGAATGCCAGGGCGCCCAGCACCGTACGGCCACGAGGAAAGGAAACCTCCAGATTCTCGCGGACCGTGAGCGTTTCATAGATCGAGGGAGTTTGAAACTTCCGGCCGACGCCTGCCCGCACGATCTTGTGCTCGCTCATCGTAGTCAGCTCGATATCCTTGAATCGAATCGATCCCGAGGTCGCCTTCGTTCGCCCGCAGATCAGGTCCAACACGGTCGTCTTGCCGGCACCGTTCGGGCCTATCACCACGCGCGTCTCGCCCTTTTCCACATATAAATTCAAGTCATTGACCGCGACGAAACCATTGAACGCCACGGTCAGCCCCTCTACGTACAGGGCAAACTCATTCTTGCCTTCGGGCAGCGCACCAATCATCGGCATAGTCATAGCGCCTCCCGGACAACACGACCGCGACGCAACGCGAGCCTGGGCCGTACATAGTCTTTGTAAATACCAGCCAGGCCGTTCGGAAATGCCATCACCACCGCGATGAACAATCCGCCCATCAAGAACAACCAGACCTCGGGAAAGGTTTCCGAAAAATAGCTTTTGCCAAAATTCACGATCAAAGTGCCATACACCGCACCCAACAACGACAGGCGTCCTCCCACCGCGGCAAAGATCACCATCTCGATCGAAGGCACAATACCCACAAAAGACGGCGACATGAACCCGACCTGCAAGGTGAACATGGCCCCGCCAATTGCCGAGAAAATCGCCGCCACGACAAAGATGAACACTTTGAAATTCGCCACGTCATAGCCGGAAAACCGTACGCGCTCTTCCTTGTCGCGCATGGCCATCAACAATTTTCCGAGCTTGGAGGACAGCAGGAATTTTCCGAACAGGATGCAGCCGAACAACAGCGCGCCATTGATGAAGTACAGCAACACACGTGCACTGTCGCTACGGATATCCCAACCTAACAAGGTCTTGAGATCGGTAATGCCATTGACTCCGCCGGTGTACCCCTGCTGTCCGATGATCAGCACTGAGAGGATCAACGCCACTGCTTGCGTCACAATGGCAAAGTACACCTCTCCCACACGACGCTTGAACATCGCCGCGCCCAGAACCAGGGCCAGCAAAGCCGGAATCAATGGAATTGCCACCAAGGTAAAGGTAAAGCTTTTGAATGGTTCCCAGAACAGCGGCAAGGCCGTCAACTGGTTCCAATCCATGAAATCCGGAATTCCGGGCGTAGACTGGATCGCCGTAGCCTGTGGCGTAGACGCCTCCAGCTTCAGGAACATGGCCATGCAATAGCCCCCGAGCCCAAAGAACACGCCCTGCCCGAGGCTAAGAATGCCGCCATATCCCCAGCACATGACCAGGCCGATGGCCACAAAGGCATAAGACAGATACTTGCCCACCAGATTCAAGCGAAAGACATCCAGCGCCAACGGAAACACGACAAAGACAAGAGCGGCCAGTATCCCCAAGCCGATCATGCCTTCGCGCGCGCCCAGCACATTCTTGTAGAAACTCGACATCGCCAGGCTCCTTATTTACGCGTTTTGATGGAGAACAGCCCTTGTGGACGCAGCATCAGGATGATGACAATGCCCGTGAGGGTCAGAACCTTGGCCATGGAGCCCGTCATAAAGAACTCTGACACCGACTGCGTCTGAGCAATCAGAAACGCCGAAGCGACCGTTCCCAGCAAACTGGCTGCGCCACCAAAGACCACAGTCAAAAACGTATCGACGATGTACAGCGATCCGCTCGTAGGGCCCGTCGCGCCGATGGTGGTAAACGCAGCGCCCGCGACTCCGGCAATCCCGCATCCCAATGCAAAAGTCACGCGATCGACACGGCGAGTGTCTATGCCCACCGCCCCGCTCATCGCGCGATTCTGCACGGTGGCGCGCACGTGCAGTCCCCACGTGGAACGAAACAAGGCCAAAATCAGACTGGCCGTCATCAGGAACGTCAGCACCATGACAAACAGTCCGTTGATGGGGATGTCCACTCCCTCCATGGGCTGCCAAGAACCCATCAGCCATTCCGGCATCTCCGGGCTGACCTCGCGCGGTCCGAAAATCGAGCGCAGCGACTGCTGCATGATCAAGGACAGCCCCCAGGTCGCCAGCAACGTATCCAACGGCCGTCGATACAAGTGGCGAATCATGGCCCATTCGACCAGCCACCCCAATGCAAACGCCACCACAAAAGCCGCCACCACCGCGAACAGAAAATAATAGGGCGTGAAGGCGGGCGCATAGGTCTGCACCAGCGTGGCCGACAAATAGGTGGTGTACGCCCCCACGGCGAGGAATTCGCCGTGGGCCATATTGATCACGCCCATTTGCCCGAAAATCAGGGCCAGTCCCAACGCCATCAGCAACAACACGCTGAATACAGACAGGCCATTGAATCCCTGCATCAACAGGATGGCGCCAAACTCGGATAAGGATTCCATACCGCAGCCTTCAAAGCGATTTGGGGCAAACCCCGGGGGCTGGCCCGGGGCACTCGGCGTGACAACGTGTCAGGCAACTGCTTATTGATAACCCTTGGGAAAGGGATCGGGCTTGATCAACTCGGGGGTTTCATAGACCACGTCGAACTGCCCATCGCGCCTGATCTTGCCCACACGGGTCTTGCTCCACAGGTGGTGGTTCGGATCGATCTTGACGTAGCCTTCCGGCGCTTCTTTGTATTCCAGGTCAGGCGAGGCAGCCACGACCTTGTCCACATCGAAACTGCCAGCTTTCTCGACCGCCATTTTCCACAGCCAAGGTCCGAGATACGCCGCCTGCGTCACATCCCCGATCACGGCATTCGCGCCGTATTTGGCCTTGAAGGCTTCGACGAATTTCTTGTTGTTCGGATTGTCCAGGCTTTGGAAATACTTCATGCACGAGTAAAAGCCCTCGGCATTCTCGCCACCGATACCCAGCAATTCGTCCTCAGTCACCGAGATGGTCAACAAGGTCTGCTTGGCCGCAGTCACCCCTGCCGCCTTGAGTTGCTTATAGAACGACACGTTGCTGCCGCCGACCACAATGGCATAGATCACATCCGGCTTCTTGAGCTTGATCTTGTTGATCAGCGAGCCGAACTGCGTATGGCCCAACGGATAGTAGTCTTCGCCTACGACCTCGCCCTTGAGCACGTTCTCGATGTGCTTGCGCGCGATCTTGTTGGACGTCCTCGGCCAGATGTAGTCCGAGCCGATCAGGTAGAACGTCTTGGCTTTGGTTTCGCGATTGATCCAATCCAGCCCCGACAAGATCTGTTGCGTTGCCTCTTGTCCTGTGTAGAAGACGTTTTTGGATTGCTCCAACCCTTCGTAGAACGTGGGGTAATAGAGCAGGCCGTTTTCTTTCTCGAACACCGGCAGCACCGCTTTACGCGAGGCCGAGGTCCAGCAGCCAAACACGGTGGCGACCTTGTCGCTGACCAGCAGCTTGCGTGCTTTTTCGGCGAATGTCGGCCAATCGGAGGCGCCGTCTTCCTGAATGACCTTGATCGTGCGTCCGAGCACGCCACCCATTGCATTGATCTGCTCGATGGCCAGACGCTCGGCCTGGATCGACCCCGTCTCGCTGATGGCCATCGTCCCTGTGGCAGAGTGCAGTTGCCCGACGATGACCTCTGTGTCGGTCACGGCCAGGCCCGTCGTGTTGACCGCGGCCGTCGCCGGCCCGGCGGCCCTGGACAGCACCGGCACGCCCATCAACGGCAGGGCAGCCATCGCCAACGCCATGCGTCGGCGGGCCGGGGAGATCAGATCATCGTTTAACTCAGGTTTGCGAGCCATCAATTGCTCCTAGCGGATGAATGCCACCATTGACCGGATACGCCCCAGCAAATGCTGGCGTTTGACCGGGATACGGTGCAATACTAGGCACCAATGCTGCGGCGCAATATACGTTGATTGACGTAGTGGCGATGCGACCGCCTGCAGGTAAAACCGTATCTACGTCATTCGACGCATATCACGTGGCTCACGCGCCCGAGATCCCTGCGTCGCCCACTACATCGGTCGTCCAATCTGGAACAAATTGCCGTGGATCCCAGCGCCTCTCAACGCATCGTCAAGGTTCGACGCGACTACAACACCTGGGTCGCCAACGAAACGCTGGAGGATTACGCCCTGCGGTTCACACCGCATTCGTTTCGCAAGTGGTCCTTGTTCCGGGTGGCAAACACCGCCGGCGGTGCAGCGTCCTTCCTGGCGCTGGAGGCCATTGGCGGCGCGCTGGCGCTGAACTACGGCTTCGTCAATGCCTTCTGGGCGATTGTTGCCGTCTCGCTCATCGTATTTCTGACAGGGTTGCCGATTTCGTACTACGCCGCGCGCCACGGTCTGGACATGGACCTGCTGACACGAGGCGCAGGCTTCGGCTACCTGGGGTCTACCCTGACTTCGCTGGTCTACGCGTCTTTTACCTTCATCTTCTTTGCGCTGGAGGCGGCCATCATGGCGCTGGCCATCGAGTTGGCGACAGGCCTGCCGCTGACGCTGGGTTATCTGCTGTGCGCCCTGGCCATCATTCCCATGGTCACATATGGGATAACCCTGATCAACCGCCTGCAAAACTGGACACAGCCGATCTGGTTGATCCTGTTGATCGTCCCCTACGCCTTTATCCTGTTCAAAGAGCCCCAGGCGCTGGATGGATTGCTGAGCTTCGCAGGCCATCACCGCGACAACGGTCATTTCGATATCCTGCTATTTGGCGCGGGGTCCGCCGTTGCCGCATCGCTGGTCACGCAGATTGGCGAACAAGTCGACTTTCTGCGCTTTCTGCCACAGCAGACACCCGCGAACCGATGGCGTTGGTGGACTGCCCTGCTCTGCGCCGGTCCGGGCTGGATCATTCCCGGCGCGCTCAAGATGCTGGGCGGCGCCTTTTTGGCCTATCTGGCGTTGGGTCACGGCGTCAGCATGGAAAAAGCCGCCGATCCCACGCACATGTATTGGGTCGCCTATCAGTATGTGTTCTCCACCCCGGGTCTGGCGTTGATCGCCATGGCGGTCTTTGTCGTCATCTCACAGGTAAAGATCAACGTGACCAACGCTTATGCGGGGTCGCTGGCATGGTCCAACTTCTTTGCCCGCCTTACCCACAGTCATCCAGGCCGCGTCGTCTGGCTGGTCTTTAATGTCATGATTGCCATTGGCCTCATGGAACTGGGTGTCTTCGACGCCCTGGAACATGTGCTGGCGATCTTTGCCCACGTGGCGCTGGCCTGGATCGGATCGCTGGTGGCCGATCTCGTCATCAACAAGCCCCTGGGCCTGAGCCCAGCCAGCATCGAGTTCCGGCGCGCGCACCTGTATGACATCAATCCTGTCGGCGTGGGCAGCATGATGATCTCGCTCACGATATCGCTGCTGGCCTTCGGCGGGGCCTTTGGTGCGATGGCTCAGGCACTATCGCCATTCATTGCACTGGCGACCACGTTCGTAGCGGCGCCGCTGATTGCATGGAGAACTCGCGGACGCTACAACCTGGCCCGCCAGCCCAACGCAACACACGCGCTCGAGTCGAAATGCGTCATCTGCGCCAATACCTTTGAGCCACCCGACATGGCGCATTGCCCCGCCTACAACGGAGCGATCTGCTCGCTATGCTGCACGCTGGACGCGCGCTGCCATGATCGCTGTAAATCCGAATCGCGCGCTCAAGATCAATTGGGTACTGCGCTACGGCGCATTTTTCCCGGGCCCATGACGCCGCTATTTCACTCGCGCCTGACTCACTACTTGATCATCCTTGGCGTCATGGCGGGGCTGCTGGCCTCAATCATGGCGCTGCTGTATTTTCAAGAGGCCGTGACCTATACCCGCAATGGCGCTGACATCAGTACGCTGAAGGCGGCTTTCATCAAGCTCTTTGCCGCCCTCATTCTGATCGGCGGGGTCGCAGCCTGGTGGCTGGTACTGACCAACGAAAGCCGCCAAGTCGCCCAAGAAGAGTCGGATCGGCAAACGCATCTATTGCTGCGGGAGATCGCAGCGCATGAGCAAACCGATGCACAACTGCAGCGCGCCAAAGAAGCGGCGGAAAGCGCCAACCTGGCCAAGAGCCGTTTTATGAGCGGCATGAGTCATGAGTTGCGTGCGCCGTTGAACAGCATTCTGGGTTACGCGCAAATCATGGCGCGAGATCCCGCTTTACCGGAACAAAGGCGTGAAGCGATCGACGTGATTCACCGCAGCGGCAAGCATCTGATCGGGCTGATCGACGGCCTGCTGGATGTGGCGCGCATTGAAGCCGGCAAACTCAAACTCGAAAACCATGAACTCCGATTGCCTGAGTTCCTGGATCAAGTCGTCATGATGTTCCGGCCCCAGGTCACGCTCAAAGGACTGCAATTCACCTATGAACCCTCGGACAACCTGCCGCGCATCGTCCAGGTCGACGAGAAGCGGCTGCGCCAGATCCTGATCAATCTGCTGAGCAACGCCGTCAAGTTCACTCAACAAGGACATGTCAGTTTTCGCGTGCGCCATGTCTCGGATATCGCTCAGTTCGAAATCGAAGACAGCGGCGCGGGTATTCCCGCGGCGGACTTGGAACGCATCTTTTTGCCATTCGAACGCAGTTGGGCAGGTGAAGAGCAAGCCGACACTGGCAGCGGCCTGGGCCTGACAATCTGCCGCATGCTGACCGGCATCATGGGCGGCGAGCTGACTGTCAAGAGCACGCTCGGGCAAGGCAGTGTCTTTATCCTGAAATTGTTCCTTCCTGCCGTGCGTGCGCCGCGCACCGGCGTCCTGCCACAGGGCCAGATCGTAGGCTACGAGGGCGTGCCTAAACGGGTGCTCACCGTCGATGACCAGGCCTCACAGCGACTCGTCGTCCGCGAAATGCTGGAACCGCTGGGATTTATCGTGCACGAGGCCGCCAACGGCTCCAGCGCACTGGAACTCGTCGAAGCACTGACGCCCGACCTGATATTGATGGACATCTCGATGCCAGATATGCAAGGCTGGGACGTTTGCCGTACGTTGCGTGCACGCGGCGTCCATGTGCCTATCATCATCCTCTCGGCCAAGGCATACGCACGCCCCGGCCCCCACGACACGCAAGACGCGCACGACGACTTTCTGACCAAACCCGTCATCATGGATGAACTGCTCGACAAGATCGGCCGGCACCTGGGACTGTGTTGGCGGGAGCTCGAAAGCTCACCGGCGCCGACGCCGGGCATGGATGAGTTG
This sequence comes from Bordetella muralis, assembly GCF_054781015.1. Taxonomy (NCBI): domain Bacteria; kingdom Pseudomonadati; phylum Pseudomonadota; class Betaproteobacteria; order Burkholderiales; family Alcaligenaceae; genus Bordetella; species Bordetella muralis. The sequence continues at coordinate 148,849 of NZ_BAAGVF010000009.1, read as the reverse complement.
CATCGCATCGCGCTCGACTCCCAGCACACCGACGCTCTGCTCGAGCTTGGCGCCATGGGTTATGTCAAAGGCATCCTCGCACGGTTGGAGGCAATACGCAGCACCCAACCTGAAGCCGCCGTTCTCATCGACCACCTGATGGACCTCGCACGCAACTTCCAACTCGGCGAATACCAAAGCACGCTCAAGCATCATGTGCAGCATCACGCCACGCTCACGCAGAAACCATGCTGAATATCATGTCCGCCGAACTCAAAGACAAACATCTGGTGCTACTGGTAGATGACGCCCCGGATAACCTGAAAATGCTGTCGAATGCGCTCGACGACGCTGGCTATGATGTGCTGATCGCCACCGATGGCCATGCGGCACTGGAGCGCCTCGATTACGTCACGCCGGACATTGTGCTGCTTGACGCCATGATGCCTGGCATTGATGGCTTCGAAACCTGCCGCCGAATGAAAGCCGATCATCGCGCCGCACACATACCCATTGTCTTCATGACAGGGCTGACGGAAACCCACCATGTGGTGCACGGTTTTCAAGCGGGCGGCATCGACTATGTCACCAAACCGCTGGACACCGATGTGGTGTTGGCTCGCCTGAATGCTCACTTGCGCAGTCATCGGCTGATGAGCGTCGCGCTCGACGCCATCGACGCCGTCCACACCGCGGTGATCGCACTGGACGAAGCCGGTCACCCGATCTGGAAAACGGCGCGCGCACGCCAATGGCTACATACTTATTTTGGCTTGGATACCCAGGCAGCAGGTCTGCCGCAAGCTCTGCAACATTGGATCAGCGAAGCCTTGAGGCACACCGAGATCGATCGGATCGCCCCTTATACCCAGCCCGGGGGCGATCGTCAGTTGGTCATGCATCTGGCCAGACGCCCACAAGGTACGCAGGGTGAGCTCACCCTGCTGATCGAAGAACAACCGCTGCCTATCGACCCACGCCATCGTCTCGCCGAACAGTATCGCCTGACGGCGCGCGAAACCGATGTCCTGCTGTGGCTGGCCAAAGGCAAGACCAATCGGGACATCGGAGAAATACTCGGCATGGCGCCGCGCACGGTAAACAAACACCTGGAACACATCTTCGTGAAACTCGGCGTCGAAACGCGTGCGGCAGCCACGGCATTGACGCTGAAGCACGTGCATCACACGTAGTGCTGATTCAGAGCCGCGTGGACGCCACTGCCGAGGTCCACACCCAGCGTTTGCCGCGCAACTCGAAATCGTAGGTCATCGCATCCGAAGGGGCTTGTCTGAACTGACCGAACCATACGCGCACATGGTTGGGCGATAGCACTTCCCAACGCGATACGGCAGACAACGGACCGTTTGTCGACAAGCCCAGCATGGAGACAGAGGCCTCGCTACGTGGGCTTTTTCCGATGCCGCTATCCGACCAGTCGATGGGCCATTCACCGAGCTCCAGCATCCCGGAATACATCGCCAGCCCCGTCTGGAATGGATCGGCAACATCGTCGCCAAACCGCGACACGGCCAATTTGCCCATCCCGTCGTCAGAACGCGCGCACAGCACTCGCTGAAACAGCGCAAGCAATGCCTCCTCTTGGTCCACCCGCAGTTGCCCGCGCATCGTCTCCACCAAAGACTGTTTGCCATCGAGGCAGTGGCGCGCTTCCAGAAACACGCCCCGGTCCGTACGGTCAATGGAGGTCTGATTTTTCTGGCCCGTCATCATCGCAGCGATGTCCTGCCGCACGGCGTCCTCGGCAGACGTCGCTGCGAGCGCCGCAGACATGATCAAACCACTCGCGGCCAGGCATCCTGATAGCCGCACAAACGAAGCAATACTCATGATCGATACTAAAAAATTTAATCAAACACCTTCAGCCGCGCATCAAGCCCGAGCCGATTTCTTTTGGACAGTGTGCCCCAGAACAGACTCATGACCGCAAAGCCGGCGAGGTACAGACTCAAGGTCTGCTGCACCATGGACTGGCTGGCGCCGGACTCATTGCCTATGTTTAAAAACGGCGGCAGATAAGCGTCAGTCGCAAACGGGTCCAACATGGCCAAACAGGCCAGGTTCACCGTCAGGGTACGGATAGAGGTCATTAATCAACAATCTTAGGCGGGTAATGAATCCGCCAAGGATAGCCGACAAAATTGGAATAATGATAGAGATTGCCCATTAATTACTGCGGACGGCCAGCCTCGATCCATTGCCGCGTCTGCGTCATCGTCAATCGATAGCGCGCGCAGTTATAGAGGTCCAATGCCTGTAATTCCCGCAACAGTATGGGTCGAAACAACAGCATGTCTGGCGCAGGCAAACCGAGCGAAGCCATCGCGGCGTCGACGCTCATGCTGTCGCGCACCACTGCGCCAACGGATTCGAGCCGTATTCTGCGTAAGAGGACCCGTCTACGCCTCATGCAACGAATGCTGTTACCCAACTGGCGCAAGCATATGCCGCCTCAGACCTGGGGAGCAGGCGTCGCTCCGCTCAGGCCCATTGCCCCCGCCACCTCGAGCCCACCTAACCGTTCGATCATCGCGGCTTGGTCGGCTTTGGCCTGCCGATCGACTTGCTCGGGATCGCATATCGCATAGAGTGCAGCCCTCATCTCCGCCAACACCGCCGCGTACTCCGGATCCGCGCACAGATCGTGCAACTCCTCCGGGTCCGTATCCAGATTGAATAGCTCTGGTTCAAAACGAACATAGTGATGATATTTCCATGGCCCTCTGCGCAGCATGAATCCCGCGGTATTGCTGCCGGCGGCGTGATACTCACTCAACACAGCGCGAGTGGCGTCATAGGGCGCTCTGGACACTTCAAATAGCGAGCGTCCTGGACGTGATTCCATCTGCGGGCCCGGATCAACGCCCACTGCCTGCAATATCGTTGGGTATAAATCCAGCAGGTCCACCGGTGTGTTGCACACCGAGGGCTCCACGTCCGGTCCGGCCAGGATCATCGGGATCCCCACACTTTCCTGATAAAGCGTAGATTTCCCCCACAATCCACGGGCGCCCACGTTATCACCATGGTCCGAGGTGTAAACCACATGCGTCGAATCGGCCAGGCCCAACGCATCCAGGCCGTCCACGATCTGCCCCACATTGCTGTCCAGAAAACTACACAAGCCGTAGTACGCCAAGAACGCCCGCACACGTTCGTCTTCGCTCTGAAACGTCTCTTCGCTGCGCTCGAAATCGGCATAGGCCTGCACCCATGGATGACGCGTATAGCCGTCCTTGGGATGGAGCTTCGCCTCGGGAATCTGACGCGCCTCGTACAGACCAAAAAACGCTTGCGGCGCAATCAACGGGAAATGCGGCGCAACCAAGCCTACGTACAAGACAAAAGGCTCTCGGCGGCCTGCGGCATCACTCAACCAATCCAAGGCGCGGCCGGTCACCGATCGATCGTAAGACGTGTACGTAGACTCGCCACTGCCGATGCGATCGCCCAGCATACGTTTGCGCCCCTCGACCGGCAGATAAGGATCGCGAATAGAGGCCCACACCATGCCGTGTCCACCCACGACGTGCATCGGAATATGCTCGGCGTCGAATCCGACTGGGTCCTTCTCATTACGATAATGCAGCTTGCCTATACTTTCGACACGAATGCCCTGCTGTTGCAGGACATGCCCCCAACCGCTGGGGTCACCGACGTAGGGCATCGCGTTATCCCAGTGGCGGGTTTGATGGACCCGATGTCCAGTCGCGAACGCCGCCCGTGCCGGGACACAAATGGGACTCGGCGTATAGGCATTTGCAAAACGCACGCCTCGCGCCGCCAACGCGTCCAAATGAGGCGTCTGGATAAAGGGATGTCCGGAGCAACCCATGAATGCGGGGTTATGCTCATCAGACATGATGACAATGAGGTTCTTACCTTCCATGGTGCATCCTGAAGTCTCGGGCCACTCGGCCCGTCAAATCTCGGGGGTATAGCCGCTGTCCTGAACGATCTGGCGCCAGAACGTGTAGCCCTTGTCGAGCTGCTGTTTCAGGGCTTCGGACGTCGTGGCCTTGGGCAGGAAATACAGTTGCCGCATCGCTTGTTCGAAAACCGGCGAACCCACTGCGTCAATCACCGTTTGGCTCAACGCCTGTGCGGCTTCTCTGGACATGTGCTTATGTCCAAGCAGGGCGAAGTACTCGGTCATGGTCAGATCCGGATATCCAGCAGCCGCAAATGTCGGCACATCGGGCACGCTCGGAGACGAGGCCCTGCCCGTCGTCGCCAGAATGCGAATCTTGCCTGCCTTGTGCATAGGAATCAGGTTGGGCAGCGTCGTGATCAAAGACGGCAACGTTCCACCGACGGTATCACTCAGCGCCAACGATCCCCCTTTATAGGGAACGGCCGTCAGCGGCACATGCGATGCCTTGGCCAGCATCGCCCCAAGGAAACTCATGACCGTGCCCGCCCCTGGCGTGCCATACACCGCCACGCGAGCATCCCGTTGTGCCAACGCCAGAAAATCCTGCAGTGTCTGGGCAGGGCTATCCGCACCCACCGCAAAACCAAAAACAAATTCGCTGGCAGTGCCTAACGGCGTGAAATCATGAGGCGTATAGCCGAGGTTCTTATAGAGATGCGGATACAGCGTCAGATTCGTCGAGGGCGTCAACAGCACCGAATTTCCTTCGCCACCCGCCGCCAACAAGGCGTCCACCGCGATCCGGCCACCAGCCCCCGATTTGTTTTCGACGATGGTGGTGTAACCCTGTGTGCGCATCCCTTCGGCCAGTCCACGCGCCACGAGATCCACGGCTCCCCCGGGAGCGAATCCCACCAACATACGCAACGGAGCACGCGCGTAAAGCTGCCGTATTGGCAGCATGCTACAGCCCAGGGCAGCGCCCAACGCGCCCAGGAACCGCCTGCGTCGTCCTTGCATACTTGTCTCCGTGACTCACGTACTGTCTATTTCTTTAGGCAAGCGTAAGGCGACGCGGACATAAAAGACAAATATTATTTATCTTCATGCAATATAAGATTTTCTGTATAGCATTTCGCTTGTTATGGCTGGAGCTCATCACAGGCGCTTCGGTTACCGGACCAACCGCACAACGCGATTCAAGCAGCAGCGCTCAATACCTGCGCCAGTCTGCCACGCAAGGTTTTTTCTTTGATCAGGCGGCGCAGCACGATACCTATGCTCTCTTCAACCGCCAGCACCGCGCGGCCGGGCTCAGCCTGCGCCATACGGACAATGGACTGGGTGCGGGACAACACCGGGCGCACGATACGCCTCACCCCCATAGCCGGATTGCCACGCATCAACTCCCATCCTGCACTGTCCGGCAAAATGGCGAACGCCATGCCGTCCCTCACCAGCGCAAAGCTCAATACAGGATCGTTGATCTCGTACTTCACATTCAGCGTGCAGCCCAGATCCAATGCTGTGCGTTCGATCAATCTGCGCAAATCATGATCCCGATCGGGCGCCACCAGCGGACGCTGCCCGACGGCAGAAAATGAGATTGTCTTAGCCGGACGATCGAACATTTTCTCGACACCGAATAGCGAAAAGCCCTCTTCATACACCGGTTTACAGTACAAGCCCGGCAATTCGAACGCGTTAGGCATCAGCGCCACATCCAACTGCCGCGACTCCACGGCGGACCGCATCTCGCTAGACAACGCCGACGACATCACCAGGCGAATCTCGGGATAGGTCTGCTCCACATATCGCACGAGCGGTGCCGCAAGCACCTGCGCCAGCGATCTCGCCATACATATACGCACAGGGCCTCTGGGCGTCCCGGTCAGCCCGAGCACGTCTTCTTTTAGCGACTCCAATTGATCGAGAATCGACGCTGCGCGTGATTGCAGCCGCTTGCCCTCAGACGTCAAGGCGACGCCTTTGGCATGACGCTCGAATAAAGCAACACCCAACTCCGATTCGAGCGCCGCCACATGCTGACTCAAGGCGGGCTGCGCAATACGCAACGCCGCAGACGCCAGCGACAGGCTGCCGCTATGGGCGATTTCCAGGAAATAGCGTAATTGGCGTGGGGTCATCGCAATCTACCGGAAACCTTTGTCCTGATCTTGCAGCAGGCCAGTATCATGGAACGCATTCGCGTAATGCTCGGTCAGCAAGGCGATAAATGTAGCAGCTTATCTTGAGCCAGAATGGCCCGCAGGTTGCCGTCAAGCAACAAGTCCTTTATTGTGCGCGTTACATGCCTCGCGGAATGAGTCCGCCCTATTCCAGGTAATTTAAAGGAAATGTGGATGACGGAAGAACGCCCAGAAAAGAAAGATCCCATGATCCCCGATGGAGAAGTCAACCCCATCGACACCGATTATCAGGTCGGCCAGGACAACATCATCGTTAACGTCGGGCCATTCGGCCTCGACATCCACAACCCGGTATTCGGCGTTGCGGGCGGGCTGGTGATTTTGTTCGTTGCGTTGACATTGGGTTTTCACGATCAAGTCGAGTCGATATTCAGCGGCATGAAGGACTGGCTGACATCCAACCTCGACGGATTCTTCCTTGTTGCGGGCAACTTTTTTGTGCTGGTGTGCCTGATTGTCGCCTTCTCTCCGTTAGGCCGGGTGCGGCTGGGCGGGACGGAAGCAAAGCCCGACTATACCTATCTAGGCTGGTTTTCGATGCTGTTTGCCGCCGGCATGGGCATCGGGCTGATGTTCTTCGGCGTCTCAGAGCCCTTGACCCATTTCGGCACTGCGTTCGGCGGCATAGAGATGACCGACGGCATACGGACCGACTGGGCCCCTCTGGGCGCCGCAGCCGGCGACGCGCAAGCCGCCACCCGCCTGGGCATGGCGGCCACGATCTACCATTGGGCGCTACACCCCTGGGCCATCTACGCCGTACTGGCGCTCGGGCTGGCACTGTTCTCGTTCAACAAAGGACTGCCGCTGACAATCCGGTCTGTGTTCTACCCGCTGCTGGGCGAGCGCGTGTGGGGCTGGCCGGGACATGTTATCGACATCCTCGCCGTGCTGGCCACACTGTTCGGCTTGGCCACCTCGCTGGGCTTTGGGGCGTCGCAGGCCAGTTCGGGCCTGCACTTCCTGTTTGGTACTCCCCAGGGCATCAGCGTCCAGATCATACTGGTCATCGTCATCACAGCCATCGCGCTGTTCTCGGTCGTCGCAGGCTTGGATGCGGGGGTCAAGCGCCTGTCCGAGATCAATATGGCGCTGGCATTACTGCTGTTGCTGTTTGTCATCGCCGTGGGGCCAACGCTGGACATCCTCAGCGGATTTTTCTCGAACCTCGGCGCCTATCTTCAGTATCTGCCGGCGCTGTCCAACCCGGTAGGGCGAGAGGACACTAATTTCCTGCAAGGCTGGACCGCCTTTTACTGGGCATGGTGGATCTCTTGGTCACCCTTTGTCGGTATGTTCATCGCACGTGTATCGCGCGGCCGCACGGTTCGTGAGTTCATCATCTCAGTGCTGATTGTGCCTTCGCTGGCGTGCACCCTGTGGATGACTGTGTTCGGCGAAACCGCGATCTCACAAGTCGTGCGCAGCGGCTACGAAGCGGCTCGCGATGCGGAATTGCCGCTGCAGCTGTTCATGATGCTCGATGCACTGCCATTGAAGGAAATCACCTCCTTCATCGCCATCGTACTGGTGGTAGTGTTCTTTGTTACGTCCTCTGACTCCGGCTCTCTCGTCATCGATGTCATCTCGGCTGGCGGCAAGGTCGATGCCCCGGTTCCACAGCGCGTGTTCTGGGCTGTGTTTGAAGGGCTCGTAGCTATCGCGCTGATTCTCAGCGGCGGACTGGTGGCCCTGCAGGCCATGGCCGTATCGACTGGCCTGCCATTTGCCATCGTGTTGCTGGCAGCCACGCTGGCGATCATCAAGGGGCTCATGTCGGAACCACGGCGCTAAGAAAACCCAAGGGCTCGGGTCGCGAAGGCGCCCTTGCCCTCAAGCTACCGGCACTGTTACGCATCACTCCCGCACTGAAAACATGCAGATCGAGCAGCTTGAAATCTTCGATTTTCTCCATTCCCATCCGCCTTTCGATGCCTTGCCTCGCGAGGCGCTGGAACATGCCACGGCGGCCGTCGACGTGCGTTACTACAAGGCGGGCGAACAGATCGTAGAGTTCGGCCAGGCCTCCGAGTACTGGTACGTGGTACGCAGCGGTGCAGTGGAAGTCTTTCGACGCACCGGAACTTTGTATAACCGCCTGACGTCCGGCGGACACTTCGGAGAATTCGGCTTGCTGCGTCACGGCCGGGTTCGTTTTCCTGCGCGTGCGCTGGAAGACTCGCTGATCTACCTGATTCCGCAGTCAATATTTCTCGATTTGTTCGATAACTATGAGGCGTTCGCGGATTACGTCGAGATCGAAGACCGCACCCGGTTACGGCAAGTCATGTCGCGCCGCGAGGATGCCAATGATCTGTTGTCAGCGACCATCGACACCCTCGTCACGCGCGAGGCAGTGACCCTGAGCCGCCAGGCGAGCGCGCGCGAAGCGGCGGAACGCATGACACAAGAAGGCGTGTCCTCGCTATTGATCGTGGATGACAATCCCGACATTCCTGGTCTGCCGTTGCTGTCCGGGATACTTACCGACCGCGACCTGCGTACGCGGCTGCTTGCGCCAGGCTTGGTTCACGACACGCCAGTGGCCGACATCATGACACCCGATGTAGTAACAGTGTCACACAATCAAGTCATATTCGAAGCGATGCTGGCGATGCTGCGTCATAACGTGCATCACCTGCCCGTGATGAAGGACCAGCGCCCGCTCGGTATCATCGCACTGTCAGACATCATCCGTTATGAATCACGCAACAGTCTTTTCGTAGTCGGAAGCATCTTCCGCGCACAGAATACAGATGAACTGGCGGCCCTGGTGCCCGACATGCAGGCCTGTTTCACCCGCATGGTTGCTGAAGAAGCCTGCGCGCACATGGTAGGCAGCGCGATGACTGCGATTGGACGCGCCGTGAAGCAACGCCTGCTGGAACTCGCAGAAGCCGAGCTTGGCCCGCCCCCTGTGCCCTATTGCTTTCTCGCGCTGGGTTCAATGGCTCGCCAGGAACAGCTCATTGTCACCGATCAGGACAACGCCCTCATCGTGGACGACCGCTTTGATCCCGCTCAGCATGACGCCTGGTTCAAGGCGCTCGCCACCTTCGTCAGCGATGGGTTGGCACGCTGCGGCTATTCGTACTGCACAGGCGGCGTCATGGCGACCAACGAAAAATGGCGTCAGCCGTTGAAAACATGGGAACGCCTCTTTACCGATTGGATCGAGCGCCCAACTCCCGAGTCACTGCTTCATGCCGGCATATTTTTTGACCTCGATGGCGTATGGGGCCGCACGGAATGGGCAGCGCATCTGCGCAAGATGATTGCGCGCAAGGCCCAGGGGAACTCTCGATTCCTCGCGTGTATGGCACGCAATGCGTTGCTGCGAACACCGCCATTGGGTTTCTTCAAAGACTTCGTCGTCGAATCCGATGGCCGGCACACGCACGCCATCAACATCAAGCGCCGCGGCACCGGCCCTTTGACGGACCTGATCCGCGTGCATGCATTGGCAATCGGCTCACCGGCACTCAACTCGTTTGATCGCCTGCGCGAAATCATCGACGCCGCCATCTTGCCGCTAGGGCGAGGACAAGATATGTACGACGCCCTGGAGTTCATCACCATGGTGAGGGCGCGAGTCCAGGCTGATGAACTGACTGCAGGCAACGATCCCGATAACAGCGTAGAGCCCGAAAAACTTTCGGACTTCGAACGCAAGAGTCTACGCGATGCGTTCCTGATACTGAGCAACGCGCAGAAGTACCTTAAGTACCGTTATCAGCCGGGACGGTCCAATTAAAAATGCTGCACCTCGGAAACCTGCGAACAGAGCAAGATGCCAGTCGCACCGCGCCTGCACACGACTGGCCGACGCGCTTTTCGATGCTGGCCGAGGCGGCAAACGACCCACGGCTCAAAGCCTTTTACGCGCAGGGCACGCCATCCGGCGACAGCCCCTTGGATGGCACCCCGCTTGTTGCTCTCGACGTGGAGACCACCGGTCTCGACACATCGCAGGACGAGATCGTCAGCATCGGCGTCGTCCCCATGACATTGGCGCGCATTCAGGCAAGCGCCTCCCGGTACTGGGTGGTGCGCCCCAAGGCAGAATTGACGCCAGAATCGATAACCATCCACGCCATCACTCACTCGCAGATCGAAGAGGCGCCCGATTTGGAGGTAATTCTCGATGAGTTGTTGCAAATGCTGGCGGGCCGCATCATTGTCGTCCATTGCCGCGACATCGAGCGCAGTTTTCTGAATACCGCGCTCATGTCTCGTATCGGCGAGGGCATCGAATTTCCAGTCATCGACACCATGGAGCTCGAAGCGAGACTACACCGCAAACCGCCCACCCTGTTTGCCAGGTTGCTAGGCCGGCGAGCACGACCTGTCTCGATCCGGCTTGCGCCCAGCCGCGCACGCTACCGGCTGCCGCGATACCGCGCCCACCATGCGTTGACTGACGCATTGGCCAGCGCCGAACTGTTGCAGGCACAAGTGGCGCACAGATTTTCACCACAAACCCCGCTGCGTGAACTGTGGCGGTGAGAGCATTCATTGCTCCGATGCATAAGCTCGCTCGCTCACCGCGGTCCGATGTGAACGGCGTGCCCTGGCTTTGGTAAAACGCCGTCACTTTGATACACTCCCTTGTTGGGTGTCAGGCAAACTTCCATTGCTGGGCAGGTTAACGCGCAGGTCGGGCCGCCGCGCGGAGTAACTTCGACTATGCACGACACCACTTCCTCTTTTTTTGAAGTCGCAACCGCGATCATTTTTGCGCTGGCGCTGCTCCATACGTTCGCTGCCAAGCAATTTGAACGGCTCTCTCATCGTTTCCCGCGCCACGCCGGCTTATTTCATCTGCTAGGCGAAGTAGAAATCGTCTTTGGATTCTGGGCTGCCATTCTCATCGCATTTATGGCGTTGACAGTGGGAGGCAGCGAAGCATTAGCGTACGCCGAATCGCGTAACTACACCGAACCGTTATTTGTATTCGTCGTCATGGTGGTAGCGGCCTCACGGCCCATACTGCAAACCGTTATAGCCATGATCGATGCCATCGCGCGAATGTTGCCTATCCGTACCTCTGTGGCGACAGCGTGGTTGGGACTGGCCGTCGTGCCGCTAATGGGCTCGCTCATTACCGAACCTGCAGCGATGACGATTGCAGCGCTGCTGCTCGCACCGCAGATTTTCAGGCCAGCAATGCCCAATGGGGCCAAGTACCTCGCGCTTGGCGTTCTCTTTGTCAACGTGTCGATCGGTGGAACGCTGACGTCATATGCCGCGCCGCCTGTCCTCATGGTGGCCAGCACGTGGCAATGGGACTCTGCCTTCATGCTCGCCAACTTCGGATGGAAGTCGGCATTGGCCGTTATTGTGAATGCGACCATCGCGACGCTCGCTGTCCGTACGCACATCGACAACGTAGCCTTGAGCTCCGGCACCACGTCGAATGCCAAGCCCGTGCCGGTGTCTGTGGTCGCGGTACACCTCGCCACGTTGGCGGCTGTTGTCTTGCTTGCTCATCACCCGGTGGCCTTCCTGGGGATTTTTCTCCTTTTCCTTGGGTTTACTCACGCCTATGAGCGCCATCAGAGCGCCCTCATCATCAAAGAAGCCTTATTGGTCGGCTTTTTCCTCGCCGGTCTGGTGGTGCTCGGGGGGATGCAGCAATGGTGGCTGCAACCCATCGTATCGAGCCTCGAACCCATTGCTCTGTTCTTCGGCTCACTAGGCTTGACGGCTATTACGGACAACGCCGCGCTGACTTACCTCGGATCATTGATTGAGGGAATGTCCGACGACGCGAAATACATGCTCATGGCAGGGGCTGTTGCGGGCGGTGGGCTGACCGTTATTGCGAACGCACCGAACCCCGCCGGCGTCGCGCTGCTCAAGCGCGGTTTTTCTGACGAAACCGTCAGTGCAGGCGGCTTGCTGTTGGGGGCACTGGTACCGACAGCGGTAGCGGCGGCGGCCTTGCTGCTGTTGTGAATTTGGAGTGATGTGAAAAAAGCCCTTGAGATGCTCAAGGGCTTTTGTATTTTTGGCGGACAGAGGGGGATTCGAACCCCCGATACGCTTATCACGTATACACGCTTTCCAGGCGTGCGCCTTCAACCACTCGGCCACCTGTCCTGATCCGGGCACGCTTGCAGCCGAGTCGCCTCAAAGAAGCTGGCCACAACGCGAATCCGCGATTCTAGCAGAAATGGAGACAGTGCGTTAAAGCGACGCCCCGCTGGACTCAAGCGGGTGTTAGCTCCGGGACAAGGCCGTTAACCGCTCTACCACATAAATCTAATAACGCCACATTAATATCGATATGCGATATTAAAAATATGTATTGCAATACTATTGGAATGAAATTTAAAGTAGCGTCAATTGCAGTGTTCAGCTTCAGTCGTCCCCCGCCCCATGGGCCAACCAGGACCTACTCGTTGTATGCAGAACCTCACGCTAAATCCCGCCATCACATCAAGCACTACTTCGCAGTTGGTGGAGCACGACACGCGGCATTCACTATGGTTGGCCACCGCAAATGCAACACCTGCTCTTCCGGTGTTAGATGCCAGCCGTCGCGCTGACGTCATCGTGGTTGGCGGCGGTTATTTAGGGTTAGCCTGCGCACTGCAACTGGCCAGCCACGGCGTCGATGTCACAGTGCTCGAAGCCGCCACGCCGGGTTTCGGCGCCTCCGGCCGCAATGGCGGCCAAGTCATCCCCGGACTCAAATACGATCCCGCTGAGCTGACCTCGCTATTCGGCCCGGCACAGGCCGAAAACATCATCGCATTCGCATCCGCAACGGCAGACGCGGTATTTGACACCGTTGCGCGGTACAACATTCAATGTGATGCCATACGTCAGGGCTGGATTCAAGGCGCACACAACGACTCGATGTTGCGCACAACGGAGCAGCGGGCCAGACAATGGATCGCGCGCGGCGCCAATGCGCAATTGCTCGATGGCCCGGCCATTACGCAGATGATCGGCTGCGCGCCGGGTCTCTATCGCGGCGGCTGGATAGACCGGCGGGCCGGTTCAGTGCACCCGTTAAATTATGCATTGGGCCTGGCCAGCGCAGCGATTGAACAGGGCGCGCACGTATTCCAGCAATCCGCGGCAACGCGCATCGAACGCGACGGCCGCGACTGGCGCGTCATCACCCAGCAAGGCGCATCGGTGAGCGCGCCCCAGATCGTCCTGGCCACTAATGCCTATACCGACGAATTATGGCCACGGCTGCGCACCTCGATCGTTCCCGCGGTCAGCTCACAGGTCGCGACAGACCCGCTGCCCACGCAACTGCGCTCGCTCATTTTGCAAGAACAACAGGTCGTGTCCGATGCTCGCCGGCTGCTGCATTATTACCGCGTGGATGCCGCGGGCCGATTGATCATCGGAGGACGCGGCAACCAGCCCTCTCGACAAGGGGTGCAGGATTATCAGCACATCCGCCGCGCGCTGGAAGCCACCTTTCCTCAATTGACAGGCGTCTCCCTGCCCTACCGGTGGTCGGGCAGACTCGCCATGACGCGCGACAGCATGCCGCATCTGCACCAGCCTGCCCCCGGCATCACGATCGCGCTGGGCTGCAATGGGCGTGGTGTGGGTTTGACCACCGCAATAGGGCAGGCCATTGCCGATCACCTGCGCCTTGATAACGGTGCCGCGCTGCCGTTTTCGGTAACGCCAATTCGCCCTATTCCGCTGCACAAGCTGCACCGCCTGTACATCGCGGTTGCCGTGCAGTATTTCAAGATCCGTGATTTGTTCTAAAGCTGGCGCCTAGGCGCCCACCTTGCATCCTTGCCGTTGAATACATGAGGAAAGTGTTATGAGAGTCGGTGTAGAAGTGGGTGGTACGTTCACAGATCTGGTTGCCTTTCATGGCGACTCGGTCACGATCACCAAAGTCCCCAGTACCCCTCACGCGCCAGAACAAGGCGCCTTCAACGCAATCATCGAATCGGGGCTGCCCATTTCGCAGATCGAGGATTTTGCGCACGGCTCCACCGTGGCAACCAACGCGATCCTGGAGCGCAAGGGCGAACGTGTGGCATTCGTCACGACGGCGGGTTTTCGCGATATGTTGCTGCTGCAGCGTCAGGATCGGCGCAACATTTACAACCTGCGTTATGCAAACCCGGCCAGTGTGGTGGGTCGCGAGTCGTGTTTCGAGGTCATCGAGCGCATGTTGGCCGACGGGTCTATCGACACCGGCCTGGATGAAACCGATCTGACCCAGCGCTTGATTCCCGAGCTAAAGCGGGGCGAGTACCGCGCCATTGCGGTCTGCCTATTGAACGCCTTCTCCAATCCTGCACACGAAAAACGCGTCGCAGCGATATTGACCGAATATCTGCCTGAAGCCACGGTGACGATCTCGACCGATGTCGTCAATGAATTCCGCGAGTATGAGCGGTCCAGCACGACCGCACTTTCAGCCTACGTACAACCCGTGATTGCCGGTTATCTGAAACGATTCTCGAGCTGGCTCACAGAGCAGCAATTCAAAGGGAATTTCTCCGTCATGCAGTCCAACGGCGGCCGCCTGCCGGCAGACGCGATGGGTCGCAATGCGGTATCGGCGCTGTTTTCAGGCCCTGCAGCCGGCGTAGTAGGCGCCACGCGCCAGACGGGACGCTCAGGCTTCACGAACCTGATTACCTTTGATATGGGCGGTACCAGCACCGATGTGTCACTGATCGAGAACGGTGAATTTCGCATGAGCACAGAAACCGTGATCGACGGTCTGCCCGTGCGTACCCCTGTGCTGGATATCGCTACCGTCGGTGCAGGCGGCGGCAGCATCGTCTGGATGGATGATGGCGGCATGTTGCGCGTCGGGCCGCGCAGCGCTGGCGCCAACCCTGGTCCGGTCTGCTATGGGAAAGGGGGCACCCAACCGACGGTGACAGATGCGCACGTGGTCTGCGGCACGATCAGAGCCGACATCAAGCTCGGCAACCACATCAGAATCGACCGCGAGGCCGCGCGACAGGCCTTCAAGCCGTTGGCCGACAAACTCTCATTGAGCATCGAAGCCACCGCCGAGGCAGCCATCCACCTGGCCAATGCCAATATCGTACGCGCCATTCAGCTCGTATCGACGGAGCGTGGACGCGATCCTCGTGACTATGCCATCGTCCCGTTCGGCGGCGCAGGCCCCCTGCATGCGTGCCGGGTAGCGGACGACCTCGGCGTGGACAAGGTCGTCATTCCGCCCAATGCCGGTGTGATTTCCGCATACGGCCTGCTTGCCTCGGATTTCGTGAAGTTCGAAAGCCGCACCCACAAAGTGCGATTGACGCCCGAGGCGATCGAGCCGCTGGCATCGAGCATTCAACAGCTCAGCGATACGCTGTCGGCGCAATTTGCCGAGATCGGTCTCGCTGCGCCATATGAATGGAAAGTGAGCGTGGATATGCGTTTCGTCGGCCAGGCCTTTGAGGTCGCCGTAGATCTGAGCCCCGAGGATCTGCAGGCGCTATCCGATGACATGCTGCGTGCACGTTTTCTGGAAGCGCATGAACGTATCTATTTCCATGGCGCCACATCCAATCGGGCGATCGAAGTCATCAGTTTGCGCGTATCGGCCAGAAAGCCATTGGCCAAGATCCCCCACCTCGTGCGGGAGCAGCAAGCATCACATCCGATCCCTGACACCGAGTTGTTTGGCGATGGTGCATGGCACGTTTGCCGCCGGGTCGCCGAGGGCGCCTTGCGTGTGGACGAGCCGCTGAACGGCCCCGCTGTCATAGAAGGGGTGACCACCACGGTCCTGATTCCTGCCGGCTGGTCCAGCACGCTGGATACCAGTGACAACCTGATTCTGACGAGGAAAGCGTGATGAATGTTTCTGCAATCGACTACGCGGTAATCAGCCAGGCGCTTCACGCCGCCGCCAACGAAATGGGCGCAAAACTGATCCGTTCGGCCTATTCAACGGTACTGCGCGAGGCGCGCGACGGTGCGTCGGCGCTGCTGGATGCAGCGGGCAATGTCGTCGCCCAGGCAGATCTGATTCCCATGCAATTGGGCCCCATGAGCATGACGATCAAACCATGCCTGGAACGTCATCCAATCGACACCCTGGAGGAAGGCGATTTCTTTATCAATAACGACCCGTTCGAAGGCGGTCAGCATCTACCCGATGTCTTTATTTTTACGCCCATCTTTGTCGATGGGAAAGTGATCGGTTTTGGCGCCAGCGTGGCGCATCACCTGGATCTAGGTGGCGGCAGCCCAGGCTTGAACAGCAGCGCTACCGACGTATTTCAGGAAGGGCTGCGCATTCCTCCATCAAAGTACAACATGCATCGGGACTGGAACGGCGGGGCGTTCGAACGGCTGGTCGCAGCCAATGTCCGCGTACCGGACTTGACGATTGGCGACTTCAACGCCCAGCACTCGGCCAATGCCATCGGTGCAGACCGCGTACGGGCCCTCTGCCAAAAGTACGGCGTAGATGCCGTGTGCGAGGTGATGACTGAGTTCGTGGCCTATTCCGAACGCCGCATGCGGCACGCAATCTCTCAGATCCCTGATGGCGTCTACTACGGCGAAGACGCCGTCGACGATGACGGTACGAACGACGCCCCATTGACCGTCAAGGTCAAGGTCGAGGTTCGTGGGGATGAGATCTACATCGATTTCACTGGCACCTGCGATCAGGTGATGCGCAATGTGAATTGCCCACTGTCCTCGACGCATTCTGCCGCGCTGAACGTCGTGAAGTCCGTGGCATCCGAGAGCGAGATCCCTTACAACGAGGGCATCAAGCGTCCTATACACATCCATGTCCCACCCGGCACGCTGCTGAATCCCACCCACCCTGCCCCCGTCAGGGCGCGTATGGAGGCCGCATATCGTGCATTCAACGCCATTATGAAAGCGCTGGCCAAGGCCTTGCCAGAGCGCGTGATTGCGTCCGGATTCGACACCACGGCCGTGATTTGCTTCTCTCGCCATGACTCGGCGGGCTATCACATCAGCCTGGAAATCTTCGGTGGCGGATACGGCGCATCCGCACAAGCCGACGGCTGCGACGCCGTGGACTCGCCCCTGTCAAACTGCAGCAACACCCCCATCGAGGCGCTCGATGCGCAGCACGACTTCATCCGGGTCATCGCACACAGACTCGAAGCAGACTCATTCGGCCACGGAGCACAACGCGGCGGTTCTGGATTCTCTCGGCACTACCGGGTACTTCGTGACGATGTGAAGCTGGAGCTGTACGCGGATCGTTTCCGCATCCAGCCGTCCGGCCTCTTTGGCGGTACGCCTGCGCAATTGGGCAGGTGCACAGTACACCGAGGATCGGAGCAATTCGAGGTTTCGTCGAAATCGTCGACATGGCTGAAAAAAGGCGACGTCATCGAGCTGTTCTGCGGTGGTGGCGCCGGCTACGGCGAGCCCTCGCAACGGTCGCGTGACGCGATACATAAAGATCTGGTCACGGGCCTGCTGACGCCAGAGACTGCCCGTGTCGCGTACGGATATACATCCTGATTCTGGTCTCGTTCCTGCTGTTCTTTCATGAAGCAAGCATTATTAGACAAGGGGTATAAACATGGATCGCCGCAACTTCATCAAGATTTCCGGTGGCTTGGCGCTGACGGGACTGCCACTGCAACGCGTACTCGCTGCTGACAGCGGCACTTTCCCAATGGGGTGCGCCACCCCCATGTCGGGGGTATTCGCAGAAATCGGCAAGTACAGTCTCATCGGTGCGCGAGCCGCGGCGCTGGACGTACCGGAAGTTCTCGGCAAGAAAACCCGTGTCGTCTCCATCGACTCGGAGGGCAACCCCGGCGTGGCCGTGCGCAAAGTCCGTGAAGCCGCGCAGCGTGAAGGACTGCGTTATGTGAGTGGCGCATTGCTATCCTCAGAAGCCATCGCCGTCGGCAAGGAGATGAATCGCGAAGGCGGCGTAGCCTTTATCGGGGCCGGCGCGGATGAAGTCACTGGCGCGGACTGCAACATCTCGACGTTTCGCTGGTCCAGTACGACCTATGGCGCGATCGAACAGACAGTGCGCCCGCTGGCCAAGATGATGCCTCAGGCCAAGCGCTGGTACACGATCACACCGCAGTACGTGTTCGGAGACGCCTTGTTGAACAATGCAAAGCGCATTTTCAAGGAAATGGATATCGAGCACGTCGGCAACAGCTATCACTCGTTGACCGAACAGGAATTCAGCGGTTATCTGACCAACGCCATGGCCACAAAACCCGATGTCCTGCTGATCCTGAACTATGGCGCACAATCTTCGGCCACGCTGCGCCAGGCGATTTCGTTCGGCATGAAGAACAGAATGACGATCCTGATGGCGTACTCGGATGGCGTCACCCAGTTTCATGCGCTGGGAAAAGATATCGTCGAAGACGTGTACTTCGGCTGCCAGTATTGGCATGGCGTGGATGCGCCTGTGAACAAGCACTTTGTAGAACTGTGCCGCAAGAATTTCAACGTCACACCGCCCTATAACAGTGCATTGACATATATATCGACCCGACTGACATTGGAGGCCATCAATCGCATCGGTTCCGACGATGCAGCGAAAGTCATCAAAGCGCTCGAAGGCTGGAAATATGACGGACTGACCGGACCGGAGGAGATCCGCGCGTTTGACCATCAGGGCATCAAAAAATACTACCTGATGAAGGGCAAAAAAGCGTCAGAGATTACTGACCCCAATGAAATGGCGGTGATCGTCAGTGAGGGAGAGTCGACGATCCCCATCGCGCAAAGTGTCTGCAAGATGGTCCGCACCTGACCGAGGTGCGGCGTTCATTACTCCTTCTCGGGAAAGGGACCTCATGACGCTTTACCTACTGCAGATCTTCAATGGCATAGGCGTAGGCATGCTTTATTTCCTGATGGCGGTCGGCTTGTCGATCATCTTCGGGTTATTGCGGTTCGTGAATTTCGCACATGGCGCGTTCTTCATGATCGGTGCTTATCTAGCCTATGCCATCGTGGTATCACTGGGGCTGGACTTCTGGGTCAGCCTGATCTTGGTACCCATCGTGGTGTTCGTATTCGCGATCGCGCTGGAACGCGTGCTGTTGCGGCACGCCTACCGGCTGTCGCATATGGCACAGATACTGCTGACGTTCGGCTTGTCGATGATCCTGCAGGAACTGGCCATTGTCCTCTGGGGAACCGATGCGCTGCACATGCCCACGCCCCAGGCATTGAGTGGAATCGTCGAATTCGGATCATTCATCTATCCCACCTATCGCTTGTTCGTCATCGCATTCACCGCAGTACTCGCGCTGATTCTCTGGTGGTTGCTCGAAGGCACCCGTCTAGGAGCTATCGTGCGCGCCGGCAGCGAACACGGCGATATGACTTCGCTGCTGGGACACGACATTCCCAAGATTTTCATGCTCGTCTTCGGCCTGGGCGTGGCATTGGCCGCCTTGGCGGGAGTATTGGCCGCCCCCATTAGAGGGGTGGAGCCGTTCATGGGGCTTGACGGGCTCAGCATCGCGTTCGTTGTGGTCGTGATCGGAGGCATGGGCAGCTTTTCCGGGGCCTTGGTCGGAGGACTGTTGGTGGGTGTGCTGCAAAGCCTGCTCAGCAGCATCTGGCCCGAGATGGCACGTCCCGTCATCTATGTATGTATGGCCATGGTGCTGCTGATGCGCCCATACGGACTATTTGGGAGAGGCTGATGGAAAGCAGACTCATGCGTATTGCCAACCGGACCGCAGCGCCACTGCTGTTGTTGCTGCTGCCCTTCATACTACCCAGCTACTCACAGGCCAATGAGGTGCTGATTTTTGCCATAGCAGTGCTGGGCTGCAATCTGCTATTGGGTTATACAGGGCTGTTGTCGTTTGGCCAGGGTATCTTCTTTGGCATGGGCGCTTATGCAGCGGGTTATGCAGGCACTCATTGGGGCGCGGGCCTGTTTTCCATGCTACTGATTGGGGCCCTCGTCGGCACGGCAGCGGCGGTGCTGGTGGGATTTTTCTCGATCCGGCAACGGGGTGTCTATTTCGTCATGCTCACGTTGGCCTTCGCTCAACTATTCTATTTTCTCGCCTATTCATTTCGAGACATCACCGGTGGTGACAACGGCATGACGGATATTCCTCGCCCGCCTTTGTCGTTATTCGGCGTGGTGGATATATCGCTCAGTCAATCCTCGTCGTTTTACGTATTTAGCGCCGTATTGTTTTTATTGGCGTTTTTTGCGCTGCAACGCATCATCGGATCGCCCTTCGGCTCCACCCTGGTCGCCATCCGGGAAAACGAGATCCGTGCCGCGGCAGTGGGCTATAACGTGCGGGGATTCAAACTCGCAGCATTTGCATTCTCTGGCCTGCTGACCGGGCTCGCGGGTGCGCTGTATGCGCCGTTTCTAGGCATTGCCACCCTGACGACCATCGATGTCACGATGAGTCAAACCATTCTGATCATGACCTTGATAGGCGGCGGAGGATCCCTGGCGGGGTCATTGGTCGGCGCCCTCTTTTATGTCGTCCTGTCATCATGGCTGTCTACCATCTGGCCACGCTGGCCCATGCTGATAGGCTTTCTGCTCGTATTCATCAGCATGTCCACACCGGGAGGGCTCTGGGGTGGCGTACAACAGGCATTGAAATCGTGGCGGGTATCAAGGAGGACTGAACATGCGCAATGACGATGCGGTCCTCGAATCCGCCATGATCGAGACCCAGGGACTGGGCAAGCAATTCGGCGATTTTCATGCCGTTTCCGGCGTGGACCTGCGTATCCAGCGGGGCCATATTCATTCTGTGATCGGCCCAAATGGCGCAGGAAAATCCACGCTGTTCAATTTGCTGGGTGGCGCATTGCTGCCCAGCAGAGGCAGTATCCGCTTTTCAGGGCACGACGTCACTGGACTCTCGGACACCCAACGGGTGCATCTCGGCATGGCCCGCTCGTTTCAGATCACCTCCTTGTTCGGACAGCTGTCAGTGCGCGAAAACCTGCGGCTCGCGGCGCAAGCCGTCATGCGGCGCGATGCTGCCTGCTTCTGGAAGCGCGTCGAACGCGTAGAGCAGGCCTCGCAGAGGGCGCAGACTCTCATTGAGCGCTTGAACATGCAGCGCTATGCCGACGTCTGCGCAGGCACCCTGGCACATGGTCAGCAGCGCATGCTGGAGGTCGGCATGTGTCTGGCTGCACGGCCAAAACTGCTGTTGCTCGACGAACCGACATCGGGAATGGGCGTCAATGATTTGCCGGTGATGCGTGACTTGATCCAAGAGGTGGCGCGCGATCACACGGTATTGTTGATCGAGCACAACATGAGCATTGTGTTGACGATCAGCGATCGGATCACCGTCATGGCGCAAGGCAAGGTGCTGACGGAGGGCACTCCGGATCATATTCAAGGCCATGCCGACGTCCGCCGCGCGTATCTGGGGTCGGGAGCCTTATCATGAGCACCTTGTTACGGCTACACAACGTGAATGGCTACTATGGATCCAGCCATGCAATTCGAGACATCAACCTGCACGTCAACGAGGGCGAGATTGTCACGTTGCTAGGACGTAATGGCGCAGGCAAATCGACGACCCTGAAAACCGTAATGGGCATGGTGAAATGCCAAGGCGGAAAAGTATCTTTACGCGACCGGGACATCAGTGATGAAACGACCCACCGGATCGCCCGTGAAGGAGTTGCGCTGGTCGTCGAAGACCGGAAAATTTTTTCGCTATTGACCGTCGAAGAAAACCTGCGTGTCGCGCTGCGTAAAGGATCTGCCTGGGGTCTGGACGATGTCTACAGACTGTTTCCTCGACTGCAAGAGCGCCGGAAAAATGGCGGAGGAAAGCTCTCGGGCGGGGAACAGCAAATGCTGGCGATCGCTCGCGCGCTATTGGGCGGCCCGCACTTGCTGCTATTGGATGAGCCCACCGAGGGCCTGGCGCCCGTGATTGTGGAGCAGATCACCGAAACGCTGGTGCAGATCGCTGCACGTGGCATGACAATTTTACTGGTCGAGCAAAATCTGGCAGTCTGCGAAAAACTGGCATCGCGCCACTACATTCTGGAAGAAGGTCATATCGTTTATCATGGCAGCGCGGATGAATTCCGGACTGCCGACGATATAAAACAACGTTATTTAGCGGTTTAGGATTGAACAAAACGCCTACTGGCATGCGGACACACCATGCAAGCACAACAAGAGCGGGTCGCGCCGGCCCTGGAGCATCGATGAAGCGTGATCAGAGCCCCCCTCGCGATAATCCGCTATTTGTACAGGTCCTGGAAAAGGGTATCGAAGTACTGCGCAGCTTCACTGCCCAACGCCGCACCATGACGCTGGGGGAAATTGCTGAGATAACCGAGCTCAGTAAAAGCTCGGTACAACGCATCGTCTACACGCTGGAGAGCCTGGGATATGTGATGAAACATCCGCAAACGCGGCGGTTTCAGCTGACGACCAGAGTCATGGACATCGGCTACAACTATCTCGCAGCCGATACGCTGGTCGATGTCGCCAATCCGTTTTTGGCAGAGCTCTCGAATTCGACGGGCGAGACCGTCAATCTGATGGAACCCAGCGGGCATGACATGGTGTATGTGGCGCGTTTTGCCAGTCATCGATTCATTCCTATGCACATGCCCATTGGCTGCCGCATCCCCATGTTCTGCACGGCGTCGGGACGGGCCTATTTATGGGCATTGCCCGAGCCTGAATGCGATGCGCTGCTGGACACTATCCCCATGCAGGCCTATACGCCGAACACCGTGACGGACAAGCCAACGTTAAAAGCTTTGTTGCATGAGGGCCGGCGATTAGGCTATTCATTAAATACCGAAGAGCTGTATGCAGGTGATATGGCTATTGCCGTACCGATCATGGGAGGACAAGGGCAGCCCATCGCTGCGCTCAATGTAATCACGCCGCCCAGCCGTTGGACGCTGGAGACCGTACGGCAGCAGATCGCCTCCAAGATCATGGAGTGTGCCCGTTCGGTCAGCAATGCGGTGCGTGCCTTCGGTTAAGCGATCGGTCGCTCTCACTGACTGATGCTCGCCACGAAACGCCTGGCGGCCACCGACACCTCCGCGAAACTGACCGCATACAGATTCAGCGTACGTTCCGCCCATGTATCCGTCAACGGCACGGCGTGCAGTTGCCGCGGCCTGCCGACAGACTGATATGCACCCTCAGGCATGACGCCCACGCCTAGATCGCATTCGATCATGCGGCACATGGCGCTCAGGCTGTCGACCTCGATACGCTGCCGCAGCATGCGCCGCCCGCTTTGCGCGGCACGGCTCAACGTCTCCTGAATGATGCTGCTGTCGCGCAAGCCTATCTGCGCGTGATCCAGAGCCTGTTCATAAGCCAGTTGCTGGTGCTCGGCCAATGGATGGCTGCGCGGCATGACCAATACCATGCGTTCCCGCCGATACGACAGCGATTCCAATCCCCCCGCCTCATCGCTGGGACTGCAGATACCCAGATCGGCTTCTCCGTCCCTCACGGCCTGAGCGACCCGGCGACTGGTCGCCTGGCGCAAGTCGATGCGTATGTCGGGATGCTCTTTCATGAAAGCGGCAATGTCTTCGGGCAGGAACTGCTCGACAGCCGAAGCATTCGCGCTCAAACGCACCACGCCTCGCACGCCGCGGGCATACTCGCTCAGATCGGCGCGCAGGTCTTCGACCTCCTGCAAGATCGCGTGCGCATGCCGCAATAGCAACTCGCCTGCTGCGGTGGGACGTACGCCTCGAGCATGGCGTTGCAACAGCGGCGTCTGAGCCAGGGACTCCAGTTCCGCAATGCGCTTGCTCACCGCAGAGGCGACCAACTGCCCCTGTGCCGCAGCCCTGGCAATACTGCCGGACTGACACGTCAAGATGAACAGATCCAGCGTCGACAGATCGACGTGACGTAAAAAGCTGCGGGAAGAGGCGAACGTGGACATAAGGGAATCGGCACGCGATAGCGTGGTGGCCGGATAACACGAAACGGAACGGGTAAGGAAATTTCATCCTGAACCAAGAGCATCGTAACGCAATACCAGGGGCGAGCCATCTCTTTTAGGAACGGCTCAATGAAATTTCACGGCTTCTCAGGGATGGGGGGATTTTCATAGCATCGAGCTTTTGCCAACGGACATCCTATGCTTCTTTCCGTTTCCGACGCCCCGCGTGTCGCTCAGGCGCTCGTTGCGCTGGGCGCCGTGCGCATCGCATCAGACCAACCATTTTTCTACACCTCGGGCTGGGCCAGCCCGGTCTACGTGGATGCCCATGTCTTGATGTCGGATGTGCAATGGCGCACCGAGATCATGGACATCGCCGCACGTGCGGTCGCCCCGGTCATTGCAGCGGGCCAGATCAATGCCATCGTGGGCACAGAGAGCTCGGGCATTGCCATCGCGGCCTGGCTGGCCGAACGGCTGCAACTGCCCATGCTGTATTTGCGTAAACGGCCGGTAGGCTGGGGCATCACCGCTCAACTCGAAGGCCGGCTGCCACTCGATGCCCGCGTACTGCTGGTCGATGACATCACAACCGATGGCCGCTCCAAGGCCGGTGCGGTCGCTGCGCTGCGCCAGTCGGGTCCCACCGTGGAACACGTCATGGTCTTGCTGGACTATGCGCTCTACGCGCAAGAAAACCAGACACTTGCAGACCATTCGCTGCAGTTGCATGCCCTGGCATCGTGGCCGCATCTGCATCAGGCACTGCTGGCCAGCGGACAACTCAATGACGCACAGACGGCCATGCTCGCCGATTTCGCCGCAGACCCGGTGGCATGGTCCATCGGCCACGGAGGAACCGGCGCATGACGATCAGTCGGACATCCTCGCTCTTGCGCGATCTGGCGCAAACGATTCTCGCCGAAATCCGCGAGGCCACGCGTGACGGCCTGGGCGTTACGCGTGAAAGCTATGGCGCAGGCGAAGAAGCCGCCTTGCGGATTCTGGAGAGCCATGCAGAACGCCTGGGCCTGGCGTATGAACGTGATGGTGCTCAGAATTTGTGGATGTGGCTGCCGCAGGACCAGCGCCCCGATCCTTTTGTCACGATCGGATCGCACGTGGATTCCGTCCCGCAAGGCGGCAACTTTGACGGTTTGGCAGGTGTGGTCTGCGGCATGCTGGTGCTGTCCAGCCTGCGCGGACATCACGAGGATGCGCCGCCGGTACGCGTTCTGGCGCTGCGTGGCGAGGAAAGCGCCTGGTATGGCAAGGCCTATATGGGATCCCTCGCACTGCTGGGACGCTTGCCCGCATCGGCGTTGAACATGCCTCACCGCGGCGGGCAAGGCACACTGGGCGACGCGATGGCCCGCTGTGGCGTCGATATCGAAGCAGTCCGCCGTGCAGAACCGATGATCGATCCTGCCCGGATGGGTGCCTATCTGGAACTGCACATTGAGCAGGGCCCGGTCATGGTGGCTCGTCAGTGGCCGGTTGCTGCGGTCACTGGCATTCGAGGCAACATCCGACACAATCACGTGCGCTGCATCGGTGAAACCGGCCATTCGGGCGCGGTGCCTCGCTGGCTGCGCAAAGACGCGCTGCTGGCGGTAGCGGAACTGCTGTCACGTATGGATGAACATTGGCGGGTCCTGCTGCAGATGGGTATGGATCTGGTCATGACAAGCGGCATTTGTTCGACGCCCCAGCAGTCGCATGCTGTGTCCGTCATTCCAGGCGAAGTCCAACTGAGCTTTGAGGTGCGCAGCCAGGACACGCAGACACTGGAACGCTTCTATACCCTGATGCGCGACGAATGCCGCGCCATCGAGGCCAGTCGAGGCGTGCGTTTTGAGTTCGACGAGCGACTGTTCACAGAACCGGCAACGATGGATCCGGCCTGGATAGCAAAACTGGAATCAGCGGCAGCACAAACGGGCATGGCGCTGGAACGTATTCCCAGCGGAGCCGGCCACGATGCATCGGTATTTGCCAATGCCGGCATTCCGTCGGCCATGGTGTTCATACGCAACGCAAACGGATCGCACAATCCGCACGAAGCCATGGACATCGAAGACTTTCTGTTGGGAACCGATTTGCTTCATCGCGCCCTGAACGGCACAATTCCACCTCGCCAACCGACATCAGTCACAAATTGAAACAAATGGGTCAACCTATCGGCCCATATCAACCGGGGAAATATCATGTCAACACTAAAAAAATGTCTGGCCGGGGTTTTTGCGGCCTGCACTGCCGTGCTGTCGGCGCCATCGCTAGCCAGCACATTTCCAGATAAACCTGTGACCATTGTGGTGCCATATGCCTCTGGCGGCAGCAATGATCTGATCGCCCGCGTCGTCGGCGCCGGCATGGGCGATCAGTTGGGCCAAAGCGTCGTCATCGTGAATGCGCCGGGCGCCAGCGGCGTCATCGGTGCAAACCGCGTGGTCAACGCCGAGCCTGACGGCTACACGATTCTGCTCGGCTCGCCGAGCGAGATCTCGATTGCCAGCCAGATCAATCCGCATGTGAAATACGATGGCCAGCGCGACTTGGCGCCTATCGGACAGATCGGCGCGCAGCCCCTGGCCTTGGTCGCTGCCCCCAACCTCGACGTCAAGACGGTGGCAGAATTTCTCGCGCGCACCAAAACCGAAGAATTCCGTTACGGCACCTCCGGCATCGGCACCCCTTTGCACCTGGCAGGCGAACTGATCGCCAAAGAAAGCGGGGGCAATATGCTCCACGTGCCCTACAAGGGCGGCGCCCCGGCCCTGGCGGACATCGTAGGTGGCCAGATCGAAGGCGGCGTGCTCGTGTTTTCGACCGCCCTGCCCCATATCCGCTCAGGCGCACTGAAAGGCATCGGAGTGACTTCGGCCACCCGCACGAAAGCCGCCCCGGACGTACCCGCTCTGGCCGAAACGCCCGAACTGGCAGGCGTGGATGTCGTCTTGTGGTTTGGCCTGTGGGCACCTGCCAAAACTGATCCTGCCGTCGTCGCCACATTGAGCAACGCGCTCAACAAGGCGCTAAGCACGCCTGAAGTCTCTGACAAGCTGGAGGCTGCCGGCATCACCGTGTCGTACAAAGACGCTGCGGCCTTTAAAGCCTACATCGCTGACGAGACCGTCAAATTCGGCAAGATCGCCACTGACGCCAAAGTCGTGCTGGAGTAACACCCGCATAGCGGGCGGATCAGCAGTTAATCCGCCCGCAGGCCAATGCGCTGCGTCAGCGACGCAAACCGGTCAATATCCTGGCCAATCAGCGACTGAAACTCGACCGAGGTGCTGGTCGTCGGGTTGAATCCCAACTGCAGCAAATCGCGCCGGACGTCAGGCTGCTTCATGATCTGCGCGACGGTGCGATTCAATTTCGCGAGAATGTCTTTAGGCGTTTGCGCCGGGGCCAACAGCCCATGCCATTGATCCAACTCGTAACCGGGCATGCCCTGCTCTGCCACTGTTGGCACGTCCGCCATCAGCGTCGAGCGCTGCGGCGAGGTCACTGCCAGCGCCCGTAATTTGCCGGCATGCAGAAATGGCGATGCGCTGGACGCTGTCACGATGCCCATGGGGACCTGGCCTGTCAACACGTCCGTCAGTGCAGGACCGCAGCCACGATACGGCACATGCTGCACGGGCAAATGCGCGCTGGCCGTCAACATTTCTCCGGCGAGATGTTGTGGGGTGCCATTGCCGCAGGAGGCAAATGGCAGTATCGCACCGGGCTTGCGGCCGGCATCCATCCAATCGGTGAGCGTGCGATAGGGGGAATCCTGCGGCACGATCAATACCGAGGGCACAAACGCCACATTGATCACGGCCTGGAAATCGCGTTTGGGATCAAAGCCCAGATTCCCGTATACACCTGGGTTGATGGCAAACGAACTATTGACCATCAACAGGGTGTAGCCATCTGGCGCAGCCTCAGCCACGGCGCGCGCGCCGATATTGCCGCTCGCCCCCGGCCGGTTCTCGACCACCACGGCCTGTCCCAGGCGTTGCTGCATCAAGGCGCCGAGCTTACGGGCCAACAAGTCGGTTCCCCCTCCAGGAGGAAACGTCACAATGATCGTGATGGGCCGATTGGGAAAACTCTGTGCAGCGGTGCGAGTCTCGGATCCTGCTGCGGACAACAGGCCCATTCCCCCCAACGCCGCCCCCAATCCAACCAGCGCCGACATCATCAACATCGCGGCGCGCCGGGAAAGGTTGAAACGCGTTTTCATCGAATGCTCCGGTGCCTCTAGCTATCCAGTCCGATATCCAATACCCGCGCGCTGTGGGTCAACCAACCGATGGCCATCAGATCCACACCCGTCGCAGCCAGTGCAGGAGCCGTCTCGGGCGTAATGCGCCCGGAGGCCTCGGTGATCGCACGGCCATCCACCATACGCACGGCTTCGCGCAACATGTCCGGCCCCATGTTGTCGAGCAACACGACTTCCACGCCCAGATCGAGCGCAGTGCGCAGTTGCTCCAGCGTATCGACCTCCAATTCGATCTTGACCAGATGCCCGATCGCCGCACGCGCGCGCTCGACGGCCTGGCGTACGCCACCGGCAATGGCGATGTGGTTGTCCTTGATCAATACGGCATCGTCCAGACCGAACCGGTGATTGCTGCCGCCGCCGACACGGACAGCGTATTTCTGTACGGCGCGCAGCCCCGGCATGGTCTTGCGCGTGCACGTCACGCGCGCGCGATATTCGCGGATGGAATGCACGATCGACGCAGTGGCCGATGCCACGCCGCTCAGATGGCACAGGAAATTCAACGCCACCCGTTCACCAGTCAGCATGCCGCGCGCCGGTCCGCGGATGAGCGCGATTTCTGCTCCGGGCGTCAGCGTCGCACCATCGGCCAGGCGAGGCTGAAATTCAATACGAGGATCGACCAGCCCAAACGCGATGCGCGCCAAATCCAGTCCAGCGAGCACGCCGTCTTGCCGAGCGACCAGACGGGTTTCGGCGACAGCATCCGCGGGCACGATCGCATCGGTAGTAATGTCGCCGGCACGCCCGAGATCTTCGACGAGCGCGTTACGCACCAAAGGCTCCAGCAATACGGCTGGCAACGGCGGGACAGCAAGAGTATTGGATATGCTCATTTTGAGTATTTAAGAAGCAAAAAAAGCGCCCTATGGGCATCACGCATTTATGCTAGTTTTGAGCATAAATGACTGTCAAGCACTTTTTGTTGTGCAGCGCGGGAAAGCGTGGCGCAGATGACGCGATCAGGCTTGGCGGGATAACGGCAATTTACTACCCGCGATGGCGCGTTCGGCCAATAAATCGCGGCGGAATCGGAACAGCTTGGCCGGCCGGCCCGCACCTGCGACCGACATGCCGCCGGTTTCCTCGACCAGATTCTGCTGCTCGATCAGGCGGCGGAAATTCTGTTTGTGCAAATCGCGTCCGGCCAGGGCCTCGACGGTCTGCTGCAATTGCAGCAGGGTGAACTCAGTTGGCAGCAGTTCGAAAACCACCGGTCGATATTTGATCTTGGCACGCAAGCGCGCGATCCCCGTGGCCAGAATGCGGCGATGATCGGTGCGCATCGGGTCTCCCGGTACAGCATCCCGCTCGGCCGAGGGGTTATGCCGCGTCGCTTCAGGGACGAGGCCAGCTTCGTACATGAGCTCGTAACGCTGCAGCACCATGTCTTCGTTCCACGGCGCATCGTCCAGACCAAAAACCACGGCTAAGCGTTGCGCACGCAAAGCCCGCAAGCCGGCATCGCGCGTATCGGCGACCCACTGACGTAGTCGCGGCACGATCGACTCGGTCAACACGGCGGGCTCAGCACCGCGGCGGTCTTCCCAAGGGAAATAGCGGTACCAATCCTGCCACACCGCCTCTGTGCCGCCGGTTGCATCGCTTTCCCGGGTCAGACAGAGATAGCTGATCGAAATCGCGCGAGGGCCCGATTCGTCAAACCGATCGTGATCGGCAAAGGTGTACAACTGCTCGACATAGCCTAGCGGATGATGGGTTTGGGTTTCTACCCACGCCCGCATCCCTGCCTGCAAGGATCGATGCCCGGGCTGAAACGCCCCCGAAGGCAAGCCGTCGTATTTCGTGCGTGCCCCGTTGGCAGCGTCCTGGGTGCGAACCAGCACACGCGGTTCTCCCTTGGTCACTGCCACCAGGACGGCGACCAGTTCGGCAGACACGAAATTTTCGGCGGAATCGGGCAATAGCGGCTCCAGAATGCAAAGCAAACCATGACGGGCAAAAAAAGTAATCCTGCAGCCTGGCTTACGCTTCAGCCTGCAGGTTGCTGTGAATTATAGGGGGTCACTATGTGCGGCAGATGACGATTGAGACCATGGCGCCTCAGACGCCAGCAAACCGCCATTTGCCTATGGGAGTAGCGTGTATGAAATGCGCCGCCGCTACCACCGCAAACTCGCCGTAGTGCGAGAAACAGCGACGCAGGGCGCGCTCAGCTAGATGCCTTCGCGATACGGTGCGGTCGGGTTGACCTCGCGGTATGAGCTCACCGTCCCGTCGGCCTCGGTTTCTTCCAGCCGGACTTTGAAGCCCCATAAGCGCCCCAGGTGTTTCATGACCTGATCGGCGTCTTCCGCCGCCAACGGCCTGCCGCGCGTACGCAAGTGCCGCAGCACCAGTGACCGATCCGATTCGCGGCGATAGCGCACGATCTGGATATCCGGCACTTGATTGTCCCGGTTGTGCTGCTCGGCCAGCAGTTTACGAATGTGGCGATAGCCCTCGTCGTCGTGAATCGCGGCGACCTCGAGCACCGGCTTGGCCTCGTGGTCGGCGATCGCGAAAAAGCGAAACTCGCGTATCAGACGCGGCGACAGATATTGCGAGATGAACGACTCGTCCTTGAAGTTGCGCATCGCAAAATCCAGCGTCTTGATCCAATCGCTGCCTGCGATATCAGGGAACCATTTACGGTCTTCTTCCGTAGGCGATTCGCAAATGCGGCGGATGTCCTGCATCATGGCAAAACCCAGCGCATAGGGATTGATCCCGCCGTAGCCGCGCTCGTCGAAACCGCGTTGGCTGACGACGTTGGTATGGCTCTGCAGGAACTCCATCATGAAGCCATCAGTCACCAAGCCTTTTTCGTGCAGGCGGTTCAGGATGGTGTAATGCCAGAACGTGGCCCAGCCCTCGTTCATGACTTTGGTCTGCCCTTGCGGATAGAAATACTGCGCGATCTTGCGCACGATGCGCACCAGCTCTTTCTGCCAAGGCTCCAGTTTCGGCGAGTGCTTTTCGATGAAATACAGCAGGTTTTCCTCGGGCTCCGGAGGAAAGACGACGCGCTGCTTTTCTGCAGCCGCGTCGGCTTCGACACGCGGCAAGGTGCGCCACAGATCGTTGTACTGCAGCCGGGCGTGTTCCGCACGCTCGGCCTGGCGTTGGGCTTCTTCTTTGTACGATACAGGGGTGGGACGCTTGTAGCGGTCTACACCATGAGGCGTCAGGGCATGGCAAGAGTCCAGCAAGGACTCCACGGCATCGATCCCGTAGCGGCTTTCGCAGTCCATGACGTATTTACGCGCAAAGACCAGGTAATCCAGAATGCTGTCGGCGTCCGTCCACTGACGGAACAGATAGTTGCCCTTGAAAAACGAGTTGTGGCCGTAGCAGGCATGAGCGATCACCAGAGCCTGCATGGCCATGGTGTTTTCTTCCATCAGGTAGGCAATGCAGGGATTGGAGTTAATGACGATCTCGTACGCCAGCCCTTGCATCCCGCGCCGGTAGAACTGCTCGTTGCGGATGAATTCCTTGCCATAGGACCAGTGCGGATAGCCGATAGGCAGGCCCGCTGACGCATAGGCGTCCAGCATCTGCTCGGAAGTAATCACCTCGATCTGGTTCGGATAGGTGTCCAAGCCGAATTCCTGAGCTACCTCCGCGATGGCTTGGTCATAACGCTGGATGAGTTCGAAGGTCCACTCGGAGTCTTCGGAGATGGGCCGAGCCCCTTGCAGGGCCTCCAGCTCGGCACGAGAGCCAGTCAGTGCGTTCATGATGATACGGGCTCCTTCTTGAACAGATCGTGGAACACGGGATAAATCTCTCCGCGTTCGCAGATCCGGCGCATCACAAAATGCGGCGCCGTTTTTTGTTCGTATTCGGCCCACAGGCTGCTTTTGCGGGCCTCTGGTGAATCCGGGACCTCGATGTACGCGAAATAACGCGTGGCGGGCAACAGATTTTCGGCCAAATAGCGCGCGCTTTTACCGGCGTCGGCGCCGAATGAATCGCCATCGCTGGCCTGCGCCGCATAGACGTTCCAGGCGCTGGGCGGGTAGCGTTTCTGCACGATCTCGTTCATCAACTCCAAGGCCGACAAAACGATGGTGCCGCCGCTCTTGGGATCGTAGAAAAAGGTCTGCTCGTCGACCTCCTCGGCATTGTCGGTGTGACGGATGAACACCACATCCACATGTTCGTATTTACGCGACAGAAACAAGTACAACAGCGTAAAGAAGCGTTTGGCGAGATCTTTCTTGCCTTCGTCCATCGAGCCGGAGACGTCCATCAGGCAGAACATCACCGCGCGCGCCATCGGCATGGAGACCGAAATACGGTTGCGGTAG
Organism: Bordetella muralis; assembly: GCF_054781015.1. NCBI lineage: Bacteria > Pseudomonadati > Pseudomonadota > Betaproteobacteria > Burkholderiales > Alcaligenaceae > Bordetella > Bordetella muralis. The sequence continues at coordinate 116,273 of NZ_BAAGVF010000009.1, read as the reverse complement.
CGCAGGTCCAGATCGTCGAGAAAAGGGACATTGTCCAGGCGTTGCTGGCAGTCTTCGACCTCTTGGCGCAAGACGTCTATTTCGGCTTGCGGAGCCCCTCTCGCAATTGCAGCGTCCAGTTTGGCCTGAGCCGCCTCCAGCGCGGCACGCGCAGCGACCGTCAACGCGACGCGGCGCGATAACGAGGCCTTGAGCGTGCGGCTGACGCTCAAGAGGCTCGGAGAACCGGTTGTCGTATACCCCGCGCGCTGCCATTTCTTTTGTTCTACGTCACCCAGTTGGGTACGTATCAGATGTGGCAGCTCCAGGTCTTCGAAGAACAGGTTCAGGAATTCGGCGCGAGACAGGCTGAAGGTGAATTGGTCTACGGATTCGCCTTCACCAGGCTCGGACCCGCCCTGCCCCTGCCCCCCTTGAGGACGCTGGAACGTGTCGCCTTTGACGAACTCGCGGTTGCCGGGATGCACCAGCTCGCGGTCGCCGCCTTGGCCGTGCCTGAAATGCGGCTCGGAGATATCGCGAGCGGGCAGGTTGATTTCCCCGCCCTGGTCCATGTCTTCGATGGACCGCTCGCGCACCATATCCTGCACGGCCTTGCGGATCTGGTCTTTGTATCGCCTGAGAAAGCGTTCCCGATTGACCGCGCTTTTATTGCGGCCATTCAGACGCCGGTCGATCAGTGAATTCATGATTCACCTCGCTCAGGATGACTTCCTCACTCTCAAATACCACTCGCACAGCAAGCGGACCTGCTTCTCGGTATAACCCTTGTCCACCATACGATCGACAAAGCTCTGATGCTTGGATTTGTCTTCCGCGGAAGCCTTCGCATTGAAAGAGATCACCGGCAACAGGTCCTCGGTATTCGAGAACATCTTCTTCTCGATCACTTCACGCAATTTTTCGTAGCTGGTCCAGGTCGGATTGCGGCCAGCGTTATTGGCACGGGCGCGCAATACAAAGTTCACGATTTCGTTGCGGAAGTCCTTGGGGTTGGCAATACCCGCGGGCTTTTCGATTTTCTCCAGCTCGTCGTTCAAAGCACTGCGGTCAAAGCTCTCGCCCGTCTCGGGGTCGCGGAATTCCTCGTCCTGGATCCAGCAATCAGCAAAAGTCACATAGCGGTCGAAAATGTTTTGCCCGTACTCGGAATAGGACTCCAGATAAGCGGTCTGGATTTCCTTGCCGATGAATTCCGCGTAGCGCGGGGCGAGGTAGCCTTTGATGAAATCCAGATAACGGCGACGGATCTCCTCGGGATAGTCCTCGCGGCCGATGCGCTGCTCCAGCACGTACATCAGGTGCACAGGGTTCGCGGCGACCTCGGTCTGATCGTGGTTGAAGACGCTGGACAGTATTTTGTAGGCAAAACGGGTCGATACCCCGGTCATGCCTTCGTCGGTACCGGCGTACTCTTTGTATTCCTGCAACGCCTTGGCTTTGGGATCGACGTCTTTCAGCGACTCGCCGTCGTAGACCCGCAGCTTGGAATAGATGCTGGAATTTTCCGGTTCTTTCAGACGCGTCAACACCGAGAACTGCGCCATCATGTCCAGCGTGCCCGGCGCGCACGGCGCCTTGGACAGCGAACTATTGCGCAAGAGCTTGTTGTAGATCTCAATTTCTTCGGTGACTTGCAAGCAGTACGGCACCTTGACGATATAGATACGGTCAAGGAAGGCCTCGTTGTGCTTGTTGTTGCGGAAGGTCTGCCATTCGGACTCGTTCGAGTGCGCCAGGATCAGGCCATTGAACGGAATCGCGGAGAACCCTTCGGTGCCCTTGAAATTGCCTTCTTGCGTCGCCGTCAGCAAGGGATGCAGCATCTTGATGGGCGCTTTGAACATCTCGACGAATTCCAGCAGCCCCTGGTTGGCCAGGCACAGCCCGCCCGAGTAGCTGTAGGCGTCGGGATCGTCCTGAGAGTGGCGATCGAGCTTCCGGATATCGACCTTGCCGACCAGCGAGGAAATATCCTGGTTGTTTTCGTCGCCGGGCTCGGTCTTGGCAATCGCCACTTGGCGCAATACTGACGGGTTCAGGCGCACCACGCGAAACTGCGAGATATCGCCGTCGAATTCTTTCAATCGCTTGACGGCCCAGGGCGACATGATGCCGCTGAGATAGCGGCGGGGAATGCCGTATTCCTTTTCAAGCGTATCGCCGAATCGATCGGGATGAAACAGGCCCAATGGCGACTCGTTGATGGGCGAGCCTTTCAGCGCATAGATGGGATAAGCCTCCATCAGCACTTTCAAGCGTTCTGCAATAGAGGATTTACCGCCGCCGACTGGCCCTAGCAAGTACAGGATCTGCTTGCGTTCCTCGAGCCCTTGAGCCGCGTGCTTGAAGAAAGCCACGATTTGATCGATGACGTCTTCCAGCCCGAAAAACTCTTTAAAGGCAGGATAGCGCCGCACCACTCGGTTGGAAAACAACCGGGACAAGCGCGGGTCATTGCGCGTATCGATGAGTTCCGGCTCCCCTATCGCCGCCAACATGCGTTCTGCGGGACTGGCATATGCCATGGGATCACTTCTGACCAGATCGAGATATTCCTCTAGGGAAAGCTCGGTTTCTTGGTCTTGCGCATACAGCGACTTGAAGCCTTCGACGATGTTTTGCACGGAGAACCTCCTACAGCTCATGGTCGGTTAACGAGTCCGTCGTCCCATTGTGTTCCTCATTTTCGAATGTCGCTAGACTTTCTCGTAATGGGATTATGCACATCATCTTGATATGTTGCTTTCGGCACACACCATAGATTGGGTTAACGAGCCTGTGTTACGTTAGGCTATAGCATCCAGGAACAAGTTCCGCGAATCAAGCAAAGAATCATCAAAATCGTGTGAAAGCTGGTAATGCACGTTTCAGTGCATATCAGAGGCGCAAATTCAGGCCGCGACTGCACAAGCAGCGCGCATCACGCGCACGAATGGTGCGCACCAGAACGCAAAAAGGGCGTGCCCAGGCACGCCCCGTGCTGATCTGCTCTCACGAAAATCAGACCGAAGGACTGACACTGAGCATGCGCTCGACGTAGCGCGCAATCGTATCGACTTCGAGATTGACACGATCACCGGCGGCAACGTTGCGCAAGGTAGTGACGGATTGGGTGTGTGGAATGATGTTGATGCTGATGTCACATCCGCCTACAACATCCGTGACACGGTTTACCGTCAGGCTGATGCCATTGACGGTGATGGAGCCTTTGTACGCCAGAAACCGCGCCAGATGTTCCGGCACGCGAATCACGAGTTCGCGGGATTCCCCTACGGCCTCGAAACGCAGGACCTCGCCCATGCCGTCGACATGGCCAGACACCAGATGCCCGCCAATCTGATCGCCGACTCGCAGTGATTTTTCGAGGTTGACCTCGCCCACGCGATCCAGCCCCGTCGTCAGATTCAAGCTTTCGCGCGACACATCGACCTGAAATCCATTCGCCTGCAGTGCGATCACCGTCATGCAGGCGCCCTGCACCGCGATGGAATCGCCAAGGCGCACGTCGTTCAAATCGAGCTCGCCCGCGTCTATCGTCAGGCGTACGCCGCCCTGCTGAGTCTCTGCCAGTGGCTCCAGATGCGTGATACGGCCAACTGCCGCGACCAGACCGGTAAACATAATGGATTTCCTTTAGCCGTTAAGTGTGTGGGGCATTGCCCTTTTTATCTTTGCCACGCGAGCGCCCTAATCCTGACGGCACATGATCGCATGATGTAGAGCCTGCCAGCGGGCAGTATCTCGCGCACGCAGCCGCAGATCTGCGCCGAGACGAAGCGTATCCGTGAACTCGAACCGGCGGGCATGTTCCAGGTGCTCGATCAACGGCAAACGCAGCATGGCGGCAGCGTCTCCGAGCAAGACGGGCGCTAAATACACCAGCAACTCGTCCACGCAACCGGCCGACAATAACGCGCCCCCCAAGCCCGCGCCGGCTTCGACATGGACCTCGTTGATATCGTGGCTGCCCAGCCAGCGCATCATCGCGGGCAGATCGACGCGATGGGTATCGCCCTCGGGCAAGGCAATGACACGGACATTCCGGTCAGCCAGACGGGCTGCTTTGTCGGAATTCGCTGCCCGCGGATCTGCCGTAAAAATCAGGGTTTCTACGCCATCGGCGCTTGCGCTGTCGAACAGCAGAGCGTCCTCAGGGACCTCAAAACGCCCGTCCACGACCGCCCGGCGCGGCGCTCGCGTCGTCGGCACCGCGCGTACATTCAGACGCGGATTATCTTTGAGTACGGTGCCCATACCGGTCAGCACCACGCAACTGCGCGCACGCCAGGCGTGGCCATCAGCACGCGCGGCTTCGCCGGTGATCCATTGCGACGCGCCGTTATGCAGCGCGCTGCGGCCATCGAGCGACGCCGCCATTTTCACCCAGGCCCACGGCGTGCCCCGACTCATGCGGGCGACGAATCCGGCGTTGATTTCCAGCGCCTCGTCGGCACAGATCCCGGTCGTCACAGCAATCCCCGCAGCCCGCAACCGCGCAAGGCCTCGGCCATTGACTTGAGGATTGGGGTCTCCCATGGCGATCACGACACGGGCGGGCTGTGCGGCCGCAACGGCGTCGGCGCACGGCGGTGTACGCCCGAAATGGCTGCAAGGCTCGAGCGTCACGTACATCGTGGCACCTTGCACCGATTCGCCGCGAGCGGCGGCGTCGCGCAACGCGCAGATCTCGGCATGAGGGCCGCCAGGCGGCTGCGTCGCGCCTTGGCCCACGATGCGGCCATCTCGCACGATGACGCACCCCACCCTGGGGTTGGGAGTGGTGGAAGTCATCACGCTGCGCGCCAACGCCAAGGCCTGGCGCATCCAGGTGATATCGTCGGAAGGGATCGTATCAGTCACGTGTGCGATTGTATGCGCCGTGTTTGCGATTCACACGAAAGCCCACGACGATGTCATGTGCGCGAACAGATCGACAGCCCTTCCCCCTGCCGTCATTCAGACTCCCGTCCCCCCGACACGACCGCAATTCGAACGGCATCGAGCGGGGTCGAGCCTGGAAATCCGCCTTGACGCGGTCACGCAGCGCGAACGAGCGCTATTTCCGGCGCAGTTTGCCCGGCAGCATGGGGCCCTGCATCTCGCGAATCGCCTCGACAAACTCGCCGATGTCCTCAAAGTTCTTGTACACCGAGGCGAAACGGACGTAGGCGACTTTATCGAGCTTTTTGAGCTCGACCATGACCAGTTCGCCAATGCGCTCAGTCGACACCTCGCGTTGTCCGCTGGCCAGGAGAGTTTCTTCGATGCGAGCGACAACGCTGTCCACCTCGTCCGTGCTGACGGGACGCTTGCGCAGGGACAGGGACAGGCTGCCGCGCAGCTTGGCGGGATCGTATTCGCTGCGGCTGCCATTGCGCTTGACCACGGACGGCATGGCCAACTCAATGCGCTCGTAGGTGGTGAAACGCTTGTCACAGGACAGGCAGCGGCGACGGCGGCGAATCGTATCGCCTTCTTCGGATACCCGGCTATCCACTACCTGGGTATCGACATTGCCGCAAAACGGGCATTTCATGATGCGCCCCCCAGTCCATTTCAGTCGCCGTATTGTAAATGTTGCGGGCGCATGACGCGCCAGCGTGGCAAATATACGGCAGACGAGGGCTTGAGCCGGGGGAATTTACCGCCGTCCGCCTGGGCGGACTGGCGAGTAGACAGGTCCGATCAGGCCATCATGCGCAGGCGCCTGAGCAGGCGCCTGCATCGAAGGCTTAACGACCGTAGACCGGCAGGCGAGCCGTCAACTCGTTCACACGAGCGCGCACGGCAGCGATGTTGGCCTCGTCGCGCGGGTTATCCAGCACGTCAGCGATCAGGTTGGCCGTGAGTTCGGCGTCGGCTTCGGTAAAACCACGCGTGGTCATGGCCGGGGTGCCCAGACGGATACCGCTGGTCACGAAAGGTTTTTCCGGATCGTTGGGGATGGCGTTTTTGTTGACGGTGATGTGGGCCTGGCCCAACACGGCCTCGGCTTCTTTGCCGGTAATGCCCTTGGGACGCAGGTCGACCAGCATGACGTGGCTTTCGGTGCGGCCGGACACGATGCGCAACCCACGCTTGACAAGGGTCTCAGCCAGCACTTTGGCGTTCTTGGCGACTTGCTCGGCGTACTGTTTGAACTCAGGCGAGAGAGCTTCTTTGAAAGCCACGGCCTTGGCAGCGATGACGTGCATCAGCGGGCCGCCTTGAATGCCGGGGAAAATCGCCGAGTTGATGATCTTTTCGTACTCGGCCTTCATCATGATGACGCCGCCACGCGGGCCACGCAGGGATTTGTGCGTGGTGGAAGTCACGAAATCAGCATGCGGGAACGGATTCGGGTATACGCCACCAGCGACCAGGCCAGCATAGTGGGCGATGTCGACCATCAGGAGCGCGCCGTTCTCGTGCGCGATGCGTGCCATACGTTCGAAATCGATGCGCAAAGCATAGGCCGACGCACCAGCGACGATCAACTTGGGCTTGTGTTCTTTGGCGAGCTTTTCGACTTGTTCGTAGTCCAGCACTTCGTTGGCATCCAGGCCATACGAAATGAAGTTATACAGCTTGCCAGAGGCGTTGACAGAGGCACCGTGCGTCAGGTGACCGCCTTCGGCCAGACTCATACCCAGCACGGTGTCGCCCGGCTTGAGCACGGCCATGTAGACGCCCTGATTGGCCTGGGAACCCGAGTTGGGCTGCACGTTAGCCGCCTCGGCGCCGAAGATCTGCTTCAAGCGGTCAATGGCCAGTTGTTCGACGATGTCGACGTATTCGCAACCACCGTAGTAGCGCTTGCCCGGATAGCCTTCCGCGTACTTATTGGTCAACTGAGTGCCTTGGGCCTCCATGACGGCGGGGCTGGCATAGTTTTCCGAGGCGATCAGCTCGATGTGCTGTTCCTGGCGGACGTCTTCTTTCTGGATGGCGGCCCAGACGTCGGGATCTACCTGGGACAAGGTGAGTTTGCGGTCGAACATTGGGGGTTCCTGAGGCGTAAATAGGGGAACGGAGGTAATGGATGACCGTTAGTTTACCGCGATGGGTCCGCGGCGTTTGGGGCTAGGACCTTGAAATTGCGGAAATTTCGCTGAGAAGGCAGTCAAAAGCAAGGAACGCGCGGACAACATGCAGATCGCCTCAAGTTGAGCATGAGGCGATTTCATTTAGTTTGGTACGCCTGCTCGTCAGCGCCATAAGGCCCGAGCACGAGCCCCATTCCCAGCGCCGTGAGGAACTTGAGACACGGCCCCCGCATCCCTGTCTCACTGACAAAAATTCGCCCCTCAGCGACAAACGATGAGGGGCGAATCTGCCGACATCCCAAACAGCATCAGGTCGCAGCAGTGCTACCGATTTGCTTAGGCGCCAGATCCGGGTTCAGAGAATAGACGCCAGTCAGGCTATCCTGGGCCAGAATATGACCTTGCATCGCCTTCAGCACATCATTGCCGTTGAAGTTCCCATGCACGTCCAGTTTAGGAACGTCCAAGGCGTACAGCGTAAAGACATAGCGATGCAAAAGCTCGTCGTTCCACGGCGGGCATGGACCGTCGTAGCCGAAGTAATCCCCACTCATATCGCGATCAGCAGCGAACCATGACGTGTAATCGTTGATCCCTTGGCGAGCCTCGTTAGGAGCCAGGGGGCCTCCCTTGCCACGCGGGGTGATGCCGTTGGAAAAGGAGCCTTCTTCGATTTCACGCAGCTCGGGATCCAGATCGATCAAGACCCAGTGAAAGAAATCCACGCGGGGCAGGCTCGCCGGCACGGTACGCCCTTCCTGGTTGACGTCGTCGGGCTTTGAGGGGACATCCGGATCGTGACAGATCAGGGCAAACGAACGAGTGCCGTCGGGGACTTCACCCCAGGAAAACTGGGGATTGAAGTTGTCCGCGAGGATGACGTGCGACTGGGTGTCGATCTTGCCGAAAGCGTAGCGGTCGGGCATCGATTCGTTATCGGAAAAAGATAGACTCGAAAGTTTCATGTCGTACTCCTGCGAGGCAGTAGGCGCTTCCTACCCAGCCAAATTAACACGAGCGAACTTGCGCTTGCCTACTTGGATGACGTAAGACCCGGCCTGTAATTGCAACGATTTGTCTTCGACGCGGTCGCCGTTGACACGGACACCGCCTTGCTCGACATTGCGCTGGGCTTCGGCGCCCGAGGCAACCAGGCCAGCTTCGCGTAAGACTTTGAGAATCCCCAGCGGAGCGCCAGCCACATTGACCTCGGGCATCTCGTCGGGCACCGCGCCGTCGCGGAAACGGGCCTGGAAATTTGCCAAGGCGTCTTCGGCGGCTTGGGCCGAATGAAAACGGGTAATGATCTCTTGCGCAAGGGCGACTTTGGCATCGCGCGGGTTGGCGCCAGCGTCGGTAGCGGCCTTGAGCGCGGCAATATCGTCCAGCGAGCGGAACGACAGCAACTCGAAGTAACGCCACATCAGCGTGTCGGAGATCGACATCAGCTTGCCGAACATGGAATCCGGGGTTTCGGAAATGCCGATGTAATTACCCTTGGATTTTGACATTTTTTCGACACCGTCGGTGCCTTCGAGCAGCGGCATGGTCAGCACGCACTGAGGCGCCTGCCCGTACTCTTTCTGCAACTCGCGGCCGACCAGCAAGTTGAATTTCTGGTCAGTGCCGCCCAGCTCGAGGTCGGACTTCAGCGCGACGGAGTCGTAGCCTTGCATCAAGGGGTACAAGAACTCGTGCACGGCAATGGGAATGCCGCCTTTGAAACGCTTGGTGAAGTCTTCGCGCTCCATCATGCGTGCGACCGTGTAGCGGGACGCCAATTGGATCAGGCCGCGCGCGCCCAATGGATCGCTCCACTCGGAGTTGTAGCGGATTTCAGTACGCGTGGGGTCCAGCACCATGCTGGCCTGCGCATAGTAGGTCTGGGCGTTGGTTTCGATCTGCTCGCGCGTCAACGGTGGGCGTGTGGAGTTGCGGCCGCTGGGATCACCAATGGTGGACGTGAAATCACCGATGAGAAAAATGACGTTGTGCCCCAGGTCCTGCAATTGCCGCATCTTGTTCAGCACCACGGTGTGACCGAGATGGATGTCGGGCGCGGTGGGATCCAACCCCAATTTGATACGCAGCGGTACGCCGGTCGCGCGGCTCTTGGCCAGCTTGCGGGCGAACTCCGATTCGACGAGCAACTCGTCGCAACCGCGCTTGGCGACGCGCAGGTCGGCTTCGACTTCAGGGGTAATGGGGGCTTCGGGTTGAGACATATCTGGGGCCGGATGCGGCGATAAAAGGCTAAGAAAGAGCCGAAAATTGCAAAAAACGTGTAAAAACTGTCAACGTGATTGGGAAATCAGTCGAAAATTCTAGCCGAATCAGCTAGGATACGACGCTAATCATACGCAACTGCAGCCATTATGGCGTCATTGCCGTTGCGACCCGGCTAATCCCTGTTGTTCACAAGATGCCTGCCAGAGGCGGCTCCCGTTGCGTATCGCAGATGCGCTGGGTGATGCTGTGCTGGCGTACCGGCATCCTGGGGACTTACACCCCCCTGAAAGAAAGGCTTTACTTTGATAGATCGTGGCCCTCACAGCCCGGCTGATCGCTCCGTTGGCAGCACGGCCGCCCTGTCTCGCCCCGAGTCGCCCCGTCGTGCTGGCTGGCTACGCCGCACGTTACTGGTCAGCACTATAGGTTTATTTGCTGGCGCCGCCGCGTTGGGCATGGTCCAACAACCCGACCGCACTCAATTACCCCTGTCGCGTCAGATTCAAAGCGTTTTGCCCCTGACCGCGAATCAACTCAGCGTCAGCAGCGATGACAGCAATGCACCGTTTGTCAGCGAAACGCGTATCCGTGCCGGCGATACGCTGGCGTCGGTCCTGCAGCGTCTCGAGATTGACGCACCGGGCTTGCAACGTTTTCTGACGCAGGCGCCCAGTGCCCGCAGCATTTACAAACTGTACCCCGGACGCTCGGTGCAGGCTGCGACGGACAATGAGGGCAATCTGGTGTGGTTGCGGTACATCCACACCCCCGGCGAAGCAGACGACGGCCAGGTCACCACCAAAATGCTGCTGGTGACGCCGTCCGCAGACTCCTATACCGCCCGCGAGATCACCGATCGTACGGACTTGCAGACGCGCGTGGCTGTCGGCACGATTCGTAATTCTCTGTTCGGTGCGACCGATACGGCTGGCATTCCGGATTCGATCACGCAGCAGATGGCTGACGTGCTTGGGTCCAAAATCGATTTTCTGCGCGATATCCGCCCCGGCGACCAATTCCGTGTCGTCTATGAGGTCCGTTCGCATCAGGGCCGCTATGCCGGTGCCGGACGCTTGCTGGCCGTAGAGTTCATCAACAACGGCAAGGCCTACAACGCGGTGTGGTTCAGCCCGGATGGAAAATCGGGCAATTACTACGGCTTTGATGGCGTGAGCCTGCGTGGGGCGTTTTTACGCACCGCTTTGAAATTTTCCCGCATCAGTTCGACCTTTGGCATGCGCATGCATCCCATCCACAAAACATGGACGGGGCACAAAGGCGTGGATTACGCAGCCCCCTCGGGCACGCCGATCCATACCACGGCCGATGGCACCGTGGAGTTTGCCGGATGGCAAAACGGGTACGGTAACGTAGTCGTCGTGAAACACTACGGCGAGTATTCGACCCTGTACGCGCACCAGAGCCGTATCGCCCCTGACATCAAAGTCGGCACCAAGGTGTCGCAAGGCCAGTTGATCGGCTACGTGGGCTCGACGGGCTGGGCGACCGGACCGCATCTGCATTACGAGTTCCGTATTAACGACCGGCCTGTGGATCCTCTAGCCGCGGACCTGCCGATTTCTCGCCCGCTCGATCCGGACGAGGCTCGCAAATTCCAGGCGGCAACGGAGCCCTACAAGCAGCAGCTCGCGTTGTTGACTCATCTGCAGCAAACGCTGCCTGAGTCCAGCACGAATGTCGCCAGCCGCTGACCCGGCGCTTGCCTCGCTGACGCCATGTCTCGATTTCGCGGCCAACCTGCTTTGACGACTGGCCGCCTCTTCATTGGCCTGATGTCTGGCACGAGCCTGGATGGCGCCGATGGCGTGCTGGTGCGTTTACATACGCCCGGCGCGTTTCCATCGGCATCCGGCAACGCTCCAACGGCCGCGTACGCCACCGAAGACGTCGAGCAAGCGCCTGCCGTGGAAGTCCTGGCAACCACGGCATTGCCCATGCCGACCGAACTGCGGCGCGAGTTGCTGGCGCTGAACCAGAGCGGCGCCGACGAGCTGCATCGCGCAGCGCTGGCCAGCCAAGGATTGGTGCGCTTATACGCCGAGACTGTCCAGACCTTGCTGGACCAGGCGCATCAACCCGCTACCGCCATCGCTGCCATTGGTGCGCACGGGCAAACCGTGCGCCACCGTCCGGAATTGGGCTTTACGCTGCAACTCAATGCCCCCGCCTTGCTCGCTGAGTTGACAGGCATCGACGTGGTGGCTGATTTCCGCAGCCGGGATGTGGCGGCAGGAGGCCAAGGTGCCCCCTTGGTGCCGCCCTTTCACGCAGCCGTGTTTGCCTCGCCCGCCCCGCGGGCCGTATTGAATCTGGGCGGCATTGCCAATCTCACCCTATTGACGCCTGGCGAGCCGCCACGCGGCTTTGATACAGGCCCCGCCAATGTTTTGCTGGATCTTTGGTGCCAGCGGCATACCGGCCGGCCGTACGACAAAGACGGGCAATGGGCGGCTGGCGGCCAGGTGCAGCCAGCCCTGCTCGAACACCTATTGGCCGAAGAACCCTGGCTCGCGCTGCCGCCCCCAAAATCGACGGGACGCGACTTGTTCAACGCAGCGTGGCTGGACGAACGTCTGCAAAATTACGAGGGCGCAACAAAACTCGCCCCGCAGGACGTTCAAGCGACATTGCAACGATTTACGGCTCGTACTGTAGCGGATGCGCTAGAGGCGACAGCCCCCGCTACCCACGATGTACTGGTATGCGGCGGCGGGGCACGCAACGCAGGATTGATGCGCGAATTGGCGATCTGCCTGCAGCGCCCTGTCAATCCCACCGACAACGCAGGCGTGCCGACCCAATGGGTCGAAGCCATGGCGTTTGCCTGGCTGGCACAAGCCTTTTTAGATCGGATTCCGGCTGGCGTGCCTGAGGTCACAGGCGCACGCGGGCCGCGTGTGCTGGGCGCGCTGTACCCGGCCTGAGCGGCGGGCAGTTTACGGGTAATTCTGCTACGGACTAGCAGGCAGGCTGGGCGACGCCCAGCCTTGCAGGTGTTATACCGAGAACGACGAACCGCAGCCGCAGGTGGTCGTGGCGTTCGGGTTGCGAATGACGAATTGCGCGCCTTCGAGGTCTTCTTTGTAGTCGATTTCGGCACCGACCAGATACTGGAAGCTCATGGGATCGACCAGCAATTGCACGCCATCCTTGTCCAGCACGGTATCGTCATCGCTGACGGCCTCGTCAAAGGTAAAACCATACTGGAAACCGGAACAGCCGCCGCCCTGCACAAAAACGCGCAGTTTCAATTCGGGGTTGCCTTCTTCGGCCAGCAGGTCTTTGACTTTGGCCGCGGCGGAATCGGTGAAAATCAGCGGCGTCGGCGGCGCCTGGAGATCGACGGTTTCGGTGACTGCATTCATGGTGGAGCTCCTGGCCGAAAAATCGGCCAATATCACGTATAAAGTTGACGGGCGAACCGCCTCAATACTCTCATAGTAGCGCAGAGATGCCCGGGGTTCAAAATGCCAGTTTGATAGTGCGGGACGCCCGCACGGTGGATCCCTCGAGTACGCTGATGATTACGGTTTCGGGGACGAATCCCTCTGGCAGCTCGAGCACGCCTTCGATGCGCTGATATTGATCGAATTGCAGCGACAAAAGGCCACCCGTGGCAGCCACTGCGCCGGCTGAGGGCTTGGGTTCGCTGCCAGGCGAGGCCTTGGCATTATCACCGTTGCCGTCGCCCTCCGGGGTATCGGTCTTTACTTGCATGGGGGCCAAGTCGACAGAAACGACGTCCCCTTTGAGCACACCCGAAGCCTGGAAACGTAAAGTGCCCACGAATGGCGCGTCGCTGCGGCCACTGCGCATGAGCAACACACGATACCTCAGCCCTTGCCCGTCACGCTGGACCTCTGCGCCACGGATATCGACAGCGCCTTCGGGTCCGGGCGGCAATAATTGCTCGAAAAAAGCCAGGCGATCACGCACGCGGCCCAGCTCGTCCTGCCCGGCGCGCAACTGTGCCTCGAGTTCTTGGCGAGCGGCACGCTCGACCGCGATTTCGCCATCGGCCGTATCGAGCTGGGCCCGCAGGAAACGGCTCTCTGCCTGGCTTTGCCGTACCGCAGCATCTTGTGCTGCGACTTGTTCAGCAGTAATGACGACACTGGGAACCGCCATCACCGATTTTTGCGCGTACTGATAGCCAGCCAGCGCCCCCATGGCCAAGCCGACGACCAGCGCACTCAGCACGAACAGCCATCGCGAGAGAGAGCCGGGACGTGACCCGGCCGTGGATTCAGGAACCGATTGCATCTAAGCCGATCCGGCCAGCCCGTCGGGGCCGGCCAGAAATCCCCTACGGCAGAATAGCCACTTGATCGAGGCCGGCGGATTCGGGCAGGCCAAACATCAGGTTCATGTTTTGCACGGCCTGACCCGATGCGCCCTTGACCAAATTGTCCTGGATCACCAGCACAATCAACAGATCTCCGTTATTGGGACGCTGCACCGAAATGCGCAGATTGTTCGACGCACGCACCGAACGAGTTTCGGGCAAACTGCCGGCCGGCATCACATCGATAAACGCCTCGTTGGCGTAACGCTTTTCGTACAGCGCCTGGAAATCCGTATCCAGCGCTTCAGGGCGGATACGCGCATACAAGGTCGAAAACATGCCGCGGATCATCGGCACGAGATGCGGCACGAACGTCAGGCCGACTTTGCCGCCCGCCAGTTTTTCGAGTTGCTCGGTAATTTCGGGATGATGGCGATGCCCTGCCACACCGTAGGCTTTGAAATTGTCGCTGGCTTCGGAGAACAAGGAGCCGACCTCAGCCTTGCGACCGGCGCCTGAGACACCCGATTTGCAATCAGCGATCAGGGTTTGGGTATCGACCAGTTGGGCGCCGTTCTCGATCAAGGGGGCCAAGCCCAGCAAAACCGTCGTCGGATAACAGCCGGGATTACCGATGACGCGCGCCTTGGACACGGCAGTGCGATTGAGTTCGACCAGACCGTAGGTGGACTCAGCCAGGATGTCGGGGCAAGCATGCGGCATCTTGTACCAACGCTCGAACGTGGCGGTGTCCTGCAGGCGGAAGTCTGCAGCCAGATCGATGATACGAGTACCGGCAGCCAGGAGCTCTTTGGCCTGCGCCATGGCCACACCGTGCGGTGTGGCAAAGAAGACAACATCGCAATCTGCCAGATTGGCCTTTTCAGACGTGGAAAACGCCAGATTCACGCGGCCGCGCAAATTGGGATACATGTCGGCCACCGGCAGCCCGTCTTCTTTGCGTGAGGTGATGGCGGTCAGTTCTACATGAGGATGTTGCGACAACAGACGCAGCAACTCGACGCCGGTATAACCGGTGCCGCCGACAATGCCAACCTTGATACGGGAGTTCGATGCTTGGGCCATGGTGGGGGGGTATTCCGTAAGACGAAAAATAATTGTATCGCTAACTTAATACCGATATTTTTAATACCGACATCTCATCGTCACGCGGCTTGCCGAATGCAAGCGTGAAAGACAGGTCAGGCACGGGACACGATGACGCGCCCCGCCCCAATCGCTCGCGCATCGCAAAAAACAAAACGCCCCTGTAAAAACAGGGGCGTTTTGTTTTGCCACCAGAGCCGCTTTCGCGACCCGGGGCAAGCAAGACGATTAGCGCTTGCTGAACTGCTTGCGCCGACGAGCCTTGCGGAAGCCGACTTTCTTACGTTCGACTTCACGGGCATCGCGGGTCACGAAGCCGGCTTGCGACAGCGCGGGCTTGAGGGCCGCATCGTAGTCGATCAAAGCGCGGGTGATGCCGTGACGAATCGCACCGGCTTGGCCGGTTTCGCCGCCGCCGTGCACGTTGACTTTGATGTCGAACGATTCCAGGTGGCTAGTGAGTTCGAGCGGCTGACGCACGATCATGCGGCCAGTTTCGCGAGCGAAGAATTCGTCGACGGGCTTGCCGTTAACAACGATTTTGCCCGAGCCTTTCTTGATGAAAACACGAGCCACCGAGGTTTTGCGACGGCCGGTTCCGTAGTTCCAGTTACCGATCATGGCGTTTCCTTAGATATCCAGCGGCTTGGGCTGCTGAGCGGTGTGCGGGTGCTCGGCACCAGCATACACCTTGAGTTTCTTGATCATGGCGTAGCCCAGCGGACCCTTGGGCAACATGCCCTTGACGGCCTTCTGGATGGCACGGCCGGGAAACCGCTGCTGCAGTTTCTCGAAGTTCGTTTCACGGATACCACCGGGATAGCCGGTGTGACGGAAGTACTTTTTGTCTTGCGTCTTGGTGCCCGTAACAACGATGTCGGCAGCGTTGATGATGACGATGTAATCGCCCGTATCAACGTGCGGCGTGAATTCAGGTTTGTGCTTACCACGCAGGCGGCGTGCGACTTCGCTGGCCACACGACCCAGGACTTTGCCCTTGGCGTCGATCACAAACCAGTCACGTTGGACTTCATGCGGCTTGGCCACAAAGGTCTTCATGATTGGTTCCTAAAAGTAAATTTTTCTCGTCAGAACAGCCTGATGAGAGTTTTTTTCCTATTCCGTCGTGCCTAGGTGCATCATCTGCCTGGAAAACCCTGCCTGACGATACTATCCGCAGCTGGCCTAAGCGTTATTACCCGCCCGTGCTACCCAACCGGAATAAGGGAAAGCTGATCATTCTAGCACGATTGCTCAAATATTGTGCAACTCGGCGACCATCGTCGGCG
Source organism: Bordetella muralis (assembly GCF_054781015.1). Classification (NCBI taxonomy): domain Bacteria; kingdom Pseudomonadati; phylum Pseudomonadota; class Betaproteobacteria; order Burkholderiales; family Alcaligenaceae; genus Bordetella; species Bordetella muralis. The sequence continues at coordinate 100,314 of NZ_BAAGVF010000009.1, read as the reverse complement.
AAAAGCCTGGCTTCTGCGGTATCACCACCATCTCCTGGTACGCAGCGAGAGCCGGCGCGATAGCGCGCGAAAAGCAACGTGGGCGCACAAGGCGCCCACGTTGTTGCATGCCGACCGCTTGTTTATTTGTGAGCCGACATCGCTACGCCCAGATACTGGTCGTACGACCCTTCGGCCAGGCGGAACCATGGCACCACGCTGTCACGGAAGCCCATGTAGTTGTCGTACAAAGCCTTGAATTTCGGGTCTTTGTCGCTGAACTCCTTGTACACCGTCTGGGCTGCCTGGTACGACGCGTCCATCACGGCGCGCGGGAACGGACGCAGCTCGGCGCCCGCGGCGATGAGCCGGCGCAGCGCGCCCGGGTTTTCGGCGTCGTAGCGCGAAGTCATGGCCACATGCGCCACACGGCTGGCCGCTTCGACAATGGCTTGGTAGTTCTTGGGCAAGCTGTTCCAGGCGCCTTCGTTCAGGTACAGCGACACTTGAGGACCGCCTTCCCACCAGCCCGGATAGTAGTAATACTTTGCGACCTTGTTGAAGCCCAGCTTTTCGTCATCGTACGGACCTACGAACTCGACGGCGTCCAGCGTGCCTTTTTCGAGCGACGGATACACGTCGCCACCTGCCAGTTGCTGCGGCACCACGCCCAGACGCGAGAGGACTTCGCCCGCGAACCCGGCGGTACGCATTTTCAGACCCTTGAGGTCTTCGACGGTCTTGATTTCCTTGCGGTACCAGCCCCCCATCTGCACACCGGTGTTGCCCATGGGGAAGTTGACGATTTTGTGCGGCTTGAACATCTCGCGAGTCAGCTTCATGCCGTCGCCGTTGAACATCCACGCGTTCATCTGACGTGCGTTCAGGCCAAAAGGCACGGCCGCGTCAAAGCAGAACGCCGGGTCCTTGCCGTAGTAGTAATACGACACGGTATGGCCACACTCAATCGTGTTGTTGGACACCGCGTCCATGACCTGCAAAGCGGGAACGATTTCACCGCCCGGGAAGTGACGGATATTGAATTTGCCGCCGGTGGCTTCGTTGACGAACTTGCAGAAAATGTCGCCAGTACCGAACAGCGCGTCCAGGCTGCGCGGGAAGCTGGACGCCATGCGCCAGTTCAGGCTGGGTGCGTCTTGCGCGAATACCGGCGCGGCAACTGCCGCGCTACCAGCGACAGCGCCCAGGCCGGCTTGTTTCAAAAACGAACGACGTTGCATAAAGGTTGGCTCCTCGACAGCAATTTGGTATGAGATATCGCACGCGATATGTGGCGGATATTACACGTTGTTATATCTATACCGTAAGAGGGGTTACCAGCCCGCAAGCCGGCAATCTTGGATTTGGCCCGCCCAACAGGGCCGGACTGCGGGCAGCCCGGCCTGCTACAGAGACAAAAAGGCGAGTCACCGGCTGGCGGCGCGCGAATCAGACCCCGGCAATCGCCATTTGCTCGATAAGAATCGAACCGGTGCGCTTGGTCCCACGGGCAATCGTATCGGCGCCCACGGCGGCGATCTGACGGAACATATCAGCCAAATTGCCGGCGATGGTGATTTCCTGGACCGCATGCTGGATCTGACCGTCTTCCACCCAGTATCCGAACGCGCCGCGCGAGTAATCGCCCGTGACGTAATTGACGCCCTGACCGATCAGCTCTGTCACCAGCAGCCCGGTACCGAGCTTGCGCAGCATGGCTTCGAAATCATCGTCGGCCGAAGTCAGGCGCGAGGACAAGGTCAGGTTATGCGAACCACCCGCATTGCCGGTGGTCGTCATACCGAGCTTGCGCGCCGTGTAGGTCGACAGGAAATAGCCCTCCAGCACGCCGCCTGTCACCACGCGGCGTGCTCGGGTGCGCACGCCCTCGTCGTCAAAGGGCGAACTGCCCATGCCGCCAGGCACGTGGGGGTCTTCGGCAATGTCGATATGGTCGGGAAAGATGGGTTTGCCCAGGGAATCGACCAGAAAACTGGCCTTGCGGTACAAGGCGCCGCCGCTGGTTGCCTGCGTAAACGCGCCCAGCAGCCCTAAAGCCAGAGGCGCCTCAAAGAGCACGGGAAATTTACCGGTGCGAATTCGTTTGGCCGACAGGCGCGACAGGGTGCGCTCGGCCGCGTAACGGCCGACGGCCTCGGGCGCGGCCAACAACGCCGGATCACGTTCCGAGCTATACCAGTAGTCGCGCTGCATGTTGTTGCCACGCCCGGCGATCGGGGCGACCGACAGACTGTGGCGCGAGTACGGGTAACCGCCCAAGAAGCCTCGGGTATTACCCATGACGAACTGGCCCTCGTAGGTGCCTACGGTTGCGCCATCAGTATTGGTGATGCGGCGATCCACGGCTCGGGCTGCACGCTCGGCGCGCAATGCCAGTTCGGCGGCCTGCTCCGTGGTGACTGGCCAGGGGTAGTGCAAGGCCAGATCGGGTACATCGGTAGCCAACTGGTCGGCATCGGGCAATCCGGCTGCCGGGTCGGCTGCCGTATGGCGAGCGATGTGCCATGCGGCCTCGACCGTCTGGCGCAGCGCGGCCTCGGAAAAATCCGAGGTCGAGGCCGAGCCGCGGCTCTGGCCGGCGTACACCGTCAAATCCAGCGAGCGGTCGCGGGTTTGTTCGACCGTTTCGATATCGTCTTTACGCACCGATACCGACAGCCCCAGGCTTTCGGAAATCTCGGCAGCAGCGTCACTGGCGCCGATCTGGCGTGCATACGCCAGGACTTGTTCGACCAGTTCGCTGAAACGCGCGTGGTTCGCGGCCACGGGAAGAGAGGAGGTAGAAGTATTGACCATTGCAGTCCAGTAAGCAGAGACGGTTATCATAGCCAAGTCTGCGTTGATGCTGTTCCCTCATTGCGTTCCTCATGAATTCTTCTATCCCTGATTCGACCGCCGAAGGCGAATTCGACGAAAACGGTTACGACCGTCCCAGCAAATCGCAAATCAAGCGCGAAATGCATGCCCTGCTCGATTTGGGCAAACAATTGATCGAGTTGCCTGACGACCGTCTGAAGCAATTGCCCCTGGCCGAACGCCTGTACGAGGCAATTCGCCTGGCACAAAAGACGACCAGCCGCGAAGGCAAGCGCCGGCAGACCCATTTTGTGGGCAAGCTGATGCGTGATGCGCCCGCCGATGAGATCCGTGCGCAGCTCGATGTCTGGCAAAACGGTTCGCGCGAAGAAACTGCCGCCATGCATCGGCTGGAATCGCTGCGTGACAAGCTGCTGAGCAACGACGATGCCTTGACCCAATTACTCGATGCCCATCCGGGCGCCGATGTGCAGGCATTGCGCGCGACGATACGCGCGGCACGCAAAGAAGCGCAAGGCAATGCCACTCTGCAGCCGGGCCAAGAGCCGCAACGCAAGCATTACCGCGCCCTGTTCCAAGCCCTGAAAGCCCTGTCTGCCTGACGCTGATGACCCAGACCACGGCGCCAATCAATACCCATTAGCCAAATCGGACCGTTTTCGGCCCTCTCGTTTCTTCCTGCCACCATGACTGCTACCCCTGCCCTGTTGGACTGCATCGAAATGCAGACCGCCGCCAACCCGACTCATGCCGTGATATGGCTGCATGGCTTGGGAGCCGACGGTAATGACTTTGCGCCGATCGTGCCTGAACTCCGATTAGGCGATAGCCCGGCAGTGCGCTTTGTGTTTCCCCATGCACCGGTGCAACCCGTGACGATCAATGGCGGGATGGCCATGCGGTCGTGGTACGACATTCTGGTCACTGACTTGGTGCGCCAAGAGGACGCAGCAGGCATCCGGCAATCTGAAGCCGCCGTACGGGCGCTGATCGCCCGCGAGAATGCTCGCGGCATCCCGACCTCGCGCATTGTGCTGGCCGGATTCTCGCAAGGTTGCGCGATGACGCTGCATACAGGGCTGCGATTGGAAGAAAAACTGGCAGGCATGATCGGCCTGTCCGGCTACCTGCCATTGCTCGACACGGCAGCCGCCGAGCGTCACACCGCCAATGCCGGCACGCCGATTTTTCTGGCGCACGGCACGTTTGACCCTGTCGTTGCGCTGCCGCGTGCCGAGGCCTCGCTGGCGCAATTACAGTCGTTAGGCTATGACGTGCGCTGGCATACCTACCCGATGCCCCACTCGGTATGCGCCCCGGAAATCAACGATATCGCGGCGTTTTTGCGAGAAGTCTTGGCAGCGGCGTAATTGAGGGAAAAACCCAAATCGGGTACGACAAAACCCAATTCGGGTTTACTCATGGCCGGCTAGGACGTCGCCGATATTTCGGCGTGCGCCGAGGGGCAGCGAGACATTCAACGTCCGGATTGCCCCTCGATTTCAAGAAAGCAGACTCAACCACACCCGTCGCATGGTGGGGTCTTCCGGATCCGGATCGTTCGTAAATCCCAGACGCGTCATCAGCGTCAGCATCGGCCGGTTATTGGCCAACACGAGGCCATCGATATATTCCAGCCCTTGGTCACGGGCCGCGTCGATCAGGGCTTGCATCAATTGTCCGCCCAGATGCCGGCGTTGCCAGTCATCACCGATGACCAATGCATACTCGGCGCCGCGCCCATCAGCATTACGCAAATAATGCGCAAAACCGATGATGATCTCGTGCGGATGCCCCCGGTTTGCCGGATTCGGGACATAGGTGGTCGCCACCAACGCCAGCTCGCGGTGGTAATCGATTTGCGTGTATCGCGCCACCATGCGCGGCGTGAGTTCGCGCATCATGGACACAAAACGCATATAGCGCGAACGCTCTGACAGGCCACGGATGAAATCCTGCAAGGTCTGCCCGTCTTCGGGACGAATGGGACGGATCATCCATTCTGTCCCGTCATCGAATTCGCGGTGACGCACCAAGCGCGCAGGATAGGGATGAATCGCCATATGCGGATAACCGCTGGCTTGCGGCGTGGCGCAGGCAGGCTCGGCGCATAGGGTGATGCGCAGTCCAGCAGCGCGCAATTGCGATTCACCCGCGTACAGCGGATCGATATCCAACGACTCGATGGCGGGCAACTCGGAAATGGCCTCGGACACCTGAACCAGTGTGTGCTGCAAGGCTTCGGCAGCAGCGCTGCTGATCTGCGAGGCGAGCACGCGCTGCCATGTACGGCTGCGTTCGATCAGTTGGCGCGCCAAAAAGCCATTGAGCGGCGGCAAATCCCGGCCTCTATCGGAGCCCGCTGATAGCAATGCGTCGGGACCGCCTGCACCGAACTGGATGATGGGCCCGAAATTTGGGTCACGCCGCACGCGAATGGCCATGGGCCGCGACTCGGGCTCACCCGGCAGCACGCCCGCAGGCACATCACGCAGAGGGACATAGAAGGCATCCAACACGGCGCGGCACTCGGACACAGACAAATCCAGGCGGCCCGCTGCGCGAACGCCTTCCAGCACAAGGCGCGCCTTGCTCACGTCCGGCAAGCGGCTAGGCGGCTCGGGCGGCAGCGTTTGCAGCAGTAATTGTTGGTTGTAGTAGTGCGTGGAGAGTACGCCAAAAGCATCGGCGGCAGACTCAGGCGTGCGAAAGGCTGGGGTTCCGACATCGTCGAGCATCCGACGCAGCGGCCGCATGCCCGCGTCGCCCATGAAACAGCTGACCACGGGCTTGCGGGCATTTGGTGCAAACTGTGCCAATTGACGCGCAACAGCAGGCATATCCGCCAGTGCATCGGGCGCCAGCACCACCAGCACGCCGTCTACCCCTTGATCGTCGATCAAACTATCCAGCATAGCCTGTATGCGCTCCGGCGTCAGGGGCACATAGGTAATGACAGGATTGGCAGTCGCCGCATCGGGTTCGAGCAGCTCCGTCAACGCCCGCCGCGTGGCAGGAGCCAACTCGGCGCGCAACATCGCCGTGTCCGGGCCGATGAGATCCAGCGCCAACTGAGGCGGGCCGCTGCCATTGGACAGGATCGCAACGCGGCGGCCACGCGGGCGCCGCGTATAACCCAGCACCTTGACGGCCGAGAACAGCTGCACAAAATACCGGACGCGTACCGCGCCTGCCCGTCGCAGCGCGGCATCCAGCGCAGGATCACTGCCTGGCGGGCCATCACGGCCGGCCTTGAGCACAATCACGGGTTTGACGCTGGCGGCCGAGCGCAGCGCGCTCATGAACTCACGTGCGACGCCCACGTCTTCCAGATACAGCACGATGCTGTCCGTCCTGGGGTCGCTGGCCAGAAAGTCCAGCACTTGAGCCAGACGGATTGAAGCCTCGTCTCCCAGCGAAATCGCGGTGGAAAAGCCGATATGCACATCGTCCGCCCAGTCCATGACAGCGGCGGTGATCGAACGCGATTGCGTCACCAACGCCACACGGCCGGCGCGCGCCAAAAAGGAATGCTGGCTGAAATTCAGGCTGGCATGGGGCCGTTGCAATCCAAAGGCCCTAGGCCCCAATAGCGCGCAACCCGTTTGCTCAGCCCATGCGCGGCATAACGCCAAGGTGCCGCCGGGATAGGGATCGGGCAGTTCGTGGGGCAGCACAATCGCGGCACGCGGCTGCAACGCTGCGAGGCGCCGCAAAACATCCGGCAATATCGCGGGCGAAACACATATCAACGCCAGATCGGGCCGCTGCCCGGCGGGCAAACCCCGGCAGCTCTCGGGAATCGCCGGCGCCTGCCCTGCCTGCACATCGACCTGGGTCGTGCTCCCACGCAATTCGGCCCGTAAAGTATTGACCACAGGCAGGGGCCGGTCGGCCACGATCACCAGGGATTTGGGGTCGAACAGCGGGGCAAGAGCGTGTCGCAACATAGGCAGGTCGGGCGCTATTCTAAAATAAGCCCATCGTAACAAGACGGCCGCGTGATCGCCATGATCGCGCTCCATGTTTTCCGCCCTGTCGCGGCGGCCTGCCACGCCTTTTTCTGCTGACTATGACCTCGACCCCTATCCGCACCCGTTTTGCCCCATCGCCCACGGGTTTTCTGCATTTGGGCGGCGCCCGCACCGCGCTGTTTTCCTGGGCGTTTGCACGCCACAACCAGGGTGTTTTCGTGCTGCGCATCGAAGACACCGACCTGGAGCGCTCCACGCCCGAGGCGGTGCAAGCCATTCTGGACAGCATGGACTGGCTGGGCATGCAACCGGACGAAGGCCCGTTCTATCAAATGCAGCGCATGGACCGCTATCGCGAAGTCGTCGCACAAATGTTGCAAGCCGGGACGGCCTATCATTGCTACAGCTCGCCCGAAGAAGTCGAGCAAATGCGAGAAGCCGCCCGCGCCAAAGGATTGAAGCCGCGTTACGACGGCACCTGGCGCCCGGAGCCGGGCAAGACACTGCCCGCCATCCCGGCAGGCCGCAAGCCCGTCGTGCGTTTCAAGAACCCGCAAGACGGCTCCACCAGCTGGAACGACATGGTCAAAGGCCCGATCAGCTTTGACAACAGCGAACTCGACGACCTGATCATCGCGCGTCCCGACGGCACGCCTACGTATAACTTCTGCGTAGTGGTCGACGATTGGGACATGGGCATGACGCATATTCTGCGCGGCGACGATCACGTCAACAACACGCCGCGCCAGATCAACATTCTGCGCGCGCTGGGCGCCACGGTGCCGGAATACGGTCACGTGCCGATGATCCTGGGCCCCGACGGCGAAAAGCTCTCCAAACGCCACGGCGCCGTCAACGTGATGGAATACGATGCGCAAGGCTACTTGCCCGAAGCGATGATCAACTATCTGTCGCGCCTGGGCTGGAGTCATGGCGATGACGAGCTCTTCACGCGTGAACAGTTGGTGCAATGGTTCGACACGGATCACTTGTCCAAATCCGCATCGCAATGGGACCCGAAAAAGCTGAACTGGGTCAATGCGCACTACATCAAGCAGATGGACGACGCCGAGTTGGCCGCCCGCGTTGCCCCGCGCATTGAAAAACGTGGCGGCAACCCGACCGCGACCGACCTGCCCGCCGCGATGGGATTACTGAAAGACCGCGCCGAAACGCTGGAGCAGCTGGCCGAATCCGCGATGTTATTCTGCAAGCCGTTCACGCCCGCGCCGGCCGAACTGGTGGAGCAACACTTGACTCCAGCCGCGCGCGAAGCCCTGGCCGACTTTGCGCAACGAGCTGCAGACACGGACTGGACACGTGAAGGTATCACCGCGCTCATCAAGGCCGTGCTGGCCGATCGGGGCCTGAAAATGCCGCAACTGGCAATTCCGTTGCGCGTTGCCGTCGTGGGCCAGACCCAGACGCCGGCAGTGGATGCAGTGCTCGCTTTGATTGGAAAAGATACGGTCTTGCAGCGCTTGGGCGCAATCTGAGTCGACACGCCCAAACCGGAACTGTTGAGGCTGAAAAGGTGCTGCTAACGACTTGGCAGCACCTTTTTCACTCCAAAGACTGCGCAACGCCAAAACTACAGTGTCGAGGCGCAATCCGGTGTCTTCGATCCGGACGCATTGGTCGCACGCCTGAAACCATCGTAGTCCTGACGCCCGGTGTTGCTTCACGCCTTCATTGAACTACTGGCTCGCCGGTTTTCGCCTGCGCGCGGCGCTTTAATGCCCACGCAAAGCTGGCGCCCAATAGAGGCAGCAACACCGCCGACGTACCGAACAACACGGCAGCGCCTGCAACGTCCACAAACACGCCCGCCAACGCCACCCCCACGGCCTGTCCCATGAACAAGCACGAGGCAAACCACGCCACGGCAGTTCCTCTCGCTGATGGCACCATCTGTGTCGCATTGGTTTGCAACGTCGCATGCAGCAAGTAATACCCAAAGCCCGCAAGCACGCTCGCCCCCAATGCCCACCCCCATGCCGGGCCGAGCCAATACGCAAGAAAAGCGACGGATAGGACGACACCGCCCGCGGCGGCGAGACCTCGTTCGCCCAACCAACGCAGCACCCGCCCCGCCACCAAGGTGTAAAGCAATCCGCCCAAGGCGTATACCGCGACCACAGCACCGGCGGCCGTCAACGACAATCCAAAACGGTCATGCAAATAGGCAGGCGCGAATGCCAAAGAGCCGAATACCAGCAGCCCTTCCAGGAACACCGTGACCAGGACAATACGCGCCCACGGCACGCCAAACACGGTACGCACCTGGGCCACAAAGCCATGCCGCGGCCCTGATTGAGACGCCACCGCCGGGCCCGCAGCGGCAGATAACCGCCGCTGCACTGCCTGTTGTTGCGCGACCTCGCGCAACAACAGGCTACCGACAACTACATACCCCACGACCAAAAACGCAAAGGCCCAGCGCCATCCCATCGTGTCCGTAATCAATCCACCGGCCAACTGGCCCATCGCCATTCCCAAAATCGTACCTGTCAGAAAGCGCGCCAAGGTCGCCTGCCGCTCTTCGTAGGGCACGTTATCACCGATCCACGCCATCGATAACGGCACGATGCCGCCGCCCGCCGCACCAGACAATGCCCGGCACACAATCAATACGTCCAGGTTCGGTGCCATCACCGCCCCTGCACTGCCGATGGCACACGCAAAAGTCGCGATGGCGACGACACGAAATTTCCCGTAGCGATCCCCCACGGGCCCGAAAAACATCTGCAGCAAGCCGTACGCCACTGCAAACGCCGTCACGGTGGCGCCTGCTTGTCCCGTCGAGGTGCCAAACTCGGCAGCCAGCCGCGGCAACATCGGATCGCAAATACGAAAAGCACTGGCGCTGACGAAAGCCGCCAGCGCCAGTAAGAGAATGGCTCGATTCTGAGAATGTGGAGAGGACATCTGCGCCGTGTGATTTCGATTCTGAAAAAAGTATGGGCGCCCGAAGACCGTCTATCCAGAACAACACTGCCGGATCGTCCCCACGTTTCCTTATTACCGATAGGGATCGGATCAGGCAGTGCTATCAGAAGCGCTCAATAAGGTAAACGATAACCCGGTTGCATGCGACGCGCCGTAATAGACTGCCCGCCGCTACGCAATTCGCGCAACGTCAAACGTGCCGGTTCGGTTTTCTCGATCCGATAGCGGTTCTGATAAATAGGATCGTCGATGTCGATCGGCTCACCATTGGATTTGATCGTCTGCAAGGTGATCACGCCATCGGCGACCTGCCAGCAGCCTGCCTCGCGCAAACCCGGACGAATACGTCTGCCAACCTTCAGCTGCGTGTCATAGGCCATCGAGCCATCGGCCCCCAACACGATCAACGCACTGAAATCGCCAGCCACTCCGCGAGGGCGCGTATTGGATTGCCATGTACCGACCAACTGACTGCCTGCCTGTGCCGGCGAGCAAACAATAGGCCGAGGCGCCTCAGACGCAACTGAAACCTGCTCAACGGGCGCTTTTTTCGTCACGCATCCCACCAACGTCAACACTGCACCCGCTACAACAAAACCGCGATACCGCCACACACTCTTCATGACACCCTCGAAATGCACGCGCATCACACCGCCGCATCGCGGATCTATCCCTGCGCATTTGCAGGTGCGACTCTAATGAGGGCGTGCTCAGGATGCAATGCAGCAATATCGAGAATGCTGTGTCGACGCAACAGTCTGGAAACAAACAATGAACACGAAAATCTTGACTTTGCTGCCGAGGATCGCCGTTATTCCGAGGGCGATCGCGCCCCTGGTTCACGTAATCCGCGAGATCACGCCGCGAACATCACGTCACAAACTCCAAACGACCGACATCATGCTGCCAACTTCATGCGGCATCGAGGGGTAAACGGACTTCGTGCTTGATCTCGCGCAGAGCCACAATCGTGCGGGTCTGACGAATGCCCGGCAGATTGAAGAGAAAGCGATGCAGGAACCGGTCATACGCCTCCGGGCTTTCCACCAGGATCTTCAACAGAAAATCCGAGTCGCCCGTGACCGCATAACACTCCAGGATCTCGGGCGCATTGCGCACCGAGCGCTCGAAATGTTCCACCGTGCTGGCCGAGTGCCGCTCGAGACTGATCTGCGCGAACATGCACCCCTGCAACCCGACCTTGGTGCGGTCTACCTGGGCCGAATAGCCCAGGATCACGCCCGCGGCCTCCAGCGCCTTTACCCGGCGCCACACCGGCGCAGTGGACAAGCCTACCTGCTCGGACAGTTGCTGAGCCGACGCCCGGCCGTCTTCTTGCAGGGCGCGCAGGATACCGATGTCTGTTTTGTCCATTTTTTCCCCGGCTTTCACTCAAAACGAAATGTTTATTTCGAATTATAGGGATTACACGATCCAATAACGCAATAAATCATGATCCGTGCGCACCTATGATGATCGTAATAATAGGCAGGAGCGAAATCATGGACGGCACCCCACTGGATCCGGCCCCGGCAGACGAACCGGCACTGGATCTGGATTATCAACTGCACGACAACCTCACCCGCACAAACGGCCGCATCTTTCTGACAGGCACGCAAGCGTTGGTGCGCATCCTGTTGGCCCAACGCCGCCGCGATCGCGAGCGCGGGTTGAATACGGCAGGCTTTATTTCGGGGTATCGGGGCTCGCCCCTGGGCGGCGTAGACATGGCCATGTGGAAGGCCAAGTCCATCCTCGACGCCCATCAAATCACCTTTCTGCCTGGCATCAACGAAGACATGGCGGCCACCGCCGTCATGGGCACTCAACAGGCCGGCGTGCGTGACGATCGCAAAGTCGATGGCGTGTTTGCGCTGTGGTACGGCAAAGGCCCCGGCGTAGATCGCGCGGGCGACGCCCTGCATCACGGTAACGCCGCTGGCGCCTCGCGCCATGGCGGCGTGCTGGTGGTTGTCGGCGACGATCACACCGCCGTATCGTCATCCATTCCCCATGCGAGCGAGGCCTCGCTGATCGGCTGGCAAATGCCGATCGTGCATCCCGCCTCGATCGACGAATACGAGACCTTTGCCCTTTGGGGCTGGGCCTTGTCGCGTCACAGCGGCGCATGGGTCGCATTCAAAGCCGTCTCCGAAACCATCGAGAGCGGCCAGTCGTATACCCCCGCCCCCATCGCGCACTACGACATGCCTGCCGATCCCCAATTGCCGCCCGAGGCATTGGAGTACACCGCACGCGACTTTCTGTCCCCCGCGGTCGAACTGCGCATGCAAACGCGCCTGAAAGCCGTACGCGCTTTTGCGCGCCGCCACAGCATCGACAAGCTCATCTGCCCTGCACCACACGCCACGGTGGGAATCGTCACCGTCGGCAAGGCGCATCTCGACACACTGGAAGCACTGGTACATCTGGGCATCAATCCGCATGCCGCGGATAGTCCCGTGCGTATCTACAAACCGGGCCTGACCTGGCCACTCGATGCCGAACGTCTGTTTGATTTCGCACATGGGCTGTCGCACATCCTGGTCATCGAAGAAAAAGGCGCGGTCGTCGAAAGCCAGATCAAAGATCTGCTCTACAACCGTCCCGAGCGTCCCACGGTCGCGGGCAAGACCGGCTGGGACGGCGAGCCTTTGATTCCGTCAGCGGGCCAGTTACGCCCCTCGCTGCTGGCAGCCCCCTTGGCCGCATGGCTGGCGCGTGCGGCGGGACTGCACCACGTGTCCGTTCCTGCAACGCTGATTTGCGCAACGCCACTGTCCAATGACGCCGATGGCATGCGCCGCCGCCCCTACTTTTGCTCGGGATGCCCGCACAACAGTTCCACCAAAGTCCCCGATGGCAGCCAGGCACTCGCGGGGGTGGGCTGTCATTACATGGCTGCATGGATGGACCGCAATACTGCCGGCCTGACACAGATGGGCGGAGAAGGCGTCGACTGGATCGGGCTCTCTAACTATATAGAGATGCCCCATGTCTTCCAGAACATGGGCGAGGGCACGTACTACCATTCGGGCTACCTCGCGATCCGGCAGGCCGTCGCGGCACGGGCCAACATCACATACAAGATTCTGTTCAACGATGCCGTCGCCATGACGGGCGGGCAGCCGGTGGACGGACCGATCTCGGTGCCGCAGATCTGCCAACAACTGCGCGGCGAGGATGTTGCCCGCATCGTCGTCACCACCGACGAGCCCGACAAATATCAAGGCGTCGAGTTGCCTGCCGGCGTGACGGTGCATCACCGGCGCGAACTGGATGCCTTGCAACGTGAACTGCGCGAGACCAAAGGGGTCACGGTCCTGATTCACGACCAGACCTGTGCCGCCGAAAAACGCCGGCGCCGCAAAAAACAGCAATTCCCCGACCCTGCACGCCGGCTGCTGATTAATAGTGCAGTGTGCGAAGGCTGTGGCGACTGCGGGACGCAATCCAACTGCTTATCGATCGTGCCCCTGGAGACACCGTACGGGCGCAAGCGCGCCATCGATCAGTCCAGCTGCAACAAGGACTATTCCTGCGCCGAAGGGTTTTGCCCGAGCTTTGTGTCGGTCATGGGCGGCAAACTGCGCAAGCAGGCAGCACCACGCAAGAGCTCGGCAACGCCCACGGCAGGCAACGGAACGTCGATCCCCATGGCGACGGCCGCCACCTCGGCGACTGCTGCATGGCACCAAGCCGCTGCTGTGCTGCCCATGCCCTCCATTGAGACGCTTACGCAGCCCTATCGCTTGCTGGTCGCGGGAATGGGTGGCACCGGCGTGATCACCATCGGGGCGATTGTATCCATGGCCGCCCATCTGCAAGGCCTCTCAGCGTCGGTATTGGACCTGACTGGCCTGGCGCAAAAAGGCGGCACCGTCATCAGCCATATCCGGTTAGCCCCCGCACATGCCGCCAATGGCCCCGTCAGACTGGACTGGCAACAAGCCGACGCCGCGATTCTGTGCGATCCGGTTGCCGCCACCGCCCCTGACGCCCTGGGTGCGCTACGTCACGCGCACACGCAAGCCGTGGTCAATACCTACGTTGCACCCGTTTCCGAATTCACCCGCGACCCCGATGCGGCATTACGGCCCGACGCCTTGCTGGCCAAAATCCAGCACGCGGTCGGCGCCAGCCATACTGCCGCCCTGGATGCTCATCACGCCGCACAAACGCTATTCGGCGACAGCATTCTGTCCAATATGTTCATGTTGGGCTACGCCTGGCAGCGCAACCATGTGCCGCTCGCGCATGCGGCACTGGTCCGCGCGATCGAGCTCAATGGCGTCTCGGTGCAGGCCAATCGCGATGCTTTTGAAGCCGGCCGGCTCGCCGCGCACGACCCAAAGGCACTGGCGGCGGCAATGCGTCCCGCGGGACAGGTCGTCCAACTGCACGTCCCCGAATCGTTCGAACGCATGGTCTCGCGCCGCGTTCGCGACCTCACTGCTTACCAAGACGCCAGCTATGCACGCCAATATCAACAACTGGTCGAACGCGTGGCGCAACGCGAACGCGAGATAGCGCCCTCCTCCCGCTCACCGCGCTTGGCCATCGCGGTGGCCCGCAATCTGTTCAAACTGATGGCGTACAAAGACGAATACGAAGTCGCCCGGCTCTATACAGATGGCACGTTCCAGCAACAATTGCGCGAACAATTCGAGGGGGACTACACCCTGCGTTTTCACATGGCGCCACCGCTACTGGCACGCAAGGACCCGCACACGGGCATTCCTCGCAAGATCGCCATGGGCCCCGCGACCATGGCCCTGATGAAAATCCTGGCGCGATGCAAACGCGTACGGGGAACTTGGCTCGACCTCTTTGGCCGCAGCGAGGAACGCCGGATGGAACGCGAATTGATCGCTCAATATCGCCAGACAGTGGACACCTTGCTCGAACATTTATCGCCCGCCAATCTGGCCCAGGCGGCGAAGATTGCGGCGCTGCCGGATCAGGTTCGCGGCTTTGGCCATGTCAAAATGGCCAATGTGGCGCGATACCGCAATGCTCTGCAGCAGGAACTGGAACATTACGGCCCACCGGCCATGACGGAGATTTCTCTGCGCCGACGCGCGTAAAATAATGACTTGAAGTAATCACTACGCCGCACGCGCCTGATTGGCGCGTGCTTCGCATTTTGTCACGATTAATTAACAGACCTCTCGCAGCTTCTTCTTGTGCCCCTCCCCCATTGATCACTAGAATTAGTGTCATACGAGGGGTGGTACACTATATGTAGTGGTCGAAACATAGCCAAATTCACTTCATTCTGGCGCGGCCGGGTGTTCTCCCCGCTCAGCTCGACCCTCACGCATTTAGACACATTTAGCACCCGACACGGACCATACCCGTGTCCTTTTACGTTATTTCCACAGGAGCTTCCATGCAGACGACGATCGCCTCTGTGACCCGGCCTTCCGCCGAGCCGCCCTCCCAAACTGCCGTTAAATCAGCCGACGCGAATGGCGGCCAATGGGCCAGCTATAGCGTCATCCGACGCAATGGCTCGGTTGTGGGCTTTGAGCCCGGCAAAATCGCTATCGCGATGACCAAGGCTTTTCTGGCCGTCAATGGCGGCCAAGGTGCCGCGTCCGCGCGCGTGCGCGAGCTGGTCGAAACGCTGGCCACTCAAGCAGTCAACGCGCTGGTGCGCAATCGCCCCAATGGCGGCACCTTTCATATCGAAGACATCCAGGATCAGGTCGAACTGGCCCTGATGCGCTCGGGTGAGCATGATGTCGCGCGCGCCTACGTGCTGTATCGCGAGAAACGTGCCCAGGAGCGCGCCGCCACCCAGGGGCAAAGCAGCCTCACCTCGCCGTCGCAAGGCGAGACCAGCCACCTGAATGTGGTGGAAAACGGTGTGCGCAGCCCGCTGAACCTGAGCGCCCTGCGTGCCACCATCGAGGCCGCTGGCGAAGGCTTGAGCGAGTTCATCGACACCGAAACCATCCTGAAGGAAACGGTCAAGAACCTGTACGACGGCATCCCTGTCGACGAAGTTTTCAAGTCCGCGATTCTGTCTGCTCGCGCACTCGTCGAAAAAGATCCGGCCTACAGCCAAGTCACCGCTCGTCTGCTGCTGCACACGATCCGCAAAGAAGTCCTCGGCGAAGAAGTCTCGCAAGCCAGCATGGCGACTCGCTATGCGGAATACTTCCCCACCTTCATCCAGCGCGGTATCGAAGGCGGCTTGCTCGACCCCAAACTGGCTGAATACGATCTGGCGCGCGTCGCTGCCGCCCTGGATTCGCGCCGCGACCTGCAGTTCAGCTATCTGGGCCTGCAGACGCTGTATGACCGCTACTTCCTGCACATCCGCGGCACCCGCATCGAATTGCCGCAGGTCTTCTTCATGCGCGTCGCCATGGGCCTGGCCCTGCGCGAAACCGATCGCGAAGCCCGCGCCATCGAGTTCTACGAGATCCTGTCCTCGTTCGACTTCATGAGCTCGACGCCCACGCTGTTCAACTCGGGCACCCTGCACTCGCAACTGTCGTCGTGCTACCTGACCACCGTGTCCGATGACCTGGAAGGCATCTACGACGCCATCAAGGAAAACGCACTGCTGGCCAAATACGCTGGCGGCCTGGGCAACGATTGGACGCCGGTACGTGCCTTGCGCAGCCACATCAAGGGCACCAACGGTGAAAGCCAGGGCGTTGTGCCGTTCCTGAAAGTCGTCAACGACACCGCTGTCGCCGTGAACCAGGGCGGCAAACGCAAGGGCGCAGTCTGCACCTATCTGGAAACGTGGCACCTGGATATCGAAGAATTCCTGGAACTGCGCAAGAACACCGGCGACGAGCGCCGCCGCACGCACGACATGAACACGGCGAACTGGATTCCCGATCTGTTCATGAAGCGCGTCATGGAAAATGGCGAATGGACCTTGTTCTCGCCGTCCGACTGCCCCGACCTGCACGACAAGTACGGCAAAGCTTTCGAACAAGCCTACGTGGGCTACGAAGCCATGGCCGAACGCGGCGAGCTGAAGCTCTTCAAGAAAATGCCCGCCGTGTCACTGTGGCGCAAGATGCTGTCGATGCTGTTCGAAACCGGCCATCCGTGGATCACCTTCAAAGATCCGTGCAACATCCGTTCGCCGCAGCAACACGTCGGCGTCGTGCACAGCTCGAACCTGTGCACCGAGATCACGCTGAACACCAACGACTCGGAAATCGCCGTGTGCAACCTGGGTTCCGTGAACCTGGTCGCTCACATGAAACCCGCAGCCGCCGGTGGCTACGAGCTCGATCACGACAAGATCAAGCGCACCGTCAGCATCGCCATGCGCATGCTCGACAACGTGATCGACATCAACTACTACGCCGTCAAAAAAGCCAAAGACTCGAACGAGCGCCATCGTCCGGTTGGTATGGGCATCATGGGTTTCCAAGATTGCCTGCACATGATGCGCGTGCCGTACGCCTCGCAATCGGCCGTTGAATTCGCAGATCGCTCGATGGAAGCCGTGTGCTACTACGCATACTGGGCCTCGAACACGCTCGCACAAGAACGCGGCCGTTATCCTTCATACGAAGGCTCGCTGTGGTCGCGTGGCATCTTGCCGCAAGACTCCGTCGCGATGCTTCGCGATGAGCGTGGTGGCCATGTTGAAGTCGATGATTCGAGCACGCTTGATTGGGATGCGTTGCGTGCAAGCATCAAACAACACGGCATGCGCAACTCGAACTGCATCGCAATCGCCCCAACAGCGACAATTTCCAATATCATTGGTGTATCTGCGTGCATTGAACCTACTTACCAGAACTTGTACGTCAAATCGAATCTCTCCGGCGAGTTCACGGTCGTTAACGATTATCTCGTGCGTGACCTGAAGAAACTCGGTCTCTGGGACGAAGTCATGGTCGCCGACCTCAAGTACTTCGATGGCAGCCTGTCCCGCATCGATCGCGTACCTTCCGAACATCGCGAACTCTACGCCACTGCGTTCGAAGTCGAACCGCGCTGGCTGGTTGAGTGCGCATCGCGCCGTCAGAAATGGATCGATCAAGCACAATCGCTCAACATCTACATGGCGGGCGCATCGGGCAAGAAACTCGACGACACGTACAAGCTGGCATGGCTGCGTGGTCTGAAGACCACCTACTATCTGCGCACAAAGGGAGCCACCAGCGCTGAAAAATCCACGGGCCGCGGCGGCGAGTTGAACGCCGTGAGCGCGGGCCAGACTGCAGCAGCAGTCGTGGCCGCAGCAGCCCCTGCTTTGCCGGAACCCGAAATTCTCGGGGCGGTTTGCACGATGCGGCCGGGTGATCCCGGTTTCGAAGAGTGCGAAGCCTGCCAGTAATCACAACCGCCTCCGGAGAATTTATTTATGCTTAATTGGGAAGACGACAACCTCGCAACGCAACCGGCTCAAGCCCCCGCTCCCGCGGCGGGCGGGCAGCCGGCGCGCGCATCGACGGGCGCATTCGCCGATGCAGCGCTGCCTCCTGCAACCCCGCAATCCGATTCGACACCGGCAAGCGCCGGTGCCGCCGCGCGGCGCGTTCAGGCCGCGGACAAACGCGTCATCAACGGCGAGACCGACGTCAATCAGTTGGTGCCGTTCAAATACAAATGGGCCTGGGAAAAATACCTGGCCACTTGCGCCAACCATTGGATGCCGCAAGAAATCAACATGTCGCGCGACATCGCGCTTTGGAAAAACCCGAACGGGCTGACCGAAGACGAGCGCCGCATCGTCAAGCGCAACCTGGGTTTCTTCGTCACGGCCGACTCGCTGGCCGCGAACAATATCGTGCTGGGCACCTATCGCCACATCACGGCGCCTGAGTGCCGCCAGTTCCTGCTGCGCCAGGCATTCGAAGAAGCCATTCACACGCATGCGTATCAATACATCGTCGAAAGCCTGGGTCTGGACGAAGCCGAGATCTTCAATGCCTACAACGAAGTGCCGTCCATTCGTGCCAAAGACGAGTTCCTGATCCCGTTCATCGACGCGATCGCCGATCCCAACTTCAAAACCGGCACGCCCGAAGCCGACCAGACGTTGTTGAAATCGCTGATCGTGTTTGCGTGCCTCATGGAAGGCCTGTTCTTCTATGTTGGGTTCACGCAGATTCTGGCACTGGGTCGCCAGAACAAAATGACCGGCGCTGCCGAGCAGTACATGTACATCCTGCGCGATGAATCCATGCACTGCAACTTCGGCATTGACCTGATCAACACCGTCAAACTCGAAAATCCTCACTTGTGGACGCCGGAATTTCGCGAAGAAATCCGCGCACTATTCCAAAAGGCAGTAGAACTCGAGTACGCTTACGCCGAAGACACGATGCCGCGTGGTGTATTGGGATTGAACGCTCCTATGTTTAAATCCTACCTGCGCTTCATCGCTAACCGTCGCTGCCAACAGATTGGTCTTGAACCGTTGTACCCTCAGGAAGAAAATCCCTTCCCGTGGATGGCAGAAATGATCGACCTCAAAAAGGAACGAAACTTTTTCGAAACACGCGTGATCGAATACCAGACTGGCGGTACGCTCAGCTGGGAATGACGACCTTCAGGCGAGCCGCGCGCAATGTGATTTGCGCAGCGCCCTGATAACAGCTCCGTCGGCCAGGTATTCGAATACGCAGTACCAAGCAGTAGGCAACCTAGATGGTTGCCTACTGGCGCCATTTGAGATGGCTCGCGCGAATCGCGGGGGCCATATCAAATGGCTGTGCCGAATTCATTAGCGCAAACCGTAGTAGCTGTCGCCAGAATGGGACAGCGGCATGCGCCGATGAATAGCCCGGGCATCGTCCGTTAACCGACGGGAGGTGGCACGGGTTTACGTTCTGGGACCCCTGAACCTAAGGAGCATGACCATGGCAACAGCCAAAAAGGCCGCAAAGAAAGCGGTAAAGAAAGTTGCAGCCAAGAAGGCCGCAGCTAAGAAAGCCCCGGCCAAAAAGGCCGTGAAGAAAGTCGCCGTGAAGAAAGTCGCGGCAAAGAAAGCGGTAAAGAAAGTTGCAGCCAAGAAGGCCGCAGTGAAGAAAACGGCCGCCAAAAAGGCTGTGAAGAAAACTGTCGCTAAAAAAGCTGTCAAAAAGGCCGTCGCTAAAAAGGCAGTCAAGAAAGCTGTCGCCAAAAAAGCGGTCGCCAAGAAAGCAGTTGCTAAAAAAGCAGTAGCGAAAAAGGCCGTTAAAAAGGCCGTCGCTAAAAAGGCAGTCAAAAAAGCCGTCGCCAAGAAAGCCGTTGCTAAAAAGGCCGTAGCCAAGAAGGCTGTTGCCAAGAAAGCAGCGAAAAAGGCGCCTGCTAAAAAAGCTGCCAAAGCACCGGCGAAAAAAGCTGCGGCCAAAAAGCCTGCCGCTAAAAAAGCCGCTGCCAAAAAGCCTGCTGCGCAACCGACCGCAGCTGCTGCGCAAGGCGCAAAAACCACGGTAAACCCTGCCGCGTCGTGGCCCTTCCCGACGGGCGGCCGTCCGTAATACGGGCGGAGCCGTTTACTGCGGTACCCTCAAAGCCGCCTGGCTCACGCCAGGCGGCTTTTTGCTTGATGAGGTGCATTCAGCCTCACGACACTGCCATATGGCCATGCGACAATTAAAACTATTCTTTTTGGCAGACTGTTCTCATGCTCGGCGATACGCTCCGTTTCTTGCTTGAAATCACCTTTATGCTGTTTGGCGCAGCCTTGATCGGACGCGCCTGGATCCATGCGGTGCGACTGCACCCATTCAATCCGTTGTCTCGCGCTGTCTATCAGGTCACCAACTGGCTGGTGCTGCCCATCCGCAAACTCATCCCTGCCGGCAATACCCTGGATTGGTCGAGCCTGGTTGCGGCATGGTTGACCGCGCTGCTCTATCTGATTTTGATGTGGCTGATCGCTGCGCACACGCTGATTCCCGCCGCCTTATGGCCCGCCGCGCTGGGCGCATCGGTATTGCTGGTGGCAAAGTGGACGCTGAACGTCATTGTCTGGCTGACGTTTCTACAGGCGGTGCTATCGTGGGTGCATCCCTTGTCGCCGCTGATGCCCTTACTGCAAACGCTGACTGCACCGATGCTCGAGCCCATACGCCGTATTCTGCCCGGCAGCACCAGCATCGACTTTTCGCCGCTGGTGCTGTTCATCCTGGCGCAGATCGTATTGATGATGTTGTCTCGCCTGACCTTCAGCTTGATCGGTGTCTGACGCTGGACTCAGATCCGTCCGTAAATGAACAACGCCCACCAAAGGTGGGCGTTGTTTTTTGGGCTTGTTAAATCAATACGGGGCGACGCGCGTCGGACCTGCGCCGCTGATCACCTGTACACGCTGCCCGACGCTGAACGGCGTATCGGCTTCTTGGGCAACGACACGGGTTTCGCCGTTATCCAGACGGACGGTGATTTCCAAGCCTGAAGCGCGGCTCGCGCGGTTTTCTACGGCATTACCCGCGAGTGCGCCCAAGATCGCGCCGCCCACGGTGGCTATGGCACGCCCCGTGCCACCGCCGATCGCATTACCAGCGACACCGCCCAGTGCTCCGCCGGCAATCATGCCGACACCGCTGGATTTGTCTTCTTCGATGGTGATCGGGCGCACGCTCGTCACCGTGCCATTGCGCACGATTTGCTCTCGCTGTGCCTGATCGTAGCTATAGACGGAACTGGAGGCGCTGCGATTCGCGCAGCCACCCAGCACGGCCATCGACGTCACGACGGCAGCCACGGCCAGCCAGCGGCCCGTACGGGGCGCGATGACAGAAGTAGAAAGGGTTTGGCTCATGTGGACTCCTTGGTCGGTAACCACGAATTATTTTACGGATGATACCCCGGCATTGGCCGGAAACAACGGGTGCGAAACAGCGTGCAACTTTTGAATGACCCTCAGTCGAACTCTGTAACGCTTAAGCAGGGCGGCAAGGCCGTATCGAGCAGTGCTGCACCGCAAACAATCTCAAGCTCCCCTTCCTACCCGCCAGACGATCTGCAGTTTGACTGGCTTCGGAACACCAAAGTTCCTAGGCAGGCAGGCTGATCCCATAGGCCGCGCGCAATTGCGCATCGATCTCGGCCCGGCTGGGCGCATGGTTCTGGGGGCCGCGTGAGGCGATTTTTATCGATCCCATCACATTCGCCAAACGGCAGCTGTCCAGCCAGCTCCAACCACTGGTCAGCCCATATAGTAAGCCCGCACGGTGCGAATCGCCGCAGCCAGTCGGATCGACGACAGCAGCAGCCTGCACCGGCGGCACCTGTACGGCAGTGCCTTCTGTCAACAAGGTCGCCCCTTGCGCGCCACGTGTCACGACGACAGCCTGCATCTGGGCCGCGATCTGTTCCATGCTGCGACCCGTACGCTGCTCGATAACGCCGGCTTCGTAATCATTGACCGTCAACACCTGGGCCAGGCCCAGCATACGCTCGAGATCGGCGCCGTCAAACAGCGGCATGGCCTGACCCAAATCAAAGATGAACGGGATTCCCGCTGCGTGCAGGCGCTCGGCGTGTGCAAACATGCCTGCTTTGGCATCAGGTGCGACGATCGCCCAAGCCGCCTTGGCGCCGGTGAGGTCGTTCTGGGCAGAGAGCTCCATCGCACCGGGGTGAAAAGCGGCGATCTGGCTGTCATCCAGATCTGTCGTAATAAAGCACTGGGCCGTGAACGTGCCTGGCATGACGCGCAACCGCGAGGTATCAATCTGCAGTTTATTGAAGCGCTCGATATAGTCTGCAGCGTCGTCGCCGACCGTGGCCACCGGCACGGGTTGCCCACCGAGCAGCTTCAGGTTGTAGGCGATATTGCCTGCGCAGCCGCCAAACTCCTTGCGCATCGTGGGCACGAGAAACGATACGCTGAGCGACTGGATGCGATCGGCCAGGATATGCTCTTTAAAGCGTCCTTCGAATACCGCGATGGTATCGAATGCCATCGACCCGCAAACCAGAACAGAAGCCGTCATGCTGATTATCCTTCAGGGAAAAAACTTATGGAGCTGAAAACCGTTGACGTGCGGGCCGTTCACCTGGATGGGGACAGCGATGTTGAGTTCCGCGCCAGCCTCAAACGGACGCTGCGTCTGCCCCTCAGGGAGGTAATCCTCGGGCAGCAAGACTTTGCGTATCACCACGGTATCGGAAAGGTCGCTCAGATCCAGACGCAAGGCCGGCCAAGGCTGCGGCTGATCGTAGCGGTTGCGCAGCGACGCGCGCAGCACCAGCTTTGTCACAGCATCTTGTTGCGGCGCACCGGCGTGGCCGGCGGGCGGCTGCAGCGATGATGAGGTAATGGCAATACGGTCGATATGCCGCGCGTAGCCCACCTCGCACCCTAGCGGCTCGCACAGGCGCACAAGCAGCGGACGCAATTGGGGCGCCATGTCCGCAATGCTCGAACGGTAGGCAAAAATCAATTGCACCGCCAACAGCAACAGGCCCAGAACGCAGGCATAGCCCCAGAGGCTGCGCAAAAACGACCGGCGTGCCTGATGATCCGAATCCAAGAATTCGGGCGGTGTCCGACCCACATCCGTTGTGCCGTGATAACGCGTACGTGACTCTCCCCGAACAGCGGGCGTTCTGTGGTCGTCCTGCTCGTCCCGCGGATCGACGTCATCATGCGCATCCGGGTCAGCGGATCGCTCGCCTATTCTGAAGACCACGTCGTCTTGGTCTACACGACTATTCGCCGCATGATGTTCGACAGGCTCTATGGAGGCCTGCAACGCTCTCTCGCTATCCTCGTCGTCATCCTCTTCGAGGACACCTTCGTTCACATAGGGATCCTGCCTTGCGATGGCCGAACGGCCTCGCAGCACAGCTGGCGGCTCAGGCTCTGGCAGCGATGACGTGATTGGCGTCTCGCCGGGCGCAGCTACGTTGGTTGTCGCTACCGTCGGCTGTGACCCTGCGACGGGCGCCTTCCCGTTTGCAAGGACTGCGCCCGTCGCGGCAATGACGGGTTCAGCGCGCGTCACGGGTGCGGCGGCTGCGGTGGACGGCACAGACGTCGTGGATGAGATTTCAAACCCGCCAGGAATCTGGGCTACCAGACACGCGCGGCCATCGAATACGGTCGCACATTCTCCGCACCGCACCAAGCCATTGCGTACCCGCAACTGATCCGGCACTACCTTGAAGGTAGTGCCGCATTGGGGGCAACGGGTCGTCATGGCCATAGCGATGTCCCTGCTCGTCACGACTCAGCTTTTGTGCCCATGCAGGCAAACCCAACCGTCCCGGGATTGCCAAACAGACATCGCCAACCACGGCGCATATGCAGCGGCGACTTCTTCAGCTTGACGTTCGAGCACGCCGGACAGTACCAATTTGCCGCCGGGCGCCACGCGCCCCGCCAACATCGGCGCCAGCACCTTCAGCGGGTTGGACAGAATATTGGCGACAACGACCTGATACGTGCCGTCGGTCAGGCCATCTGGCAACAGCGCCTGCAATTGCACCTGGTTCACGCGTGCATTGTCGGCCGTCGCTTGCACTGCCTGAGGGTCGATATCCACCGCATCGGTCGGCCCGGCGCCCAATTTACGGGCGGCGATCGCCAAAATCCCGGACCCACATCCGTAGTCGAGGACGGTTGCGCCTGCCGGTAATTCGGCCTCCAGCCACGCCAGACACAGGTGTGTGGTGGGGTGACTGCCCGTGCCGAATGCCAAGCCAGGGTCCAATTCAATATGAATCGCATCGTCGGCCTGCGTCCCCGCCGCCGACACAGCATGATCATCGCGATGCCAACTGGGCACGATCCAGATGCGTTCGCCGATGTGAATCGGGCCAAACTGGGATTGCGTCAGCCGCACCCAATCGGCATCAGGGACGTCGCGCAGCGACCAGCCACCGAGTTCGATAGGATCCAGCCCGGCCTCGGCCGTGGCTTGCTCGTAGATCTGTGCCGGGTCGGCCCCATCAGGCAACAACGCGACAACACGGTTGCGATCCCAGGCCTGGACATCGGGCTCTGTGCCCGGCTCGCCAAACAAGGGGCGTTCGGCCTCGGTGCCCAGATCGGCGTCTTCGACAGATACCGACAGGACGCCGGCTTCGAGCAGAGCGTCAGATAGTGCCTCGGCCTGCGCCTCGAGACAATGGAGGACGAGTTCACGCATGACGATGTATTCCAGAAAAAGTCTGCCGGTTTGCAGCCAAAGAGGGAGCATTTTCGCCTAAAGAGCCGGCGGCGGCAAAAAGGCCCCCACGCCACGCCTTCGGCTTGCTGCCCCCAAAGGGGGCGTTTTTGCCTTGGGACGGCCCGGCGGCAAAAAGGCCCCCACGCCACGCCTTCGGCTTGCTGCCCCCCAAGGGGGCGTTTTTGCCTTGGGACGGCCCGGCGGCAAAAAAACGGGCCACGAGGGCCCGCCTGGCATCAAGGGCGCTGGGCCAGCTTGTGCTCAAGATAATGAATGCTGGTGCCGCCTTCGACGAAGCGGGCGTCTTGCAGCAACTCGCGATGCAACGGAATATTGGTGGAAATGCCTTCTACCACCATTTCGGACAGCGCAATGCGCATGCGAGCCAATGCCTGCTCACGCGTATCGCCATACGTGATGACCTTGGCGATCATCGAATCGTAGTTGGGCGGTACGAAATAACCGTTGAAGGCGTGCGAATCGATACGGACACCAGGACCGCCCGGCGTGTGCCAGTTGGTGATACGGCCCGGGCTGGGTACGAAACGGAACGGGTCTTCGGCGTTGATACGGCATTCAATGGCATGGCCCTTGAACTGGATATCGCGCTGACGCAACAGGAACTTTTCGCCCGAGGCGATGAGAATCTGCTGTTGTACGAGATCAATGCCCGTGATCAGTTCCGTGACCGGATGCTCGACCTGAATACGGGTGTTCATTTCGATGAAATAGAACTCGCCGTTTTCGTAGAGAAACTCGAACGTACCCGCGCCACGGTAGCCCATCTTGCGGCAAGCATCGGCGCAACGATCGCCGATGCGCTCGATCAGGCGGCGTGCAATGCCGGGAGCCGGAGCTTCTTCGATGACTTTCTGGTGGCGGCGCTGCATGGAGCAGTCGCGCTCGCCCAGCCAGACAGCATTACGCCCGCCGTCAGCCAAGACCTGGATTTCCACATGGCGAGGATTCTCGAGGAATTTCTCCATGTAGACTTCGGGATTGTTGAAGGCCGCACCCGCCTCGGAGCGCGTCATCGTGACGGCATTCAACAATGCCGCCTCGGTGTAGACCACACGCATGCCGCGTCCACCGCCGCCGCCCGCCGCCTTGATGATGACGGGATAGCCGACCTCGCGGGCCGAACGCAGGATTTCTTGGGGATCGTCAGGCAAGGCGCCCTCGGAGCCCGGCACCACCGGCACGCCAGCCTCGATCATGGCCCGCTTGGCGCTGACCTTGTCACCCATCAGGCGAATGGTCTCGGGGCGCGGCCCGATGAAGACGAAACCGCTTTTCTCAACGCGGTCGGCGAAATCGGCGTTCTCAGACAGAAAGCCGTAACCCGGGTGAATAGCCTCGGAGTCGGTGACCTCAGCGGCCGAAATGATGGCCGGCATGCTCAGGTAGCTTTCACGCGACGGCGCCGGCCCGATACACACCGACTCATCGGCCAAGCGTACGTATTTGGCGTCGCGGTCGGCCTCGGAGTGCACGACCACCGTCTTGATGCCGAGTTCGCGGCAAGCGCGTTGAATGCGCAGCGCGATCTCGCCGCGGTTGGCGATCAGGATTTTTTCAAACATAGGAGCAATCAGCCAATAACGAACAGCGGTTGACCGTATTCGACGGGCTCGCCATTTTCGACGAGGATCTCTTTGATGACGCCGGACTTGTCGGCTTCGATTTCATTGAGGAGCTTCATGGCTTCGATGATGCACAGGGGATCGCCTTCTTTGACGGTCTGACCGACATCGACAAAGGGGGCGGCGCCCGGATTCGGTGCACGATAGAAAGTACCGACCATCGGTGCTTTGACCACATGGCCTTGCAGGACCGGAGCAGCCTCGGCAGCCGGTGCGGCAGTGCCCGCGGGCGCTGCCGCGACAGGAGCGGGTGCGACGGCTGCTTCGGGGGCATGGTAAGCCACCGGTTGCAGGGTCTGCGAGAACTTGACGATACGAACCTTGCCTTCGCCTTCTGTGATTTCAAGCTCGGCAATGCCCGATTCAGCCACCAAGTCGATCAAGGTCTTGAGTTTTCGGAGATCCATAGAAGCTGCTTCCCGATAATGTTGACAACGCGCCTTCAACAGGACCGCGCTGCATCGTATGTGTATATAAAGTTAGGAAAATACTGAGACCGCCACGTCGCACACGACATGCGGCATTGACTAATGCCGCACCGCATAGCGCACTGCTGCCTCATAGCCGTCTGCGCCCAGGCCGCTGATCAGGCCCACGGCCAAGTCAGACAGATAGGAATGCTGCCGGAATGGCTCGCGTTTATACAGGTTCGACAAATGTACTTCAATAAAAGGAATTGCGACCGCCGCCAACGCATCTCGCAACGCTACACTGGTATGGGTGTATGCCGCCGCGTTGATGACGATAAAGTCGGTCCCATCCTGGCGAGCAGCCTGGATGCGATCCACCAATGCGCCTTCGTGATTACTTTGCCATGCGGTAAGCCCTACGCCCAACTCCCCGGCCAAGGATTCCAATCCCTGATTGATTTGCGCCAGCGTCAAGCTGCCGTAAATATGGGGTTCGCGTGAACCTAGCAGGTTCAAGTTGGGGCCATGCAATACCAGGATGTGTTGCGCCATGAGCGTCGCGCCAGAAAACCTGCCGCAAAGTGTCGGCAAAACAGTCGATAAACCGCCTTTTTACGCCTATTCACACCATTTGTCCAACAGATGTCGCAAAGTAACGTTATACGGCGTCTTGTGGTAAGTACGAAATCAAACGGCCAGACTGCCCAGCGTGCGGTCGAGATCGTCAAATTGGATTTGGCCCAGTATTTTACGGTTAATGCTGCCATCTGCATTGAAAACCATGGTAAACGGCAAACCGCCTGCGGGATTACCAAGCGTTCGCAGGGTATCAATAGCCCCTGCCTCCATCACCAACAGAGGATACGAAACCGGCACTTTTTGCAGAAATTGCCGCATGTTCGCAACTTTATCGACACCGATCCCGACGAATTGAATTTTGGGGTATTTTTCTTGCAAAGATTGCAATTCAGGCATTTCTTTGACACATGGTGCACACCAGGTGGCCCAGAAATTCACCACCACCGGACGCCCTTGCCACTGGTCGATGCGATGCGGCTTGCCATCCAGATCAGGCAAGGACAGGGTGCGCAACGCGGCAACCGGGTCAGCAGTCGACGCCCCCGAGGCGGCGGACGGTGCGGAAGACGCGGTGGAAGATTGACGCGCGCGATAGGCATAGCCCCCCGCCGCGGCAGCCGCTACCGCGGCTCCAGCATAAAGAAAGAGACGACGATTCATGGCCTGATCATAACCTCAGGTGACGCCATCCGGCAGCCACCCTCTACAATGCGCCCGAGGAGATGATCTATGCACCTGCACATTCTTGGTATTTGCGGCACTTTCATGGGTGGCCTGGCGCTCATCGCACGAGCCGCCGGACATCGCGTCACGGGCTGCGATACCGCTGTTTATCCACCGATGAGCACTCAGTTGGCCGAGCAAGGCATCGAGCTGATAGAGGGATATGGCGCAGACCAGATGTCACTGTCGCCTGACTTATATGTCATCGGCAATGTCGTCACGCGCGGCAATCCGCTCATGGAAGCCATTCTGGATGCCGGTGCACGCTACGTGTCGGGGCCGCAATGGCTGGGGGACAACATTCTGCCTGGCGCCCATGTACTGGCAGTCGCCGGCACGCACGGCAAAACCACCACCAGCTCCATGTTGGCCTGGATACTCGAGGCGACAGAGCGGCATCCCAATTTCCTGATTGGCGGCGTCGCCAATGATCTGAAGGTCTCGGCTCGCTACGATCCGGCCGTACGGCCGTTTGTCATTGAAGCGGACGAATACGATACGGCGTTTTTCGACAAACGCTCGAAATTCGTGCACTACCGTCCCCGCACAGCCATCCTGAACAATCTGGAATACGATCACGCTGACATTTTTCCCGATCTGGCGGCAATCGAAACCCAATTTCATCATTTGGTTCGCACCATCCCGGGCTCGGGCCGTATTGTGCTGCCTACGAAATCCGAAGCCCTGGACCGTGTGATTGCTCGCGGCTGCTGGTCAGAAACGGTGAGCTTTGGCGCCGATGGCGCTTGGCAAGCCGGCCCGGCCGATGCGGATGGCGCCTTTGAGGTGCTGCGCGATGGACAGTCTTTGGGCACCGTGCGCTGGACATTGGGCGGAGAACACAATCGGATGAATGCTTTGGCGGCGCTGGCAGCTGCCGAACATGCCGGCGTGGATCCGGCCGACGGCATTGACGCGCTCAGCCGATTCGGCGGCGTCAAACGCCGTATGGAACTGCGCGGGACCGTCAATGGCGTCAAAGTCTATGACGACTTCGCGCATCACCCTACAGCCATTGAGACGACCCTGGAAGGCCTGCGCCGCCAGGTCGGAGACGCGCGCATTCTGGCGGTGCTGGAGCCTCGCTCGAACACGATGAAACTCGGCGCCATGGCGGCGCGCTTACCCGAATCGCTGCAATTGGCCGATCAAGTATTCTGCTTTGGCGCGCGCAGCGGCAAGCACGCGCTGGGCTGGAATCCCGACGAGGTCCTGGCCCCGCTGGGCGCGCGCGCCAGCAGCTATGATGATCTGGACTCCCTGGTGGCCGCAGTCACCCAGGCAGCACGCCCCGGCGACCACGTCCTCGTCATGAGCAATGGCGGTTTCGGAGGCGTACACGGCAAACTGCTCGATGCGCTGGCGCAACGCGCCGGCACCACGCACTGACGCGCGGCCAGGACTCATCATGATTCTGTATCTGCACGGTTTTCGTTCCTCGCCGGATTCGTTCAAGGCCCGATTGATGGCGCAAACGCTGACCGATCGCGGCCGGGCGGGCGAACGCGACTGGCAATGCCCCCAATTGCCCGCCGGCCCCAAGGCCGCCTTGGATCTGGCGATGGCCCTGGCTCAGCGCCAATTGGCCACGGCAGCCTCCCCGCGCGACCTGACGATCATTGGTTCGTCGCTGGGCGGTTACTATGCCACCTGGCTCGCCGAACAACTGAACTGCAAAGCCGTGCTGCTCAATCCCGCGGTCGAGGCGCCGCGCGATTTGGCCACACAGGTCGGCCACCACCGCCTGTATCATTCCGACGCCCCATTCGAGTTTCGGGCCGAATATGTGGACGAATTATCCGCCGCGTACGTGCCCGCCATCACCAAACCGGAGCGCTATTTTCTGATAGCAGCCACGGGGGACGAGGTGCTCGATTGGCGCGAAATGCGTGATCGCTATGCGGGTTGCCGCCAACGCATCGTCCCAGGCAGCGATCACGGGCTGTCGGATTTTGCACAGTGGCTACCCGAGGTGCTGGAGTTCGCTGGACTGGACTCAAATTAGACAACCAAGCGCCTGCGCTCAAGGAACGTCGAGCTGATTCAAGTTCCTTATTCGCAGGGTCGGACTGTGCGACGCCCGGTCCGGGATGTGCTTTCAAGATAGGTCTGCGCGGATGACGCCGCGCGCTCGATGGACGAATTATGTACGTGTTTTACGAAGAAGACGGCGGCTTCAAGGCTGGCAATATCATGTCGGAGACCGACGCCAGCCTGCAGGTGGAGTCAGAGTCGGGCAAGCGAAGCAAGATCAAACGCGCCAATGTCCTGTTCACGTTTGCCGAACCGGCGCCGGGCGCGCTGATGGCGCAAGCCGCGCAGGATGCTGAAGCGCTGGATCTGCAGTTCCTGTGGGAATGTGCTCCGCAAGAAGAATTCGACTCATCAACACTGGCTGCCGACTATTTCGGTCACACACCCACCGCTGTGGAGCGCGCCGCGTTGCTGATGCGCTTGCATAGCGCGCCCGCCTATTTTCATCGCCGTGGCAAAGGCACCTACCGCCCCGCCCCGCCGGATATCCTGGCAGCAGCGCTGGCTGCCTTGGAAAAGAAGCAGAAACAGGCTGAACAGCAGCAGCAATGGGTCGATGACATGGCCGCGGGCCGCCTGCCCGAAGAGATCGCCCAAGTCGCGGAAACGCTGCTGATTCGCCCCGACAAGAACAGCATGCCATGGAAAGCGTTGGACGCGGCGTGCGCAAGGCTGCAGAAAAGCCCGGACCGCCTGTTGCTCGAATTGGGTGCATGGCCGCATGCGTTGGCCCTGCACAAGCGCCGTTTTCTGGCCACCCATTTCCCGCGCGGTACGGGCTTTCCGGACACGCCCATTCCCGCGCTTACGCGCGACCTGCCGCTGGCGGATGCGGAAATTTATTCCGTGGACGACATCACCACCACAGAGATCGATGACGCGCTATCGGTGACGTCGCTGCCCGATGGGAAAATCCGCGTGGGCATTCACGTCGCAGCCCCCGGCCTGTCGGTCACGCGTGATAGCGACCTGGACAAGCTGGCGCGGGCGCGCCTGTCCACGGTTTACATGCCGGGCGAGAAAATCCCCATGCAGCCGGACAATGTGATCCAGGCATTTTCGCTGGACGCGGGACGCGAAGTCCCCGCCCTGTCTCTCTATGTGACGGCAGACCCGGCAACTGGCGAAATCGCAGAAACCGAAACACGGATAGAACGCGTCGTGTTGCGCGCCAACCTGCGCCACAACGAGTTGGACGGTCAGATCACCGAGGCCGCGTTGAATGATCCCGACGCGCCGCTGCCCTATGGCCACTGGATGCGCCCGCTCTGGCAATTGGCCATGGCGCTGTCGGCGCAGCGCGATACGGTCCGTGGCAAGCCTGAAAACAACTCGCGGGTCGAGTACAGCTTTTACCTGGACGGGGATCCCGACGATCCCGACACGCCGGTACGGCTGGTGCCTCGTCAACGCAACGCGCCGCTGGATCGCCTGGTCGCCGAATACATGATCCTCGCCAACAACGTGTGGGGCGGCATGTTGAACCAACACGGCGTTCCCGGTATCTACCGGTCGCAACAAGCTGGCCGGGTGCGCATGAGCACCCAGGCCTTGCCGCACGAGGCAATCGGGGTACCGCAGTATGCCTGGAGCACGTCGCCGTTGCGCCGCTATGTCGACCTGGTCAACCAATGGCAGCTGATTGCCGCCGTGGAACACGGCGTATCGGCGCGTCTGGTGGCGCCTTTCAAGCCGCGCGATGCCGACCTGTTTGCCATCATCGGCGCCTTTGACGCGCAATATGCTGCCTGGAACGATTTCCAGAACAGCATGGAACGCTATTGGTGCCTGCGCTGGCTGCAACAACAAGGCATCACCCGCGTCGTCGCGAATGTATTGCGGGACGATCTGGTTCGCCTCAGTAATGCGCCGTTGGTCACGCGAGTCGGGGGGCTGCCCGAGCTCGAACGCGGTGCAGCGGTGGAGCTCGACATTCTCGGTTTCGACGAGTTGGGATTAGAGCTGGATTGCCGATATGTGGGTCCGGCAAACCCTGCCTGATTTAAAATGCCCCCGTGCGACGTTCTGTTGATTTGTATTCGACGCGAGGCGGTTTATTGCGCTGGTTTGGCGCGCCCGCCCAGCACTATCTGCGGATCGGCCTGGCGATCTCGCTCTTGCTGCACGCCGGCGCGCTGGCGTGGCGTCTGAGCACGCCCCCTGCCAGCCGCCCCAAGCAGGCGCCGCTGGAGATCACGCTGGTCAATGCCCGCACCGAGCTGGCCCCGGCGCAGGCTCAGGTCATTGCGCAGAATCACGTCGACGGCGGCGGCAACGCCGACCGTGGGGTGGCTGCCACGCCGTTGCCTCGCACCGGTGATTCGGCCGAGACTATCGTGCTGCAGGCCATGCGCAAGCGCCAGACCCAACTCGAGGCCGAACAAATGCGGCTGCTGACCCAATTGCAGTCCCAGGTCACGGTCGGCACCGAGCGCCAATCTGTGTACCCCTGGCCTGACGCCACGGTAGATGGCGAAGACGTGCATGAGCAGCCAGGAATCGTGCAGAATGCCCAGATCGCCACACTGGCCTCACGCATCCAGTCCTATAACGCCCAACCGCGCAAAACCTTCGTCGCGCCGTCGGCACAGGCCTCACACTATGCCGCGTATCTGGACAGTTGGCGTTCGCGCGTCGAGGCCATCGGCACTCGCCATTACCCGGAACAGGCACGCGGCCGGCTATATGGGTCGCTGCAAATCACCGTTTCCATCCGCGCCGACGGCAGCGTCGCGTCGGTCGACATCGACCGGCCGTCGCAACATGCCGTGCTGAATCAGGCGGCGCGACGTATCGTGCAGTTGGCGTCGCCCTTCCCTCCGTTACCGGCCGACATCGCCAGCGAGACGGATATCCTGGTCATTACGCGGACCTGGCATTTCGTCAACGACACGTTGCAAACCCGGGCCCCATGATTTTTGCGTAAGCTACCCTCTTGAACTACATATCTATATAAGCCGACGCAGCATCCGGCCCGACGAACCAGCCAAGCCCACGACGCAGATAACGCAGATGACCCCGTCCAGCTCACTACCTCGCTACGCCGTCATCGGCAACCCCGTGGCGCATAGCAAATCGCCCCATATTCACGCGCTGTTTTCGGCACAGACGGGCAAACCGCTGCAATACGAACCTCTGTTGGCGCCGGTGGATGGATTCGCAGCGACCGTGCAAGCCTTTCGGGAACAAGGCGGCTTGGGGCTGAACGTCACCGTACCGTTCAAAGCAGAAGCCTTTGAATTGGCCCGTGCCCATTTGAGTGAACGCGCTCGCCTGGCAGGTGCGGTCAACACCCTATGGCTGCAGGATAACGCCTGGCAGGGCTGCAACACCGATGGCGTCGGGCTGGTGGGCGACCTTCTGCGGCTCGGGGTAACCCTGGCCGGAGCACGCGTCTTGCTGGTTGGCGCCGGGGGCGCTGCGCGGGGCGTGCTGCAACCCTTGGCCGATCAGGGGTGTGCCCAACTGCATATCGTCAACCGCACCGCTGCGCGTGCTCACGAGTTGGTCGCGTCCTGGCCTGCCGGCGCAACGCCTCACACCCGCGTCACCGCGGGCGCCCTGGACCAGGCCGGCACTACTGGCGGCTGGGACGTCGTGATCAATGCCACGGCCAGCAGCCTGCAAGGTGCGGCGCCGGATCTGCCACGAGGTCTCTATGCCCCCAATGCGCTGGCCTACGACATGATGTACGCCGCCATGCCCACCGCGTTCATGCAACAGGCGACGGCCGATGGCGCCGCGCGCACCGCCGATGGCTTGGGCATGCTGGTCGGCCAGGCCGCGGAGAGCTTTTTGATCTGGCATGGGGTGCGCCCCGACCCTGCACCGGTGCTCGCCACGTTGCGCGCTGCACTGTTGGCCAAGGGCTGACCCCGGATGGCGACGCGCAACTCGACTGTTCGCCGAATTCGTTGGGGCCGGGTGATCGGAGCCGGCCTGATGGCCCTGTTGTGCCTGCTGATCATTTATCAGTTGTGGATGTTCTGCCTGGTGGTCTGGTATGCCTACCGGGACCCCGGCAGCAGCGCGGTCATGCGTCAGGAACTATCGCGGCTGCGCGACACCAATCCTCATGCCGAGCTGCAATATCAGTGGGTTCCCTATGACAAGATCAGCACGTCGTTAAAGCGCGCAGTCATCGCCTCAGAGGATGCCAACTTTACAGAACATGATGGTGTCGAGTGGGATGCGATCCGCAAAGCATGGGAATACAACCAACGCCAGGCGGAAAAGGGCGGCGGCAAAATGCGCGGCGGCTCGACCATTACGCAGCAACTGGCCAAGAATCTGTTTCTGTCCAGCTCGCGCAGCTATGTGCGCAAGGGAGAGGAACTGGTGCTGACCTATATGATCGAGCACGTCATGTCCAAACAGCGTATTCTGGAGCTGTATCTGAATGTAGCCGAGTGGGGTGAAGGCGTCTTTGGGGCCGAGGCTGCTGCACGCCACTATTACAAGACAAGTGCAGGCGGCCTCGGTGCCTCGCAGTCCGCCCGTCTGGCAGCCATGCTGCCCAATCCGCGTTACTACGACAAGCACCGCAACACCAGTTACCTCAATTCACGTACGGCTACATTGACGCGCCGCATGCGAATGGTTGACATTCCTTAACACCAGGGAAACCTCCTATCTCGTTCCGTCGACGCAAAACATCCCCGGCAGACTGAGCGATTTTGGTAAGCTTTCACGTTTACGCGTATCCCCACGCTCGACTTATATTTCATGCGTACCGCCCGTCGTTATTTGGCCCGCGAAATTTTTCGCTCTTGTGCAGTAGTGCTGTTGGCTCTGCTGGGGCTCTTCACGTTCTTCGCGTTGGTCGACGACCTGGACAACGTCGGTGACAAATTCAGCATGCTGGCCTTGTTGTACATGCAGGCGCTCGCCTTGCCCACACGACTCTATGACCTGCTGCCCATCGGCTTGCTGATCGGTGCCATTCTGGCGTTGGCGGGCCTCGCTCAGCGTAACGAACTGGTCATCCTGCGCGTATCGGGAGTCAGCGGCATGCGGTTGCTGGGCATGCTGTGGATCATCACGCTGCCCCTGGTCATCGGCGCCACCCTGCTTTCCGAATTTGTCACCCCGGCCGCGGAAATCAAAAGCGGCGAAGCCAGCCTGATGTTCCGCGGCAAGGCCAGTGGCGCCCGCATGGACAGCGGATATTGGTTCAAGGAACCGACGCGCGATGGCGGCACCCGGATCATCAACATTGCCACGCTGCTGGCCAACGGCGATGTCGAGGGGGTGACGCTATATGAATTCAAACCTGGCCAGGAATTGACAACGCTGTCCAAGGCCACGACAGGCTCCTTTACCAACGACAAGCTGGTGCTGCACGACGTAGTCGAAACGCATCTGGATGACGCGGCGGCCGAAGCCTTGGCCAATGCCAAGCAGCCGACGACGATGCCGGCTCAAGTCACCAAGGTTGCGCAACGCGAACTGGACACGACGCTCAGTCCTGATCGCCTGTTGGCTCGTGTCTTGACGCCCGAGCGCATGTCATTGAACACCCTGCTGGACTACATCGACTATCTGAACCAGAACCAGCTCGATGCCAGCCGCCAGATCGTCGCGCTCTGGCGCAAGGTTGCCTATCCCTTCACGCTGTTTGTCATGATCACGATTGCGGCGCCGATCGGCTTTATGCAGACGCGCCGAGGCGGCGTGGGCGCCAAGGTGTTCGTGGGGATTCTATTGGGCGTAGGCTTTTTCATGCTGAATCAGCTGGCGCTGAACGTCGGCATGCTGAGCCGCTGGCCGCCCTGGTTGACCGCCTTGGGTCCCAATGTAGGGGCCGTGCTCGTGGCGCTGGGCGCACTCAGCTTGATGGAATATCGGCACGCGACGACACGTCTTATACAAACGCGTTGGCCCTGGAGAAAAAATCCCGTATGACAGGCGGCAGCATTTGGATGATTGGCGACGTACAGGGTTGCTGCGCGCCGCTTGAGCAGTTGCTATCCCATCCGGATATCAGTAGTGAGCCGGATGCGCATTTTTGGTTCGCAGGTGACTTGATCAATCGTGGACCGCAGTCGCTCGCCAGCCTGCGGCGCATCATCGCGATGGGTGATCGCGCGATATCCGTGCTGGGTAATCATGATCTGCATTTGCTGGCGGCGGCAGCAGGGGTTCGCAAACCCTCCAAATCAGACACTATCGATGAGATTCTGGATGCGCCGGATGCAGAGGAACTGATCGACTGGCTGCGGTTTCGTCCGCTGGCGCACTTTGAGCATGACCATTTGCTGGTGCATGCCGGTGTTTTGGCGAAATGGGATGTGGCCAAGACATTGGCGCTCGCCGGCGAAGTGGAAACCATGCTGCGCGGGCCGAATTGGCGAAAGGCGCTACAGAAGATGTACGGCAACGAGCCTACGCACTGGAAGGATGGCCATACAGGGGGGAAACGCCTGCGGGTCATCATCAATGCATTGACGCGCATGAGGCTGTGCACGCCGCGTGGGCATATGGAGTTCAATACCAAAGTGGCGCCGGGGGCCTGGCCCGCGGGCTTGGTGCCCTGGTTTGACGTCAAGGGACGGCAGACCCGGGATGTAACGATCGTATTCGGGCATTGGTCCACGCTGGGGTTGCTGGTGAGGCCGGATGTGATTTGCCTGGATACGGGGTGCGTCTGGGGCGGGGAACTGACGGCAATGCGGCTGCAGGATCGGAAGCTCGTGCAGATCAAGTGTTCGCAGTTTCGGGATCCGTTGGTGGAGAAATAGCCCGGCGGCGACTGCATTCGCACGTGTACCCAGGCGTCCGCTCCCCGCTGGAGGGAGGATGAGTTCTTCTGGCGTCGAACAGGGGCAATCACGGTGTGGGGGCTTCGCGTGGTCGGTCGGCCGCCTGCGCGGCCGACATCGCTTCGTCAACCTCGTCGCTGCGCTCCTTCGGTTTCCCTCGCTCGACCACGAGGCGCCCCCACACCGTGATTGCCCCTGCTCGACTCGCGATGTCTCAGGCTTCCCGCATCGCCGGGACGGGTGTCTTGCTTAGGCTTCGTGGGGCGGGCTTTTTTTATAAACGGTCGGCGATGGCGGAGCGGGCTTGTTTGGAGATTTCCAATCGGGTGACTGGGGTGCCATCGGGGGCCTGTGTGGCCAGCGGGGCGACGAATTCGACTTCGACTGAGAGGCCTGTGGCGCCCAGGACGCGCCAGAGATTGGTGGCAAGGGTTTCTTCGCCGACGAAGGCGGCCAAAGGACTGCGCTGGCCGTGTTGCAGAAAGCGCAGGACGACAGGCTGGATCGGGATACAGGCTACGCGGGCAGGCTCGAAGAGGCTGGCGTGGAAGGGACGGACGGTGTCGCCTTCGCTGGTAGTGCCTTCGGGGAATAGGCCAACGGCCTCGCCTTGTTTAAAACGGGCCTGGACGGCTTCGCCGACGGCATGGACGGCATGACGTTGGCCTCGTTCGATAAATAGGGTGCCGGCGCCTGCAGCAAGCCAGCCTATGACAGGCCAGCTGCGGATCTCGCTTTTGGCCACGAACGAGGTGGCGCGAACGGAGTTGACGACAAAGATGTCGATCCAGGAGACGTGGTTGGCGACCCACAGGACTGCACCGGTCAGCAGGGGTTGACCGCTGACAACCACGCGGATGCCGCAAAACGACATCAGCCAGCGTGACCAGAAGCGATTTAGCCGCGCACGTGCGGACAGCCCCAGAAAGGGATAGACAAGGCCTACGCAGAGCAAGCCAAAAATGATCCACAGCACCACGAGGATCAAACGCAGAACGATGCGTGGAAACTTGAGCAAAGACAAGTTCAGGACTCCCTGGCCATCAGCGTGCCCTCCCGTGGGGCGGTCGGCCGGCCAGCATCATACCTGTGATTGCTTGCTGGCATCTCATTACCGTTGGGACGGCACCTCGCTGCACGAGCGGATAGGGGTCAAGGCAAGGCATCGAGATAGCGTTGCAGGATGACCGAGGCGGCCATCGCGTCATCGGGCTCGTTCGTGCCCAGCAATTGCTGGGCCTCCATGCTGGAGCCGCGCTCGTCGACGAGCTCGACCGTCAAGCCGAAACGGCCGTGAAGCTGATTGGCAAACCGGCGACAGCGGGCGGTGGCGGGTTGTTCTCCGCCGTCAGGGGCCAATGCCAGCCCCACGATCACGCGTTGGGGCTGCCATTCTTCGAGCAATTGGGCAATGCGCCCAAACCGGGCATCGCGCACTTCGGAGAAAATGATTTCCAGCGGCCGCGCTTGCCGGGTCAAGGTGTTCCCGATGGCGATACCGATTTTCTTTTCCCCGAAATCGAAGGCCAGCAGGGTTTCCTCAGGCATGCCCCGCACCGCCGGACAGCATGACGGGATCGACGCCCAGCAGTTTCAACGCCGCGGGGTAGCGGTCTTCGGGCGGCACATCGAAGATGACCTTGGCGTCAGCACCTACGCTCAGCCAAGCGTTCTGGGCCATTTCGCTTTCGAGTTGGCCAGCGCCCCACCCGGCATAACCGAGCGTCACCAAGATGCGCGCGGGCCCGTTACCATCGGCAACAGCTTGCAGCACATCGCGCGAGGTTGTCAGGGCCAGATCGCCCAACTTGATGCTCGAGCTGTAGTCCCCGGCAGGCGCATGCAGGACAAATCCGCGATCTGTCTGCACCGGGCCGCCAAAGAAGACCGGCGCATCGTTCACCGGCTGGATTTCGAGTTTCAGGTCAATACGCTCGAACAAACCGGACAAGGTCAGGTCGGTAGGGCGATTGATCACCAACCCCAACGCCCCGCGCTGGGTATGCTCGCAAATATAAATGACCGACCCAGCCAGATTGCCCTCGACCATCTGCGGCATGGCGATCAGGAACTGGTTGGAAAAATCGGTGGCCGGTGCCTGGGACGTATCGTCGTCCGCGTCATCAGCATGCGTATCGTAATGCTCGTCGGTCATAACATCCCCTTGTTGGGGCTGGACGGGGACAGCCAGGCTGCCCGCACGTTCAGATTTCCATCAATTCAAAGTCTTCTTTCCGGGCGCCGCACTCGGGACAGACCCAGTTCGGCGGGACGTCTTCCCAGCGGGTGCCCGGCGCAATGCCTTCTTCTGGCAGGCCAGACTCTTCATCGTATACCCAGCCACAAATCAAACACATCCAAGTACGCATAGTTCTCTTTTCTCTGTTACATCAATTGCGGCCGACCCGCCCGCGACGGGCAAAGCGTAAGCCGCATCCATTAGAATGGGGCAATCTTACCGAAACCCAATAGGGGTTGCCCGATTTGCCGTCGTGCGATCGGACAAAATCCCGCCTTTCACGCAGCATTTGACCTCTGTGACTCCCCCTCTCATCCTGATTTTCGGGCCGGTTGACCCCTCTGGCGCCGACGGACTCCCCGCTGACGCCGTGACCAGCGCCCGCCTGGGCTGCCACGGGCTGGCCGCGGCGACGGCCCTTACCGTGCAGGATACTGCCGGAATCGAAGACATCCAGCCCATTTCACCCGAATTGCTCGACGATCAGGCACGCTGCCTCCTCGAAGACATGCCGGTACACGCAATTAAAGTCGGCGGACTTTACAGTGCCGAGACGGCCAGCGTGGTAGCCCAGATCGCCGCAGACTATAGCCAGGTGCCGCTGGTGCTGCACCTGGGCCAACGCGGTGTGCTGGCCCAGGACGTGGCCGCCGAGGACGACGCCCAAGACCTGCTGGCCGCCACCCTGGAGCTGGTGCTGCCTCAAACCGATCTGGTGGTGGTCGAGCACATACGCCTGGCGCAATGGCATGCAGATGGCGAAATCAACATCGGTGACGCGGCCAGCCCCATGCATGCGCTGGTCGCGGGTGGGGCGCAGTGGGCGCTGGTACTGGGCGCCCCCGTGCGTCCTGGACATAATGGCAATGTACTGCTGGGCCCCGAGGGACAAACCGTCACGTTGCCATGGCAGGCTCCTCCCGAGCGCAATGCCGATACAGGCGGCGTCGCTGCCACAGCGGCTGCCGCCATGCTGGCGCAGGGGCTGGACATGCCCAAAGCGGTCGAGCAAGCCCTCCACCACGCCGACCAGACCCTGGCAGCCGCCTTTTTGGCGGGAATGGGCCGACGGATTCCAAATCGGATAGGCACTCCATGACCACATTACGCTTTCCGTCGGGCCTCTACGGTGTTACCCCTGAATGGGACGACACGGATCGATTGCTGGATGCCGTGCGTGCCGCGGCCGCGGGCGGCATGCGTGCCCTGCAACTACGGCGCAAGAACGCCACCCCTGAGCAGCGTGCGGCCCAGGCTCGCGCCCTGGCGCCACTATGCCGCGAGCTCGGTGTCGTATTTTTGATCAATGACCATTGGCGTCTGGCGCTGGACGTCGGCGCCGATGGCGCACACCTGGGCCGTGACGACGGTGATCTGGCGCAGGCGCGTGCGGATGCCGGACCCAACCTGATCCTGGGCGCGTCCTGCTACAACGAATTGGATCGGGCGCGTCAGTTGCTCGATGCAGGCGCAGACTACATCGCGTTCGGGGCCGTATTTTCCTCGCCCACCAAGCCGCAAGCGGTGCAAGCGCCCTTGAGCCTGCTCGCGCAGGCTCGTGAACTGGCGACTCGTCATGCCGCTGAGCAAGGCGCGACCGCATTCGCGGCGGGCACATCGGCGCAGCCCTCCTCTACCGTGGCACGTGCTGCTGTGGTTGCCATCGGCGGCATTACGCCTGCTCTGGCCCCGCAGGTCGCTCAAGCAGGTGCAGACAGTATCGCGGTGATCACGGGGCTTTTCGAAGCGCCTGATATTAAAGCGGCGGCCCAGGCCTGCGCTGCGCCGTTTCCCTCATCATGCCGCGACGCGGACGCGTCGTTTTTTTCATAGAAACATCATGTCCACCAACGCCCAACTTTTTGATCGTGCTTGCCGCAGCATCCCTGGCGGCGTCAACTCTCCTGTACGCGCCTTCCGCTCGGTGGGCGGCACACCGCGCTTTATCAAGCGCGCCCAAGGGCCCTACGTGTGGGACGAGGAAGACACCCGTTACATCGACTATGTCGGCTCCTGGGGTCCGGCCATCCTGGGCCACGCCCATCCCGAAGTCGTCGAGGCCGTGCGCGAAGCTGCGCTGGGCGGCTTGTCGTTCGGCGCACCGACCCAAGCCGAGATCGAGCTGGCGGAAACCTTGATCGAACGCCTGCCCTCTCTGGACAAAGTTCGCCTGGTGAGCTCGGGCACCGAGGCTACGATGACGGCTATCCGTCTGGCTCGCGGCGCAACCGGCCGTGCCAAGATCGTCAAATTCGAGGGCTGTTATCACGGCCATTCAGACAGCCTGCTAGTCAAAGCCGGCTCGGGCCTGTTGACGCTGGGCAATCCCAGTTCTGCTGGCGTGCCGCCTGAGTTTGTCTCGCACACGCTGACCCTGGAATACAACAACCTCACCGCCGTCGAAGCCGCGTTTGCGCAGCACGGCACCGACATTGCCTGCGTCATCGTAGAACCTGTCGCCGGCAACATGAACCTGATCAAACCCGCCGATGGATTCCTGCAGGGCCTGCGGGATCTGTGCACGCGACATGGCGCCGTTCTGATTTTCGACGAAGTCATGACAGGCTTTCGTGTGGGCCCTCAAGGCGTCCAAGGTCTGACCGGCATCAAACCCGATCTGACGACCTTGGCGAAAGTCATCGGTGGCGGCATGCCCGTCGGTGCATTGGGTGGCCGTGCCGATTTGATGGAACATCTGGCTCCGCTGGGCGCTGTCTACCAGGCAGGCACACTGTCGGGCAACCCCGTTGCGGTCGCCGCCGGTCTGGCCACCTTGCGCCTGATTGGCGAGCCGGGTTTCTATGATCGCCTGGCAGCCCAGACGACGCGCCTGGTCGACGGTCTGCGCCAGCGCGCCCAAGCCGCCAATATCGCTTTCTCGGCCGATTCCGTCGGCGGCATGTTCGGCCTGTACTTCCGGGACACGGTACCCAACTCGTTCACCGAGGTTTCCGCCAGCGACGGCGAAGCGTTCAAGCATTTCTTCCACGCCATGCTGGATCGCGGCGTACATTTTGCGCCGTCGGCCTTTGAGGCCGGTTTCGTCTCGGCCACGCATGATGACGCAGTCATCGATGCGACGCTGGACGCAGCCGAGGCAGTTTTTGCGGGAATGCGTGCCTAACGGCCTGACCGCCCAAGGAAACATCGCAACATCATCAGGCCGTCTACTGACCGTAGATGGCCTGATGACATCGTACTCAGGCCAAGGCCGCAGCTGGGGCCACAGCAGCCCCCTGGATGCCATGACGTTTCAGCGCATCCTCAACAAATCCACTGCGCTTCATCTCTTCGACAAAGCTTGCCAGCACTTTCGCAGCGGCCTCTCCTCGCCCGCGCGGCAGCCCCATCGCTTGGCGAATCGTCATAAAGCTTCCTTCAAGCAAACGCAATCCACCATGGTGGCGCGCATCCGACTCAAGCTGTTGCTTGACCCCTGCGGCCACCTCGGTCCCATCAGCCAAAAAGGTTGCCACAACCGTCGGAGAAGTCGCTGCCCGCGTGATAGACGCGTGTTTTAACTCGCGAGACAAGAACAGATCGTAGGCACTGCCTTGGCCTACCGTCACGCGATGTCCCGCGCGATCGACTTCGTCCATGTGCTGCAACGGCGAGTCATCACGGACCAGATAGGCCCCCTCAATCAGCACATAGGCATCGGTAAAACATATCCCTGCCGCACGTTTCGGATCGATGGCGAAAAAACCGATATCGGCTCGTTCTTGTGTCACCGTGTCCACCGACTTGCCAGCGCTATCAAGCACCACCAGCTCCAGCTCCACACCGAGGCGCCGGGCAAAAGCATCCGCGAGGTCTACAGACACACCGGCCGGTTCACCCGCCGCATTTCGATTCGCGAGAATGGGATTACCGAGATTGATAGATGCTCGTAAACGGCCAGTAGGGGTGAAGGAAGAAACGACATTCGGATCAATAGTCATAGAGAAAATTGCCAAGTGATAATTCAAACGGAAAATCGTTGTAGTCGCGGCTGACAGCAAAGATCGATCTGCATAGGCTCCAGATCATCACCGAACCACGCGTTAATGGCCGCGTGGCGTTCGCTCACGTATTCGGGCAAGCCCTGATCATTCAAAACCATTCCCACATCATGCCCCGGGACGAGCAACGTATTAGGCCGACGGCGCCACAGCGCCCAGATCTGTTCCACGCTTGCCTGACTCGCAGCGACGTCCCCTGTATCCACGACACGGCCGGATATCAACTCCGCGCGATTCTTTGCCGCGTCTCCGGTAAACAGCACGGGCTGGCG
The DNA here is from genome assembly GCF_054781015.1 of Bordetella muralis. Taxonomy (NCBI): domain Bacteria; kingdom Pseudomonadati; phylum Pseudomonadota; class Betaproteobacteria; order Burkholderiales; family Alcaligenaceae; genus Bordetella; species Bordetella muralis. The sequence continues at coordinate 56,814 of NZ_BAAGVF010000009.1, read as the reverse complement.
TTCGTCGTCCATATAAAACAGGAGGTGGCCCGGCGTATGTCCCGGCGCGGCGATGGCTGTAATACCGGGAATAAACATTTCGTTATGACGCAGACGCTTGACGCGGGCCAACTGCGTCAGCTCTCGTACATACAGCTCGGGCAAGGGATTGAAACCGGGAGGTTGTTTTGATGCCCAGTCGAGTTCCAGTTCCCCTATCCAAACGGTGGCATTGGGGAAAAGCGTGAAATTCACGGCATGATCGTAATGGGCGTGCGTCAGCACCACATCCGTGATCTCTGACGCATCGACACCACAAGCATGCAATTGCTTGTTGAGCAGATGGCGTATACCGAAAGCCCCTACATCAACCAGGATCTTGCGATCCGCTGCCCGCAATAACGTGCTGGTGCTCCAACCCAGTCCCCCGTGACAGACGGCACGCCCGGGGTATCCCTGCACAAGAATATCGATCTGATACATCGCTTACTCCGCTTTCACATGAGCATCTTGAATCAGCTGCCGATAGCGCAGCAGATCCTCGCGTATTTGCTGCGCAAACGCTTCGGGCGTCCCGGCGATGATCTCGTTGCCACCCTCGGTCTCCAGCTTGCGAACCACATCAGGATGTTTTGCAGCGCGCACGGCGGCGGCGTGCAGCTTCGCAATGATCTTGGGGCCCGTTCCGGCCGGCGCCAAGAGACCTTGAAACTGTGTCACGACGAAATCCTTGTAGCCTAACTCCTGCATCGTGGGAATGTCCGGAAGCCCTTCTGCCCGGCGAGGACCGGATACCGCGTACCCGCGCAGTTTTCCCGTACGCAGATAGGGCGTGGCAGTAACCACCGTATCAAAGGTGAAAGAGAGTTGGCCACCCAGGACATCCGTCAACGCCTGCGCATTGCCTTTGTAGGGAATGTGCGAGAGTTCGGTCTTGGTCTGCATCGCCAACAGTTCCCCGGCCAAATGTCCGCCGGCACCGATACCGGCGGAGCCATAAGTCACCTCACCGGGTTTCTCCTTTGCGGCTGCAATGAGTTCATCAAGACCGTGAATCGATGATTGCTCAGGCACGACCAGCACGTACTGGTAGCTCGCGATCTGACTGATAGGAGCAAAATCCTTGACAGGATCGTATGGCGTTTTTTTGTAAAGCGAAGGGTTGACGACGAGCGGACCGCTCGCATCGAGCAGCAAGGTATAGCCGTCCGGCGCAGACTTGGCGACCATATCGGTGCCAATCATGCCATTGGCTCCTGGCTTGTTCTCCACAACAATCGTGCCGCCGAGCTCATGAGACATCTGTGCGGCCAACACGCGCGCGGTGATATCGGCGGCACCGCCCGCGACGTAGGGCACAATCATCCGGATAGGTTTATCCGGGTAATCGGCCATGGCGGCACCGGAAGCCCCCATCAATCCCGCGATTAATGCCACGCTCAAGCACAGCCTTTTTTTCTTCATCGCCTGTCTCCTCTATACGCCGCAACACTCAGGCGGGCTGCTCACCCGCATGCTTGCGCAATAACGCCAACACCTCTGGCTCAATGGCGATACCCTCCCTTCGTTGCACGTTCAATCTGGACAGTTCAATGTCGCCGGGTTGAATGACTGGCCGCTCGGCATCTGCAGCAGGACTGTCGTGCAAAATAGAGGCGAAATCATTCATTCTGTCAGTGAGCCACTGCGTCGAGCCCAGTTTCCTGGTATCAATCAATAGAAAGAAATGCCCTAGATTCTGGGGCTCGTCCGGTGCATCTACCCATGATTTCACGTGCGTCAGATAGGCCGCCCCGGATAGCAATCCGGCAAAAAGATCCACCATCAGCGCAAGCCCGTAACCTTTATGTCCGCCGATAGGCAACAGGAAACCATCGAGCGCCTGCTTGGGATCGGTCGTCGGCCGGCCTGCGGCATCCGTCGCCCATGTGTCGGGAATCGACGTGCCGGCTTTCAGAGCATTGCGAATCTTCGCTCTGGCGACAACGCTCATGGCCATATCCAACAGGAAAGGGTTCCCTCCTGGATTGGGAACGGCAAAGCCAATCGGACTATTGCCCACGCGAGCATCCGTTCCCCCCCAAGGGGCTATGGTCGTGGTCGCGTTGCTGCCTATGATGCTGGCAAACCCGGCCTCTGCCGCGATCAAGCCATAAGGCGAAATCGGCCCGAAATGATTACTCTGCCGTGCAAACGCGATACCAACGCCACACTGCTCTGCCGCCTGCATGGCAGCCCGTAACGCATGCATTCCAACCAGAGGGCCAACGGCGTTATCTCCCGCCACCAATCGCAGCCCGGGTGCGGGGCTCGTCACGTGAATATTTGGACGGGCATTGATTCCGCGAACCTGCAGGCGTTCACCATAGGACTCGATGCGCGACAAGCCGTGTGTGGACAATCCAAACAAGTCTGCAAGCACGAGAATTCGAACCACATCCACCGCATCTTGATGAGGCAATCCCAGCCCTTCGAAGGCGCGGATGCCGAGCTCCGTTAACTGCGCTTCCGGTACAACGATCTTTTCTCGTGCTTGAGTCATGCTGAATATTCCTGGATGGTATGGTGTCTTGATTTATTCAATAGAGAGATGTGCGTCTTTCACGACCCGGCCCCACCGCAGTTCTTCTGCGTCGATAAAAGTCGCGAATTCAGCGGGCCCCGCGCCGGACGGTTCGCTCGCATCGTGGGCCAGACGGTTTCGGACAGCATCGGTGTTAAGCGCATGCACCGCCGCCTGGTGCAGTCGTTTGATAACCGGTTCAGGGGTTCCAGCTGGCGCCAAAAGGCCAAACCACTGCGAACTTTCAAAGCCTGGATACCCCTGTTCAGCAACAGTGGGCACATCAGGCAACACAGAAAGCCGAGCTGCTGATCCCACTGCCACGATTCGGATCTTGCCCGCCAGGGCATGCGGCAGCAGCCCTGGCGTTCCCGCTGCGGCAGCGTCGATATTGCCAGCCAACAAGTCGTTGACCTGTGCGCCGGTACCTCGATAAGGCACATGAACCACGTCGATCTTTGCCGCCGTTTTCAACATCTCGAATGCGAGATGCCCGGCACTGCCGTTACCTGCAGACCCGTAATTGATCTCGCCAGGTTTAGACCTCGCCAACTGAACGAACTCGGGCAAAGTCTTTGCCTGTACATTGCCGCCAACGGCGAAGACCATAGGCAGTTTGGCCAGCAAAACGATCGGAGCGAAATCGCGGCGCGGGTCGTAGTTCAGTTTCGGCATCATGGTGGGATTGACCGCCAACGTTCCCACATGTCCCAGAATCAAGGTATATCCATCCGGATTGGCCCTGGCAACCTCGGTCGTGGCAATCGTTCCCTGGCCACCGCCCTTGTTTTCCACGATGACTTGCTGTCCCAAGTCACGCGACATTTCTGCGGCAACTGCCCGCGCGACCACGTCCGAACTGCCGCCAGGCCCATAAGGGACGAGCAATCGAATAGGCCGCTCGGGCCACTCGCCCGCGTTTGCCGCCGCCGCCGCACCGATCAATAGGGAAATCCAGGCAAGCCGCGCCCATCGGCGCAGAGGGTTTCTGCGTAAAAGCATCATTGGTTTGTCTCCTCGCTCGCAGACCGTTCTCTGCGATGGGAGCTATCGTCTCCCAGGCTGCAGAATGGAGTAAAGTGCAAAAATTCGATCTATTCTTGTCCAAAACGCATGAAATTCGATCTTGCCGATCTGCGCGCTTTCTTGGCCGTTGCCGATTTAGGAAGCTTTCGAGCAGCATCCGAGGCGTTGCATCTCTCACAATCGGCGCTATCGCGACGCGCCGACAAACTGGAGGACGCGCTTGGCGTCCAACTGTTTACGAGGACCACAAGAAAAGTCGAACTGACCACGATAGGACGCGGTTTTGTTCCCAGGGCCAGGAACGTTCTGAACGAACTGGAAAATGCGTTGGTCGGCATTCAAGACGTGGCCGAGCGGCTATCGGGAATGGTGACCATCGCCTGCGTACCATCAGCTGTCGGATATTTTCTGCCAGACGTGATTCGTGAATACCATGCACGCTATCCACGTATCAGGATACGCATCATCGACGAATCCTCGTCGCAGGTATTAACGGCAGTGTCTCGTGGCGATGCCGATTTCGGCTTGACTTACATCGGTACCAACGATGCAGAGATCGAGTTCAAGCCATTGCTCGAGGAACCTTTTGTCGCAGCAGTCAGCCGCACACATCCCTTGGCCAGGCGGCGATCCGTCAATTGGGCAGACCTGGCCCATCACGCCTATATCACGCTGGCCCAAGGCAGCGGCAACCGCTTTCTGATTGACCAGGCGCTCGCGCGCAGTGAGCAGCGGCCACGCCATTTCTGTGAGGTACAACACGTACCGGCGCTGGTCAGCATGGTCGAAGCGGGCCTGGGAATCGGCGTCGTCCCGCGCCTGGCCATGCCATCCAAGGGCCATGACACCTTGGTCAGCATCACGCTGCGTAATCCCACAATCACGCGAACAATTGGACTGATACATCCCCGGGGCAAGGACCTCAACCCCGTCGCGCGGCTGCTGTACGACCTGCTGGCCGAAAGGGTGGAGTCCAGGCGTTAACCGGCAATCAAGCGCAAGGGCCACATGCCGTCCGTGCGCCACTCGATCTGCGCAATGTTGCAGGTGCTGGTGCGTCCACCCTGCCGATAGAGGTTGATCAGCCCGGAATCACCGCTGTCACCTCGATCTCTACCTTGGCCCGATCCTCGACCAGATCGGCGACCTCGACCGCACTCATCGGCGGGAAATGCCGTCCGACGATCTCTCGATAGTGCTTGCCGATCTCTGGATAGGACGCCACATATTCGCGCTTATTCTTCACATACCACGTCATGCGTACGATGTGCTCTGGCTTGCCGCCGCCTTCGGCCAATATCGCCATCACGTTCAGCAGTGCCTGCCGCACTTGTCCGGCAAAGTCATCCGTCTCGAATTGCTGCTGACCATTCCAGCCCACCTGGCCCCCGACGAACACCAGCCGGTCCCCGACCGCGACTTGCGTCATCACTCCGTTCGAATAGCCGCGCGGCGGCAGCCAGTCAGGCGGTTGCAAAATCTTCATGGAATCATCCTTTTATTAAAAACCTCGAACGCCGCCCCTATGGCTGGCGGCTTTCATCGAAGGCACGATTGCCTTGCTGCGGCGGCTCCGCGATTAAAAACTCCCGCATCCGCAGGCGCAAATCATCGGGAATCGCGGTAGACCGCATACGATCCAGATCCACCGTGACGATGGTGAGCATTGCCTTCAGCCGCACACCGCCATCTGGCCCGAAGAACGTCACTTCGGCGCTGAACGACGCGCCGCCGATACGGTGCACAACCAGTTCCTGGCGCAAGGTCTCATGCCAACGGCTCGGCGCGGAAAAATCACATTGCACCGATGCCAGCGGCGTTCCGATGCGGCGCCCGACATGCAGCGTGTGAAACGGCAGACCCATCCCTTTATCGAACCATTCCTCGACGAAATCATTGATCATCTCGAAATAGCGCGGGTAAAACACGATCCCGGCCGGGTCACAATGCCGAAAACGTACGTCGACTTCGCTGATAAAGGGCTGTCCTGACATGGCCGTCGATCCTATGGGTGAAACCTGCTCCATATCCTGTCTCAGGCTCTTTGCCTCAACGCAAAGCGTTGCAGTTTCCCGGTTTCGGTGCGCGGCAGGGCCTCCACGAACTCAATCGCACGCGGATACTTATAGGGAGCCACCGTCGCTTTTACAAAAGCCTGCAAAGCCTTTACCAGCTCGGCACTCGCTTCGTAGCCGGGTTTGAGCACCACGAACGCTTTCACGATCTGGCCGCGTTCGTCATCCGGCACGCCGACAACGCCGCACTCGGCCACGGCTTCATGATGCAGCAGCGCATCCTCGACCTCGGGTCCGGCAATGTTGTACCCCGCCGAGACGATCATGTCGTCATTGCGCGCCTGGTAAAAGAAATAGCCGTCGTCGTCTTGTACAAAGGTATCGCCCGGCAGATTCCATCCCTGCTGCACAAAGCGGCCTTGACGGTCATCTGCCAGGTAACGGCATCCCGTCGGCCCCTTGATCGCCAAACGTCCTGCGGTGCCATTAGGCACCGGCTGCATGTCTTCGTCCACGACGCAGGCCACATAGCCTGGCACGACCTTGCCTATGGCTCCCGGGCGGACCTCATCGGGCGGGCTGGAGACGAACACATGAATCATCTCGGTGCCACCGATCCCGTCGATCATCTCGATTCCGGTCGCGTTCCTCCATAGCTCACGAGTGGCATCGGGCAAGGCCTCGCCTGCAGACACGCTTTTCTTTAACGAGCTGATGTCGTATTTGCCGACCAAACCAGCCATCTGACGATAGAAGGTCGGCGCGGTGAACACGATCGTCGCGCGAAAATCCTGGATCAAGGCCATCAACGCATCGGGATTGAGTTTTTCTGCCAACGCCACACTGGCGCCTACGCGCAGCGGAAAACACAGCAGGCCGCCCAAACCGAAAGTGAACGCCAAGGGCGGCGTACCGCAGAAAATATCGTCGGGCCCGGGCTTGATGACATGGCGAGGAAACAGGTCGCACATGGCCAGCACGTCGCGATGGAAATGCATGCATCCTTTAGGCATGCCCGTCGTGCCGCTGGTAAACGCAATCAGGCACACATCATCGGCAGCCGTATCGCACACAGTGAAATCATCGGATTTGGCCTGCGCCCGCACGTCCAGCGAATTCGGCTCGCTATCATTAAACAGCACGATCTGACGGAGCGGCTCGCAATAATGCTCATGATCCTGCTGCAGGCAATGCTCAGCCTCGCCGCGCAACTGCGCGTCGCACAGCATGGCCGTCACCTGCGCTTTCTCGATGATCTGTTTCAGTTCCTTCGAGCGCAGCAACGGCATCGTCGGCACCGTGACCAGGCCGGCCTTGATGGCGGCCAGCCATGAGGCGGCCATCATCGGGTTATTCGGACCACGCAATAGCAAACGATTTCCGGGGACCAACTGCATATCTTCGGTCAATACGTGAGCGATCCGATTGCTCAGCGCTCGCAACTCGGCATACGTCATGGTCTTGAGCTGGTCGCCCTGACGCCAGCGCAGTGCAATACGGTCGCCACGTCCCGCCATCACCGCTGCATCGACGAGTTCCGCGGCGCAATTCATGCGTTCGGGATAGTTCACATCGGGGCTATCAAGCAGAAATTCGGGCCATTCCTCAGGAGGAGGCAGATGATCTCTTGCGAAAGTATCCTGATGAGCGGAGCGTTCCATGGTGTTCCCCTTGCGATGCGATGATGGGCTGCCGTTGCTAGTGGGCTAGTCTTTAAGCAGCTCTCTGGCGATGATGAGTTTTTGGACTTCCGTCGCGCCCTCGTAAATACGCAAGGCGCGGATCTCTCGATACAACTTTTCGACGGGCACGCCCGACACCACGCCGGCCCCCCCGAACATTTGCAAAGCGCGATCGATGACCGTCTGCGCCGACTCGGTAGCGGCCATCTTGGCCATCGCGGCCTCTCGTGTCGTGCGCACCCCTTTGACGTCACGCAGCCAGGCGGCGCGATACGTCAACAGCGCAGCAGAATCGATTGCCGTCGCCATGTCGCCCAGGGCCGCCTGCGTCAACTGCAAATCCGCCAGAGTCTGGCCGAACATGCGGCGCTCGCGCGCGCGTGACAAGCCCTCGTCCAACGCCCGGCGCGCAAAGCCCAACGCCGCGGCCGCCACCGATGCGCGGAAAATATCCAGCGTCATCATGGCGAGCTTGAATCCCTGCCCCGGTTCGCCCAATCGTTGCGCCACAGGAATACGGCAGTTATCGAACGTCAGTGTCGCCAACGGATGCGGCGCGATGACATCAATGCGTTCGGAAACGCTGAATCCCGGCGTGTCGGCATCCACCACAAACGCGGAGATGCCTCGCGCTCCCGGCGCCTCGCCCGTCCTGGCAAAGACGCAATAAAAGTCCGCGATGCCGCCGTTGGAAATCCAGGTCTTGGCGCCATCGAGTACATAGTGATCACCGTCGAGACGCGCCGAGCAAGACAGTGCGGCCACATCGGAGCCGGCCTCCGGCTCCGACAGCGCAAACGCAGCAATCGCCTGCCCGCTGGCCACTCTGGGCAAATAACGCTGACGCAGCGCATCTGAGCCCATCAGCGCAATCGCCCCACTGCCCAATCCCTGCATCGCCGCTGCAAAATCCGCCAATCCCTCGTGCCGTGCGAGCGTCTCGCGCAAAATGCACACCATGCGCGAGTCAACCTGAGGCAACGCGCCGCCCCAGGTATTGTCGGGCCCTGCCGGCACGCAGTAACGCAACCAGCCTGCCTGCCCCAACGCAGCGACTAATCGGCGGCACGCTTGGTCCGTATCATGATGATCGATATCGGCCAAGGCGTCGACGCACCACGCCTCGAGCTCGGCAGCCATCTCGCGATGACGGTCCTCAAAAAAAGGCCAATCCAGCCATGACGTGTCCGCCATCTCAATCCCCTTCGAAGACCGGTTTTTGCTTGGCCACGAACGCCTCATAGGCCCGATGAAAATCGCGCGTCTGCATGCAGATGGCCTGGGCTTCGGCTTCCGCCTCGATCGCCTCGTCCACGCCCATGTTCCATTCCTGATGCAGCAGTTTTTTCGTCATGCCATGCGCAAACGTCGGGCCGGCGGCCAACTGCGCGGCCAGCGTCTGCGCCGCCGTCAACACCTGCGCACTATCATGCAGGCTATTGAAGAACCCCCATTGCGAACCTTCCTCAGCGTTCATGGAACGTCCGGTATAGAGCAGCTCGGATGCGCGCCCCTGGCCGATCATCCGAGGCAGCAACGTGCATGCCCCCATGTCCGCCCCGGCCAGCCCTACCCGCGTGAACAGGAACGCGGTCTTCGCCACCGGCGTCCCCAGACGCATATCCGATGCCAAGGCGATCATTGCCCCCGCACCTGCACATACACCGTCCACAGCCGCCACAATCGGCTGCGGGCACGCCCGCATCGCCTTGACCAGATCGCCCGTCATCCGGGTGAAATCCAACAGCTCGGGCATACTCATTTTGGTCAACGGCCCGATGATCTCGTGTACGTCGCCGCCCGAGCAGAAATTGCCGCCAGCCCCGGTCACCACGACCACTTTGATATCCGTGGCATAGCACAGACTACGAAACAGATCCCGCAGTTCGGCATACGAGTCAAACGTCAACGGATTCTTGCGTTCGGGGCGATTCAAGGTGATCGTCGCAACCTTGCCATCCGCTGACACCTCCCACAGGAAAGTCCGCGCCGCATAGTTTGCATACGGACGGCGATGATGTTTCATGGTGTGCTCTGTGGATGCTTCGGTCATGATGTCTCCTGCTGATCCGCGACGTGCCGCTGGGATCGAAATAAGGTTGAAAATTTCAGCCTGGCATGACTTCGCCGCCATCGACGGCAATGGCCTGGCCATTGATGGATGACGATGACGGCAGGGCCAGCCAGGCGACCGTCTCGGCAACCTCTGCGGGTTGCACCAGACGGCCCTGGGGATTGCGGGCAGCCAGCTCGTCACGCGCGGCGTCAGCCGAGCGGCCGGTCTTGCTGACAATATTGCTCACGGCATCGCGCACGATGTCGGTCTCGGTAAAACCCGGGCAAACCGCGTTGACAGTAATGCCCTTGCGCGCCAATTCCAGCGCTAATGCACGAGTCAGTCCGACCACACCATGCTTGGCTGCACAATAGGCACTGACGTAGGGATAGCCGATCAAGCCTGCCGTGCTGGCGACATTGATGATTCGTCCCCATCCGGCGGCCAACATGCCTGGCAGCGCGGCCTGCGTGCAGTGATAGGTGCCGGTCAAGTTCACCGCCAACATGGACTGCCATGTTGCTGCGTCGGTGCGATCGAATCGCTGACTGACCGCCTGGCCTGCATTGTTGACCAGAATATCCACGGCACCGCCATACTGTGCGGCCTGTTCGAAGGCGGTTCGCACTGAGGCTTCGTCGGCAATATCAGCGACTACGGCATGGACCTTGCCGTGTTTGCTCAAGGCAGTCACGGCGGCATCCAGCGCTGCCCGGTCACGCCCCAGCAAGGTCAGCGTTGCGCCACGTTGCTGCAAGGCCTGCGCGCAGGCCAGGCCTATGCCGCGTGCACCACCCGTCACCAGGGCATGGCGGCCATCCAATACGCCGATAGACGTGTTCATTTCGCATCCAATTGCGCCATCAGTGCGGCGCGTTCAAAGTTGGTTTCGAGTTGGCGCTTGCCTGCCGCATACTGTTTCGGCCACGCCGTATCACGGTAACCGACGCGCGCGGCCTCTCGCAATGTCCATGCCGCATCGGCCAGATGCGGGCGAGCCAGCGCGCACAGATCCGCACGGCCCGAGGCAATGATGCCGTTGACATGATCGGCCTCGAAAATCGCGCCGACTGCGATTGTGGGGATGCCCGCCTCGTTACGCACCCGATCCGCAAAGGGAGTCTGATACATGCGGCCGTATACCGGATGTTGATCCGGGCTGACCTGGCCCGACGAGCAATCGATCATGTCTGCGCCTGCCGCCTTGAAGTGTCGCGCGATCGCTACCGCATCGTCCGCGGTGATCCCTCCTTCCACCCAATCGTGGGCGGAAATACGCACGGATATTGGCAAATCCTGAGGCCACACTTCGCGCACCGCGTTAAATACCTCCAACGGATAGCGCAATCGATTTTCCAGGCTGCCGCCGTACTCATCATCGCGCTGGTTGGTCAAAGGCGAAATAAAGCTGGACAGCAAATAACCGTGGGCGCAGTGCAATTCCAGCCAATCGAACCCGGCCTGCGCCGCACGGCGCGCCGATGCCACGAAATCATCGCGCACGCGGTCCATATCCTCACGCGTCATTGCTCGCGGCGTTTGAGAAATGCCCGGCAAATAAGGCAATGCGGAGGCCGACAACAGTGGCCAGTTGCCGTCTGGCAACGGATGATCCATCTGCTGCCAGCCTAACTGCGTAGAGCCTTTGCGGCCCGCATGGCCAAGCTGCATGCCGATACGCGCATCGCTGTTGGCGTGCACGAAATCCACGATACGGCCAAACGCCTGCGCCTGCTCGTCGTTCCATAGTCCCGGACATCCCGGTGTGATGCGTGCATCGGGCGAAGGGCATGTCATCTCGACCATGACCAGGCCTGCGCCGCCCATCGCGCGGGCACCCAGATGCACCAGGTGGAATTCGCCGGGAACGCCATCCACGCATGAATACATGGCCATTGGAGAGACGACAATGCGGTTCTTCAGCGTCGTACCGCGCACGCGATACGGCGTCAGCATCGGCAAAGGCGCGGCGGTGGCAGAAACGTTGTCCAATGCAGCGTCGGCCTGAGGAGCTGCAGTCGCAGTGCCAGAGGCGCGCGTTGCGTTTTTCAGGCCCGCTGCCTCAGTGACATCGCCCACCTGCATTGCTGCGCGCTGGGCCAGACGGCTCTCGTAGCCATTTAACCAGGCAGGATCGCGCAAGCGCAGATTTTCGTGCGAGATCCGTTGCGAACGCGTCAACAGCGAATATGCAAACTGCTCGGGGTCCAGGTCCGCATAACGCTGCACGTTTTCAAACCATTCGGTGGAGTTGCGGGCAGCGTTTTGAATCTTCAGCACCTCGACGCTACGCACGTCTTCGTAATGTTGCAGGCCCTGCTCCAGCCCGCCCTCTGCGCCTCCCAGGCAGCGCGCCAACTCAATCGCGTCCTCTAACGCCAATTTGGTGCCCGACCCGATCGAGAAATGCGCGGTATGTGCGGCGTCGCCCATCAGCACCACCGGCACGCGGCGCTGGCCGCGAGGCGTATCAAGCGTATTCCATTGGACCCAGGTGTTGCAGATCACTCGCGGAAAGCGAATCCAGATCGCCGCACCGCGCAAATGCGCTGCATTGCTGATCAATTTATGCCCGTCCAGCCAGGGCGCAAACAGCTTTTCGCAGAATGCTATGCCTTCCTCTTGGCTCATCTCGCCTATCCCGGCGGCCTGCCAGGTTTCCTCGGGCGTCTCGACGATGAACGTCGACAGTCCGTCCTCGAACCGATAGGCATGCGCTTGGAACCAGCCGTGTTCCGTTTGCACGAAGGCAAAAGTAAACGCGTCAAAGACTTTGGTCGTTCCCAGCCACACGAACCGGCAACGGCGCGTGTCGATATCCGGCTTGAACGTGTCTGCGTAGCGGGTGCGCACGACGCTATTCAACCCATCGGAGGCGATCACCAGATCGGCGTCGTATTGCTGCGCCGCGGCTTGGTCATCCTGCACGAACGTTTCGAATACCAGCTTTACGCCGACGTCTTCGCAGCGCTGTTGCAGGATATTCAACAATTTCTTTCGACCAATCCCAATAAATCCGTGCCCGCTGGTACGGATGCTCTGTCCCTGGAAATTGATCTCGATGTCGTCCCAATGATTGAACGCATCGCCAATCGTCTGCGCCGACACGGGATCGGCCTGCCGGAGGTTATCCATGGTGGCGTCGGAAAACACCACGCCCCAGCCAAACGTGTCATACGGCCGGTTACGTTCAATCACTGTCACTTCGTTGGCAGGGTTCTGCAATTTCATGAGCAACCCGAAATACAGGCCCGCGGGGCCGCCCCCTAGGCAGACAATCTTCATGACACATGACTCCGTGAAACGGCTCTCTGCCAGGGGGGTACTGCTATTTCCTGGCGATTAATTAGTTTAGGTTTCAACTATATAGCTGGGGAGGGTTTCGTGCAAGGGGCTTTTGCTTGCGGGTTTTCGTTAGTGATGGAGGGTTTTAGTGCTATTGGACGTCGATGCGGGGCAGTGGCTGCGTGGGGGCTTCACGTGGCCGGTCCGGCGCCCTGCGCGCCGGACACCGCGTTCGCTCACCTCGTCCGCGCGTTCGCGCTCCCTACGGTGTCCGCTCCGCTCGACCACGAGGCGCCCCCACGCAGCCACTGCCCCGCATCGACTCGCAGTAACTCAAGCTCATCACATCGCTGGCACGGCTTTCTTGCTTGGCATTCTTCTGCATCAGCCTGGGTAAAGAGAAAGATCTTGCAGGGCTGCGATGAGCGGGTGCCCTGCACACCCGCTCATTGCGTTCGGGATCTGCATGCAGAGGCTGTGGCACCGTTGCATAACAAAAGATCTCTCGAGCTGCATTGACGTGAGGCGACGGGGTAACACATTGGCCTCATGCCACGGGATGGCATGGCCGGGCGAAATGCCACGGCATCGCATTTGTTATCGCGCGATCGCAGCTTCTATAAGCCATTCTTGTCATGTCGAGACGCAGCGCGATGCCAAGCATGGGTGTGGATGGTTCTTGAAGCGACGCCCTGACCGAGGCGCTCGCATGCAATAGATGCACCATCAAAGCAGTGCGCCACGCATCATCGTCGCAAGCCTCGACGCAGCCCAAGCAGATCTTCCAATCAAGCACCACGCCACCCCTACCGCATGCCCGGACCGATCGCTTGAGGGGGACGCGCAGGGCGTCCCCCTCAAGCAACACCGCAAGATCTTTCTCTCTACCACCGCGGCTGCAAAAAAACGCCAAGCAAGATAGTCGTGCCAGCGATGCAGAGAACTCTAATTGCTGCCAGTCGAGCCGAGGCAATCGGCCCGGCCGGGCGCCTCAAAGTCGAGTGGAGCGGCCGTCGAAGGGAGCGCGAAGGCGCGGACGAGACGAGCGAACACGGTGTCCGGCGCCCGCGCGCCGGACCGACTTTGTGAAGCCCGGCCGGGCCGATTGCCTCGGCTCGACGACCAATAGAACCCCACACTCACGCAAAAACAACACCGACCAAAACCCTCAAACTCCCAAATACCTCTCCCAGACCCCCCGATCCCCATCCAACGCCTCAGAATCCCCCGTCCAAACCACCCGCCCCCTCTCAAGCACGACGTGATAATCCGCCAACCCCAGCAGCCTCTCCACGTACTTATCAATCACCAAAATCGTCTGCCCCGCCTCCCGCAACGTAGCCACACAATTCCAGATCTCCTCGCGCACCAGCGGCGCCAGTCCCTCGGTCGCCTCATCCAGAATCAACAGCCTGGGATTCGTCACCAAGGCCCGCCCGATTGCCAGCATCTGTTGCTCGCCGCCAGACAATTGATTCCCCATATTGCCCGCCCGTTCCTCCAGCCGAGGAAACAGGGCAAACACTCTCTCGACCGTCCAGGGCTCCCCAATATCCGGATTACGCGCCGCGACAAAAGCCGTCAGATGCTCCCGCACCGTGAGATTCGGAAAACATTGCCGTCCCTCGGGCACAATTGCCAGCCCCGCGCGGGCAATGCGGTCCGGCGCCCAGCCGCCGATATCCTGACCCGCAAAACGGATGCTGCCCGCCCGTAACGGCAGCTGGCCGAACATCGTGCGCAACAGCGTGCTCTTGCCCATGCCGTTGCGTCCCAATAGGGTGACCACTTGCCCCGCACTGATATCCAGGTCTACCCCGAACAACACCTGGCTGGCCCCATAGCCGCTTTCGACAGCGCGCATATTCAACATGACGCTTGCTCCTGCGTACGCACCCCTGCAGCGTGGGGAGAATCATCGTCGCCTAGATAGGCCTTGCGCACGTCTGGATTGGCGCGGATCTCCTCAGGCGTACCTGTCGCGATGATGCGTCCATACACCAGCACCGAAATGCGATCGGCCAGACGGAATACCGCTTGCATATCGTGCTCCACCAACAACATGGTGGTCTGCCCCCGCATCGACTCGATCAGGTCGGTCAAACGCAACGTTTCATCAGGCCCCATGCCCGCCATAGGCTCGTCCAACAACAACACGCTCGGCCTGGCAGCCAAAGCCAACGCGAACTCGAGCTTGCGCTGCTCGCCATGCGGCAGGGTCGCAGCGGGGCGATCGAGCAACGCATCGTCAATCGCACATTGACGAGCCAGCGCCTGCGCCGTGTCGTACAAGGCGGTATCGGCCGTGCGCGGCTTCCAGAAACGGAAACTGCTGCCCGCATGAGCCTGCGCCGCCAGCAACAGGTTGTCGAGCACGCTGAACGATTTGAAAATATTCGTAATCTGATACGAACGCGACAAACCCGCCGCTACGCGCTGGTGCGCATTCAGTCGCGTCACATCGACACCGCCCAACACCAGGCTGCCCTCATCGGCCGGCAAGGTCCCGGACAATAAATGGATCAAGGTTGATTTGCCTGCACCGTTGGGGCCGATCAGGGCATGGATTTCGCCAGGCGCCAACGACAACGACACATGATCAGTCGCCAGCAACGCGCCGAAACGGCGAACCAGGCCGGTCGCTTGCAACACAGGCGCCGAGGTCTTTGCTGCATCACTCATGCCCGACCTCCCCGCACGCTTGTCCCGGCGAACCACGGTGCGACCAGGCCCGCCAATCCACGTGGCGCCCCGAACACCACGCACAACAGCAGAATCCCCAACGGCAGATGCCAGTATTCCGTCCACATGCGCAAGACTTCCTCCAGCGCCAGCATCACCACGGCGCCCACCACGCCGCCGTAGCGCAGGCCGATGCCGCCCACCAGCACCATGACCAGCAGATTGGCCGACTGCGTCCAATGCATCAGGCTGGGTGAAATAAACAGGTTGTGATTGGCGAGCAACGC
Source organism: Bordetella muralis (assembly GCF_054781015.1). Lineage (NCBI taxonomy): Bacteria > Pseudomonadati > Pseudomonadota > Betaproteobacteria > Burkholderiales > Alcaligenaceae > Bordetella > Bordetella muralis. Next base: position 41,239 of record NZ_BAAGVF010000009.1, on the reverse strand, counting down.
TCCCGCCAATCCCGCCACGGCGCCGCTGATGACAAACGCCGCGAGCTTCAATCGAAATACGGGATAGCCCAGCGCCTCCATACGCGATTCGTTTTCGCGTATCCCTTGCAGCGCAGTTCCGAATCGCGAATTCACCAAACGCCCAAAGGCCCACATCAACACGGCAAACAACGCCAGGACGACGTAATAAAAGCTGTTGCTATCGGCCAGATCCACGCCAGGCAAGGACGAATACCCCGCCAGATTCAGGCCGTCTTCTCCGCCATACTGACGCAGCGAGATGAAGACGTAATACACCATCTGCGCAAAAGCGAGGGTGATCATGATGAAGTAGACCCCGCGCGTGCGCAGCGACACCGCACCGATCAGCAATGCCAGAACGCCTGCCAGCGCAGCGGCGGCAGGCCAGACGATCAATCCCGCCTGGACACCGTAGGACTCCAGAATCCCGACGACATAAGCCCCCGCGCCGAAAAACGCGGCATGCCCCAGCGCCACCATGCCGCCATACCCCAGAATCAAATTCAAGCTCGTCGCTGCCACTGCGTAGATCAGTACCCGTCGTACGACCGACACATAAAAATCCAATCCCATGGCCTCGGCCACCAGCGGAAATACCGCCAAGGCCAACAGCACAATCCAACTGCCTATGATTGCTTTACGCATCGCTCACCCACGTGCCGGAAACAGCCCAGCCGGCCGGAATACCAGCACCACAGCCATGAGCAGATAAATGGAAATCGCCGCGAACGTCGCGGCCAGGCTGGACGCCATTGCAGGCGGCAAGACCTCGCGCAAAAACATCGGCAGAAATGCCCGGCCGGCGGTATCGACCATCCCGACCAACAAGGCGCCGACAAAAGCGCCTCGTATCGAGCCGATGCCACCGATCACGATACACACCAGTACCAGAATCAGGATCTCTTCGCCCATCCCGACTTGCACCGCAGTGATCGGCCCCAGCAGTGCGCCCGCCACGGCGGCCAACATGGCGCCGATGGTGAATACCCCTAGAAACAGCAGCGGTACGCGCACGCCCATCAGTGTCGCCATTTGCCGATTGGAAGCACCCGCCCGCACCAGCACACCCGCACGGGTACGCGTCACGAACCAGTACAGACCCACCGCTGCGGCCAAACCGCAAGCGATGATCATCAAGCGGTAGGCCGGATACATCAGATCGGGCAGCAAACGCACGGGCCCGGATAAAGCGGCAGGCAAATTCAACATCACCGGCGCAGGGCCCCAGATCATTTTGACCAGATCGTTGGCAATCAAAATAACGGCATACGTACCCAAGACCTGCGCGAGGTGATCGCGCACAGCGAGGCGCCGTATCAAAAGGCGCTCCAGCACCAGGCCCACCACCCCCGTCGCCAATGCGGCGACCAGAACGGCCGCGAGAAAAGAACCGGTGCGTTGCATGGTTTCGGCCGCGACATAGGCACCCGCCATATACAAAGAACCGTGCGCCAGGTTCATGATGTCCATGATCCCGAACACCAACGTCAACCCGGCGGCAATCAAAAACAACATCAGCCCGAACTGCAGGCCGTTTAGCAACTGCTCGACCACTAGCGTCATCAAATACTCCAGTATCCTCGGGTCTGCGCCGGCGGTTGTGAACGCCTGCGCCAACTCAGGATCCGGTCAAGAAACCTGTTTCCCCATTGCCGCGGCCCGGCACCGGTCCGCGGGGCGGTTTACATGGCTACAGCTTGCACTGGCCCACGTACACGTCCTGATAGTCATCAAATATCTTGCCCACCAGCTTGTTGGTGATACGGCCTTCGCTGTCTTTTTCAATCACGCGCAGGTAATAAGCCTGAATGGGATAATGGTTTTTGCCGTAGGTGAACTGGCCGCGCACCGAGGGATAATCGGCCTTGGCAAGTGCTGCCACGATAGCGTCGCGATCAGAGGCCTTTCCGCCGGCCTGCTTCACGGCTGCGTCCATGGCCATGATGACGTCATAGGCCTGCGCCGCATAGACGGACGGATAACGGCCGCCGTACTCTTTGCGGAAAGCGTCCACGAACTGCTTGTTTTGGGGCACATCCAGATCATGAGCCCACTGCGCCGTGTTGAACATGCCCAGCATCGGATCACCAACGGCCTGGATCACATCCTCGTCAGCCGAAAAACCCGGACCGATGAGTTTCACGCTTTGCGACAAGCCCGTCGAGACGAATTGCTTGACGAAATTAATACCCATGCCGCCCGGCAGAAAGATAAACACCGCATCCGGCTTGGCGGCACGGATCTGCGCTAACTCGGCCGCGTAATCGAGCTGGCCCAGCTTGGTGTAGACCTCTTCGGCGACTTCGGCCTTATAGCCACGCTTGAATCCTGTCAGTGCGTCCTTGCCCGCCGGATAGTCGGGCGCCATGATCAGCACTTTCTTGAAGCCCTTGTCCGCGGCGACTTTGCCTGCGGCCTCGTGAAATGCGTCGTTCTGATACGAGGTGCCGAACCAGTATTGATTGCAACGCTCGCCGGCAAACTGGCTGGGGCCAGGGTTGTTGGAGAGATAGGGCACCTTGGCGGCGAACAACGCAGGGCCCACCGCGAGCGCGACGTTCGAGCCGATGGGACCGGTAAAGAAATCGATTTTGTCGCGCTGGATGTAGCGTGACACCAGTTGGCGCGCCTGATCGGGGTTGCCGCCCATGTCAGTTTGCAGGAACTCGGCCGGCTGGCCGCCCAGCTTGCCGCCCAACTGCTTGATCGCCAGATTGAACCCGTCGCGCGCCTCGGCGCCAAGCGCGGAAAACGGACCCGATATATCATTAGCAATACCGACCTTGACGGGATCGGCGGACGAGAGGGCTGGCAGCAGCACAAGAGCAGCCGCCAAAGAAGTCATGAAACGCATCGTGGTACTCCTGCGCCGCGGGCGGCGGATGTTTTTTATAAGGGAATGCGAATGCGAAACGGCTGTCGCTGACCTGAGCACATCTCCCGGACGACGCAAACAGGACTAGCGTGTCTCATAGTTTAGGTTTAAAGTATCTAGCAAGACAAGACTAGGGTTTTTACCGAGACTCGCTCTGCGCCATATCATGATCGACACGCCTGACCTGGAAACACGCGCTGCGCCCGATGATCACCATGCGTTGCGCCTATGGCTGCGCATGCTGACTTGCTGCAATCTGATCGAGTCCGAGATTCGCAGCCGTCTACGCACCGAATTCGACACCACTTTGCCCCGTTTTGACCTGATGGCGCAGCTGCAACGGGCGCCCAAGGGCATGAAAATGGGTGAGCTGTCGCGCCGCATGATGGTCACCAACGGCAATATCACCGGCATCACCGACCAGCTCGAAAAAGAAGGCATGGTCATGCGCACCAAGGTGGAAACCGACCGGCGCAGTTCCGTCTTGAAACTCACCCCGCAAGGCCGCCGGATGTTCACCCGCATGGCGCGCGCTCATGAGGGCTGGGTGAAAGGGATGTTCGCCGACCTGCCCGAGGATCATCGGGATGCCCTGTATCAGGCGTTGGGCGAATTGAAACTGCAAGTCGTCGCCGCTCGCAAGCACGATCGCTGATCGCAACCGCCGCTGCCCTGGCCTCAGCGTCGCGAATATCGCGGGCTTACACGATGACGGTCGGCCACCGCACGGTTGCGCTGCGGCGCCTCAGACAAGCCTGCCCTGAGCCGCCATACGCCCAGGAGTGTTGACTGCGTGAGGCAGGAAAATAAGGCCCCCCCCGGGCAATCCCTTGGTCCGTCACTCGATGGTGGGATAATACGCGGAGCCCCCCGTCCGACGGGCGGGGTTTTCGAGATTCCTTTTGCCCCGCCACAGAGACGAAGTCATGGCCGTTAACCTGCAGATCCCCTCCGAGTCCGATATTTTTCCCGTTGCCGGCGTAGACATCGGCGTTACCGAAGCCGGTATCCGCAAGGCCAACCGACGTGACTTGACCGTGTTCCAGCTGGCGCCTGGCTCCAATGTGGCGGGCGTGTTCACCCGCAACCGTTTCCGTGCTGCACCGGTGCAGGTCTGTGAGGCGCATCTGGCCGCAGGCGGCCCGATCCGCGCCCTGGTGATCAATACCGGTAACGCCAATGCCGGCACCGGCGCCGAAGGCCTGAAAAAAGCTCAGGACACCTGCGTGGCCCTGGGCAAACTGCTGAATGTCCCCGCCCAGCAGATCCTGCCGTTTTCGACCGGCGTCATCCTCGAGCCCCTGCCGCTGGACCGCCTGACCGCCGCCCTGCCCGCTGCCCTGGGCAATCTGGGCCCTAACGAATGGTTCAATGCCGCCCACGGCATCATGACCACTGACACGCAGCCCAAGATCCACTCGCAACGTCAGCAGATCGACGGCAAGACCGTCACCTTTACCGGCATCAGCAAGGGCGCCGGCATGATCCGCCCGAACATGGCCACCATGTTGAGCTTCCTGGCCACGGACGCCAGCATTGCTCAGCCGGTGCTGCGCAAGCTGGCCCTGGAAATCGCCAACCAGTCGTTTAACCGCATCACCGTCGACGGCGACACCTCCACCAACGACTCGTTCATCATCATCGCCACCGGCCAATCGGGCGTGGAGATCACCTCCGAAGCCGACCCGCACTATGCCGCCGTGCGCGATGCGCTGGCCGCGGCCGCACTGGACCTGGCACAGAAGATCGTGCGCGACGCCGAAGGCGCGACCAAATTCATGACCGTGCGCGTCGAAGAAGCCCTGACCACCGAAGAAGCCCTGAAGATCGCATACTCGGTTGCCCACTCGCCGCTGGTCAAGACGGCGTTTTTCGCCTCCGACCCCAACCTGGGCCGCATCCTGGCCGCCATCGGCTACGCCGGCGTAGACGATCTGGACGTCTCGAAGCTGCGCCTCTGGCTGGACGACGTGCTGGTCGCCAAAGACGGCGGCCGCAATCCTGACTACCAAGAGGCAGACGGTCAGCGTGTCATGAAGCAAGCGGAAATCACCGTACGCATTGCGCTGGCGCGTGGCCAGGCGGCTGACACCGTGTACACCTGCGATTTCTCGCATGAGTACGTCAGCATCAACGCCGATTACCGCTCTTGATACATTGATCGCTGAGGGCGCGTGATCTCGCGCCCTTGTTGTCTTGTTATTGTTCCTGCAGGAAATACCGACGTGAGTGCTGCTGATTTTTCCGTTCTGATCGAACGAGCCGAACGCGTGCTGGCCCAGCTCGAAGCCTGGCTGCCCGCCGCACCGCCCGAAATTGATTGGTCCGCCCATGCCTACCGCTGGCGCAAACGCGGCACACGCGGCTGGCTGGACGCCGTGCGCCACGTGGCCCGGATCGACATGGCCGATCTGCAGCACATCGAACGCCAGAAAGGCATCATCGATCGCAACACGCTTCAGTTCCTGCAGAAAAAACCCGCCAACAATGTGCTGATGACCGGCGCACGCGGCACCGGCAAGAGCTCGCTGGTCAAGGCCATGCTGGCCGCCTATGGCGACCAAGGGCTGCGTTTGATCGAGGTCGACAAATCCGACCTGGGTGACCTGGCCGACATCGTCGAGCTGGTCGCGGCGCGTCCCGAACGCTATATCGTGTTCTGCGACGACTTGTCTTTCGAGGAAGGCGAAGCCGGCTACAAGGCCCTGAAATCAGTGCTGGATGGCTCGGTGTCAGCATCGGGCGACAACGTGCTGATCTATGCGACGTCCAACCGGCGTCACCTGATGCCGGAATACATGAGCGAGAACCTGCAGGCCAAGCACCAGGCCGATGGCGAGATTCATCCAGGCGAAACCGTCGAGGAAAAAATCTCGCTGTCCGAGCGTTTCGGGCTGTGGCTGTCATTTCATCCGTTCAAACAGGATGACTATCTGGATATCGTGTACCACTGGCTGGAGGAACTGAACTGCCCCGCAGATCAGATCGAGGCCAGCCGCACGGAGGCCTTGCAATGGGCGCTGGAACGCGGCTCGCGCTCAGGCCGGGTGGCCTATCAATTTGCTCGCGATTGGGCGGCACGCCATGTCTGACGGCATCATCGACGTCGCCGCAGGTCTGATTCTGCGGCCCGACGGTCAACTCCTGCTGGGGCAACGGCCTGAGGGCAAGCCTTGGGCGGGCTGGTGGGAGTTGCCTGGCGGCAAACTGGAACCCGGTGAAACCGTGCTCCAAGCATTGGCGCGCGAGCTGCAAGAAGAAATCGGCATCGAGGTCACGCAAGCGGTTCCGTGGGTGACTTATGTGCACGCCTATCCTCACACCACCGTTCGCTTGGCGTTTTGCCAGGTCACGGGCTGGAAAGGCGAGCCGCGCAGTCTGGAAAACCAGCGCCTGGAATGGGTCAACCCCGCCGAGGCGTCTAGTGTCGGCGATCTGCTGCCGGCCACCCTGCCGCCCTTGCGTTGGCTGCAGTTGCCCAACACCTACGGCATTACGTCGATCGGCGGACGTGCGGGCTTGCCCTCGTTTCTCGAACGGCTGGAGCGTGCCTTGGCGCGTGGCCTGAAGCTCGTGCAAGTACGTGAGCCGGATTGGCCTGACGGCCCTGGAGCCACTTCGCTACGCGACGCCGTGCAGACCATCGTCAAGCTCTGCCACGCTGCGGGTGCTCGTGTGCTGATCAACAGCGTGCATCCTGCAGCCTGGTGGCGCCAGGCCGACGGCGTGCATTTACGCGCGAACGATGCAGCGGCATTGCATGCACGGCCGGAGTTGCCCGAAGGCGCTTTAGTTGGCGTATCGGCTCACGACAATGCGCAGATCGTGCATGCACGTGAGATGGGTGCGGATTTTGCTGTGTTGGGAGCAGTGTTGGAAACACCTTCGCATCCGGGGCAAGCTGGTATGGGATGGGATGGTTTTGTTGCTGGCAATCGGGATGCTGGACTGCCTGTGTATGCGTTAGGGGGGCAGTCTGCCGATACCCTGGATGAGGCGCGCCGGCACGGGGCGCATGGCATTGCGGGGATTCGGGGGCTGATTTAGCGGGGTTCTTGTTGTCGTTTATTTAGGTAGTTGGTTATTGAGCTTACAGTGTTGTGTGTCTTGGGTGTGAGGGTTTGGTGCTATTGGACGTCGATGCGGGGCAGTGGCTGCGTGGGGGCTTCACGTGGTCGGTCCGGCGCCCTGCGCGCCGGACACCGTGTTCGCTCACCTCGTCCGCGCCTTCGCGCTCCCTACGGTGTCCGCTCCACTCGACCACGAGGCGCCCCCACGCAGCCACTGCCCCGCATCGACTCGCAGTAACTCAAGCTCATCACATCGCTGGCACGACTTTCTTGCTTGGCGTTTTTCTGCATCAGTCTGGGTGAAGAGAAAGATCTTGCAGGGCTGCGATTCTCGGGTGCCCTGCACACCCGAGAATCGCGTTCGGGATCTGCATGCATAGGCTGTGGCACCGTTGCATGACAAAAGATCTCTCGAGTCACGTTGACGTAATGCCACGCACGGCACTCGTTGTAACGCCATCATGGTGAGCGCAAATCATGTTTGCGGCGATGTACTCTGATCCAGAGCACAAGCATGCTACGGATACGTCGCCGAAAAAAGTCCCCTACGCATCATCGTCGCAAGCATCAAACGCGGCCAAGCAGATCTTCCAACCAGGCACCACGCCACCCCGTCGCATGCCCGGACCGAACGCTTGAGGAGGACGCGCTGGGCGTCCTCCGAAAGCAGCACTGCAAGATCTTTCTCTCTACCACCGCGGCTGCAAAAAAACGCCAAGCAAGATAGTCGTGCCAGCGATGCAGAGAACTCTAATTGCTGCCAGTCGAGCCGAGGCAATCGGCCCGGCCGGGCGCCTCAAAGTCGAGTGGAGCGGAAGTCGAAGGGAGCGCGAAGGCGCGGACGAGACGAGCGAACACGGTGTCCGGCGCCCGCGCGCCGGACCGACTTTGTGAAGCCCGGCCGGGCCGATTGCCTCGGCTCGACGACCAATAGAACCCCACACTCACGCAAAAACACCTTCACTCTCCAGCCAAACCCCCTTCCCACCCCCCACCGAGCGCAGCAATCAACTGCACGCTAGCCGTCAACCGATTAGCCATCAACGTCAACGCCGTACGTTCGCTGTTCAACGCCCCCGTTTCCAACGTAGCCACATCCAGATAGTCAATCGTCCCAGCCTGATACTGATTGCGAGCCAACCGCAACGATTCCCGCGCCGCCTCCAGTGCCCGATGCTGCACCACTTGCTCTTGCCCCATCACCCGCAATTGGATGAGATAGTCCTCGACCTCTTGCAAGGCGCTCAATACCGTCTGACGATACGCAGCGGCCTGGGCATCGTAGGCTGCGCGGGCCTGTTCCAATTGAGCCTCCCGTGCGCCGCCATCGAACAAGGTCAACGCCAATGCCGGCCCCAGGGACCAGAAACGCGCCGGTGCCGTCAGCCATTGCGCAAACTCGCCGCTGCGAAATCCGCCACTGGCACTTAACGTCAGATCGGGAAACCACGCCGACTGCGCCACGCCGATCTGTGCATTCGCCGCCGCCGTCAAACGCTCAGCCGACGCGACGTCGGGACGGCGTTCCAGCAATTGCGATGGCAACCCCACAGGGATCTGCGGAATCACCTGAGCAAAAGGTTGAACTGCGAGCGTAAAGCGCGATGGTGCCAGGCCGATCAGCACGGCGATTGCATGCTCATACTGACCACGTTGCCATTCCAGATCCACCAACTGGGCGCGCGTGCCCTCCAATTGGGCCAACGCCACCGTCACATCAGATTTACCGACAACGCCCGCGTCATAGAGGTTTTGCGTCAACTTCAACGAGCGCTCATAGGCCGCGACTGTCGACTCCAGCAAACGCTTTTGCTCATCCAGCACACGCAATTGAAAATAGTTTTGCGCAAGCGACGACTGCGTACTCAAGCGGGTATTCGCCAAATCCGCAAAGCTGGCTTGAGCTTCAGCGCGGCTGGCCTCGACCTGGCGACGCACTCGCCCCCAGATGTCTACTTCCCAACTGACCGACGCGCTCAGATCGTAATCATTGCCCGTACTGCTGGTAGAACCGCTACCCGATCCCGATCGTGTCGCGCCGGCACTCGTCCCGACAGTAGGGAAAAAGCTGGCGCGCGCGCCTCGTACCAGAGCCTGTGCCTGCCTGTAGTTGGCCTCGGCTTGCACAATGGTCTGATTCGACGCGTTCAACTGGTCCATCAGACCATTCAGGGTGGTGTCGCCATAAATCTGCCACCATGCGCCACGCTCAGCCATGTCTTGCGGCTTCGCCGGCGTCCAGCCGTCGGTTTGGACGGCGCCATGGGGCTGCTGACCCTGAGCGTCGCTACCCGGCGCCGAAGGGTTGGACGGTGCTGCCGCCGGATCGCGCGCTTGCTTGTATCCCTCGCCCACATCGATCTCGGGACGTTGATAATCCGGCCCCACCGCGCACGCGGCCAAGAGGGCGCAACACGTCATGGCCGCAGTCAAACGCGGCAAGCGTACATCGGCCAATCGGCCAAGCCGGAACGATAAGGAAAAAAATGATGCGCGACTCATTGGCGTTCTACATCAGGTTGTGAGCCTATCGTGCGACGTGCAGCACGGCGGCGGGCCCATAAACGGAAGCGGTCCAGATAAAGATAGACCACAGGCGTGGTGTACAGCGTCAAAACCTGGCTAAGGATCAGACCACCTACGATCGTCACCCCCAGAGGCTGGCGCATCTCTACACCGGCCCCGGTAGCCAGCAATAATGGCAGCGCGCCGAAAATTGCCGCCATCGTGGTCATCATAATGGGCCGGAATCGCGTCAGGCAGGCCTCGAAAATCGCATCGCGCGGCGACAGATTCAATCTACGCTCCGCATCCAAGGCGAAGTCGACCATCATGATGGCGTTCTTCTTGACAATGCCGATCAGCAAAAACACCCCAATCAAGGCGATGACCGTGAACTCGCTGCCTACCAGCATCAACGCCAACAGCGCGCCGATACCGGCCGACGGAAGCGTCGACAGAATGGTCAAGGGGTGCACGAAGCTCTCGTACAAAATCCCAAGCACGATATACATCGTGACCAGTGCGGCCAGAATCAGCCATGGCTGCTGGCTCTGTAAGGCCTGCTGCGCCGCGGCCGTGCCGAGAAAGCCGGCCTGGATCTGATCCGAAGGCAGCCCGATGCGCGCGACCGCAGCATCGATCGCACGTATTGCCTGGTCTTGTGACACACCCGGGGCGAGATTGAAAGAGATTTCGTCAGCAGCAAACAGACCATTATGCTGCACACTCAATGGCGCATTGCCCATTTCAAATCGCGCAAAGGCCGCCAATGGCACACGAGACCCGTCGCTCGTAATGACATGCACCTGCTTGAGCGATTCGGCATCCTGGGCAAAGCGCTGATCCACCCCCAACACGACGCGATACTGGTTCAAAGGCCCGTACATTACGGAAACTTGGCGTTGGCTGAACGAGTTATTCAACACCGCTGAAATATCGGACATGTTGATGCCCAGCCGGGTTGCCGCCTCGCGATCAATGATCAAATTGACCTGGCGGCCTTTGTCTTCAACGCTGGAATCCACATCCGTCAGCTCGGGCAACGCGGCCATGGCCTGCCTGACCTTGGGTGTCCAGGTGCGCAGCAATGACAGATCTCCGGCCAGCAGCGTGTAGTCGTATGAGCCGCTCCCCTGCCCGCCGCCGACAAAGATATCCTGCTGCGGAATCAAGAACACGCGCGCGCCCGGCGTACTCTGCAATTGCCCTCTCAGGCGATTCACGACATCGACCGCGCCGGCTTGCCGCTCATCCTGCGGCTTGAGCTGGATCATCATGAAGCTGCTGTTACTGCCGCCGCGGCCGCCCGCGTGAACCGTAATACTCGCCACCGCCGGATCGGCCAGGATGACTTTGCGGAAATACTCGAGCTTGGGGACCATGGCTTGAAACGACGTGCCCTGATCCACGCGAAAAATCCCTATCAATTGCCCAGTATCCTGCTGCGGGAAAAATCCCTTTGGCACGGCAGCGTACAGGTACACGTTCAGCCCGATAGTCACCGCCAGCAACACCAGCATCAAACGCCCATGCGTCAACGCCCAGGACAACGAACGACGATAGCCGCGCAGCAATGCCTCAAAGAATGACTCGAGCATCCGCGACACCCGGCCTGGAGCTCGCTGTTCCAGGGCCTGCTGACGCAACAGGCGGGCGCACATCATGGGCGTCAATGTCAACGACACGACCATCGATACCATGACAGAAGCCGACAAGGTCACGGCGAACTCGCGAAACAGCCTGCCGACCACGCCGCCCATCAACAGGATCGGGATGAACACAGCCACCAGCGACAGGCTCATCGACAGCACGGTGAAGCCGACCTCACGCGATCCCCGCAAGGCCGCCCGCAATGGCGACGCTCCACGTTCGATATGCCGCATGATGTTTTCAAGCACCACGATGGCATCATCCACCACAAAGCCGGTGGCCACGATCAACGCCATCAGCGAAATGGTATTCAAGGTAAAGCCGCACCAATACATGATGCAGAAGGTGCCAATCAACGAGACTGGCACTGCCACACTGGGGATCAGGGCAGCACGCCAATGCCGCAAGAACAGCAGCACCACCAGCATCACCAGGCCGACCGCGACCACCAGCGTCAGTTCAGCCTCGTGCAATGAGGCGCGGATACTGGGCGTGCGATCTTGTGCCACGGTCAGGTCGACATCACCTGGCAAGAGCGCCGCGAGCTGCGGCAATTGCGCACGCACAGCCTCTACCGTCTCGATGATGTTGGCGTCGGCCTGGCGCCGCATGATGATCAGAATGGCATTACGATTGTTGTAATAGCCCGTCTGAAACAGATCTTCGACCGAGTCCTCGACGGTCGCCACGTCCGATAGCCGGATAGCGGATCCATCGCGCCACGCCACAATCAAGGGCCGATACTGTTCGGCGCGATCGAGCTGGTCGCTGGCCATGATTTGCCAGTGATACTCGTCGCTTTCGATCATGCCCTTGGGTTTGTTGGCGTTGGCTTCGCTCAACGCCGTGCGCACCTCGTCCAGCGACACACCGCGACTGGACAATGCGCCGGGAATCAAATTGACGCGCACCGCGGGCAAGGAACTGCCGCCTACGGTGACCTCGCCGATGCCATTTACCTGCGCAAGCTTTTGCGCCACGATGGTCGAGGCCAGGTCATACAGTTTGCCCTGGCTCAATGTGCCCGACGTCATGGCCAACACCATGATGGGCGCCGACGAGGGATTGACCTTGTGATAGGTCGGATTGCTGCGCATCCCGGTGGGCAGAAGCGATCGCGCCGCATTGATGGCCGCCTGTACATCGCGGGCGGCACCGTTGATATCACGGCTCAGGTCAAATTGCAGCGTGATGCGTGTGGACCCCTGCGAATTACGCGAGGTCATTTCGGTAATGCCGGCAATGCTGCCGAGAGAACGCTCCAACGGCGTAGCCACACTGGAGGCCATCGTCTCGGGACTCGCGCCCGGCAAACTGGCCGACACAGAAATAATGGGCAAATCGACCTGGGGCAGCGGCGCGACAGGCAGCAGGCGAAACGCCAGCACGCCCGCCAGCACCATCCCCAGGCACAACAGTACGGTGGCAACCGGACGAACGATGAACGGCGCCGACAGAATCATGGCTGCTCCGCTGCGACACGCGCACGGTCCCGGCCTCGTCGCGACAGACGATCAAACATCAGATAAATCACCGGCGTCGTGTAGAGCGTCAGGACTTGGCTCAACAACAGTCCGCCTACCATGACCAGACCTAACGGCTGACGCAACTCGGCCCCGGTCCCCGTGGACAGCATCAAGGGCAATGCGCCAAACAATGCCGCCAGCGTCGTCATCAGAATCGGACGGAAACGCAGCAGGGCAGCCTCGTGTATGGCGGCCCTCGGCGCGAGTCCGCGCTTGCGCTCGGCCTCCAGCGCGAAATCGATCATCATGATCGCGTTTTTCTTGACGATCCCGATCAACAGAATAATGCCGATGATCCCGATCATATCGAGCTGCGTACCGCTGATCATCAAGGCCAGCAAGGCACCCACCGCCGCCGAGGGCAAGGTCGACAGAATCGTGATCGGGTGGATATAGCTCTCGTACAGCACCCCCAGCACGATATACATCGTGACGATCGCAGCCAGGATCAACCATAGCGTGCTGGACAACGAATTCTGGAATGCCAGCGCGGCTCCTTGAAAACGCGTCTCGATGCCTGCCGGCATGCCGATTTCCGCCTCTGCGGCAGTAATCGCCTCGACCGCACCCGATAGTGATGCGCCCGGCGCCAGATTGAACGAGAGCGTTGTCATCGGGAATTGGTCCAGCCGGCTGATCGCCAGCATGGTGTGCCCCTCTGAAATGTGCGCCACCGTCGACAGAGGTACTTGGGTACCCGACTCGGATGTCAGGTACACCTGGTTCAAGGATTCAGGCGATTTGCTGAATTGCGGCAAGACCTCCAGCACCACGCGATATTGATTGGACTGCGTAAAGATGGTCGAAATCAGCCGCTGGCCAAAGGCGTTGTACAGCGCCTCGTCGATCTGTGATGTGGTGATTCCCAAACGTGCCGCCGCATCGCGGTCTATATCGACCCAAGTCTGCAAACCGTCGTTTTGCAGATCGTGGGTCACGTCCGTCACTTCCGGCAGCGCAGACAGACGCTCGACCAATTTGGGGGCCCACTCGGCCAACACGTCAATGTCAGGATTGGACAACGTCATCTGATATTGCGTGCGGCTGACGCGATCCTCGATGGTCAGATCCTGTACCGGCTGCATATATACCGTCAGCGGCGGTTGCGTCGTCGCGGCGGCGTGGGCAGCTGGCGCAGCCCCTGACACGTCGCGGCCAGACCCTGTTGTTCCCGGCGATCCGAAATGGTCTTCCAAGGCGTCCTGCAATCGCTGGCTGATTGTCGCCAGATCGGCATCGCGTTCCTTGTTTGGTTTCAGCGCGATCTGTATGCGGCCGCTGTTCAGCGTGGCGTTGGTGCCGTCTACGCCGATGAACGACGACACGGACTCGACGTCGGGGTCCTGCAGAATGATTTGTGCGGCCTCTTGCTGGCGTTTGGCCATCGCCGTAAACGAAATCGAGGCCGGTGCCTGAGTGATCGCCTGAATCATGCCGCTGTCTTGCTGCGGAAAGAAACCTTTGGGGATCGCGATATACAGCAGCACGGTGAGTGCGAATGTCCCCAACGCCACCAGCAGTGTCAGCGGTTGATGGCGCAGCACCCATTGCAACGTACGGTCATAGCCGGCGATGCATTTATCGATAAACGCTCCCGTCGTCCGGTGAAAGCGTCCATAGCGATGCTCCGATTCCGGACGCAAAAGGCGCGCACACATCATCGGCGTCAACGTCAGCGACACCACCAGTGAAATCAGTATCGCCACCGCCAAGGTAATGGCGAACTCGCGAAACAACCTGCCCACGACCTCGGTCATGAACAGCAGGGGAATCAGTACGGCGATCAGCGAGAAGGTCAACGACACCAGAGTAAAGCCGATTTGCGCAGCGCCTTTTAACGCGGCTTGCATCGGTGTTTCGCCTTCCTCCAGGTGCCGGGCGATGTTCTCGATCATGACGATGGCATCGTCCACCACAAACCCGGTGGCAATCGTCAGTGCCATCAGCGTCAGGTTGTTGATACTGAAGCCCGCCAGATACATGATGCCGAAGGTGCCCACCAACGACAGCGGTACCACTACGCTCGGGATCACCGTGGCGGTCAAGCTCCGTAAAAAGACGAAGGTCACCATCACGACCAGAGCCACGGCCAGCAATAATTCGAACTGCACATCCGCCACAGACTCACGGATCGTCTGGGTTCGATCAGAAACCACGCTGAGGTCCAGTGTTGCAGGCATCGATGCTTGCAACTGCGGCATCATGGCGCGAATCTGGTCCACCACGTCGATGACATTGGCGCCGGGTTGCCGCTGTACATTCAACAGAATGGCAGGATTGCCGCCAGCCCAGGCCGCTTGGCGAACATCCTCGGCGCCTTGCACGGCAGTCGCGATATCGGACAGACGCAGCGGCGCGTTATTCCGATAGGCAATGATCAGATCGTTGTACTCGGTGGGAGACTTCAACTGGTCATTGGCGTCGATCGTCGTCGAGCGCTCGGGCCCGTCCAGATTCCCCTTAGGCTGATTGACGTTGGCGCCCACCACAGCAGTGCGCAAATCCCCCAATGACATGCCGGTCGAGGCCAACGCAATGGGATTGACCTGAATACGAACAGCGGGCCGCTGGCCGCCGGCCACGCTGACCAGTCCCACTCCCGGCACCTGCGAGAGCTTTTGCGCCATCCGGGTATCGACCAGATCGCGCACCTGCGGCAGCGGCATGGTCGGAGAGCTGATGGCCAACGTCATGACGGGCGCGTCAGCCGGGTTGACCTTGTTATATACGGGAGGCACCGGCAAATCGCTGGGCAGCAGATTTGACGCGGCATTGATCGCCGCCTGCACTTCCTGTTCGGCCACATCCAGAGCCAGGTCCAGGCTGAACTGCAGCGTAATCACCGATGCGCCGCCCGAACTGGTCGACGACATCTGATTCAGACCCGGCATCTGGCCAAATTGGCGTTCCAGAGGCGAAGTCACCAACGAGGTCATCACATCCGGGCTCGCACCCGGATACAGGGTCACCACCTGAATCGTGGGATAGTCGACCTCGGGCAGCGCTGATACCGGCAGCAAGCGGTAGGAAATAAAACCGGCGATCAGGATCGCCACCATCGATAAGGTGGTGGCAACCGGCCTCAGAATGAACAGACGAGAGAGACTCACGGCGTCTTTGTTGCAGATTGACCTGCAGCGGGACGCCCTGATGGCCCAGCGCCCATAGCCTCACCGGGGGTCGCGGGAATGGTCGCGTTGCCCGTCACGATGCTTACCTTCGCTCCTGTGCGCAATCGATCGGTTCCCTCGATGACGACGCGATCCCCAGGCACCAGGCCTTGGTTGACCCCCACGCGGTCACCGTTGATGGGTCCCAACTGCACTTGCCGGACTTCGACGGTATTGTCATCACGCATCAGGAACACAAAAGGCCCTGCCGACCCTTGCTGCACGGCGGCGGTAGGAATCACCGTCGCATCGTCGCGTGTTTGCACCAACAACCGCACATTGACGAATTGATTGGGAAATAACAGATCATCCTTGTTGTCGAAACGCGCCTTGAGCTTGACGGTACCTGTAGTGATGTCGATCTGGTTGTCGACGGTCTCCAGTTGTCCTGTGGCAATCACTTTTTCATCAGCACGATCGTAGGCCTGCACTTGCAAAGTATGGCCCTGCCGAACCTGCGCCAACACCTCTGGCAATTGCGTTTCAGGCAAAGAAAACACGACCGCGATAGGCTCTGTTTGCGTGATCACGACCAGGCCGTCGGTGTCCCCGGTCGACACCAGATTGCCCGGATCGACTTTGCGCAGGCCTAAACGGCCGTTGATCGGCGCGGTGATGCGGGTATAGCTCAATTGCAGTTGAGCATCGTCGACGGCAGCCTGATCGACTTTCTGCGTACCCTCGTATTGACGGACCAATGCCGCTTGCGTATCGAGCTGCTGACGCGCGATAGAGTCTTGCTTGAACAGCGTCTGATAACGCTGCAAGTCGCGCCGTGCATTCGCCAATAAAGCCTGGTTCTGTTGTTGCTGGCCTTGAGCCTGCGCCAATGCGACCTCGTAGGGGCGTGGATCGATCTGCGCCAGCAGTTCCCCCGCCTTGACGCGTTGGCCCTCATTGAAATTTACCCGGATCAATTCCCCGTCGACGCGGCTGCGCACAGTCACGGTGTTGTACGCGGTCACGGTGCCCAAGGCGCGCAGTACGATATTGATGTTCTGCGTCGACGCCGATGCGACACGTACCGGCGTGTCCGGCATCGCGCCCGCCCCCATGCCGCGCATCCCGCCGCCCGCACCACGCCCGCCGTCATTGGCCCGTTGCGTAGCTTGTGTAGAAGCCTTCTGCTCGGCAGGCTTGTAAAAAACCCACCATGCGACGATAGCGGCGACTGCCAGCAGGATGATGACAACCCATGGGGTCTTGCGGCGAGGCGTAGCAGATCGGCTTTCAGGCATAGGAGGTCAAGCACAGACGGACGTCGAGAGCCGATATTGTCCCCTAAGTCCGTCGAATTGCCATGTCCTCACAGCCGAACTGAAATACGCCGCAACAGATATCAGATCCGTCCAGAAACGCTAGGCGCTGCAAAGCGACATCTGAAACTCGATGTCTTTTGCCACTTGCTGGGGTTTGGCATCGCCGTCCTGGGACGAGAAGCGGATCCAGATCATGTACTTGTTAGCACTGATTTCCGGAAAAACGCCGCGGGCGGGGTCCACCCAGACGCGTAACAGTTGGAATAGTTTGCCCGCCAGCATTTGCTGATAACCGCCCTGCTCAGCCACGATATCGGTGCGGCGCCCTGACTCTCGCAGCAAACGCAGCGCCATGGCGACCGCATCGTATAGAGGCCGCAACGGAGCGATCCAGGCTTGCAGATCGGCGGCACGGTCTGCCTCGGATTTGTGTTGCCACGCATGGTAGGACGGCATATCGACCTGGGTGGCGCCTCCGGGAACGGCCAGGCGGCCGCGCAGGCTGATCAACCATTCGTTTTCGCGCAAAGGCTGGCCAGCACGGCCTTGGCCGGCCAACGCGCTGACCGTACGCTCCATGTCGCCCAGCATGGCTTCCAGGGCATCCTGCGCGACACCTGGATGATCACGCAATGCGACCAGCGCCATGCGTTGGCGTTCGAGGTCCTGCAGTACGGAGGTCTTGACGTCGGCCCGTTCGGTGGCATCCAGGATGTCGAACAAGGTCGAGACAGCGATCTGGTGATGATGGGGTTCGCCTTCGCCGGCGAAAAAGAAAAGCCTATCGAACAGATATTCCAGCCGAAGGTAGGCTCGGATGCGTTCGTTAAATGGATATTCGAAAAGAATCACGCTTGCTACAGGCCTGTCGGTGATCGGCCCGTGGGCCGGATTATTCAGGGAAGCCGTCCACACCATTACGGTGCGGCCGGCGCGATGCCGCCGCCATGTGGCTCCAGCGGTCGTGCAGAGCCTTTGCCCGCGCGCGTAACTGTTCTGCAGTGGTCGCACCATCGTTCACGATGACATCATCCGCTGCCGCCAGCCGTGTATCCCGCGCGGCCTGTGCCGCCATGATACGCTGGATAGCTTCTGGCGTCAGCCCGCTGCGTGCCTGCACCCGGGCAACCTGGGTTTCCGGATCGCAATCGACGACGCAGATGCGATCGACCCGGTCGCGCCAACGCCCGGATTCCACCAATAGCGGCACGACGTACACGAGGTACACGCCCTGGGCTTGTGCGGCGGCACGCTCCGTATGCAGCCCGATGAGGGGATGCAATATGCCTTCCAGGCGCGCACGAGCCTGCGGTTCCCGAAATACCAAGTCCCGCATCCAGGCACGATTCAACGCCCCCTCAGCGGTAGAAGCCTCGATCCCGAACGCCTCGACGATAGCGGGCATCGCCTCACCACCCGGTGCAGTCAGGGCATGGGCAATGGCATCGGTATCGACCAACGCTGCGCCCCACTCGGCCAACATATCGGCCACCCGCGTCTTGCCGGAGCCAATCCCGCCGGTCAAGCCGATTTTGTACATACTAAATCACCCAGAGAGTCTTGGTCATTACCAGGGCCCGGTAAGCGACGGGCCTGCATGCTCGAGGACAGCATACGCTGCAGGCATGTCCGGCAGCAACGCCCAAGCCTTCAGCATGCGATGGCGTGCCACGCCGCGCGCTCAGAACCACGCAGAGCGCCCAGCCACCGCAAACAATGCCACAATCCCTGCCAGCGCCAAGTAGGGACCGAAAGGCAATGCCTGGCCTCGTTGCGCGTGGCCTGTGAGGCGCAGACAGCCGGCGGCCAGCACCCCGGTCAGCGATGCTACCAACAATAATGAGGGAAGCGCCGCCAAGCCGAACCAAGCTCCCAATGCCGCCAGCAGCTTGAAGTCGCCATAGCCCATGCCCTCGCGACCTGTCAGCAAACGAAACATGTGAAACAACAGCCACAAGAAAACATAGCCCACCGCCGCTCCCAGCACCGCCAGCGGCAAAGGCGCCAACGCGCCATTGAGGTTGATCAGCAACCCGGCCCACACCAGAGGCAAGGTGATCGCGTCGGGCAGCAGGCTGGTCTGCAAATCGATCCAGGACAGCACCACCAGCGCCGCACACAGCCCCATGGCACACAGGGCAATCGGCGTGGGCCCGAAACGCCATGCACACAGGCCGAACAGCAACGCGGTCAGGATCTCGGTCAACGGGTAGCGCCAGCCGATATTGCGCCGACAGGATTGACAGCGCCTGCGGGCAAGGATCCAACCCACGAGCGGTACGCGACACCAGCCCCGCACCGGCGCCGCACAGAGCGGGCAATGCCAACCTGGCCGCCACAAGCTATAGGAAGAACGCGCGGGCACCGCATCAGGGCCATTCGAGAGACTGTCTTGCTGCCCTTGCTGGGATTCCTGGACCTGCTGCAGCCAGTCTCGCTCCATCATGCGCGGCAGCCGATGGCCGACTACAGTCAGCCAACTGCCGACCAACAGGCCAAACACGGTAGCCAGCGCGACAGCCCAGACAGGATCGATAGCAAAGGTGTGCCACATAGCAATCAGAACACGGCCGCGAGGGCTCACCAGGAAAGGCGCCATTATTCCGGCATGCGGGAAATTGTTCAAACGGGCCGTGACCATTCAGCCACGCGCCATCGATCATCCAGCCGTATCGGAGGCGCACATAAATGCGTAGAATTCGGGACATATTCACTATTCATGCTGCGCCTGCCATGTCCGATTCCGCGCCTGTTCCGTTTCGCCGAAATTCCCTGACTCTGATCGCGACCATCCTGGCGGGGGCCACGATGGCTGCCGGCTGCGCGCAGCAACGCTCAGAGGGATACTACAACCCGCCGCGAGAGAGCACTGTCACAGATGCACAGTACCAAGGGCAAGGGGCCGGCTACCTCCCACTGGTGCAAGCCCCCTCGCAATTGCAGATCGAATTGAAAGCACCGCCGCCAGGCCAGCCTCGCAAGTCCGCTCCGACCGCGGAGCAAGCGGCTCAACAAGCCGCCATCGCCGACGCTCAGGCAGAAGCCGCCGCCACGGCCGCGGGCAGCACCTCGGCAGCGGCTCATGCGCTCGTGCCTCAGGCTCAGACCTATATGGGCACGCTGCCGTGCATGTCCCCATCGGCGCAATGCGCCGCCCAGCGCGTCACGCTGACCTTGGCTCCCAACGGTCGTTGGCGCAGCCGTTCAGCCTATCTGGATAACGCGGGCAACCAAGCCACGCCCTCGACCGAACAAGGCTGCTGGGATGTGACCTCCGAACGCCCGCCGAGAGTATTCCTGGCGGATGCTTCCGGTAATCAGCGCGTGGAATTTGTCGTCGCGGCCAATAACGTGCTGCGCGTCAGATCGGTATTGGGCGTCACCCCCAACCTGAATTACAGCTTGACGCGCCAGCCAGACCTGGACCCCATCGACGAACTGTCGCAACAGGCCGCGCCCAAGTGCCCCTGACATTCCGGCATCGGACCTGACAGCAGGGATATCCCTAGACCTGCTGTCTCATAGCAACACCCGATAGCGCAACGGCGGGCAACCGGCTACACTCGCCGCGCACCCTCTCCCTGTGCCGCTGGCATCGCGTGACTGGAGGGCGCGGCATGCGATGCCTGCCCCTTCGGCATCGAGTTATCGGCTGCCGACTCCTTCATGCATTCCATCTTCGTCAGCGCTGCTCGCGCCATGCGCCTCGTGTTGCCATGGCTGCTCGGGTTTGCGATCTTTTCCCAGGCGTATGCCGCCCCCGAACTCATCTCGCCCGCCCCGCCCTCCTTGAGCGAATGTCACGGCATTAAAGACCTGACGTTTGTCGCTCATCTGGATGACGACTTGCTGTTCATGAACCCCGATATTGCGTCGAACATTCAGGCGGGAGCCTGTGTGCAAGTGGTATATCTGACTGCGAGCGATGCCGGGGAAGGCGAAGGCTATATGCTGGGCCGCGAGCGCGGCGTACGTGCCGCCTATGCCTACATGGCCAAGCAGCCCGACCTATGGAAAGAAGACACGGTGCAAGTCGGCACCTACCATATCGCGCGCTTTACCCTGCAAGGCAACCCGCATGTGCAGCTGTGGCATATGCGCCTGAAAGACCCCTGGCTGGGCAAAGGCTGGGGCAGCCTGACGCCGTTGAGCCGCATGGAGTCCGTCGCCAACATGACGGCGGACACGCTGGGCCCCTATCACGACGTCTACACGCGCGATGAACTGGTACGCACATTGGCCAATATCATCAGCGGATACAACCCGACCACGGTGCGTCATCTGGACGACACCATTGCCGTGCCCTACACCCAGCTATGCTGGCGTTGTGCAGGCCATGGGCATCCCGATCACATTGCCAGCGCCCGGCTGGTCCGCGAGGCGATTGCCCAGGCCCCCGGCAACTATGCGGAAACGGGCTATATCGACTATCCCAGCCAGGAACACGAGGCCAATCTGGCCGATGCCGAGGCCACGGTCAAATCCGAGATCTTCCGACGCTATGCCTGGGACGATTACCACTACTGCTCGGGACAGCAGGGGTGCCAGGAGCCGGCCGGCCCCGCTGCGGCGTGGGTGAAACGCTCGTACTATGTGTCGCGCCACGACGTGGCCCCCGACCTGTTTTCAGACTCCCAAGGGGGCCTGATGTTATTTGCGGCGGGCGAAAACAACGATGCCGTCAATATGTGGGACGGCCGCAATCGTCGATGGAATACGCTGGGCGGACGCACTGCCGGCCCGCTCGTGTCCTTTGCTTATCCCGATGCGACGGCAGGCCTCTTTGCTCGCGATACCTTGGGCGGGCTGTGGGTCAACAAGCAAAACCGCGACGGATCCTGGAAAGGCTGGCAGGCCATGGCGGGCCTGCGAGTGACCCGCTCCCCTGCAGTTGCGCCCCATGGCGACGCGGCCGCCATTGCCATGGGCAACGATGGCCTGTATTACTGGACGGCCCTCAAAGGCCTGGATAGTGGATGGTCTGCGTGGCAGGCCCTGCCTGCCCTGCCTCACGCGCGAGGCAACGCCGCCATTGCCAAAACACCCGACAGCCGTTTCGTCGCCTTTGCGGCCGATCGAGCTGGCCATGTATACATGAGCGCCCAACGCCGCGAGCAGTCCGTGAGCTGGAGCCCCTGGCAACGCGTGCCCACGCCTGTCAGCGACGGCGGACTGGCCGCAATACGCAATAGCCAAGGGCAGATAGAGTTGTACCTGCGCGACCGGAACAATCGCCACCTGGTGCGCATCATTCAGCCTGCGCCACAGGCTGCCGATGCGGCGGATATTGCAGAGGTACGCCGGGCAGCCATCACCGATCTGGGTGTGAGCTACGTGGGTAAACCCGCTATCGGCTTGGACCACGACGGTGAGGTCCTTGTCGCCGTGCTGGAACGCCCGGATGGACCGCTCTGGTTGATTGACGACGGACAGGCAATTCAACTGGAGGCCAAAGCCGCCTCGCTGCCGGCCATGCGCTCGCTGCACGGAACCCTGTATGTCGTGGCCCGCAGCGCCGGGCGCATACAGTCGTATCAGGTGATGGCACGCAACCGTGATGGCGTTTGGGCAACAGCGACGGCCATAGGCGCCTTGCCCGACGCCGGCGGCGGACCGTTTATCGGTATGGCCGCGAGCGAGCCCGGGATGTTGGCAACGTCTGGCGTGAATACGATAGCCACCTCGGCAGCCGCGGTACAGTGATCTATCGGGGGTACGGCGATCGATCTGCCGCTGCCGCTCATCGCCCGCAGCAGCCGGACAGCGCCTTATCAGCAGTGCAACGCCTCCAGTCATCGACTGCAGCCGCCATGACGGCACAGGCTGCATGCCAGCTCCACCGTATTGCGTACGCCCAGTTTGCGGAAAATGCGTGCCCGGTGCGCCTCGGCCGTACGCAATGAAATACCCAACTCAATCGCGACGACCTTGTTAGGCCGCCCCGTCGCCAGATACGACGCGACCTCGCATTCGCGAGGAGTCAATAAACGAGCCGCAGTAATGGGCAGCGCAGGGAAATTCGACATCTGTCTCTCTTGTGCATCGCGGTATTGCAAGAGAGTCTGCCAGGGCATGCGCAGTCCCAACAACTGTCAGTCCTGACAGGCGGACAAAATACTCACACTATCTGAGGGTATCCAAGCGGCGCGCCAGCGCCGGGTGAAACGGCTCGATCCGAAGACTGGCCGGGGCGAAAACCCTGTGCAATCGATGGCGGCCGCCTCGGGCTTACAGCTCCAGGTTGTCGATCAAACGCGTCGCGCCCAGTTTGGCAGCAGCCAACGCTACCAGAGGTTCGCCCGCCGCGATCTCGGCAAGCTCGGGACGTTGCAGATCGCGCTGGCGACGTACAGCCAGGTAATCCACCTGCCAGCCGCGCCCGGCCAAGGCCTGCATCGCCTCCTGCTCGACCACGGACAAATCATGTTCGCCGGCGGCGACCCGTTGTTTGATGCTTTGCAGGGCGGCGTACAGTGCAGGCGCCTCGGCACGATCCTCGGTCGACAGGTAGCGGTTGCGCGAGGACAAGGCCAGACCGTCTTCGGCGCGAACCGTCTCATGCGCCACGATGTCCACGGGCAACTGGAATTGCCGGCACATCTGACGCACGATCATCAATTGTTGATAATCCTTTTTGCCAAATACGGCCACGCGCGGCTGCACGCAGGACAGCAGCTTCAGAACGACGGTGCTGACACCGCCAAAAAAACCGGGGCGGAATTCTCCCTCGAGAATATCGCCCAGATCATCGGGCGGCTGCACACGATAGCTTTGTGGCTCGGGATACATCTCGCGCTCGTCGGGCGCGAACAGCACATAGACGTCACGCTCGCGTTCGAGTTTCTCGATGTCATCGCGCAGAGTGCGAGGATATCGATCAAAGTCCTCGTTAGGGCCGAACTGCAGACGATTCACGAAAATACTGGCCACCACCGGATCGCCGTGCTGGCGCGCCAATTTCATCAGGGCCAGATGACCCTCGTGCAAATTGCCCATGGTGGGCACAAACGACACGCGGTTCTGCCCGCGCAAATGGTCACGCAATTCCTGAATCGTGTGAACGACTTTCAAAAGATTCTCCGAAGACGAGGGCTCGCCACGCGCTCACGCGGCGGCGGCAACGCTGGTATAGGCCAGGCGCACGTATATGGGCGCATAGGGCTCGGCCTGAGTGATATCCAGAAGCGATTCGCGCGCCAGTTCCAGCATGGCGATGAAGTGCACCACCACCACGGCGACGGGGGCCCCTTCGAGGATGCGCTCCATGAACAGTTCACCGAATTCCATGAACCGTACGTCGTTCAGACGGCGCAGAATGTGCGTCATATGATCGCGCACCGAGAGCTGTTCACGAGTGATGTGATGGTGTTGATTGAGCTTGGCGCGCTTGAGGATATCGGCCCATGCCGCACGCAGGTCGTCGAGATTGACCTCGGGCTGCATGCGTTCGAAACTGATGTCCGCCACGGCCTGAGCGCTTTTGAAATCTCGGCCCAATTGAGGCATGGCATCGAGCTTCTGGGCGGCCAGTTTCATCTGCTCGTATTCGAGCAGGCGGCGTACCAGTTCGGCCCGTGGATCCTCGGGTTCTTCGCCAGTGTCGGTCTTTTTGACCGGCAGCAACATGCGTGACTTGATCTCGATCAGCATGGCCGCCATGAGCAGATATTCGGCCGCCAACTCCAGGTTGTGCACGCGGATCTGCTCGACATAGGACAGATACTGACGCGTGACATCCGCCATGGGAATGTCGAGCACGTTGAAGTTCTGCTTGCGGATCAGATACAGCAGCAGATCGAGCGGGCCCTCGAAAGTCTCGAGAAAGACTTCCAGCGCATCCGGCGGAATGTACAGATCGGTGGGCAGCTGAAACAGCGGCTCGCCGTACAGGCGCGCGAACGCGACGGTATCGACGACATCAGGCGTGCTGTCTACCGGGGGTTCCACCAGAGCGGCCATTGCATCGCCGGGAACCGGCGGTTTGGAGGGCATCAGAGCGCGTTACGAGCGTCGCCGACTGAAAATCAGTCGGCTTGGTACACGTAAGGCCTCTGCGCCACGCGAGCGGCGCGAAAGCCTTCGAGGAGCTCGGGATCCTGCGGCTTGTCCCACAGACGGGCACGCCCTTCGAGCTGGCGCTGCTCGACATCGGGGTGCGATGCCTTGTAGTCCTTGAGGAAGAGAGTGATTTCGGATTCGTAGTTCTTGGCCATGACACCAGCGTCAACAGGTTACGGATAACCCAAGTTTACTTCAGCCGGGCCAAAACTCGGCGTTACAATCGACAGGCCCTCGAACCTCTCGCCGACATGCCCCCCGAATCCGCCAGTACTGCCTCGCCACCCGATGCTGCCCAGGACACCACTCGCGCAGCCCGAATGATCCCCTTTATCGTGGGATGCGCGCTGTTCATGCAGATGCTCGACTCCACCGTCGTGGCGACCGCGCTGCCGGCGATGGCTCAGGCGCTGGGATCGACGCCGGTGCGGCTCAACGTGGCGATCACGTCCTATCTGCTGGCGGTGGCGGTATTTGTCCCTGTCAGCGGCTGGGCCGCCGACCGTTACGGCGCCCGGCGCGTTTTCATGGCGGCCATCGCCCTGTTCACGCTCAGTTCGGTGGCCTGCGCGCTTTCGCAAAACCTGATCCACCTGGTGCTGGCCCGGATTGCCCAGGGGATTGCCGGGGCGATGATGGTGCCGGTCGGCCGTATCATTTTGCTGCGCGTGGTGCCCAAGCAAGACCTGCTCAAAGCCATGTCGTTCCTGTCCATCCCCGCCTTGCTCGGGCCTGTCATCGGGCCGCCGCTAGGGGGATTTATGGTCACTTACATGTCGTGGCACTGGATTTTCCTGATCAATATCCCTATCGGCGCGATCGGAATCATGTTGGTTCGGCGCTATGTCCCCGAAATCCGCGAAGCCTCGGTGCCAGGCCTGGATTGGCCGGGCTTTCTGCTGAGCGCCGTTTGTCTAGCCACGCTGGTCAGCGCCTTTGAGGCATTGGGACACAGCTTGATTCCACCGGCTGCCGTCATCGGCCTGGCCGCGGTCGGGCTGATCTGCGGGTGGCTCTATGTGCTGCATGCCAAACGCGCCGAGCACCCCATTCTGGACCTGACGCTGATGCGTGAGCCAACCTTTGCGATTTCAGTGCTGGGCGGCAATCTTTGCCGGTTCGCCGTAGGCGCGATGCCATTTTTGTTGGCTGTCCAGTTGCAGGTGGGTTTCAACATGACGCCCTTTGCCGCCGGCCTGATTACCTTTGCCAGCGCGGCCGGCGCCCTGTTGATGAAATTCGTCGCCACCCCTATCGTGCAACACTTTGGTTTTCGCCGTGTGCTGACGATCAATGCCGTGTTGACCGGGGTGTTCATTATTGCTTGCGCCGCCTTTACGCCCACGACGCCTGTCTGGTTGATGATCGCGATTTTGCTCGCGGGCGGATTCTTCCGATCGCTGCAGTTCACCGCCGTCAACACCTTGACCTATGCCGACATGTCGCCTGAACGCATGAGCCGGGCCAGCAGTTTCGCAGCGATGGCGCAACAACTGGGCATCAGCCTGGGCGTCGGCGTCGCGGCTGTCACGCTGAATCTCAGCATCGCGGCCCGCGGCGCCGACAGAGTCGCGATCGGCGACGTCATGGTGGCCTTTGTGGTCATCGGCGTCCTGTGCTCGGCCGCCACGTTCTCGTTTCAGCGCTTGTCGAAAACGGCAGGTGCGCAACTGCGGCAGGCCTAGCCCGCCAGCTGTGCCCGGTCATCGCTGCAGAGCCGACTACCCCTCGTTCGCAACGTCGGTCATACTTGCGGATATAGGCAGATCAAAAACAGCATTCCACGAGACAACGCATTTCCTGGGGCCCGAGCAATATGACCAAATCGTTCATCCTGGCCTTGGACCAGGGCACCACCAGCTCACGTGCCATCGTGTTCGACCGCCAAGGCACGGCCCGCGGCCTGGGCCAGCGCGAATTCCGGCAGCACTACCCACATCCGGGTTGGGTAGAGCACGATGCCAACGAAATCTGGCAAAGCCAGTTGGAGGTCGCCCGTATCGCGCTGCGCAATGCCGGCGCCACCGCGGCCGACATTGCGGCGATCGGCATCACCAATCAGCGTGAAACCACATTGATCTGGGATCGTGCCACCGGCCAACCGCTGGCGCATGCGCTGGTCTGGCAAGACCGCCGTACTGCGCCCTTGTGCGATCAACTGCGCGCGCAGGGCCATGACAAGTTGCTGCAGGAACGCACGGGACTGGTGCTGGATGCGTATTTTTCCGGCACCAAGCTGGCATGGTTACTGGATAACGTCCCCGGCGCACGCAAAGCCGCGCAACGGGGTGAGGTCGCTTTTGGCACGATAGACAGTTGGCTGATCTGGCATCTGACCGGCGGCGATGTGCACAGCACAGACCCCAGCAATGCCTCGCGCACCCTGTTATTCGACATTCATACACAAGACTGGAGCGACGAGATCCTGGCCTTGCTCGACATTCCACGCAGCGTCCTGCCATCGATCGCCCCCAGCAGCGCCGTGATCGGTCACGCGCTGCCTGACTGGTTTGGCGGCTCCATTCCGATTGCCGGCGTTGCAGGCGATCAACAAGCTGCGACCTTTGGCCAGGCGTGCTTCAAGCCAGGCATGGCCAAAAATACCTATGGCACGGGATGCTTCATGCTGATGAATGTTGGCGATAGACCTGTCGTGTCACACAACAGCCTGCTATCGACGATAGGCTGGGGACTGCCTGCCGACAAGCACAGCTCGAATGACGCCGGGTCTTCTGCCGGGACCCCCACCTACATGCTTGAGGGTGGAGTCTTCATGGCAGGCGCCGCCGTGCAATGGCTGCGCGACGGCCTGAAGATCATCCAACGCTCCGACCAGATTGAGGCCTTGGCAGCCAGCGTAGCCGACACGGACGATGTGTTCCTGGTCCCCGCCTTTGCAGGCTTGGGAGCCCCCGACTGGGATCCTTATGCGCGCGGCACGCTCGTCGGGCTGACTCGCGGCACGACACACGCTCACGTCGCGCGAGCCACGCTGGAAGCCATCGCACTGCAAAGTGCCGAGTTGATGACCTGCATGAAGGCCGACAGCAACATTGAATTGTCGGAACTGCGTGTGGACGGCGGTGCGGCGCGCAACGATCTATTGATGCAGATGCAAGCCGATCTGCTGGGTGTCGCTGTCGTCAGGCCGCGGGTGTCGGAATCCACTGCGCGCGGCGCAGCCGGGCTGGCAGGACTGGCCGTCGGCTTTTGGTCGGGACTGGACGAATTTGCCAGTCAATGGGAAGCCGAACACCGCTTTGAACCGCAGTGGAGCGCGGATCAGCG
This sequence comes from Bordetella muralis, assembly GCF_054781015.1. Lineage (NCBI taxonomy): Bacteria > Pseudomonadati > Pseudomonadota > Betaproteobacteria > Burkholderiales > Alcaligenaceae > Bordetella > Bordetella muralis. The sequence continues at coordinate 12,820 of NZ_BAAGVF010000009.1, read as the reverse complement.
CACAGCAAGGTTGGCGCGTTGGCGCCAGGCCGTGGAGCACGCCAAAGGCTGGGCGCGCCCAGGCAACTGAATGCCCGGGCGGAGCCCTTAATTCAGGCTGGCGCCGGAAAGCTTGACGATTTCCTGGTACTTGGCCTTTTCTTTCTTCACGAACTCTGCAAAAGCCTCGGCGGTCATAGGCTGCGCCTCCGAACCCATGGCGAGCAGACGCTCGCGGATATCCGGTTGGCGCATGGCATCTGCATAGGCTTTGTTCAGCTTTGCCACCACATCGGGCGGCGTGCCGCCGGTGGTAAAGATACCGAACCAGGTCCCCAGGTCGAAGCCTTTGACACCGGCCTCGTCCATCGTAGGAACATCAGGCAGAAGCGACGAACGCTGCAGGGTCGTAACAGCCAGGGCTTTGACCTTGCCGTCCTTGATCATGGGGGCCGAGGCCGCCAGATTGTCGAACATGAAATCCGACTGCCCACCCAGCAGCGCCAGTTGGGCTGGCGACGCCCCTTGATAGGGAACATGCACGGCCTGGACGCCGGCGCGTGCCTTGAGCAACTCTCCTGCCAGATGGCCGGCGCTGCCGTTGCCGCCTGAACCGTAGTTCAAGCGATCAGGGTTTTTCTTGGCGTAATCGATCAGGTCGGCCAGCGTGTTGATGCGGTTGGCTTTGGCGAAATCGACGTTCATCACCAGGACATTCGGCACCGCCGCCACGATGGTGACCGGTGCGAAATCCTTGATGGGGTCGTACGGCAAATTGGCGAACAGCCAGGGATTGATGGCGTGCGTCGCCACGGCGCCCATGACCAGGGTATAGCCGTCTGGCGCAGCCTTCGCGACCAGATCGGCGCCGATGTTACCGCCCGCGCCGGCGCGGTTCTCCACGATGACGGGCTGCCCCAGCGAGGCACGGACTTTCTCGGCCAGCAAACGCGCAGAAGAATCCAGCGGCCCGCCGGGCGGATAAGGCACGATGAAGCGCAAGGGTTTGGTGGGGAAATCGGTGTCTTGCGCACTTGCTGGCGCGATGCTGGCCAGCCCGGTCACGACAGCGGCAGCCCCGAGCACCAGCGTGCGGCGCACCGTCGAAACAAGTGAATGCGATGGTGATTGAAACATGGCGTTGTCTCCATGGCATGGGTTTTTGTAAGGCCCGCAGCATACTCCATGCGATCTCAAGCCGCCAGGCGAATCGAGCAAAGAATGACGTGCGGTCCTATTTTGAACACAAAAATGCTGTTCCTGTACACGCCTGTTGTCGAATGGGGTACCTGTCCGCATTGGCCCTGTTCACACCACGCTGTGTCCTCATGCAAAATCCCCCCTCTTGGCTCCACGTGAGCCACCTTGCCGCTGCACTGATGTGCATCCATCCCGCCGCAACTCACGCTGAGGACGCGCCTGGCGCTGTTTATCAGCCCGGCCCCATCGTCATCACCAGCACGTCACCGAGCGCGCCGCTGATCTTTGTCACCGATCCAAAGCTGCCTCGCCAACCCCTGCCAGCCAGCGATGGAACCGACTATCTGAAAACCATTCCCGGGTTCTCCGCGATTGGCAATGGCGGCACGAACAGCGATCCGGTATTGCGCGGACTCTTTGGCTCGCGCCTGAACATCCTGAGCAATGGCACCTCCATGCCTGGCGCGTGCGGCGGCCGAATGGATCCGCCAACGTCTTATATTTCGCCGTCGAACTTTGATCAATTGACGGTCATTAAGGGCCCTCAGACCGTGCTGTGGGGGCCGGGCGCATCGGCTGGCACCGTCAAGTTCGATCGGGACACACCGCGCTTTACCGAGTCGGGGGTTCGATTCGATGGCAGCCTGGTTGGCGGCTCCTTTGGGCGCAATGACCAAGCCGCGGACCTGACCATGGGCAATGACAAGACATACGCCCGCGTGACGGCCAATCACTCGCACTCTCAAGACTACAAGGACGGCGACGGCAACACCGTTCCTTCGCGCTGGGACAAATGGGGTGCCGAGCTGACGCTAGGCTTCACTCCCGACGCCGACACGCGCTACGAGTTGACGGCCGGCACCGGCGATGGCGAGGCGCGTTATGCCAGCCGTGGCATGGACGGGACACAGTTCAAGCGAGAGAGTGTCGGCTTTCGTTTCGAAAAAGACAACTTGGGCGATACGTTGAGCGCCATACAAGCGCAGATGTATTACAACGATGCCAATCATGTCATGGACAACTTCACGCTACGCGTGCCCGACCGTATGGGCTCCATGTCCTCAGGGCTTGCGTCTAACGTCAATCGCACCACCTGGGGCGGCCGGGTCGCTGGGACCTGGACCCTGTCAGATCACACCAGCGTCATCACGGGATTGGATTTTCAGCGCAGCCGACACCGTGTACGTCGCGGCACAGACACGGCATCGTATCGCCGTGAATCCTGGAACACGAATGCTACCTTTGCCAACACTGGCCTGTTCGGCGAGATGACGTGGCATCTCGTAGAAGACGCACAACGAATCATTGCCGGTGCGCGCATGGACTGGGCGCAGACCACTGATTTACGCGACACGAAACGCCCTATCACGCGTATGCCCAACCCCACCGCGGGCGAACGCCGCACTGACACACTGCCCAGCGGCTTTCTGCGTTACGAGCACGATCTGGCGACGGCCCCTGCGACGTGGTACGTCGGGCTTGGACATGTCGAGCGCTTTCCGGATTATTGGGAACTGTTTCCCCCCAGCCGCGGCCCCCAAGGGTCGGTCAACGCATTTCAGGGAGTCAAGCCGGAGAAAACCACGCAGTTGGATATAGGTGCGCAGTACAGAACCGAAGCGTTCAGCGCGTGGGCCTCGGCCTATGCGGGCTACATCCATGACTTCATCCTTTTGAGATATCCCGCAACAGGCATGATGGGCGGCACACAAGCCACCAACATCGACGCACGCATTTTCGGTGGCGAATTCGGCACTCGCTATGCACTCTCGCGCACCTGGACGACGACAGCCACCGTGGCTTATGCCTGGGCCAAGAACACGAGCGATGGCCGACCCTTGCCTCAGATCCCGCCGCTGGATGCTCGCCTGATGGCAAGCTATGACGATGGCATATGGACGGCGGGCGTCTTGTGGCGCCTGGTCGCACCGCAACACCGCTACGCGTTAAACACAGGCAATGCTGCCGGCAAAGACTTCAGTGCGAGCAGCGGATTCGGCGTGCTTTCCGTCAACGGCGGCTATGCCGTGAACAAACATGTTCAACTTACAGCCGGGATAGACAATCTACTGAACAAGACCTACACCGAGCATTTGAATCGAGCTGGCAATGCAGGGTTTGGATACTCGGGGAATACTGCTTTTAACGAACCTGGGCGTGCGGTGTGGGCGCGGGTGGCTGTGATTTACTAGTTTTCGTTGAAAGATGGAGGGGATCGAGTTCCGTTGGACGTCGAGGCGGGGCAGAGACCATGTCGGCGCGCCTCGACGTCCAATAGAACCCCTGCCCCCATCCTACGCCACTGACGCACCAACGGCAGCCACGAGCAATCAATGCAGAATCTGACTCAAGAAATGCTGCGTACGCTCGTTCTGCGGATTATCGAAGAACTGATCCGGACTGTTCTGCTCGATGATTTCACCGCGATCCATAAAGATGACACGATCAGCCACCTTGCGCGCAAACGTCATTTCGTGCGTCACGCACAGCATGGTCATGCCGCTTTCCTGGGCCAGCGTCACCATCACATCCAGCACTTCTTTCACCATTTCCGGATCCAGCGCCGAGGTCGGCTCATCGAACAGCATGATCTTGGGGCTCATGCACAAGGACCGCGCAATCGCCACACGCTGTTGCTGGCCGCCTGACAGCTGACCGGGATACTTGTTGGCCTGCTCTGGAATACGAACACGCTCCAGATACTTCATAGCCGTAGCCTCAGCCTCGGCACGCGATTTCTTCAGCACCCACGTCGGCCCCAACGTCAGGTTTTCCAGCACAGTCAAATGCGGAAACAGATTGAAGTGCTGAAACACCATGCCGACATCGCGGCGGATGGTTTCGATCTGCTTCAGGTCATTGGTCAACTCCGTGCCATCGACAATGATCTGACCCTGCTGGTGTTCCTCCAGACGATTGATGCAGCGGATCATCGTCGATTTGCCCGAGCCCGACGGGCCGCAGATCACGATACGTTCGCCTGGCGTCACGTCCAGATTGATATTGCGCAGCACGTGGAACTGACCGTACCACTTGTTCACGTTCTGCAAGCGGATGATGGCATCACTCATGCCTGTACTCCCAAAAGGTGCGCCTGCCCGAGCCGCCATGGGCGGCCTCGGACCAGGCAACTATCGTTTCTGTCCGGCCGCCAAACGCGTTTCCAGACGTTGGCTGTATTTCGACATCGAAAAGCAGAACACGAAATAAATCAGTGAAATGAATACGTAGGCCTCAATCCCGAAGCCGCGCCATGCCGCATCCGACAGCGCAGCCTTGGCAGCCAGTGTCAGATCGAAAATACCGATGATCACCACCAGCGACGTGTCCTTGAACAGCGCAATAAAGATGCTGACCAAAGGCGGAATCACAATACGCAGCGCCTGCGGCAAGATGATCTTGCGCATTTGCTGCCAGTAGTTGAGCCCCAGCGAATCGGCGCCCTCGTACTGTCCCTTTGGAATGGCTTGCAAGCCGCCCCGCACAGTCTCGGCGATATAGGCCGCCGCGAACATGATGATGGCGATCTGCGCGCGCAACAGCTTGTCGATGGAGAAACCCACCGGCAAGAACAGCGGCAACATGACCGAGGACATGAACAACAGGCTGATCAGCGGCACGCCGCGAATCAACTCGATGTACACGACGCACAAGGCTTTGATGGCCGGCATCCTTGATCGACGGCCCAGAGCCAGCAGCACACCCAGCGGGAAAGCAAAAGCAATACCGAAAGTGGACAGAATCAAAGTCAGCGGCAGGCCGCCCCACAACGAGTTCTCGACATAGGTCAGGCCAAACACACCGCCCCACATCAACACCGCCACTGCCGTCAGGCCCACCACCCAGATCAGCGCCAGGCGTGCGTTCCAGAAACGGCGCAAGCCGCTGCACACGATGACCCCAATCAAGATGATGGTTGCGATCAGAGGCCGCCACTGTTCATCGTAGGGATAGGTGCCAAACAGGATCAGACGATGCTTTTCGGCAATGAAGGCCCAGCACGCGCCTGCGGCCTTGCGGCATTCCTGCGCAGTCGATGAGGTAAAGTCCGCCTGCAAGAATGCCCAATCGATCAACGCGGGCACCGCCATGATCAGTATCCAGGCCGTCAACACGGTGGCCAGGATGCTCAAGGGAGACGAGAACAGGCGCTCTTTCCACGTGGGCCACAGGCCCACCTGGTTTTTGGGTGGTGGCAAACCTTCGCTGGGGATAGGCGTAGTCGTACTCATATCAACGCTCCACCAGCGCAATGCGCTTGTTGTACCAGTTCATGAAAATCGAGATCGACAGGCTGACGGTCAGATAGGCTGCCATGATGATCAAGATGCCCTCGATCGCCTGGCCTGTCTGGTTCATCATGGTGTTGACCACCGACACGATATCGGGGTAACCGATCGCCACGGCCAGCGAGCTGTTCTTGGTCAAGTTCAAGTACTGGCTGGTCATCGGCGGAATGATCACGCGCAACGCCTGCGGCAACACCACCAGACGCAGCACGCGGGAACGGCGCAGCCCCAGCGAGCCGGCGGCCTCCCATTGGCCATGGTTCACGGCCTGGATACCCGAGCGCACGACCTCCGCAATAAAGGCAGCGGTGTAGATCACCAGACCCGCGAGCAACGCGGCAAACTCAGGCGACAGCGTCAAGCCGCCGCTGAAGTTGAAACCTTTCAGCTCGGGCATATTCAACGACAGCGAAGCGCCGCTGATGAGCCAGCCTAGTACCGGCAAGCCAATGAACAGCGCTAACGCTGCACGCCCCAAGGGGAAAATCCGGCCGGTGGCCTCTTGGCGTTTCTTGCCCCAGTGCGCCACCAGAATCGTGCCGACAATCGCCAGTGCCAAACCGCCGAGTATCCAGTCCATGGAGCTGCCTTCCAGACCAGGCACCTTCAGGCCACGGTTGGAAATAAACACTCCAGGCAATGGGTTGTATGCCTGGCGCGGACCGGGCATATTTTCGGTAATCAGCGCGTACCAGAAGAACAGCTGCAACAGCAGCGGTACGTTACGCATCACCTCGACATAGACCGAGCAGACTTTGGCAATCAGCCAGTTTTTGGACAAACGGCCTACGCCGATGAGCGTACCCAGAATCGTCGCAAAGATGATGCCCAGCACCGCAGCGCGCAGCGTATTGAGCAGGCCTATCCAAATAGCTCGGCCATAAGTGTCTGCAGGACTATAAGCGACGGGGGTCTCGCCAATCGCGAATCCAGCCTCTCGATCGAGAAAGCCAAAACCCGTTGAAATATTGCGGACTTGCAGGTTATTCAGAGTATTAGAGACCAGGAACCACACGGCCCAGGCAACGAGGGCCAGCGCGACAACCTGATAGACCACGGCGCGCACACCGGGATCGTTCCAGCTGAGGCGGCGTTTGGGCGCGGCCACTGGAGCTTGAGGGTTGTTTGTCGTCATGAAAAGCTTCTACAGAAGTCAAAACAGGAATGGCCTGGGACCCGCCGCAGGCCACCTCACTCCTGCCGTCCGCATGATGCGGACATCAAAGCAAGACGGGTTGATCCCGTCTTGCCCGGCAGCGATGCTTAGCGCACCGGCCAACCGTACATAATGCCGCCCTTCTTGTACGAAGCATTCAGGCCGCGTTCAAGTTTCATGGGGCTGCTCATCCCGAGCGTGCGCTCAAAGCTTTCGCCGTAGTTACCGACTTGCTTGATGATGTTGTAGGCCCACTTGTCGTCCACACCCAGGTTCTTGCCCATGCCCGGGGTCACGCCCAGGATGCGTTGAATATTGGGATTGGGATTCTTGGTCATTTCGTCGACGTTCTTGGACGTAATGCCATACTCTTCGGCTTCGATCATGGCGTTCAGCGTCCAACGAACCACGTTGAACCACTGCTCGTCGCCCTGACGCACCATGGGACCGAGCGGCTCTTTAGAGAAGTCTTCCGGCAGGATGACGTAATTGTCAGGGTTTTCGAGCGTGGTACGGCTCGACGCCAATTGCGACTTGTCGGTCGTGAACGCATCGCAGCGGCCAGCCGAGAAAGCGCGGATGATTTCGTCGTACTTGTCGATCACGACCGGCTTGAACTCGATCTTTTCGCCACGGAACCAGTCGGCCAGGTTGAGCTCGGTGGTGGTGCCAGGCTGAACGCAAACGGTAGCGCCGTTCAGTTCTTTCGCACTCTTGACGCCCAGTTCTTTGGACACCATCACGCCTTGGCTGTCGTAGTAGTTCACGCCGGCGCCGATCAGGCCCAGGGTGGTGTCACGCGTCAGCGTTTGCGTCGTATTACGAGTCAACACATCGACCTCGCCGGACTGCAGTGCGGTAAAACGCTGCTGCGTATTCAGCGGGGTGACTTTAAATTTGGTCGCGTCGTTGAACATCGTGGCTGCGATGGCGCGGCACATGTCGATGTCGATTCCTTGCCATTGCCCTTTGCTGTCGGCCATGGAGAATCCAGAAATCCCCGTGGACACGCCGCACTGGACGAAACCTTTCTTTTTGACGCTATCAAAAGTGGCCCCCGCATGCGCGGTCGCCGCAGTGGCCAATAATGCAGCAGCCACCGCGGCTAATTTTAGTGCTTTCATTTGGATCTCCTGTAAGAAACGCTTGCTGTGCAACGTAATCCGTCAATTCAAGCATCGCCGGGGATGGTAGCGGTTGGAGATATTCGGGGACATGGGGGAAATCCCTCGACAAGTTGCACAAAAAAAGGGGACACAAGAAATGTGCAACAAGCGTGACACGCCCCACTAACGGGAATACACACGGTACTATTGCTGCTTCATCCTTTTTTGCCGCCATGATCGAATTCCAGCACGTCTTCAAATCGTATGGGCGCGGCCGTAATATCCTGGCCGACATCAATTTCCGCGTAACCGCCGGTGAATTCCTGTTTGTCTCAGGGGCGTCGGGTGCGGGCAAATCCACCCTGCTAAAACTGATCGGCGGGCTGGAGCCCGCCAGCCGGGGTTCGATCCAGGTCAATGGCCAGCGTCTGGACCAGCTCTCCGCACGTGCGCGGCCCTATCTGCGGCGTGCGGTGGGCGTGATCCTGCAAGACACGCATTTGCTGTTTGATCGCAGCGCCCTGCAGAACGTCATGCTTCCCCTGGCAGTCACCGGTCAGGCGCATGGGCCTGCCAGTGCGCGCGCCCGCGCCGCCCTGGACAAGGTCGGCCTGGCAGGTAAAGAAGATATGAACCCGATCGAGCTCTCTGGTGGCGAACAGCAACGCCTGGCCATCGCGCGCGCGATCGTGAACCGGCCTGCGATCTTGATTGCAGACGAACCGACGGCAAACCTGGACCAGGACACGGCGCGGCGCATTTTGAATGTGTTTCGCGACTTCAATCGCGTTGGCGTCACGACACTGATTGCTTCGCACGATCAGGCCCTGATGGCGCAATACGCTACGCGCACCCTGCGGCTGGAACCCGGCAAGTTCTTTGACTCGGGAGCCCACGAATGAAATCCTGGTTGCGATTGCATCGCTATGCGCTGATAGTGACGTTGCGCCGGTTGGCGGCGCAGCCTTTTTCCTCGTTGGCCAATCTGGTGGTCATGGCCCTGGCCCTGGCCTTGCCGCTATTGGGAGCGGCGATTCTGGTCTCGGCCCAGCCGGTCGCCCGCCAAGTATCGGTGACGCCAGAGGTCACATTGTTCCTGAAGACGTCGGCCCCCGATGGGGCTGCCGCCGCGATTGCGCAACGCATCCGCGACGATAATGCCGATCAGGTGCAAGCCGTACGTGTCGTGCCACGCGACGAAGCACTGGCCTCGTTGCGCAACGACCCCACTTGGGATGAGGCCCTGGCCGTGTTACCTGGCAATCCGCTGCCGGATGCGGTGGTCGCCACGCTGACCGAGGGTGAACAGCTCGCAGAGCGTGCCAACACGCTCGCCGAGACTTGGCAGAAATGGGAGCACGTCGATATGGTGCAGCTGGACAGCGCGTGGGTGCAGCGGCTGGAAGCCATTCTGCGTTTTGCGCGTGTTGGCCTGATATTCCTGGCGGCATGCGTCGCGGCTGTTGTGCTGGCAGCCGTCTTCAATACCGTACGCATGCAGGCCATGCTGCAACGAGAGGAGATCGCTGTTGCACGCCTGGTGGGCGCCACGGAATCCTTTGTCCGCCGGCCGTTCCTGTATCTGGGCGCTCTGTCCGGTGCGTTGGCGGCGTTGATTGCCATAGGCGCGGCGGCCGCCGCCCTGACTCCACTGAATAACGCCTTGGTGGGGCTCGCCCGCAGTTATGGGGCAAACTTTGCCCTGCATTTGCCGGGATTGCCGATACTGGCGATTGCGGTGGTGGGCACGGGTATCCTGGGCGCACTGGCGGCACGCTGGTCAGTGACCCGCAGCACTCGATTTTAATTGGGGACGCATTAAAATGCCGACCTTGCCATGAGACCGATTTTCCGGGCTCATGGCAGGAAAATTCACAGGCACCGTTAGTTTTTGGTTACTTCTAGAAAATAAAAGTTTCGCGCGACGCGTTGCGACGAATGGCCCCTGACGATGACTACATAACTCATATATATAGTCAGGCCATTTTTTAAATCATCCAATCATGTATCCGCGCCTCGCTGTACTCGTTGAAATCGAACGAGCTGCTTGGCTGGCGCGGGTGCGATAATCCCGCGCTATGGATTTCGCCCTTCGCATCGTCGCCTGGCAAGCTAGCCACGGCCGCCACGGACTCCCCTGGCAACATACGCAAGACCCGTATCGGATCTGGCTGTCAGAGATCATGCTGCAGCAAACACAGGTCACGACGGTCATTCCGTACTATCAGCGGTTTCTGGAACGGTTCCCCGACGTTGCAACGCTGGCGGCTGCCGACCAGGAAACGGTCATGCCCTATTGGGCAGGCCTGGGGTACTACGCACGCGCGCGCAACCTGCACCGTTGCGCGCAAACCATCATAAGCGACTGGGGCGGACGCTTTCCGCCCACCGCGGAGCAGATCGCCACGTTGCCGGGCATAGGCCGATCCACGGCGGCCGCGATTGCGGCCTTTGCCTACGGAGAGCGGTCCCCCATCCTGGACGGTAACGTCAAGCGCGTATTCACGCGGCATTTCGGTGTCGAGGGCGAGCCCGCACGGCGTGAAGTCGAACAACGTTTGTGGGCACTGGCAGATGCGCAGGTCGCCGAGGCGCCCGGCCTGAATATGGCGACCTATACCCAAGGCTTGATGGATTTGGGTGCCACGCTATGCACACGCGGTAAACCCGACTGTACGCGCTGCCCTGTATCCGAAACCTGTATCGCGCGCCGTGATGGGCGCCAGAGCGAACTCCCGACGCCCAAGGCCCGCAAAGCCATACCCGAACGCCAGACCGGCATGCTGGTGCTGCAACGCGATGGTGCGATTTTGCTGGAACAACGGCCGTCGCCGGGTATCTGGGGTGGTTTGTGGAGCTTGCCGGAATTCGACGCGGGCGGCGATCCGACTCAGGCCGCACGGCAATTGGGTCTGGAGCCCACCCAACGATACGAGCTAGCGGCGTTTGCGCATACGTTTACGCATTACCGATTGCATATCAAGCCGTGGTATCTGCCCGTGAGCCTGGCTGCGAGCATAGCCGAGCCGGCGATGCCGCAGCGCTGGGCGAGCCTCGCGGAGCTGCCATCGCTGGCGCTGCCGGCACCGATACGCAAGCTGTTGGAAGGGCTTCTGGAAGCAGGCTTGCCTGAGTAGGAATTCCAGATTACTCACTCGCCCTTCAACAACATCACCAATTTCAAATCCGGATGCGTTGCCAAGCGAAACGTCGTTTGCTGATAAGCCAGCCGGCCATGATGCGGGTGCTGAAATTCACGCAGGCCGCCTTCGCGCTCTACCACGGCGTGCCGCGTCCACCAATGGGCAAACACTTCGCTGTCTCGATTCAACTCATCGAGCAGCGTCAACACATCCGGCTCATCCAGATGCGCCCCTGCATCGGCCCGGAACTCGGCCACGACACGGCGCGCGCGTTGATCCCAATCCACCACCAACTGACGTGCGGCCGGATCGAGAAAGATATAACGCAATAAATTCGGCTGAGGGTCGCGTACGGGCCAATCGTCAAACAGCTCGCTCATCGATGCGTTATGCACCAACACATTCCATGCCCGATCCAGCACATACGCCGGCGCAGTAATCGCATCCACACACTCGCGTAACAACCCGGGCGCCTCGCTGCCATCATCACGCGGGTGCTGTGGATCCGCGCACTCGGCCAGTTCGAACAGATACGCACGCTCGGCTCGCGCCAACTGCAGCACCCCGGCAATCCGCGCCCACACTGCGGGTGACACCGACACTTCGCGCCCCTGCTCGATCCAGGTGTACCAAGTCACGCTGATCCCGCATAACTGCGCAACCTCTTCGCGCCGCAGTCCGGGTGTGCGGCGACGCATGCCCTCCGGCAACCCCGCCATCTGCGGTGTAATCCGCGCCCTTGCAGCGCGCACGAACTCGCCCAAGGCGTGACGGCGGCGAGTCGAACTGTCATGTGATGCCGGTGAACCGGCTTGGGGGGAAGCATTCATACCAGGATAAACAATGGTCTTGTACGCGTATCAACGGGCACTTATCTTAACTCCTGGCACGTCATGCCATCTGTCTCAACGCCGTTTTTGGAGTCATTAATGACCCTCTCTGCCTCTCACGACGCCGCTGTCGAGCGTCAGTTCAGCCCGCAAGCCGCCGCATATTTGACCAGCGCGGTTCACGCGCAGGGCGAAGACCTGCAACAACTGGCCAGCCTCGCTCGGGAGCAGCCAACGGCTCGTGTCTTGGATCTCGGTTGCGGCGGCGGTCATGTGAGTTTTCTCGTTGCCCCCTTGGTTCAACATGTCACTGCTTACGATCTGTCCCAAGCCATGCTCGATGTCGTCGCCGCCGAAGCTACCCGCCGTGGATTGCATAACCTGGATACCTGTCAGGGCAAGGCGGAACGTCTGCCATTTGACGATGAGCAGTTCGATCTGGTGCTGTGCCGCTACTCGACCCATCATTGGCAGGACCCGGGACAAGCGATACGCGAAGCCAGACGCGTATTGAAGCCCGGCGGTATCGCAGCCTTTGCAGACGTGGTTTCGCCCGGCGAAGCGTTACTCGACACATGGCTGCAAACGTTCGAAATGCTGCGTGATACCTCCCATGTGCGTAATTATTCGATCGCGGAATGGTCTGCGTTACTGACGCAGGCGGGTTTTACGCTGCAAAGCACGGCGTTACGACGTTTGCCGCTGGAGTTCTCGTCCTGGGTGGCACGGATGCGTACGCCCGAGGTCCTCGTCGCCGCATTGCGGGCCCTGCATGCGATTGCGCCGGATGTGGTGCGTGAGCATTTTGAGATTCAGGGTGATGGGTCGTTTACTAGCGATACGGCGACGTTGGTGGTGCGTAAGGGGTGAGGGGTCGGCTTGTGTGGTGTTTTGCGGGGGGAGTGGAGTTCTGTTGGTCGTCGAGCCGAGGCAACTAGAGTTCCCAGCATCGCTGGCACGACTATCTTGCTTGGCGTTTTTCTGCAGCCGCGGTGGTAGAGAGAAAGATCTTGCGGTGCTGCTTTCGGGGGACGCCCTGCGCGTCCCCCGAAAGCGATCGGTCCGGGCATGCGGTAGGGGTGGCGTGGTGCCTGGTTGGAAGATCTGCTTGAGTGCG